>JBBRAA010000067.1:0-19552 GCA_038207205.1 Aggregatilineales bacterium
CAGCGTCGTGACTATGCACACAAACTCAGTCACGGGTTGGTTAAAGACTTTGATTTGATCGCGTTGGAAGACTTGCGCATTCGCAACATGACGCGAAACCGCCACCTGAGTAAAAGCATTCTGGATAGTGGATGGGGTATATTCCGCCAATTCCTCACATACAAGGCTGCAAGTGCCGGGCGTGTGGTGATAGCGGTTGACCCTGCTTTATACGTCCAAATGCTGCTCGAATTGCGGTGTCATGTTTCAAAACTTCGACTTGTCTACCCGATGGGTTGACTGTGCCTGTGGTCTCACTCTAGACCGAGACCACAACGCGGCTATCAATATCCTGCAACGTGCTTTAATGCAAGACGGATGGGACACATCCGTGACGGATAACGCAGCGCCTCTGCCAAACCCGCAAGGGGACGGTAAGCGCAAGCGTTCTTCAGAAGCTACGCCGCTTTAGCGGCTGTAGAGTGTCACCATACCCTGTCACGAACTCGCGGCGGGTTCTTCGGTCGTTTCTGCCGCTGGTATTGCAGGCGCTTCAACTTCAATGATGGGAATCACGCTGATATCGCCTGTCACCAACCCCAAAAATCCAGCGATCCATGCCGGTTGTCCTTGAAACTCGATTCGTACCCATGAGTCATCTGCCAAACGCCCAGTCATAACGGCGCTCTGTGTCGGCGCAAGTTGACCGACGACTTGACTGGTCTCCGTATTTGGCTCGGTGCGAATGCGCGCATATTGGAGTGCCGTGAAAATGACACCTGTGGGTGAATTTTCGAGGCGTGTTTCAAGTTCATCCAGCGGGACACCAATATCGGGGAGCGGAGTCGCCGTCGGAGCGATGGCGTCGGTGGACGCACGTGCATAGGTTCGCACCTGTAAGTTGATCGACTCGGTTTCAGGCAGACGGTCGATAATCACAATGGGCGATCCGCCATTCGGGATGATCGACTCGTCATCTGGCAATGCGCGACCCGATATATCCGGTTGCAACTGCACTACATAGGCTTCATCCGTCATCTCAACCTCGTCAAACGCCGCGTAAATTTGGGCATTATCATGACGTGGAATCGATATCTCAATCATGCGCCCTGTCACATTCCACATCACCATAATCCGCTCATCGGTAGTCGGGCGGCTGAACGTGATCATGACCACGCCTTCGCGCGTCACTGTATCGATCACACCGCGCGGACTAAACGGCACACTCCCAAAAATCTCTGCGGCTTGCCGATACGCGGCTGCGATTGGGCGCGCGCTGTCTGGTCGAGGATGCTGCGCGAAACATACGCTGCTTTCAACATTCGAGTAAATGCCGAATGCATCTCCAAAACAAGGTACATCACCACGGCATAGTTCGCCATCATGCGGCGGAAAATTCGTTCCAGCAGGTTGATCGCCGCAGTCGTCGTACAACTGAAACAAAAATACGACCTCCGCGCCTTCCGCATATGCCCATGCCGCGCTCTTGATGAAATAATCGGCAGCTTCCTGAGCCGTCAAACGGTTCAATCGTTGATCAGGCGCGTCCGTCAACCAAGTAGGACCCGGATAATCATCCCAGACGGGCGCACCGCTCTCATTTAGCCAGATAGGACGCTGCAAGCCAAATTCGACCATTGTTTGACGCACGTACAATGTCAGCCAGCCGCTTCGCCACGCTGTTGTGTAGCTGTGGACGCCAACGGCATCGAAATACCAGTCATAATCGTCTTTTAACGGGTCTTGGTCGATGATGCGAAGTGTCGCCGCGAGCCAATTGCTCTGGTTGGGATACAGCAAGCCTCCGATCATGACCGTCGCTTCAGGATCAACAGCATGGATGATCAGATACGAAATTTTTAGCAACCGTGCGTAATCATTGACGCCTCCGCTCCAGAATTGGCGGAAGTCCGGCTCGTTCCACACTTCCCACACCCTGATTCCGCGTTCATCATTCCAGCCGTTGACTTGGGCTAACGTTCCGCCAGGCTTATAACGACTGACTACACGAAATACAAATGCCGCAAACGGATTATTGGGATTGATATTTTTACCTGCCGCAGGAATATCGCTGTTATCCGCGAAAATGGGTTCGTTCAGCCCATCGATACTCTCGCCGCGCCGATGAAACGATGGAATGCCGAGCAAAATTGCGTCGATATCGAATCCGGCGTCAATGTCGGCTGTCACCAGTGCGTCGTAAGCGTCCCAATCGAACGAACCACGCTGCGATTCGACAATATTCCAGTACAGCGCCCATCGATTCCACCCCGCACCCAGCGCGCGCGCGCGCGCGTAGCGTACATCGCTGGAAGGAATATCGACGCCGCTGATGTGATTGATACCCAGTCGATCCGCGCGAATATCACTATCAATAATTTCCTGCGCGCTTACCCCGATTGAAAAAAACAGGCATACGAATAGTAGGTAAAGGAGGCGCATTGGTTATCCCTATGAATCACCGAGGCGACCCGCAGGTCGCCTGGACTACTCAATTGTCTGCTTATCTTACTCGTCAAGCAGCAAATTACGGAATATAGGTATTCTCGCGGCGTTCGGCGGTCGCAGGGCAACCCGTCCAGATCAATTCGTAGATTTTACCGTCCTGGCGGCTGGGTCCGTAATTGACTTGAAATTCACCGGATGTCAGACGGTACAATGCAATTTCAAAGTATGATTCGATCTGCGTATTTACTTCGGGCAGTTCCGGCACGGTGCTCAATTCGGTCGTCGTAGCGCGGAAAGCACGGCGCGATCTGCCTTCAGCATCGATCAAATATGCATCGATATAGCAGCTACCATTCGACGAGGTGCGCGTATATACGCCATATTCGTCGATGCCCTGACAATTTACGCGGTCGTCGTCCGGGCAATCACACGGGTTGCAAGCCAGTGCCACTTCTGAAGGCGCTGCTAATAAAAACGTCGTCGCCAAAAGCGGCATCACAACGAAAAAAATCGTAAGTAAGACGGCACGAACTTTAATCATTGACGTGAACTCCATGCTTTTATTTGCTCGAATGTAAGCCATTATAGCGATTTGACCGTGACGAACAACCGCTAATCCCTTAAAATCGGGCGCGTCGTCAAATCGTTGTGCAAACGTATGGCTCGTTCGGCTCGTCTCAATCTACTCGCACTCGCTGTTTATGGCGGCGTGGCATTCATCCTGCTGCATCCGTTGATCGTTTACAACGGCGTCAAGGTCGCGGGCTTCGATTTTTTCAACTACAACTGGAATTTCTGGTGGATTCGTCACGCGTTTACGACGCCTGGGCTAAACGTGTACGAGACCAATTTCGTCTTTTACCCGATGCTCAACAATTTCGGCTATCACGCGTTGACCGCGTTCTGGTATCCGGTATGGGCAGTTCTTGAACCGTTGATAGGCACGCTGACCGCCGTCAACGTAATTATTTTTACAGCGTGTACGCTCAATGGCTGGCTGCTTTACCTTTGGATGCGTTCAGAGGGTGTGCGCCCCGCATTGGCGCTTATCGGCGGCTTAGCCCTGCAAGCGCTCCCGATTTCACGCTATTTTTATTACAACACGCATCTCAATTTGATGGATTGGTTTTGGTTGCCCACGTTTCTGTTATTATGGAAACAGATAATGCGCAGTGCCGAAACAAACCGTTATCCGCACGCTGTCGCATGGGCGATCGTGATGGGTATCGCCATATGGGGATTGGGTTTAACCGACTTGCAGTTTCCGATCTTCGTGGGCTTCGTATTGATTCCGTATGGGCTGTGGACGTTATGGCGATCGCGCGCGCGCCTTCTGCTGATTCCGCTCGGTAGTGTCGCCGTCGTCATCGGTGGCGGATTATTATGGTTTGCTGGACCGCTGCGATATATGGCACGCTTCACGGCTCAACTCGCGCCTGGCAGCGTCGAAGATCGACCGGGAATCCCATTTCCAAGCGGATTCTTTAGCATGAATGCCGAATGGTGGGAATGGAGCAAGCCGTCGCTGGGCGCGTTTGTGACGACGGCTTTACTCGTGACACTCGTCGTCTGGATGATTTTGAGCTGGCGTGCATCGCGTCTGCGCCCCTCCCCGAAATTCAGGGGAGAATACGGGAGGAGCAGCCGCACCCCGGCATGGTTCTGGCTGCTCGTCGCAATGCCGCCATTCTTGCTCTCGCTCGGCGCGGATGTGCACATCGGCGACTTGACGATTCCGATGCCGTATCGTTTGATGCACGCCATGACAGATGGCAACTTTAGAATGCCCTGGCGCTTAGCGCCGATTTATACGCTGGCGGCGATGACATTTTGCGGTCTTATATGGACGCGCATCCTGCCGACGATGAACACGCGCCGCGCTGAGCCACGATTGCTGCCAACAGGCGCGTTCGTCATTTTCTTATTGGCGATCAGTGTTCGCTTGTTCGAGACGGCTCCGCTCCAGGATGTGCCACCCCATTACGCGATGATCGATGCCATCGGTCAAGAACGCGGTGATCCGTACATGATCCTGGATGTTCCGGTCGGCGTCGGCACAGGCGAAGTGTTGTTTGGCGATCCGCGCGCGATCCAACTTCAGTATTATGGGGTAATTCATCAGCGCTCGACGCTAAACGGATTTGTCTCACGCGCGGGCATTGATCCGTTGTGGAGTATTCACATGCTCGACCCAATGACGGCGTGGTTAGGTCAGCGCCGTCCACTCGATGCGCCTTCGGTGCGCGATCAGCTCAGTGCACGTATAAACGACTACCCGATTGGGTATATCTTGATTCACAGCCGCTTATTCGAGCCGAACACGCCCGTTTTGGGCGAGATGCTTGGTTTCTTCAATGCTCAGGACGATTTACTTTGTCCGCCCGTTACCGAACGCGATTTAATCGTGTATCGAACACGCTGGCATCCTGATGGGTGCAGTCCACGCACACCGCCCGAAAGCGAACCTGGCGTATACATCATCGATATTGGCGCGGACGACAACGTATATCTCGGTGACGGCTGGCATTGGCGCGAAAACATCTTCGATTTGACGATGCGTTGGGCAGGAGAAACCGCACGCGCCGATCTATACATCGATTTGCCGCCGGGTGATTATGAGGTCACGTTCAACGCACAAGCTTTCTGGCAGGCGCGCCAACTTATGCTGCTCGTCAACGATCAGGCATTGGGCGAACCCGTGACCGTCATGCCCAATGTGTTTCAGACATTTACATTCGAAGTACCCGCTGAGTTTATCGGTGATGGACGTCATATTACGCTTTCATTCGCTTACGATGATGTGATTATTCCGGCACAAATCGGTCAAAGTGCCGACCCACGCGCACTTTCAGTTATGATCGATACGGTACAATTCCGCATTCAGTCTCCATAATGCGGGACTGTGTAGCGGTGGCATGAATGCCGACCCGGATACCCGACACTTTTTTGCACCTTCGTGCCTTTGCGTAATGTTTTTGAGCATTTCGGAGTTCGTTTGTTACTGATCGTTGTCATCTTGATCGTGATCGGCTTATTGTTCGTGGTCGGCGTCGCGCAAAAACGAGCAGCGCGCGCACGCATGATCAGCGCTAATTTGTTGATTACCTATGTCGTTTTTATGCTGGCGTTGATCGTCGGCGAACTCTTTTTTCGCTATACGTATGCTGAATCCGATGGTTTGCCAACCCTGGCGTCACAAAATTGGCTGGATCGTTACTGGCAGGATAATGCTTTGGGTTATCGCGATCCCGAACCAATGTTTGATGCCTGGATGGATAAAACAACGGTAATAGCCGTCGGGGACTCGCTGACTGCCGGGTGGGGCATCGAAAACCCTGAAGATCGCTGGACGAACGTGCTGCATTCACGTTTAGACGCAGATTATGTCGTCATCAATCTTGGTGAACCGGCGACATCGACGCCGGATGAACTGCAAAATCTACGCGAATACCCACTTCAAAACCCCGATATCGTGATCTGGCAGTACACGCTCAACGATATCGAAAACGCCGCGTTGAGCATCGGACAAAATCCTGATTTGAATCCACTCGCTGCCATGCCGTCGTGGGCGGCGGATTCTTACCTCGGTAATTTTCTGTACTGGCGGCTGGCAGGGACAGCGGCACGCGGCGGCGATGTCTATGCCGATTGGCTGCACCGTATGTACGATACGCCGATGGTATGGGATATTCACCGTGCGCAAATCGAAGCCGTCATCGATCATATTGAAGGCACAGGCGCCCGCCTGATCCCAGTTGTTTTTCCCGATATGCCAGCACCATTCGCCAGCATCGCTTATGTAGACCGCGTCGCGCAGGTCTTTGAGGCGCGCGGCTACCCTACGCTGCGCCTATTCGATCAAGCCGAAGCTATGCCGTATCTGGAGCGCGTGGTCTCCGTCCGCGATGCACATCCAAGCGCAGCATTTTCGCGCGTCGTCGCGGATGCGATTTACCAACAGTATTTTTCAGATGCACAATAACGCCGCTTTTTTGAACCGCAAAGCATACTGAGGACGCAGAACTATGATAGCAAATGCTCCGTGCGCTTTGCGTTCACTGCGGTTCGTACTTGTTTTTGCGTTTTTCTTTTTACTGGCGTTCATCGCTTTACATCAACCGATTTTGCACGTCGCCACCCACATGCCCGGCGATGGCGTCACCGACTATTATCATTTTCATTGGAATTACGGCTGGATTCATCATGCGCTTACGAACGGGCTGAGTATTTATCAAACCAACTTTGTTTTATTTCCGTTCGTGTCTGGTCTCGCTTATCATACGCTGGCGCCCTTCTGGTATCCGCTGTGGGCGCTCATCGAGCCGCTCGCAGGAACGTTTGCCGCGTTTAACGCAATCTTTGTGATCGCGTTCACACTCAGCGGCGTATGTTTTTATGCACTGCTGCGCCGCGAAGGCGTCTCGCGCCGCCTGGCATTGGTCGGTGGCGCCATGCTGGAACTATCGCCCCTGCTATTTTTCGCTGCCGAATGGTCGATGACCAGCCTGATCGCGTGGTTTTGGCTGCCACTCGCATTGTTGACGTGGGGTGAAATCACGCGGTCGCAGGCATGGCGCACGTCGCTGATTTGGAGTGGGCTTTTCGGCTTCACGTTGTGGGCAATGCAAATCACGGATTTACAGTACGCGCTCTATCTCGCGTTCCTGATCATGCCATACGGTATCTGGACGTTGTGGCGCTCACGTCAGCGCGTTCGTTTGGTCACAAGTGGCGTGATTGCGCTCAGCGTCGCGTTAGTGCTTTTGTGGATTGGTGGCACGCTGCCCGCGATTTTATCGTTCGACCGCGCCGGACTTGCGCCAACGCCAGCCGATCGCGCCGTCGCCATTCCGTTTCCGCTCGGCTATTTCTGGCACACTGAAAATACCAACGTCCCGCTCGGCGCTGTGATACTACCCCTCACCCTGCTCAGCATCGCGTCAATCATTAAGCGTCGTGGTTCTCCCCCGCTTCATGTGTACGGGGAGAAGGTCAGGGGGTGGGAGCTGCATTTTGCACCCGCTTGGCTGTGGCTCATCACAGGCATCATCCCTCTTATGCTGTCCGTCGGCGCATCAATCCAGATTGGCACAACCACTATTCCAATGCTTTATCGCGTCTTTCACGATGCGTTTGGTGGCATGTTTCGCTACCCCGAACGTTTCGGCGTCGTGATTCTCATCGCGTTTACCCTGTTCAGCTTAAAAACGCTAACCGTATTTCTCTCGCAGTCTCGCAAATGGCAGAACCGCGCTGCGTTCGCGCTGATGCTCGTCGTGCTGCTCGATTCGCGTGTATGGCAGTCCGTGCCGATACAGCTACAGCCGACGCGGTACGCGCTTTACGAACACATGGCGCGCGAACCTTATGAGTATGTGGTGTTAGAAGTGCCAACAGGCGGCAGCAGCGGTGAAGGGATCGTTGGCATCACCGACTATTCCGCGCTCCAGTTCTATGGACTTACGCACGGCAAGCGCATGATTAATGGGCATATTTCGCGCGTGAACACGTCACATTACACATGGATGAATACCGATGACCCGATGATGGCTTGGCTTGGTCAGCGGCGTTACATCGATCAGGATGCGGTGCGCGCACAACTCGAGGAACGCATTTTCAGCTATCCGATTGGCTACATCGTCATTCATACCAATTTAATCGATCCGTATGCGCCCACACTGCAAGAGATCGTTGGCTGGTTCAATGCCCAAAGCGATCTGCTCTGCCCACCAACGCTAGAAAACAGCGTGATCGCCTATCGCACGCGCTGGCACCCTGACGGCTGTGATCCCCGCACGCCGCCCCGCGATGAAAACGGGCGTTACATCATCGATGTGGGCAGTGCCGACGATCAACGCTATCTCGGCTGGGGTTACTATCCCCCCGAAACAATTTTCGACATGTCGATCCGTTGGCTTGGTGAAACTGAAAACAATTATGCCAATGTCTACGTAGACCTTCCGCCAGGAAGCTACCGCGTTGAACTGATCGCTCAGTCATTTTATGTGCCGCGCTGGACAGAAATCTGGATCGATGGACTCTTCGTTTACAGACTGCGGATCATGCCAGATATACTTGGCGTTTATTCGGTCGATATTCCAGCGACTCAAATAGGAGGTGGCGAAGGCTTGACGCTGACGATCAATTACGATGATACCATTTCACCTGATGAAGTCGGGCAAAACGAAGACCAGCGCGATTTATCGATTTTGTTGGATTCGATCACTTTTACGCAGTTGGAATGACGGTTTTCGCCCACTCTATAAAGCGGCGCATCCCATCGGCAAACTCGACCGTCGGCTCCCAGCCCATCAAGGTGCGTGCGTGCGAAATATCGGCGGCGCTGGTGCGCATATCGCCCGGCTGCGCGTCATGATAGATAACAGGATAATTATCGCGCGCACGCCCAAAAATCGCCAGCGTCTCATTACACAGTTGATTGACAGTGCGCTGTACGCCTGTGCCAAGATTGATCACTTGTCCGAAGGTTGCCGGGTTATCGATCGCGCTCACCCACGCGCGCGCAATATCACGAACATCGACAAAATCGCGCGATTGTTCGCCGTCGCTGTGAATATGGATCGGTTCACCGCGCAGTACATTGCCTGTAAAAATGGCGAACACACCTTGATAGGCGTTGTTCAGACTTTGTCGTTCGCCATACACGTTGAACATGCGAAACGAGGTCACATTGAGCGGGCTTGCAAGGTCGCGCCGCGCCGCAGTCGTATGCACATACCGTTCGGCGGCATATTTGGTGATCGCGTAATAGGAAACGGGGTTCGGCGGGGTGGTTTCATCGGTCGGCACACGCGCGGAATTCCCATAAATCGTCATCGAACTGGCAAATATCAGGCGTGAGACGCTGTGCGCCAAACATGCTTGAATCACGTTGATTGTACCGACTGTATTGACATTGAGATCAGCGGTTGGGTCGAGAAAAGAAAGCCGGATCGACGCCTGCCCCGCGATATGCAAGACCGCATCGATACCCGCCTCGAATGCGGCGTTCACATCATCGCTGCTTCGCACATCACCTTTGAAATAGGCGACACCTTCGGGCACATTGGCGCGCGTGCCCGTACTTTCGTTATCCAATACGATAGGTGTGTGATTTTCCGCGATGAGCCGTTCGACGACATGACCGCCGATAAATCCCGCGCCGCCTGTCACCAATACGCGCATATTAAGCCTCATCCCAGGGCACGAATACTTCGCCATCAGGGCGGCGTGTATCATGGCGTACCAGCAAATATTCAAACCAAACCGTCATCAGCGTATACAAGTAACGACTACCCTGCTCTTTCAGCTTGAGCGATGAGATGCCGTGTTTACGGTTGCGCCAACTAATCGGCGTGACAGCGAACGTATACCCACGCACGATCGCCTTAAGCGGCAGCTCGATGGTCAAATTGAAGTGCGGTGATACGAACGGACGACATCCGACGATCACATTGGCACGATACCCCTTAAACGCGTTGGTCGTATCGTTGAAGCGCATCCCAAACATGAGCCGGATCGCAAAATTGGCGATGCGGTTAATAATCAACTTGAAACGTGGGTAATCATAAATTTTCGAGCCGTTCAAAAAGCGCGATCCGAACGCACAATCGGCTTTATCACGCAGCAAATAGTAATATTTTTCCACGTCACGCGGGTCGTCGCTCGCATCCGCCATATACACTATCACCGCATCTCCGGTGAAATGTGTCAGTCCCAAAGTGACTGCGCGTCCGTAACCATTGCGCCCGTCGTTGCGAACCACGTGTACACGCGGGTCATGCGCCCCGATTCCACGTACCACATCGCCAGTGCCATCACTGCTGCCATCATCCACAACGAGAATTTCGAGTGTGTGCAGGTCAACACTGTCGAGATACGTCAATAAGCCCTGAATCGTGCTGCCAATGTTTTCGCACTCATTGCGCGCCGGGATAACGATGGACAATTTCATACCGTCGCCAATCGCGTTTCCCAACTGCTCACGATTTCTTCAAAGATATGATCCAAATTGCGGGTGATATCCCAGCCCGGCAGCGATGCGCGCATGTGCGACAAATCCGAAATGTAACAGATATGATCGCCTGCTCGTGGCTGATCCACGTAGTGATACCGCATCTTTTTGCCCGTCAGTTGCTGGGCGCGCTCGAATGCCTCCAAAATTGAGACGGTATTGCCACGCCCGCCACCCAAATTGAAGACCGCACCACATGACGGCTGCTGATAAAACAAATCAATCGCGTTCGCTACATCATAAGCATGGATGTTATCGCGCACCTGCTTGCCTTGATAACCGTAAATGCTGTACTCGCGTTCTTCGATATTACAGCGGATGAGGTAGCTCAAAAAGCCGTGTAGTTCGACACCGCTGTGATTCGGACCTGTCAGGCAGCCACCGCGCAGACACGCCGTTTTCATCCCAAAATATCGTCCATATTCTTGCACCATGACGTCTGCTGCTACTTTTGACGCGCCAAAAATGCTGTGCATCGAGCTGTCAATTTCGAACGTCTCTGGGATTCCGTTCTCATACGCCGGGTCGGCATAATCCCAACGCGTTTCCAGTTCGATTAAGGGAATCGTATTCGGACGGTCGCCGTAGACCTTATTGGTCGACATGTGAATAAAGACCGCATCTCCCGCACCCTGCCGTGTCGCTTCGAGCAGATTCATCGTGCCGACCGCGTTCACGTCAAAATCGTCAAATGGGCGCGCCGCCGCCAGATCATGACTGGGCTGCGCCGCCGCGTGCACGATCAAATCGGGTCGCACGTCGCGGATCAGAGTTGTTACGCCCGTGCGGTCGCGGATATCCAATTCGACATGCCGAAAATGCGCGCATGTCGTCTCTAAACGGCGCTGATTCCAGCGCGTATCGCCGCGCTCGCCAAAAAAGTCGCGGCGCATGTTGTTATCGACACCGATCACCTGCCAGCCGAGTGCGTCGAAGTGCATGACCACTTCCGAGCCAATCAGCCCGCTAGAACCGGTCACGATTAAGGTTTTCAAGTACAGCCTTCTTTCCAAACATTGAACGTACAAGATTAACGGACGCGCCGCTCAACTTCAATATGGGATGTCCACACCCGAACCTGCTAGAATCAAGCGATCTTTTCATGAACTTGTAGGGAGGGTGATCATACCGCCCGATCACCCCTACGGAGAATCTGCATGTTGATACGACACGTTTTCGCCCTGCTCGGTTTAGTCGGTCTATTAGCTGCCTGTCAACCCGCGCCGCCTGCCACGCCAGCACCGACTCCGGTCATCGCTAACGCGGATTGGAGTCCGATCATGGAGACATTCGACGGCATCGACATGATGCGCGTCCCAGCGGGCTGTTTCGTGATGGGCAGTGAAGATGGACGCCGAGACGAGCGCCCCGCGCACGACATTTGTTTCACAACGCCATACTGGATCGGGCGCACCGAAGTGACCAACGGACAGTATAATACCGAGGGACATTTTCCCGGCACGACTCGTCCGCGCGAAAATTTGACATGGTTTGAAGCGCGCGACTTTTGTGCATCAAAGAATATGCGCTTACCGACCGAAGCCGAATGGGAATATGCGGCGCGCGGCGTCGATCAGTTGCATTATCCATGGGGTGACGACTTGATCGCAGATAATCTCGTATTTGACCAGAACTCGAACAACGAGACCGCCAATGTAGGCTCGCGACCTGCTGGAGCATCGTGGGTTGGCGCGCTCGATATGTCGGGCAATGTCTTTGAATGGACAAGTACGATTTACAGCCGTTACCCGTATGATGGCACGGACGGACGCGAGAATCTCGACGACCCAGCGCTCAACCGCGTCTTTCGCGGCGGCATTAACAGTTATATCGATTTCGGCGCGAGCGCGCACACGCGCTTCAGCCTTGAACCCGACACACGCGATTGGTTCATCGGCTTTCGCTGCGCCAAATCATCGTAAAGACTACCAAAAACGAAATATTTAATACGAAGCCACCAACATAGGTCGTGAACATGCGTGGAATAATAGGAATAATCTGGCTTCTTTGTATAGGCGGTGCAACAATCTTTGCACTGCAAGCGCAATCGGTATGGGGCGATCACCCGCTGTTAATCACAGTGCTGATCCTACTGTGGCTGGTTACAGCGATCGGCTTACTGCGCCTGCCACAACTGAACCGTCTTCGCCAGGTCGCTGCCGCACCCGTTCACGCGCTGCGGCGCGCGCCTGCACTGTATTGGTTCGTCATTATCGCCTATATCGCGTTCATGCTTGGCTGGTGGACAGTCGGTTTTCAGCCAACCAACGGACGTTATCTGACACCATTTGAATTTGCCTACTTGCTGATCGCGCTGTGGGGATTGCTGTATCTGCTCAATTTCGACGGTTCACACGATGAAGCACACATGATGGGTGGCAAACTGGCGAAGAATCCGCTCACAGGTGTCTTAATCACGCTGACGACGGTCTTTTTGTTCCTCGTCGGTGCTGAAAGCTATCTGCGCTTGTTTTACATCACGACTGACGCTTACACCTTCACCTCTATGAACTATCACTGGTATCAAAACTTTTATTACCCTAGTTTCAATACGCTCGGTTATCGCGATCATGAGCCGATCCCTAATGCGCCGCGCCGAATCGCCGTCGTCGGAGATTCATTCACTGTCGGTCAGGGGATCAACAACATCGATGATACATTTCCGCAGTTGATCGAGCTTGGCTTGAACGACGGCACCGATGTAAACGTGATCGCTCAAACCGGCTGGGATACGGATGTCGAAGAATTTAACCTCAACCTGTATCCGTATAAGCCGGATACCGTAATTTTGTCGTACTATCTGAACGACATCGATTATATTTTGCAGCAAAATGAACAAGACCCAAACGATAATTTTAGTTTCCCAGAACCAGGTTTTGGGTCGTGGTTCGTGCTGAATTTTTTCGTCCCCAACTACGTCTATTACAATCTGGCGCAGATCACCTCGTCCGAGCGCAACTCGAATTTTCTTGGCGATTTGATCGACGCCCATCTTGACTCAGAAATCTGGGCGCGCCAGGTCATGCAGCTCGATAGTTTTGTCGCATGGACGCAAAACAACGATGCGCGCCTGATTGTGCTTATCTGGGCGAACCCGGTGGCTATCGACGCCTCCGCACCCGCCGTCGAACAAGTGGCGGGTTATTTCCGTGAACGCAGCATCGAAGTGGTCGATATGTCCGACTCGATGCGCACATACCCACCCACCAGCTTAATCGTCAACAACTTTGATACGCATCCGAGCGTGCTAGCACATCGCCTGGCGGCAGAGGCGTTGTTAGCGGTCATCAATTCGGATTAAAAGAGTCAACGCAAAGGCGCAAAGGTGAACTGAAAGCCGCCAGGCGATAGATGTCATCGCTTACGCCTTTCTTGTTTTTCTTTGTGTCTTTGCGCTGAATCGTTACTTTTACGTCTCGCTCACGTCGCGCGTAAAGCGATACGCCAGCAAAATCGGGATCAGTGTGATCGCAATGACGAACACCGCCGCGACATTCGTCACCGGACGGTCACGCGGGCGCGTCAACTGGCTGAATATCCAGATCGGCAGAGTCTCTTGCTGCCCCGATGTGAACGTCGTCACGATAATCTCGTCAAACGAGAGCGCGAATGCCAAAAACGCCCCTGCTAACAATGCCGTGGCGATATTCGGGAAGACCACATAGCGAAAGGTCTGAAACGGCGTCGCACCCAAGTCCATTGATGCTTCGACCTGTGTATGCTGCATCCGCCGCAGCCGGGCAACCACATTGTTATAAACCGTGACCATGCAAAACGTCGCGTGTCCGATAACGATCGTCCAGGTGCTTAGATTCAAATCCAGCACGCCAATAGCGGATCGCAGCGCGATGCCCGTCACGATGCCCGGTAACGCGATCGGCAAAATCACGAACAGCGAGATCGCTTCTTTCCCAAAAAAATTCGAGCGATACAATGCCGCCGCGATTAACGTCCCTAAAATAATAGCGACGCCGGTTGCCGCCAATGCGACTTGCAGCGATAGACCGAGCGCTTCCCAGAAATCGCTGCGCCCCATCAAGACGCCAAACCACCGCGTGGTCAAACCGGGCGGCGGAAAACTAAACGAAGCTTCTTCGGTGGTGAAGGCGTATAAACCGATCACGAAGATCGGAAAGTTCAAAAAGATCAACACCGCCGTCGCCGTCGCTTTAAGCCCAAGTCCGGCGCGATGCATGTCCTTAGAGCGCATCGAATGCCCCCAATCGACGCGCGAGCAATAAATACGCGCCCATAATCACAATCGGGACGACCGTGAACGCCGCTGCCAACGGCAAGTTGCCCGCCGTGCCTTGATACAACAGCACTGCCGACCCAATAAAACGCGCCGAATCACCAATGATGCTGGGGATGATATAGTCGCCCAACGTCAGCGAAAATGTGAAGATCGACCCGGCGACGATGCCCGGAAATGCCAACGGCAGAATCACCTTACGAAATGTATAGCTCGGTCGCCCGCCCAAATCTGCTGATGCTTCGGTCAATGATTTTGGCACACGCTCTAACGCAGCATTGATCGGCAAGATCATGTACGGCAGCCAGATATACACGAACACGAGAAACATGCCGAAATACGAAAACGACAGCGATGCGCCGCCGATCACGGGCAAGCTCAAAATCCACTCCAGCACGCCAGTCAGCCCCAACTGCGCCGCACCCCATGCGATCATGCCTTCGTTGGCGAGGATCAGCTTCCACGCATATACACGGACGAGATAACTCGACCACAATGGCAGCATGACGCCAAGAAACAACAAACCTTTGGTGCGTTTACTCGCAAAGCGCGCCATAAAATACGCCAGCGGAAACGCGATCACCGCCGACGCGAGTGTGACCACTGTCGCCATACCCAACGTACGCACGACAATATCGAAATTGCCGGGACTGAATAATTCCTGATAGCTGAACGTACTAAATATAGGGAGAACACGCCCAGTGAAATCGTCGAGCGTGTAAAAGCTCTGTACGACCATCGCGCTCAATGAGCCGAGATAAAAAATGACCAGCCAAGCCATCGGGATCAACAGCAGCAGCGCCAGCGTTGCGTTGGGGTGCGTATACAGATAATTCATCGCACGGCGCATAGTTACGCCTCCTTCAACGCACGGTTATGGGCTTTTTGCCACACCAGCATACAGGGCTGACCGCGCCGCTCGTCAAGCGCGTTTGCGTGCAGTTGTGCGCTTGGTTCGATGACCGTGACCAATGTTCCAGCAATGTCGATTATCCAGCGTATCGTCATGCCTAAATACGTCACATCGGTGATCATCCCACGCACGCCGATGTTGTCCGGCGGAATCGCCGTATCCGGCGGACAAAGCGCAATCCGTTCTGGGCGCACTGCAAATGGCGCGGGCGAACCGACGATCTGCTGCGCGATAGGTCCTTCCAACACGTTGGTTGTACCAATAAACTGCGCCACAAAGCGCGTCTGCGGGTTTTCGTACATCTCGTACGGCGTCCCGACCTGTTCGATTTTGCCGTGGTTGAATACTGCGATCCGGTCGCTCATCGTCATCGCTTCTTCCTGGTCATGCGTGACAAAAATGAACGTAATACCGACTTCGCGTTGGATCGTTTTAAGTTCGACCTGCATTTCCTGACGCAGCTTGAGATCGAGCGCACCAAGTGGCTCGTCCAGCAGCAGCACTTTCGGATGATTGATCAATGCCCGTGCCAAGGCTACGCGCTGACGTTGACCGCCAGAAAGCTGAGACGGCTTACGCCCGCCAAAACCCGGCAAGCGCACCATTGCCAGCATCTCATCGACGCGCGTGATGCGCTGTGCTTTCGGCATCCGCTTGACCATCAGTCCATACGCGATATTATCCGCGACCGTCATATGGGGGAACAGCGCGTAATCCTGAAAAACCGTGTTGATATCGCGCTCGTAAGGCGGCACACCCGCGACTTGCTGCCCGTTCAATTCGATGCTGCCGCTCGTCGGCTGCTCGAAACCAGCGATCAAGCGTAAGCAGGTTGTCTTGCCCGACCCTGACGGACCGAGCATCGAAAAAAACTCGCCGTCGTAAACATCGAGATCGATTGAGTTGAGCGCTTTGACCTCACCAAAATGTCGACTCAACTGCGTCAGCCGGACAGCGACCGGACGCCCGTTCATGCGTTTTTCACCATGACATGCTTGGAAATGCGATAGTCATTGACCGACTCTGCGGATAAATCTTTGCCGAAACCACTTTGTTTGAATCCGCCGTGCGGAGTTTCTGACGCCAACGGGATGTGATCGTTTATCCACACCGTACCAAATTCGAGATCGCGCGCGATACGCATGGCGCGACCAATATCTTTTGTCCACAGGCTGGCGGCGAGTCCATAGGCGACATCATTGCCATACATCGTCGCTTGCGCGTCATCGTCGAACGTGCTGATTGTGAGTACAGGTCCGAAAACCTCGCTCTGGATAATTTCTGATTTTTGATCGGCTTCGACAATCACCGTCGGTTCGTAGTAATAGCCGCGATCCATGCCCGCCGGAATTACGCCGCCAGTGACGACTTTCGCACCCGCCGCGCGCGCGCGTTCCACAAAACCCTGCACGCGTTCGCGCTGACGTGCTGAAATCAAGGGACCCATCATCACGCCGTCGTCAAAAGGCTGCCCGATTTTGATCGCGCGCATTCCTTCGACAATCGCTTCGAGCACGTCGTTCGCACTGCCTTTTTGTACATAAACGCGCGTCGCCGCCGTGCAGTCCTGTCCAGTATTGAACGTCGAGGTGCCCGCCGCTACCGCCGCCACATTCGCGATATCCGCATCATCGAACACAATGAAAGGCGCTTTGCCGCCCAATTCCAGATGCACACGCTTGAGCGTATCCGCCGCCGTCTTCATAATCTGTTTACCCGTTGCCGTCGAACCTGTCAGGCTGACCATACGCACATCGGGGTGTTCGACCAAGGCTTGTCCGGTCGCATTGCCACCTGTGATCACGTTGAAAACGCCCGGCGGAATCCCTGCTTCGGCGGTCAATTCTGCCAGCATCAATGTCGTGAGCGGCGTACCCGGTGCAGGTTTGAGCACGACCGTACAGCCCGCCGCTAATGCGGGTCCAAATTTCCACACCGCCATCATCAATGGATAATTCCACGGTGCAATTTGAGCGATCACGCCGACTGGCTCGCGCCGATAAATCGACGTGAAACCTTTGGCGTATTCGCCGGATGAATGCCCGTGCGTATCGCGCGCCGCCGACGCGAAAAAGCGCACATTATCGATGGCAAACGGCATATCAGCGATCAGACTGACATAATTAAATGGCTTACCCGTATTCTCTGATTCAGCACGTGCCAACGGCTCGATGTGCTGTTGCATAAGTTCTGCTAACCGCCACAATGCCAGCGAGCGTTCAGACGGAGTCAGCCGTGACCAACGCCCGTCATAAAAAGCAGTGTGTGCTGCCTTGACAGCGTGATCGACATCGGCGCGCCCCGCATCGACGACATCCGCGATGATTTCGCCGTTAGCGGGGTTTTCGATGGACATGCGCGTGCCATCGATCGCGTTTGTCCACGCGCCGTTGATCCACAATTGATGAGTTTTCATGAAATGCATCCTTGTCCAATTTACAAGCAGGGGCGGGTCTGAGACCCGCCCCTGCAAAAATGCTGAAGCCCTAGCTGCCGAACGATTAACGTCCGCCGATTACCGCGACATAGTCGGTCGCCCAGCGGCGATACGGAATACAAATATCGCCGCGACCATCCTGGCAAGTCGTGGTTGGCGTGCGCCAGAACTCGATCAAATCAAAGTTATCGAACCCATTGGTCGCGCAGCCCGAATCGCCCAACAGCGCGTTGCCTTCACATGCTGCCGGAACCGCGGGGACGCTGCCAAACCATGCCGCGAGATCGCCTTGCGTGTTCAGGTTGAGCGAGTGTTCCATCCACATGTACGCACAGTTCGGGTGCGGCGCTTCGCTGTGCATCATCGTCGTATCTGCCCAACCCGTCGCGCCTTCGACCGGGATCACGCTGGCGATCGGTTCGCCCGCACCCACCAACAAATTGACCTGGAAGGGCCACGTGCTCGAAGCCGCAATGCCTTCGTTCGTGAAGTCATCGATTTGTATGAACGCATCATGCCAGTAACGCGCGACCAGTTCACGCTGTTGACGAAGCAAATTCAGTGCCGCCTGGTACTGTGTGTCATCGAGCGAGTACGGGTCGGTGATGCCCAATTCTGGGTTGTGATATTTCAGATACAGCGCGGCATCCGCCACGTAAATCGGACCATCATAGGCTTGTACACGCCCAACGTTCGACTCGCCATCGGGCAGCGTGGTTTCTTCAAAAATCACACTCCAGCTCGTCGGCGCTTCGTCGCCAAATACCTCGGTGTTGTACGCCAACACGTTTGCACCCCATTGATACGGGACACCATAATGTTCCGCCGTACCGTCCGCATCAGCATCAACCGTGTGCCACGGCGCACTTTGCAGACGTTCATCTACAGTGCTGAAGCTGGGAATCAGATCGAGATTTAGGGGCTGCACACGTTCACCCGCGATCAAGCGCAGGCTGGCATCGCCCGACGCCGTGACCAGATCGTAATTTCCTTCATTCATCAACGCGACCATTTCGTCGGAAGTCGCCGCTACCTGCACATTGACGCGGCAGTCGGTCGCCTCTTCAAAGCTCGTCACCCAGTCGTATGCCGGGTCAGTTTCGCCGCGTTCGATGTAACCTGCCCACGCCACGATGCTGACTTCGCCTTCGCCTTCGCCGATTTCAGTTATCGGCATCATATCCTGGGCAGATACCGCGCTAAAGCCCAAAACCATCAAAAGAACCACAAACAGCAACTTTTTCATTTTATCTACCTTTTTCGTTGGATTGACGATGTATGGACTCTTGAACTATAACGATTTATTAAGCCAGTGACAAGCTTCACGTGACATACTCCCCACGCCTAAAGGCGGGGGCTTCTACCCTCAATGCGACTGCGAAGGCGAACCTTCGTCTTATCGTCGCTCCGGTAGCACAGCGATGCCCCGCTGTGTTTGATATTAATCGCGGCATTGTGGTCGCGGTCAATCGTCAGTCCGCAATCACAATGTAGCACCCTATCGCGCAA
>JBBRAA010000068.1:0-19380 GCA_038207205.1 Aggregatilineales bacterium
GTCGGCGAGAGGGAGGATACAAGGCAGTGCGTGAGTGCTATAATTTCGCTCATGGGTTTTCTGGTCGTGTGGTGTTGTAAGAGATTCCACTTTACCTGAAAACCCTACTTCTTTATGCCCCCTTTTTGGCACAGGTATTGATATAACAATCACAAGCGCTGAATGTTGGTCGCTAGATGGCTCTCGCAGGTGATTAAGACTGCGCCCAGTTCAACCGCACCTTCCGCAAACTGCCAGGCATCGTCGGCGTATAAACGGTCACGCATCGCGCTGACGAATTTGCGCGGGTCATAACCCAGAATACCACCTCCTGGTCCGGTCATGCCGACATCGCTGACATAGGCGATACCACCTGGAAGCACACACAGATCGTGAGTCGGAACATGCGTATGCGTCCCCACTACACCGATGACGCGCCCGACACTTGCAAATGCTACGGTGAGCTTTTCTTCGGTTGATGCCCCGTGAAAATCCACCAGAACACCGCTCAAATCGTTGTCCCATGCCTGAAGCTGACGATCCAGCACGGTCAGCGGGTCATCTGCCAGCCGCAAAGCATCACGACTGGTCAAATTGATTACGCCGAGGCGCGACCCGTTTTTTTCGAGGATGATCGCCCCGCGACCGGGCGCGATATCGCCATAATTGAGCGGACGTAGCACGCGCTGATCGTCGTGAACGCTGTGCCCTTCCGCCCCATCCCACGAATGATTACCGCCGGTGACAGCATCTACGCCCAGCGACCACAACCGCTCCAGTTTGGCTTTCGTCATGCCCGCGATCACAAAACTACTTGTGCCGGAAAGCTCCAGATTTTCAGCATTGGCGATGATGAAATCGGGTTGATGCTGTGCGATCATGCCAGGCAGATGTAATTCCAGATATTCAAGCCCAGGACCTACAATGTCGCCTACAAAAAGAAGTTTCATCCCTTGACTGCTCCTTCTACAAAAGTGGTGAGAATCCGTTTGCGCATCAGCAGGAAGATCACTACTGTTGGCAGGCTGGTCAGCACGGATGCCGCCATAATCGCGCCCCAGTAATCGCCGCCTTCTGGGCTGGTATAAAAAAGTTGTACCGCAACTGTCAGTGTATATGACTTTGGGTTGCCGCCGCCCACTAGCAACGGCCAGATAAACTGATTCCATGAATTAATCAGAACGTATAATCCAACGGCGACAACAGGCGAGAGATTAGCGGGCAGTAACACGCGCCACAGAATATCCCATGAATTCGCACCATCGATCTGGGCGGCTTCCAACACTTCACGCGGAAAGCTCAGGAAGTGCTGACGTAGCAAAAAGATGCCAAAGCCGAGCGATATTCCCAGCATCGGCAGGATCATGCCGTGCAGAGTATTGATCATGCGCCATTGCGCTAACAGCAGATAATTGGGAATATACGTGACGACGAACGGAACCGCCAGACTCACAATCACGAGACCCAGTAGTTGATTTTTGAAGCGGAAATTGAAGTAAGCGAACGAAAAAGCCGCCGGGATAGCCAGCGCGAGTTGACCGAATGTCACGCCAAATGAAAAAACGAGGCTGTTGAACAGGTACAGTGGGATATCCATCTGCCTTATCACAGCCGCGTAATTCTCAAGGCTGGGCGGTAGTGTGAATGGCAGTATCGGGGTGGTAAAAATCTGCTGTGGGTTTTTGAAGCTGATGCCTATCTGATAGATCAGCGGCAACAGCACGATCAGCGTCACGATCCAGAAGACGATGCGTGCGCCATTGATGGTGCGCTGTGTATTACTAGCGCTCATACTGCACTCGTCGATCCAGCACGCGGTACTGAATATAGACCAACCCGCCCAACAGGGCGATCAGCATGACCGACAACGCCGACGCGTATCCAGCGCGGAAATTCTGGAACCCTTCCTGATAGATGGCATACATCAGGTTGTTGGTTGCATTGGCGGGACCGCCTAACGTCATCACGCGGATGGGTATAAATACATACTCCAGCCCCTGTATCAGCGTGATGATCAGCAGGAAGAGCGCGGTTGGCGCGAACAATGGGAGGATTACACGCCACATTAGCGCCCACCCGGATGCACCATCGACGTAAGCAGCTTCAATGTAATCACGGGGGATGGCTTTCAGCCCCGCCAGTGCGATCAGAAAGTGAAAGCCCATTACTTTCCAGTTGGCGACCAGCGCCACCGCAGGCAAGGCTGTGTAGGAATTCGTCAGCCACTCTACGGTTTCGATGCCAAACGGCTGGACTAATGTGTTGAACAGTCCGTTACGGGTAGGCAGGAAAAACCAGATCCAGACCAGCACTGCGACACTCGTCGCGATCACTGTCGGGATAAACAGCACGGTCTGATAAAAATCAACCTCTTTGTCGGTCAGTTGAAGGGTCAGAAAGGCAAGCCCAATCGGTAGCGCGACGACCGCAACTGCTGAAATTGAGAGATACACAAACGATTGGCGGATGATCTGCCAGAAATCGTCATCACGTAGCAGGCGCAGATAATTGTCCAACCCCACGTAGTTCTGATTGTCACGGATGATATTCCACTCAAAAAAGCTGATCTGTATCGTACGCATTAGTGGGTAAAAGACAAAAATTGCGATGAAAATGAGCGCAGGAGCGAGATACAGATAGGGTGTGGCTGTTTGCAGAAATGATCGCTGCCGCCGACTGGATTTCGCAATCTGGGCGATCTCTTCCTGAGAAACAACTGTATTTTGTGTGGTCACGGTTATCCCTTTGCACTATCGATGGGAGAGAGAAACGAGAAGGCGTTTCATCAAACGCCTTCTCGCAACTTCATCCTGATTGCACCACAGTCAGATTAGCTGGCTGAGCAAGGCTCATCGCCGATCAGGTCGTTGATCTCTTGTGCCGCCGCTGTCAGCGCTGCTTCTGCGGTCGATTCGCCGCCAAGTGCCGCCTGTACAGCCTGAAACAAGGCTTCGCCAGCCGCCAAACCATCATCGCCGGGGAATGATGTCCACACGATCATATTTGGAATCTGGCTTGTAGCGATTTGCTGGATCGGATTGGTCGCGTAGAAATCCGCCAGGTAATTGGCATCTTCGGTCAGGCTGGGGATCAGCGGAATATAGCCTGTGCCGATAGTCCATTCGGTTATACCCTGTGCCGAGATCAGGTGTTGGGCGAACTTCCACGCCGCTTCCTGACGTGCCGGGTCTGTCGCCATGATCACCAGCATATTGCCGCCAGTGGGCAGGCGCGTTGGCAGATCGTCAAAGCTTGGATAGGTAGTGGCACGCAGTTCGTCGAAGGTTTTGTTGGTCGTGATCGCGCCGCGTCCGGCGATGCTCCAGAACAATGCACCCGATTCACCCGTCCAGAACACGGAACGTGCCTGATCAAGTGCGTTGACGGCATAGCCGTTTGCAACCCAGTCTGCCCATGTTTGCAGACCACGAATGGCTTCTGGCGAATCGATACCAGCGGCGTAAGTGCCATCCGCTTCGCACACCAGTACATCGCCGCCACTGCTGGCGATCAGGTTCTGGACTGCCCAGTTGTCGTTGCTGTAATCGATGGCGATCATAGGCAGGTCGAGCGTTTCCTTAAGGATGCGTGCGGCTTCAGTCCATTCTTCGATGGTCTGCGGTGGATTATCGGCATCCAACCCTGCCGCTTCAAAAATCGCGGGGTTGTAATAGGCGACCGCGTTGGAGAGTGAATACGACAAGCCGACGTGCTCACCTTCAATCAGGGTCAGATCAAATATATTCTGCGGAATTTCGCCGACTGCGCTTTCGCCACCGAAGTTTTCGATGAGTGAGTCGATAGACACGTAAGGCAGGGTCGAAGCCGTATAATTGAGATAGGGCCAACCGATTTGAATGATGTCGGGAGGATTCCCGCCTGCAATCGCCGTCTGAGCATCTTGTACCACGGTCGGATAGCGATCTTTAGGGCGTGATTCGACATTGATAGCGGGGTTGGCTTCTTCAAAGCTGGCGATCAGCGCGTCCACCTGAGGACCGCCAAACGTGGCAGTATTGATGTTCCAGTATTCGATGGTGATTGTGTCTTGGGCGCGAATGCTTCCGATTGCCAGTGTGGCGAACGCAGTAATTGTCAATGCCGCTATCCACTTCCGCATGGGCTTGAAACTCCTTATATCTGGATCAATCACGAGATCGGTAAAACGTTTTACCTCCTCTAGAATAGCATAGCGAACATGAAGGGATGTTTAATCGTGTTCTAAGAAATGACGAAGGGTGGTAAAATCGTAATTTGCAAAACCAATTGAATTCGCCCTGACAAAAACCGAAAATCAAACGAGTTGTATGTCAAAGAAATCCGATGTGAGCATTCGCGATATTGCTCGTCAAGCAGGCGTATCGATCACGACCGTCTCACGCATTCTGAATCAGGATGAAACCCTGAAAATTATGGAAAGCACGCGCGACCGCGTGATGGAAACCGCACAGGTACTGGGGTATCAAGCCAATTTTTTCGCCGCCGCCCTGCGTTCGCACCGAACAGGTATTATCGGCGCACTCAGCCCGAATTTGTCTGGAACATTTCTTCCACTTCTGACACAGGAACTTCAGCGTGCGGCGCGCGCGCACGGGGTTGAACTCCTGATAGGCACACCAGAAGTAGACGAAGTGAATATCGCCGCCCAACTTAAATCACTCCAAAGCCTGCTATTTGACGGATTGCTATTGTTGGGAGATGTGCTGGACTATCAGGCATCCATTCGCAAGTTACAGGGCGTCCAGAAGCCGTATGTTTCGGTGTGTGCGGGGGTCAATGTCGCGCCTCCGCTGGTCAATATGGATGATGAACAAGCGACCGCGATGGCAGTTGACTATCTTGTCGGCATAGGACATCGCCGCATCGCCTACCTGGGAAGTACGCGATGGAATCAGGAACATGAGCGGGTAGTGTTTTTCAAAACGATGATGCGACGTTACGGGCTTGTCATACCCGATTCGTATCTCGCACTGATGCCTGTTCCTTATAACCCGTTCGACCCGAATTTTAGAGATATGTGGACCAAGGTGCCCTTACAAGCCGCACAGGCACTTATGCGCCTGCCTGAACCGCCAACCGCCATCCTCTGTGCCAACGATGGCTTCGCGACGGCGGCATTGAAAGGAGCGGCACAGTTGGGGATAGATGTCCCCGGCGAGCTATCGATCATGGGACATAATGACGAGATTCAAAGCACGCTGTTTCATCCCGAACTGACGACTATTCGCCAACCGCTCACGGAAATCGCAAGTACGGCAGTCGAATTGCTCCTGACGATGATCGAGCGCGGAGCAGAGGAAAACGTCGACTCGGCGCGTTATCTGCTGATGCCGCAGTTGATGATCCGCGGGACATGCGCACCACCTCAGTCTCTATAACTGCCAGGCGCAGAACGACGGGGAATAGGTCTTGGTATTGATCAAACTATCCGAACTTCGCAGACCTAATTGCCGGCAAACCATGACTTGCCTGACAGGATTGGTATGCCCCTTCCACATAGCTGCCTCAATCATCTTAGGAAAGCGCTATCTATAGCGCCGAATTGCGAATATTGCTTACCAGATCCGGTAGAATCAGTAATTTCGGCTCTTCCGCGAATCATTTGGCACTTTGTGTAGCATACCCCGCCAATGATGACAGCCGACGTAGCAACGACGGTGTTTGTCAAATCCCCATTGCCTCAAAGAACCTTGCCCGCTCGCCCTCTGGTCTACCCCCGATAAAATGGCTCGGACGGCAACGCAAGTAGAGCAGATTCCACGAGGGCATCGGCATTTTACGAAAAAGTGACCGGCGGCGCGAACTGTGGGCAGGTCGGTTCGCTGTCGCCGATGCCATACAGCGCACGCTCCTCGATAGTCAAGTCGCGGGTGACGCGGGTGCAGGCGTAGGCGATGAAATCGTGATAATCCCCACCCCACCCGCCGACCTGCGTGAACGGATCGCGGCGGCGGCGCGAGCGTGCCTCGACGCGGCGAAGGATCCACCCGGATCGGCTGCCCGCGCTCGAAGCGGAACTCAACGCGCTCGTGTATCAGGCGTATGGGCTGGATGAGGACGACATCGCGGTGATTGAGGGGAGTATCGGCAAAACGGGTGTAAAATTAACCATAGAAGATGAGCCTGACACTGAATAATTATGTCCGATGATGCACCGCATACTCTTGTTTCTGTAAACGGGCATTCGATCCGCATTACCGCCCGTCAATGGGCGCATGTCACTGAAGCACACGATTATATGTCGGGTAATTTGGATAAAGTGCTGGAAACATTGGCAGAACCGGATCGGGTGGTGGCGGGCGAACAGGGCGAGTCGCTGGCACTGCGTGTTTACGAAAAGACGAGCATCACGCGCAAAATCGCCGTCGTTGTGTATCGCGATCAAGCGGATGGGTTCCTGATTACCGCGTTTTTCACGTCCAAACCGCAAAAAGTTGAGAAAAAGGGGCAGGTGATATGGTCACCATCTCAAGAGAGTTGATCGGTCAGGTCCTGGCGCTCCCCGCCCGCCACATGTGGACAGATTACGATGCGGAAGCCGATGTCCTGTATATCAGCTTTCGCAAACCACAGCAAGCAAACGATAGCATTATGGAAGACGATGGGAACATCTATCACTATCATGATGATGAATGGGTCGGGATCACAATTCTGAATGCGTCGCAGAAGCACACGATGGCGGCGCAGGGATGATTATGAGCGCACTTGAACAGAAAATCATCGAGAAGTTTCATCAACTGGATAAGACTGCCCAACAGCGGGTGCGTGCGCTGATCGAGCGGGAAACCGAGCTAGAAGAAGCGGGTGACGACCTTGAGGCGGTCGATGCGTTAGGCTGGCCCATCGGCTTCTTTGAAGAAACGTATGGTTCTATGGCGGATGACCCGATGGACGAGATCGACAACACGCGCTTGCCGCCGCCTGTGCGCGATGACAAGGAAACCCGATGATTAATCGCGATTTACCTGTGACGATAGACTCAACAGCGCTGACCGTCATCTGTGAACGCTATAATGTCGAAAGGCTCGCTTTGTTCGGGTCTGTCTTACGCGATGATTTCACGCCGGAAAGTGATATTGATGTATTGGTGGAGTTTGATCCAGAATCCCATATTGGCTGGGAGATCGTGACGCTGGCGGATGAACTGAGCACAACATTCGGTCGAAAGGTCGATCTCCGAACCCCAATGGAACTGAGCAGGCATTTTCGTAAACACGTACTCATCGCAGCGGTGGTTTATGCACGCGCTCGATGAAACACGCCTGCGTGACATCCTCTAGAAGACTTCCTGCCACCGGAAACGGACACGAGCTTACCTGAATAAATCCTTAGGAGCACAAGCGCGAACATGTATCACCCACCCGATTACATCGACAATATCACCAATGACCGCCAACTGCGTGAGGCTGGCTGCTGATCGAGCGGGGCGAAACCGAACTCGACGTTGCCAGCGGCTTTTTCGAGCCGGAAGTCTGGCGGATGTTGGGCGCAATATTCGCATTGGCGGCGAAGGTTACGGCGGGCGCATCGGCGTGCCCAATGCAGAAACGCCAGATTTCTTCATTCCAGAGTCCGTAAGCCGCGACCTGCTCTACAATGTTATTTGGCTCAATCAGCCATATCCGGGCGACGCATGGCGGTGTCCGTGTGCGATGGCGCGGCAAATGACGTTGAACTCCCCTGAATATCGGCTGACGACGGATCGGCTGAATGTGCGTGCCAATGTCGGCGTCAATGCGCCCGTGGTGACCATGATCAGCATTGGACAAATTGTCGGTGTCATCAATGGGGTAGAATGTGCCGATGATGCGCATTGGTGGGAAATTATCGTCATCGATTTGCGCGCAGCCGATGGCACATTCGTCACTGGCTGGGTAGCGGAAGGCATCGGCGGCGATTATTTCTTCGCGTCCGTCGAGTAGCATCATGTGCGTGCAATGGTAAATGATAGCTTTTGTACGAATTGAGCATGCCGCCCCCTTAAATCTGTCCAGTCCTGTATCATGGAGAGAGGGCGGAGCGGTTTATCCATCTTTACAGGCAGATTGAAGAACGAGACATTTCAAGGAATTTTCATGAGCGATACCCCGCGTGCGCGGCTTTTGTTTTCCACAGGCTCGTTGTATTTACTCGATGTATCGTATGTGTTCGCGCTGGCGGCAGAAGCGGGCTACGACGGCATCGAAATCATGTGCGATGATCGATGGAGTACGCGCGACCCGCGCTATCTGCGCGATCTGGCGGCGCAGCACGCCCTGCCGATTCTGGTCTGCCATACGCCGTTCAGCCCAAAAGTGCCGGGCTGGGGCTACGCGGGCGACGAGATCAACCGCATCGAGCGGACGCTTGGTTTAGCCGAAACGCTTGGCGCAGAAAGCATCGTCGTGCATTTACCGCCCAAAATCGGCTCCAAGGTGATCCATATTGGCGGCATGGAGATACGACTGCCGATGTTGAGCGCGCAAAGCAAAATCAAAGACTGGATCGAAAACAAGCTGCCCGATGTGCAGCGCAAAACGACCGTTAAGATCGCGCTGGAAAATATGCCGCTCAACACCGTCGCCGGATTCACAGGCGACCCGACATGGTTTAACGAAATCGACCTGTGGAGTCAGGTGCATTCGCATCTGACGATGGATACGACGCATTGGGGGACAAAAGGCGTTGATCCGTGCGCTGCGTATCAAGCGGCGAAAACGCGGATCGCGCATGTTCACCTGAGCAATTATTATCAGGGCGAAGAACATCACCTGCCGCACAAGGGTGAACTCAAGCTTGGCAAGCTGCTGGGCATGATGGCGGACGACGGTTATGCGGGGACGATCAGCCTGGAAGTGCATCCACATCAACTTGATTACAAAGATACCAAAGACATGCGCAAGCACATGCGTGACGCGGTGCGTTTCATGCGTAAGCATCTTGGTCAACCGCATGACAGTCTTGAGCAGGTGGTCAAGTAAGCGATTTTTGAACCGCAGTGGATGCGACGCGCACCACCGTTACTAAAGGCACGGAGACACAAAGAACAAACCTGATGACCACGATGACACCCAATCAGACGAAGATGGCACAGCGCGCCGCGCAGCTATTGGAAACCGGCTTCGTCGTCATTGACTTTGAGACGACCGGATTTCCATCAGACCCGAAAGTCGCGATCATCGAAGTCGCGGTGATCGATCATCGCGGCGGCGTGCTGTTGAATACGTTGGTGCAGCCCGGCTGTTCGATTCCGATGCGCGCGTCGCAGGTCAACGGCATTTATGACGACGATGTCGTCGATGCGCTGCCGTTCGAGGCGTTATACCCCGATTTAATAGCGCTCCTGGATGGACAGATCGCGATCGCCTACAACCACACCTTCGAGCAGGGCATCATCAATACTGTGTGCGGGCGCTATGATATGACGCCGCCCACCGCCGATTGGCGCTGTGCGATGCGCGCATATGCCATGTATCGCGGCTTGCGCGGATTTTCGTCATTAGTCAAGGCGTGCACTGCCGAAGGCATCACCATTGAAAACGCGCATCGCGCGCTCGGTGATTGCAAAATGACGCTGGCGCTGATGTATACGATGGCACAATTAGCGTAGTCCACATGAATTAATTTCAGTGAATCACGAATGTTCACCAGCCCTCATCCCCCGACCCCTTCTTCATGAGGGAGAGGAATTTAGGGTGAGGGCAAAAACAAGGTTTCGTGATTCATAGAAATATTTGTTCTTTATAACAAAAGACACGCCATTTGAACGATCATAATTCTTCAAAAAAGGTCTATACTCTCAGCATAAACAGAAAATGAGATGGATAATCCTACTCACTTGAGGCGTCATTCATGTCCTTTAACATCATGCGTTATGCTGACGAAGCGATGCTGCTGGTACAAATCGCTCCAACATATCGTCAAGAGAAAGATTCTGTCAAACTGGCACATCATTTGAATGTCCACACCGAAACCATGCCAGACAGCGTTCGCGTCATCCTCGATATTCGTGATGTGCCGTCGCTCAATCACGAGTCACTGCTCCACGCGATCATCAATAATCGATGGTATAGGCGCACTGCGGTCGTCATCTGGGTCATGTCCGGCATCAGTGCGGTTACGACCATCACTGCGCCATCGGTGAATACCCTGAATATCTGCGATTCGCTGAGCTGCGCGCTCGATATGGCGCGCATGGTGAGCTAGACGCAGAACGAACCGAGGGCAGACGGCGCGCGGACATCGACACCGCCAAACACCTGCTCTTCGACCGCTGTATCATAACGCCAGATCGTAACCGGTTGATCCCATGCCAGACGCGCTGGGCACGTGATAAAAATACTGCCTGCCAAGCCGTGATCACGCCATAACGCCGCGTATAACAACACTGATTGGCGCACATCCCCGCGCCCCACAATGCGGCTGATATCAGGCGCGCCATATGTCAGCCACAAATCGCCCAACGTCAACTGCGAATAAAAGCGCGTATATACGATAACGCCGCGTTCTGACCAATACGTGATCGGGCGCAATCCATTGACCCACGCTGGATGCGTATTCGCCCATGCGACGCTGAACGCGCCTGTGCTGACTTCGCCTGTGCCAAAGTCTGGATCAGGACTGTAACGCGCCACCCACTCATGAGTCGCCAGGTTTTCATACACGCGCGTCCATCCTGTGCTGCCGATGGCAATATTCAGCCAGCAGATCGGCGCTGTACAGATGCCACGAGCTTCCGGCGCATCGATCAACGCGGGAATACGGCGCGAATCGTAGGGAATCACGCGTGTGCCACCGATCAAGCAGGTGAAAAGTACAGTGAGCGCGATGACGAACACGAGCGCACGATTTAACACAATTGATCGCCCGTCCGCGACGGCGCTGGCGCGAGATCGGGGCGGATAGTCCCCGCCGCGTTGAACACCCACTGGGTGGGCGCGCGCCAGTATCCGCGCCGCCCAACGGGGCACATGAGCAGGGTTTGCACTTCGAGCGCGCCATCAAAATACGATGCAGCAAGATCGACAGCGCGCCAGTTGCCCTCAGGCAGCAACCATGCCGCGCGCCCAGATAGCGCCGCTAGACCACGTTCGGGCGCGCCCCACCACGCCCAGACATCGCCAAACGGGATGCGCGTGGGCAAATAGATCAAGCGTACCAACCCCGCGTCGAGGGTGATGAAGGGCATATATATCGAGTCGACCGGGGTGAGCGCAGCGGGCTGTGACCCGTTCCATGTCCAGCGCAGCAGTTCAAAATTGCCCGCGACAACATGGGTGATCTCGTCTACCCAGGGGTGATCGCGCAGGACGCGTTCAGCATCCGCGCGCGAGGTGACGCCGGGCTGGATGCCGAACGCGCACGGTTGATCACAGCCCGCCGGAAAAAGCGCGGTGTATAAGGCATTCGAGGCAGGCGGCGCGCTGTAGACCAGCACGATCCCGATGATACCGATCAGCGTCGTGAGCAGCGCGACCAGTATGGCATATTTGAGCGCGGCAAATCGTCCAAAGCGCGCACGCGCCGGATAGACAGCGGACAGTATCCACCGCCGTGAATGCGGATGATGTGAAGCGGTGGATGGATTTACGATCGTGTGGCGCATACACACGTCACGGACATGCAAGACATTAACGTGAGTATAACGCGCGCGAAACATCATGGCACGATCAAAATCTTGCCGCCGCTCATCGCGTTCGCGTAGGTGCTAAGCGCGTTCCCAAACTGATCAAGCCCAAAGCGGGCACGCACGTCGGTCTTGAATAATTCGTGCTGTGCTTGTACGTCGTGCCATGCCTGCGCGACCAGATCGCGATGCTGCGGCATCCATGTCGAAAGCCAAAACCCTTCAATTTTTTTGTCGCGGAAAATCAGTTGATCGACGCCGACGGTGACAGGTTCGGACGACAAACCGCCATACACGATGATGCGCGATCCATTGGGCATTCCGCGCAGCACCCGATCGGTGAGTGCGCCGCCGACCGCATCGAAGGCGACGGTCGCGCCGAGTGTGCGGCATAAACCACGCAACTGCTGGTCGAAATCGTCGGCGCTGCTATCGAGAACGTGTTGTGCGCCACCCGCGCGCAACTCATCGACGAGAGCGGCGCGGCGGACGATACTAATCACCGCCAGACCACGCGATTCACCAAAACGGCGCAGCATGTGACCGAGAGCGCTGGCGGCGGCCGTCTGCACGACCGCTTTTGCACCATGACGGACAGCAATATCGATGAGCGCCCACACGGTAAGCGGGTTGACGAGCAGCATCGCCGCCGCTTCGTCATCGATGTGATCCGCGACGGGCAGCACGTTGAGCGACGATGTGAGCATATATTCCGCCCATGTGCCATCGCCATTCGCACCCGAAAAACACGCGACGCGCCGCCCGATCCATGCGTCGGGGTCGAGCGCTTGACCGACCGCGACGACCCTCCCGCTCGCCTCAAAACCGGGCACGACGGGCAGCGGCTTGCGGACGCCGTACATGCCCTGTATGAAAGAGAGATCGGACGGGTTGAGCGGCGACGCGGCGATTTTGATCAAGACATCTTTTTCGCCCAACGCAGCGATGGGGTGATTGGCTTCGACGCGCCAGCCATCCATCGTCGGTGTGGTGGTGTGTAATACAACGGCGTACATCGTGGCTGGGAGTGAATTCATAACCGCGGTCATCAAAAATCCTTTTGTTTATTTCGAAAAATGAGTCAGGAAACATTACCGCGTGTGCGCACCTATGTCTACAGCACCCGACGCGGACGAATCACGCTGAACCAGACTGCCATCGCCAACAAGCTGACCGCGATCAGCGCCCACAACGCCGCCCAGAATGCGGCGGGAATCAACGGCGCGAATTCGGCGCTGAACTGAGCCGCGTCGTTACGCACCGACCCGATGCTGGCATTGGTGTTGCCGACCAAAAAGATCAGATCAAGCACGGCGTTGAGTCCAGTCAACATTGCCAGCACATTGAGCAAAATCAGGTTGATGTCGTCGTTGGCGCGTGTACCAAGCACGATCAAAATGCCGCCCATCGCCAAGCCAACGAAAAACGCCGTCGTCAAGAGACCGGTGAACAGAACCGTGACGACGATAATCGCCGCCCCCAAAAGCGCGCTGATAAATCGGCTGTGGGGAATCGTGTTGGCGGCATAGAACAGGACCGCACCGAACAGCGCCGCGCCGATATAACCGCCGGGCAAAATCAACAGGCGGCTGCCGCCCGCCGTGAGCGCGACGCCGCTGCCGTTGGTAAAAATATCGAGGCGTTCGAAATGCCCGCCTGTGATGATCGCCGCCAGCCCGTGACCACTTTCATGGACGAACGTGACGAACAGGCGCACCGGATACAGCAAAAAATCAAGTTGGGGAATATTCCACAGCAGCAGGACGACCACGAACGCGATGCCTGCGCCAATTAACGCACGTTGACGGAACAAAAACGGTCGCAGCATCGAATCTGATCCTTTGTTGGCTGTCTTTGCAGTGACAGTGCAGGAGGCTATCATCACCCTACAATACACGTTCAATGATCACCACAAACGGTAAGCCGCGCAAGCGCACGCGATACAGTCAAACGTTATAAGGGCGGCGCGGGTGGAAAATCAAACACCGGTGTCATCGTGAGTAGGCGCGCGCCATCGAGCGTGACCCCATTGATGGTCAACCCATCGAGCAAAATCGGCAGTGCAGCCCGCAGCCCGCCTTTTTCAGCACCGTAACCCGTCGGCGCGCTGATGTTGCACACGACCAACTGTTGTTGATCGGGCAGCGCAATCGCCAGGACGATGGTTTGTGTTTGATTAGCGTTGGTCAATAAATAAAAGGCAGCTTTGTGCGCACCCCACACAAATGCGGTCGGCGCGCTGACAGATGCATCACCCACCAGCGTTGGCATTTCCATGACCTGATCGAGGATGATCTGCGCCATGTTGTGGTCGAGCGTCATTTCGGGCGGGATTGTAAATTGATCGAGCGCAGGCACGAACAAATACAACATCAAGCCCTGCACTGGACGATCCGCGGCTTCAAAACGCGGTGTGTGTTCAGCCAGGATCAAGCCATCCTGCACATCGGTGACCCATCCGATTGGCACATTGATGCCGATTTCGACTCCGTGCAAGGTCAATTCGAGGCGGTTCGCCTCGTTCATTGTTTCGATAGGGATATCGGTTGGTTCAAATCCAACGGTTGGCGGAAGAGCCGACTCACAAGCGGATGCCAGCAGGCACAGCATAAGCAGTGCGACAATTCGATATATTTGGTTCATCTGCTCACACCCGCTAAACACCTATCCCGTTTACGATACATGACTACACTTTGGGAATATTCCCATGGTAGCACAGGCTGCACCCTTAGCACGCGAGAACGCAGAGCAACGCTTACACGATTCTCACAAATAAGCCTTGTATCAGTGTATTAATAGGCTCAATGGCATTTGAGCAATTTACGTAACATGGCGGATGTTTTACATGGGTTTGCGTTTGAGCAAGCGTGTGACGGCGCGCAGTTCTTCGATGCGAAAAACGGCGGCGGCGGCGGCGAATACGCCGATGGCGACTGCACCCGTCGCCGTGACGAGCGCGAACTCGCGTACCAAGCCATCCACGCCGATTACACGTTCAAAAACTGGCTCAGTGAGGATAACCGCCGCCGCCATCACGAGCGCCGCCGCGATAGTTTTAAGCAGCGTGATCAGCAGTTTTTGGTCGCCAAAGCCACCCAACCGGATCGAGAGGATCAATCCACACATCAGCGTATGCGTGATGTGCTTGACGCTGTCGGCGATCATCAAACTGAATAAGCCGTAAGTGGGCAGCAGCACGAGTGCGACAATTGTATACAAAATCAGGCTGATCAACCCGACCAACGCAGGCGTTAGCGTATCCTGCCGTGCGTAAAACGCGTACACCAGCAGCAAATCGACGGCAGCAAAGGGCAGCCCGACCAGATACAGGCGCAGCGCAAGCGCGGTGATCTGGGTATCGACGGCATTGAACGCGCCACCTTCAAAAATCAGCCGGATGATCGGAATCGCCAGCACGAATAAACCGACGACCGCCGGAATCATCAGCGTGATCGACAAGCGCAGCCCCAAACCAAGCGTATTCTTGAAATCGCGTTCGCCATCAGCGTCGCGCAGGGCAGCCTGGCGCGCCAGCGTGGGCAAAATGGCGATGCTGATGGCGGTGGCGACCAACCCCTGTGGAAACTGGATCAAGGTCGTCGCCCAGTTCATATAACTGACGCCGCCAACTCCGGTCTGGCTGGCGAGGTTGTAGCTGAACGTGCGCACGAAGGTATCGATGACCAGTGACGCGAGTACGGGCGCATACAGCCGTGCAATGCGCCGGATCGCCGGATTACGCCAGTCGAGTGTCAGCCGCAAGCGTAGTATTGGGGCGGAGATTGCGCCACCCCGTACAGGTTTTGAGAACAACGCTGGAAACAACAAAACGAGCTGGGCGAGCGCGCCAAACAACCAGCCGAATGCCGCCGCCTGAATGCCGACGACAGGCGCGAGCAAAATCGTGCCGATGACGACGCCGCCATTGAAGATCGCCCCTGCGAACGCGGGCAAACTGAACGAACGGAGCGCGTAGAGCGCGCCGCTCAAAACGGCGAACAGCGAGAGAAAAATCAGCGCAGGCGCGATCAAGCGCAGTAAGTCGGTCGCCAATGCTTGCGTTGGCGCGTCCGACCCGCTGCTGATGACGCTGATCACCTGTGGCGCAAAGGCGATCAACAGCAGCGAGATCAGACTGACCACAACCGTGATCAGGCTGAACAAAATCGAGACCAGACGCCAGAACGCCGCCGCGCCGTCACGCGTGACGACTTCGCTCAAGACCGGAATGATCGCACTGTTCACGTGTCCAGCGATCAACAAATCGTAAAGTGTTTTCGGCACGAGAATGGCGAAATTGAACGCATCGACCGCGCGCGACGCACCGAACAGGTTCGTCAGGGCGATTTCGCGTGCCAAGCCCAGAATACGGCTGGTGATATTGCCGAGCGCGAGGACACCCGTCGCCCGCGCCACACTCGCTTGCGCCGCTGCCTGTGTTTCGGCGGGTACGAGCGGTGTTAAAACCGGATCGTCGGTGATGTCTTGTTGAGGGATGATCGTATTTGCCAATCCGCACCTGTCAGGTTGGTCGATGGCGCGAAGCATAACATACACGTCACGCCATTCCAGTCCTGAGATGAGACACGCCTTGAGGGTATCAGGTTATCTGGCGTCGATGACGCGGCGACGATACGGCAAAATCAGGCGGTTGATCTTGCCATACATATCGAGATCGTCGCCATAATAAAAAATCTGCTGGTCGCGGAACATGAACGGCGGGTCGTGGCGGGTATCACCGCTGACCAGCAGGGTCTCTACGTTCGCGCCGCGCGCGATGCCCGCTTCGATCATCGTGTTCAGGTTGTCATCGGTCACATCTGCGACGACCAAAAACGCGCCGCGAATACGCTCGGTGATGAGCTTTTGCACCGAACTCGTGCCTGTGCCTTCGATGGCGTCGCCCATGATGCACCGCATGGCGGTCGTGCGCTCGATCAAACGGCGGATCATACCGTTGCGTTTTTCATGAGCGGGATCGAAATCGCTCGCGTAAAACACATACTGCGGCTGCGCGGGCGGCTGCCAATCGGCATATAACAGGGCGGCGGCATGGGCGGCGGCGTCAGTGATTTGTGCTGCGGGACTCGATACGACGTGTAAAGCCGCTTTTGCGAGCGCGTCTGGGATTTCGACGCCGGGTTCGGTGAGGATGACGAACGGAAGCTTAAGCGCCGCGGCTTTGGCGATCTCGTCGAGCATGAAGGGCGATGTTTTGGTGGGTTCATCGGCACGGAGCGGCAAAATCGCCACCATGCCACCGCACGACGACATGATCGTTTCGATACGCGTCGTGTCGTCCTTACGCTGATCTTTGGCGTCACCGATCAAGCGAAAACCCGCGCCGATGAACGCCGCACACACCGCATCCGCGAATGGGCTTTCAGCGTCGCGCCACGTGCGGCTGACATAGACATCGCGCACACGCCCGTGCTGCACAGCGGCTTGCATCGATGGATCGAACCTGAAGATCGCCTTCAGCAACCCTTCGGCGGCATCGAGCGTGAATTCGGCATCGGGTATTTTGAGTCCGGTATTATTACCCAAAAATCCTGGTGGCAGGGTATCATCGAGTATGACCGGGATAATCCGAAAATCGTGGTACTGATTTTGATGCACCAGCGCGTAATTGATCTCTTGCGTCACCCAATTGCTGTTGACCGACGCTTTGGAGATCAGGACGATCAATGAACGACAATCGCCAATCGCTTGCGGCAGCGCCGACCCGAACGCCGTGCCGCCGCTGAGCGCGTCGGCGTCATACCAGACACGCAGCCCCGCCACATCATTCATCCAACGGTTGAGTTTTTCGACGATCACCGGCTTATCGTGGCTGCTGTGACTGAGAAAGGCATGAAACTGACGTTTATCGACCGGAAGCATGGAGGCAACCTTTGAGGATGATCATGATTATTTCAGCGCTCCCGCGCGCGCTTATGCGCGCTTCCCCTCTCGGTGTGGAGAGGGGCAAGCAGCGAGGTTGCTTTTTAGTACTCTTGCAGTTCGGTCAACGAAATATCACCCCGTCGAAGCGCTTGCAGCGCCGCCTGATCACGATTTTTCGCGCCCAACTTGCTCATCATGCTGGCGAGGGTCTCGGTCAGCGAGGTGATCGTTGTGCCCATGCGCGCCGCGATCTGATCGTTATCCATGCCCATCGCCACATACAGCGCCAGGGTACGTTCGCTGTCGTTCAGCGTACGATCCTGGCGCGTGGTGATCATTCCCGTCACGACTTTTTCTGCGACGCCGCGCCCAAGCACGATATTGCCCTGCATGACGCGGGCGATACTGTCGATCAAATCGGCTTCGTCGGCGCTTTTAAGAATATAACCATGCGCGCCAGCGCGGAGCGCCTGCATGATGTACCATTCTTCTTCGCGTCCGGTCAGGATCAGCACTTTGGTATTCGGCGCTTTGCTGCGAATATCTGGCAGCACGTCCAAGCCGCCTTTACCGGGCATATTCAAATCCAGAATCAAGACATCGGGGCTGAGTTCGACGACGCGGGTGATGGCTTCTTCGCCATCGCTCGCTTCGCCGATGACCAGAATATCATCGCGCGTCGAAAGCATACTCGTCAGCGCCCGCCGTAAAATCGTGTGGTCATCCGCCAGCACGACGCGCAGTGTTTTACCGCTGATTCGTTCTGGGTTGACAGCGCGTGCTTGCTGTGTGGGTGATTGGTATGACGACACGCCTTGATAGCCGGTTTCTGCGCCTGTCGCTTGCGCGCCATCGAGCGCCGACGCGAACGCTTCCATCGATTGGAAACGTCGCACTGGCGTTTTCTCCAACGCTTTCATGATTACCGCTTCAAGCTGCGGCGAAATGCGGTTATTGTGCAGGCGCGGCAGCGGCGGCGGTTGTTTGACATGCTGAAGCAGGAGCGCGGGAATATCGTCGGTCGAAAACGGCAGTTGTCCAGTCGCCATCTCGTATAAAACCACGCCAAGCGAGTAAATATCGGTGCGATTATCCAAGCCGCTGCCCTGTGCCTGTTCGGGCGACAGATACGCGGGCGTACCGATAATCATACCGTCGGCGGTCACACGCTTGGCTTCTTTAGGCAGCGCTAGACCCAAGTCCATGATCTTGATTTGTCCGGCGGGCGTCACCATGATATTGGCGGGCTTGACATCGCGGTGGATGATCTGGCGTTGGTGCGCATAGCCGAGCGCTTGCGCGATTTGCTTGCCCAACCGCATCGCCACATCTGGCTCCGATGGAATATAGCGTGTGAGCGGATCGCCTTCGACATATTCGACGACGAGGAAATGCGCGTCCCCATCATCATCGCTGTCATAAATCGACATGATGTTGGGGTGATTCAACATAGCGACGGCGTGCGATTCTTGAAAAAAGCGCTTGCGGGTGGTCTCTTTAACGTGCGGCAGCAGCACTTTCAGCGCCACATCGCGTCCAAGACGCTTGTCATGACCTTTATACACGGCGGCGGTTGACCCTTCGCCGAGCAGTTCAAGAACTTCGTACCGATGTTTAAGCGTGCGTCCGATCATAGTTTGGCTTTTGGGGTTATTAGTTCATGTTTGTAACAGGGTGACATACTCCCCCCGCCTAAAGGCGGGGGCTTCTACCCTCAGCCCGACTGCGCTGGTTGCCCGACGTCTGACTATCGCTCCGGTAGCCCGTTGATGACCCAACGGTTTTGATGTTGATGGCTGCATTAGGGTCACGGTCAATGATCAGACCGCAGGAACAGAACAAGACACGCTCTCGCAAGGTCAGTGAGTGGAGTTTGCCACACCCGGAACAGACCTGCGTGGTGCGTGTGA
>JBBRAA010000069.1:0-18553 GCA_038207205.1 Aggregatilineales bacterium
ACGTTTTCGTCTCCCACGCTTGCAGACTGATCCAATTGCACGCGGCATTGGCGCGTGCAATTGTTTCGAGCAAGGTTTGCCGTTGTTCGTCGGTCGGCAGCAGTTTCACAATCGCAGTCAGTTTCATAGCACAAGTGTAGCCCAATTCATCTTAAAATTCAATACCTTGAAAGGACAAGGCGCTATCCCTCCCCATGCCTAAAGGCAGGGGTATCTCGCGCCGATTTGATGAGTTTTCGGATAAGGCGTATCCTGTCCCTACGAAAGATGTCCACGATATTCAGCACTCGCTGATTTAATTTGGCACTGTAGGGATAGGGCACGCCCTGTCCAAAAACGCGCAAACCACGAAACTACTAAGCTCACCTTACGCAAGCCGCTCGTTTTCAGCCCTCACCCCCGGCCCTTCTCCCTGAGGGAGAAGGATTTAGGATGAGGGCAATCTGCATCAGGTGAGTACTAAAAACACAACACGGAGGCACATGCGCCCGCACATAAAACGTAATGCTTTCCCCGCAGACCGCTTTTCTTTGCGCGTTTGCGTGACGTTTTCGCGTTTGGTAATTAAACCAACGCCATAAAAGCGACCCCACGAAACATCAATGCCGCCCATTTGCCCGGTGCAAACTCGCCCCATACGTCTTTGCCATCGACGCCGAAAATATCGACTGTACTATTGGCGTCGAGTACGCCAATCACGTCGGCGCTCGTATTCGGCGCTTTACGGATATTCAGGCGGTACACCGTTTTACCCTTGGTCGGGTCGTTGGGGGTGAGCAAAATAAACGGCTCGCCATCCTGCGCGAATGCCACCCATCGATCCGGGTTTTGCCCGATCTTCACCCACATATTTTTGCCGGCGAACGAGAGCAAATCGATCTCTTGATTCTGCGTGAGGTCACCTACATCTTCATAATTGACGGCGGGTCCGGTGCGGATGTTGACGAATGCGCCCAGGACTTTGGCGCGCAGTTTACGTCCCGGCGGGGGCGGGGGTGTCAACGATTGCCCGGCATAGGTGAGTAAATCCTGTTCGCTGCCATTGAAGTGATTGAGATCGGTGAAGCGGCTGCTGACTCCAGGCACGCTGCCTTTATCGGTGTATTGCCAGAATTTCCATGTCGTCCAATCGCGCGGCAAGATCGGCGTGAGCGCGCCATAATTGGCGACCCACAAGTCATACCCGCTCCAATCGGGCGAGGGCGTGATGTTGCTATCCCAAAACCACTTGGCGGTGTAAATGATCGGCTTGCGCGGCGCGCGCGTCGAGACCATCTGGCACACGTCACGCGTAATGCTGGTGATCACGTCTTTGTTCATGCTGTCGGTGACTTCGACATCGATGGCGAACGGCAAATCAGGCGTGCGCGTGCCAAGCACGCGGAAAAAAGCGTCGGTTTGGCTGGCGGCGGTGTGCTTGGGGCGAATGACATGATATGCCGTGACCAATAAGCCCGCGCGTTTGGCGGCGTCCCAGTTTGGCGCGAAGCGTGGATCGACATAGGTATCCCCCATCGTCGCGCGGATCGCGGCATAACGGTAGCCCGCCGCTGCGACTTGTGTCCAATCGATAGCGGTTTGCCAGTAGCTCACATCGATGCCGGGTGTCGTAGGCATGAGACTTCCTCACGTAGCGAATAGGATGTAAGCGTGAGTATAAAAGATTTAATGCCAAGGTGCGAAGATGAATACGAAGGACACACGATGTTGGGGCATGGCGAAGACAGGAAAGTGGAATCAAAAGGGCGATCCGTTGGATCGCCCCGACAAACGAATGACTGCGATAGATTAGGTGGTGACGGCTTCTTCAACTGGAATGGCTTCGAGATCGAGCGTGATTTTGATGTCTTTGCCGACCAACACGCCGCCCGCTTCGATGGCGACATTCCACGTCAAACCCCAGTCCTCACGATTGATAGTGATGCTGCCACTAAAACCCGCGCGCGGCTTGCCGTCCATCCCATTGACAACACCGATCAGTTCGGCATCGAGAACGACCGGCAGTGTCTTGCCGCGAATGGTCAAATCGCCATGAATATGCGCGGCGTTGTCACCCTTTGGCTCAACCTTCGTGCTTTTGAAGATGATCGTCGGGTATGTGCCAACATCCAAGAAATCGGCGCTGCGCAGGTGATTATCACGGTCTGCCACGCCAGTTTCGATGCTGCTGGCATCGATATGCGCTTCGACGGTGGCGGCGGCAGGATTGCTAGGGTCAAAGTTGATCGTCCCCGACACTTTTTTGAAATGACCGCGCACGGTCGCAATCATCATGTGGCGTGTCGAAAATGCTGCTTCAGAATGTGCGGGATCAAACGTCCACATTGTCATGAGAGGAATCTCCAGACTTTCAAGGTTGATGGGTAAAAGCGGACATGTGTCCGTTTATGATATAAATGGTATCACAGGCAGATCATGGGTTGGCTTAGCGTTGGGTAAGAAACGGACATGCGTCCGCTTATGCTTTTCATAGCGAGCCGATGTGAGCATCCATGCCAACGGTGTAACGGGTACGCGGACGCGGGGTGATCAACGAGCGGGCGATGATTTCTCAATCCTTCGGGACGACGACCGCCAGCCCTTCGCCCACATTGCGGACTTCGATCAGCTTGATGCTGTCGGGCAAATCCATGCCTTTTTTCTTCATACGTGGGATCATCGCGCGCTTGAAGCCCATTTTCGCCGCCTCCGCCAGGCGCGCCGAAAGCTGAGAGACCGCGCGTAGTTCGCCGCTCAAACCGATCTCGCCGATGAACGCCATATCGTTGGGCAGCGGCTTTTCGTAATAGCTCGATGCCATCGCCATCGCCATTGCCAGGTCGCTGGCGGGTTCGTCGATTTTCATACCGCCGACCACATTGATGAAAATATCCTGCTCGTGCATTTTCAAGCCAAACCGTTTGCTCAATACCGCGCTGACCAGCAGCAAACGGTTAATATCGACGCCGTTGGGTGTGCGGCGTGGATTGCCAAATGAGGTCGGGCTGGTGAGCGCTTGAATTTCGACCAGCAGCGGGCGCGTACCTTCCATTGTGACGGCAATCGCCGTACCGGGCGCATTCAGCACACGCTCGGCTAAAAAGGCTTCGCTGGGATTAGGCACTTCAACCATGCCTTCACTGCTCATCTCGAACACGCCGACCTCGCTGGTCGCGCCGAAACGATTTTTGACGCTGCGCAGCAGCCGATACGCCTGAAACGGATCGCCTTCGAGATAAAGCACGGTATCGACAATGTGTTCCAGCACACGCGGACCAGCAATCGCACCTTCTTTGGTGACGTGCCCGATCAAGAACACGCTCGTCCCGGTCGTTTTCGCCAGCATTTGCAAACGCGACGCGCATTCGCGCACCTGTGACACGCTGCCGGGCGACGACTCGCTTTGGTCGCTGTAAATCGTCTGGATCGAGTCGATGACGATGACCGACGGATCGATTTCACTGACATGATCCATGATGGCGGATAAATTGGTTTCGGTGAGCAAGAACAAGTCCTCGGCTTGCAAACCGAGACGATCGGCGCGCATTTTAATTTGACGAGCCGATTCTTCGCCGCTCACGTACAACACGCGCCCTATCGAGTTCGCCATCGCCGCGCATGTTTGCGTCAAAAGCGTCGTTTTGCCGATTCCAGGATCGCCGCCGATCAGGATGATGCTGCCCGGCACCAAACCGCCGCCCAACACACGGTTGAACTCGGCAATCGGCACATGATGGCGCTGCACATCATCAAACGTAACCTCATTCAAACGCTGCGGGCGCGTACTCGGCAGCATCGTGCGCGTGCGTTCGCCACTGGCACGCGATCCGCTTTTGGCGATTTCCAGGATTTCTTCGACCATCGTATTGAATTCGCCGCAGCCGGGGCAGCGCCCCATATAGCGCGGGCTGTGCTTGCCGCAGTTTTGACACACGTAGCGGGTTTGAGTTTTTGCCATGAGGTTGTCGGGTCACGCAAATAGGAACAAGTGGTCTAATTATAGCATAGGTCAGCATCGATGCGAAAAGCGCAGCAATGACAAGAAAGCGCATAACGTTTCCCTCAAACACGATGTTCCACTCATACATCAGTAATCCTATACTTATACTTATTTGTGAATATCACACAAATGTCTTGACCCGCCGCTAAAACCGCCATACGATCAATACAGTCTTCAGAAAGTTCTGAATTTTCTGAAGATGAACACGGGAATTTCCGAAGAAAAGGACGCATCATGCGGGTGGCGATCATCGGCGGCGGCATCGCGGGCATGGCGACGGCGGCGCGGCTTCGCGTTCGATGGGGTCTACCAGCCACACAGTGACACCGGCGGCGAGATAATTGACGATTTTGGCGCTCACATCGCGCGGTTTATCAGTTGGTGACAAGACTTCGACGGCGGGCGCGGCTGTGTACATCACGGCGTTGCGCCTGAATATTTGCAACAGTACGTCAACGGGTACGTTTTCCGCTACAATCATCGTAAAGACATTCCCCCAATGTTTGACTCGTTTCTGGATCGGGTAGCGGTGGTAATCCCACAAGGCAATGAGTGATGGCTGACAAAACCCTTTATTATGAGTTTGGAAGTGCTCAAGAAAGTGCAAGCCGTTTCGACAGATACACAACCTGCGCTTTTTACGGACGAGGAATTAGCGCCCGACGAATAGGGGTGACGTATATGCCGATGGCATGGCGGCTGCGCCAACAGGACGATGTACGCGAGAGGGACGGCGATAACGGCGATGATAAAAGAAAGGCAGTTGAACAAAAGTGGATGAAACCCAAACGTAAGCGCGATTCGATCTAAAACCGTCATTCATCACATGCGCGCTGTTGGACGATGAAGAAAACATCGATGATCTGCATAGAAACGTTATCGTGAAATGCTTAGAGACCAAGCATCGTCTTGACCGCATCCATAATTTCATCGACCTCTGGTAGTGTATCACTCCATAAAGTGGGGACATGAATTACGAAGTGGGGCAAAAGCGGCGTGCGATAATTTCCTTGTTCGTCAACCGAATGATCGACATATCGTCGCACATCGTTCAAGCGATAGAAATGATGGGTTTCGCGTAAGGTATCGAACAACCAGTATTCTTGAACGCCACCTGCTTCATATTCAACGAATTTCTTACCATAATCGCGTTCAGCGCTTTCTTCCGATACCACTTCGATCACAATGTCAGCGGGTCCTATCATCATCGTTTCGGTCAATTGACCGGGATTTGTTTTGAGGATGATTTGAATATCTGGCTGACGGCGTGACGGCACGACATCGAGCCGCATCACAAAAGGGTCGCCTACATACGTGCCAATTGAATGAAAGCGAAAGTAGGTTTTAAGAAAATATTTCAGGTATTCCAGCAAGTTAAAATGACTGAGTGTTGTTGGCGACATTTGAATCAATAATCCTTGATCCCATTCATAATGGTCATGGGCATATTTTTCCATGTATTCTTCAGCGCTGACATAAATACGAGTCGAAAATGAGTCGACTGGTTCGATTTGGGACGCTGTTACGGTCATCGCCAATCCTTATAAGTCATTTTGGTGCTCATCGTTGATTATACTGTTATTCCGCATCCAACTCATCGAAAATTTGCTTGACTGACAGCGTAAAACCGGGCAGCACCGCCCCGCCGTCGATTGTGTCATCGATCATCAGCGTTCTGGGGGGCGCATCGGACGCGAACACCTCGACCACTTTGTCGATGGGGTCTACCAGCCACACAGTGATACCGGCGGCGAGATAATTGACAATTTTGGCGCTCACATCGCGCGGTTTATCAGTCGGTGACAAGACTTCGACGGCAAGATCGGGCGCGATGGGAAGCCAGCCCGTATTGGCAGGTTTGGGCAACTTTAGCTTAGAAATATACGACACATTCGGCATATAACGCTCGCCATTGACGATATAACCACCGTCCGCGCCGCGCACACGACCGAGTTTTTCGCCATGAACGAAAATGCCAATCAATCGCAAAATGATCGCAGCTACTTCCGATGAAATGTCGTTCGAGGTCACCTCGACGATCCTTCCCTGTACATATTCGAGTCGCCGATCTCGATTTTCGGGCAAATCCGCGATGATCTCGAACGCTTCGGCTGAAACCGTCGTGCCAATTTGAGGATTGTCTTGTATCGCCATGCTGCACCTCTTTTTTGTCCACATTTTTGGGCGACACACCGAGTCACTTCGCAGCGAGATCGCGGGCTTGCCGCTACGAATATATCCGCCTCATTCCCATTCAATCGTGCCGGGCGGCTTGCTGGTGACATCGTAGACGACGCGGTTGACACCGCGCACTTCGTTGACGATGCGACTGCTCACACGCGCTAATAAATCGAACGGCAGCCGTGCCCAATCCGCCGTCATAAAATCGTCGGTCGTCACAGCGCGCAGCGCGATCACTTCTTCATACGTGCGGTTATCGCCCATGACGCCGACCGAGCGCACAGGCAGCAGCACGGCGAAACTCTGGCTGGTGCCGTTGCGCAGTAATCCGGCGCGGTCGAGTTCGGTGATAAAAATCGCGTCGGCGGCGCGCAGCGTTTCGAGGCGCTCAAACGTGATATCACCCAGACAGCGCACCGCTAAACCAGGACCAGGAAACGGCTGCCGCCAGACGAGGGACTCTGGCAGACCGAGCGCAGTACCGACCGAGCGCACTTCGTCTTTGAATAAATCGCGGAGCGGCTCGATCAGCTCGAAGTGTAAATCGGGCGGCAATCCGCCGACATTGTGATGTTTTTTGATGACTTTGGCGGTTTTGCTGCTCGCGCCGCTTTCGATCACATCCGGGTAAATCGTGCCCTGCGCCAAAAACTTAACGCCTTGCGCACTCAGTTTGCGCGCTTCATCGCTGAAGACATCGATGAACAACTTGCCGATGATCTCGCGCTTACGTTCGGGGTCGGTAATGCCGTGCAGCGCATCGAGAAAACGCTCGCTCGCATCGACGGCGATCAGCGCGATGTGCTGCTGATCGTGAAAAATATTGACGACCTGTTCCGGTTCCCCTTGACGAAGCATCCCGTTATTGACGAACACACACGTCAACTGATCACCGATGGCGCGGTACAGCAGCGCCGACGCGACCGCCGAATCGACGCCGCCGCTCAACGCGAGCAGCACATGATCTGAGCCGATACGCGCTTGCAGCGCACCGATAGAATCATCGATGAATGCCGCCGCCGACCAAAGCGCCTCACAGCCACAAATGTGAAACAGAAAATTCTGCAAAATCTGTGTTCCCATCGGTGTATGGACGACTTCGGGATGAAACTGCACCCCATAACGCCGCCGCGCGATATCACCCATCGCTGCATAAGGTGATCCATCTGAGCTTGCCAACACGATAAAGCCATCGGGCGGTTGTTCGATGCGGTCGCCGTGCGACATCCAGACATCGAGCCGCGCTGGAAGATCGCGTAAGAGCGGGCTATCGGTCGTGCGTTCGATCGCCGCCGCGCCATATTCACGGGTTGTCCCGGCAGCGACTACGCCACCAAGCGCATGGGTGATCGCCTGCATTCCGTAACAAATGCCGAGCATGGGCAAATCGGCGCTGGCGACTTCGTTGCTGAGCTGCGGCGCGTCTGGTTCGTAAATGCTGTTGGGTCCGCCGCTCAAAATTACCCCGCACGGGGCGTGCTGACGAATCCGATCCAATGCGGCGTCATGCGGCAGCACTTCGGCGTACACATGCTGTTCGCGCACACGGCGCGCGATCAACTGCGTATATTGCGAGCCAAAATCAAGAATGACGATGCCATGCGCACGCGGGTCTGTCATGAATTAGTCCTCAAAAATCGTGTGGACAGGGATGCTGAAGCCGGGCAGCACGTCGCAGCCTTCGAACGTATCGTTGATATCGAGAATTTCAACATCCTGATAATAAATCCATGGCGTTCGCGCGGCATTTTTTCGACGATCCCGCCATCAATCAGTTCAAACGTGCGATCTTCGTTTGCGGGCAGTGCGATAAACGCTTCGTATTCATCGACCGTTACGGATCGTGCTGCGATTGACATGCTGTTTACTCCGCGAACTCGATCACGCCGTCTTTTCGGTCTTCCATGTAGGCAATCGTCGCCAGCGCGTGGATCGGCACACGATAGCCCGCGTTGATGACTTTATCGCGCCCGCCTTCAAACGACTTTTCGACGACGACGCCGACGCCCGCGATCCGCGACCGCGCGCTTTCGACCATCCGCGCCAATGCAAGCAGCGTTTTGCCCGTCGCCAAAAAGTCATCAATGATCAAAATGTCTTCGTCGGGCGGCAAAAACTCGGCGCTGACGAGCAAATTGACCTCCATACCTTTGGTATGGCTCGGCGCGGTTTCGAGAAACACGGGACCTGCCATCGTAATCGGCTTGATTTTGCGCGCGTACACCACAGGAACACCGAGCGCCAAGCCGGTCATGAGCGCGGGCGCGATCCCCGAAATTTCGACGGTCAAAATGCGCGTGACGGTGACGCCCGCGAAATGCGCCGCCATATCCTGCCCCATTTTGAGCATAAGGTCGGGATAAATCTGGTGATTTAAGAGGCTGTCGATTTTGAGGATGCCACTGCCAAGATTGCGCCCTTCGGACAAAATGCGCTGCTTGAGATCATTCATGTGGCGTGCTGCCCCCGGCTTCTTCGTAGACTTCTGCAAAAATAAGCTGAAACGACCCTGCCGCGAATTTATTGATCTCGCGCCCGGCTTCTTGTCCCGCGCTGGACATCATCGCGGCTTGCATGGTTGCATAATCGTCGAAATACACTTCCAGCGTACGGTGCAGCGTGGTCGCGCCTTGCGGACTGCCCAAGACATCGCTGACCTGCCGCCGCTTCACGTTCGGCATCCGTTCGATCAAGGCGAGAAAATCGGCGTATTGATCGCCAAACGCGACGAGATCGCGCGGCGTGTGAAAAATGATCATAAATTTGACCATGAAGGTTTCCTGAATTGAGATGCAAAAAATCGGGCGCGGAATATTCCAACGCCCGATCATTATTCTACTCGACAAAGGGTGTATCGGGGCGGGTGAGCACCCAGCCGATACGGTTAGTGATTGCTGTTCGGGTTGCCGCGCAAGATCAAACCGAGTACGATGCCGATCGCCAGCACGATCAACAGAAGTTGCAGGGGGTTGTTCTTGACCGATTTGCTGATGCTTTTCTCGAAGTTTTCGCCCATGTCTTCATAGCTGTTGTGCTTCATAAAATGGGCGGCGCGTTCTAAGCCACGCGCGACATTATCGACGTTCTTGAGCGATTCACCACGCACACCGCGCTGACGGGCTTCGCGGCGCATCTTCTTCGCCGCGTCGTAGAGCTGGCTGGTCGCGCCACGCTTAAGGTCGTCCGCGCCTTCGCGGGCTTCGCGCCCGAAATCTTTGCCGAAATCTTTCAAATCGTCGAGGACATCTTCCGTCATGTCTTCGACCCGATCCCGAATGTCGCCGTTTTTACTGCGTCCACCAAACATAGCGTCGCCTCCTGGTTTGTCAGATAGGTATGAATTATCTTCATTATAGGCGGAAATTTTTAAGAGGGATGGGCAAGTTGGGGGATAAAGGGGGGTAATCGCTTCAAAATGTAGTTGGGGGGATAATCTGGTAAAAACAGCGAGTCCCGCCATGAGCAATAACCTCGTAAGCAGTCTGGAAGAATGCTTTGAGCATACGCTGACAGACCACAAAAATGCCTAAGTTTTTTGCGCTCGCGTAAACCCTATATGAACTTCCTGTGTCTGAATCGTTAGCGCAAAGCAGAGGTATAATCCATCGTATGATCTCAAATTTTCTCGCTTCAAAAACGCTCAGACACGCCGCGATCATCCTGATCATCGCCATCATTTTGTCCGCGCTGCTCGCGCTCGATCTGGCAAATCGGGGACTGGCATGGCGCGTTTTCTACGATTTAACCGGAGAAGAATCACCGTTGGCGCAAGTGCGCGGCGTGATTGAACTTGGCAGCAATGTAACGCGCCCGCCGCTCGATCTCGCGCGCGATACGCCTGTGCTGCATACCGAGATCAACCCGTATGGCGTCAACACCTTTTTAGAACAAGAAGTCGAACCGGAAAAACGCGAGCAATCCATGCGGATGATTCGCGATGCCGGGTTTACATGGATACGCCAGCAATTTTCATGGGCGGACATTGAAATCGACGCGCGCGGGGATTTTGAAGATCGACGCAATCTCGATGTGACGGGCGCGATCAGCGCGTGGGATAAATACGATCAGATCGTCGCTTTAGCCGAACAATACGATGTGCAAATCATGGCGCGGCTCGATAACCCACCCGCATGGACACACGCCGATGCTGCCGCTGGCTCGTTTGCGCCACCCGACGACCTACAGGATTTTGTCAATTTCGCCGCCACGGTTGCCACCCGTTATCGTGGTCGCGTGCGTTATTTTCAGGTATGGAACGAACCGAATATATACCCGGAGTGGGGTGAACAGGCAGTAAATCCTGAAGCATACACCGAGATGTTGTGTCAAACGTACGCCGCGCTCAAGGCAGTTGACCCGCAGATCGTCGTGATCACAGGCGCGCTCGCGCCGACGTTGGAATTGACCGGACGCAACCTGAACGACCTGATCTTTTTGCAGCGCATGTTTCAAGCGGGGGTGGGCGATTGTTTCGATGTGCTGTCGGCGCAGGCATACGGCTTTTTCAGCGCGGCGACAGATCGGCGCACCCGCCCGACCACGATCACGTTCAGCCGTCACCGTTACATCCGCGATTTGATGGTCGCCAATGGACAAGCACATAAGCCGATTTGGTTGAGCGAAGTCGCATGGAATGCGATTGATGCGCCGGAAGTGCCGCCCGATGTGACGGCGCGCGAGGCATACGGCGTGACCACACCCGAACAGGCGGCGCGCTATTTGCCAGAGGCGTATCGGCTGACACAGCGTGAGTACCCGTATGTGGGGGTCATGTTCACGTGGTTCTTCAAGCGCGCCGCAGATTACGAACGTGGGCAGAGCTGGTATTATTTTCGTATGGTCGATCCGGATTTTACGCCGCGTCCAGTCTACGACTCGATGCGCGCCGCCATCACGACCGATCAACCTGCATTGTATGTCGGTGTGCATCCGCCCGATAGCTGGGAAACCGAACGCAACCCGGACGCGGCGCGGGTGGTAATCGCCAATGCACCGTTTGGTTATGGCATCGAGATCGGCATGGGTGAAGGCATGGCATTTCGTGCCAATGGCACGGACGTGATTTTGCGTTTACGTGCCGATGCACCGGGCGCGCGGCTGATCGCGCTGGTCGATGGCGAGATTGTCAATACGCTCGACGTGGATGTCGGCGTGCGCGATTATCCGAATACGATCACGTTCAGTGACATCGGCGGTACACGCGCGATCGCGCTCGTGCTGGCGGATGACAGTGCCGCGCCCGTCATGATCGAAGCGATCACCATCGACGATCAACGTTTTGAAACGTATTTTGCACTGTTTGTCATCATCGTTGTCCCTGTGCTGAGCATTGGTGCGCTGTTGATGTTTACAATCCTGGAAAGACGCAAAAAAGCATGAGTCAACGCAAAGACGCCACGAAAACGCAAAGACGCGATGAAACGCTTTGGGTGATAAGCACTCTGTCGTTTGAAAGATTGCTCCTTGCCGCTTTGCCGCTTTGCGTCTTTGCGTTGATGCTTTTATCGTTCTTGCTGCGTTTTCACGCGCTCGGCGCGCAGTCGTTATGGCACGACGAGGGCAACAGCGTTGTCCAGGCATTACGCACATTTACCGCTATCGCGGATAACGCCGCCCGCGATATTCACCCGCCCGGTTATTACTGGCTGCTCGCCTTGACGCGGCTGCTGTTTGGCGAAAGCGAGTTCGGCTATCGCAGTTTGTCGGCGTTTGCGGGCGTGATCACCGTCGCGCTCACATATGCGATTGCGCGGCGCACGGTTGGGGCGTGGGCAGGCGTATTGGCGGCACTGCTGGTCGCGCTCAATACCTTTCAGATTTACTACGCGCAAGAAGCGCGCATGTACGCGCTGCTGGCGTTGATCGGCGCGGCGTCGATAGGGGCGACGATCCGGTTGATTGACCGCCCAACATGGGCGCGCGCGCTGGGGCTCGGTGTAATCAACGCGGCGGGTTTATGGACGCATTACGCGTTTCCGTTCGTCATGATCGCGGGCGGGGTGGGGGTGATGATGTATCTGGTGGGGCGAGCGCGTCTCAGTTTAGGTTACTACATCGCCGCCAACCTGGTCTCCATCCTTCTTTTCGTTCCCTGGCTGCCGACAGCACTGGAGCGCGTCGGGTCGTGGCCCAATACTGGCGACCCGGTCGCGTTGGGGGATGCGCTCAATACGCTGGTGCGCTGGTTCGGCTTCGGCATCACGGCGCAAAATATCGGCTTTTCAATCCCGGTGATCTTGCTGACGGTCGGCTTGATGGTGTTTCCAAACAGGCGACCTGCAAACGGACAGACGCGGGGTAAGGTCGATATGTGGATTTTTCCCGTGCTGCTGGCGGTGATGCCGACGGCGATCTTTTTAGCTTTCGGCTTGTTCCGCGAGGCGAACATCAAATTTTTGATCGCGTCGCAAGTCGGGGCGGCAATCTGGCTGGCGCGCGGCGTGTGGGTGATAAGCAAGCTGCCAAGTGCTTTGAACCACAGCGAACGCACAGTACAGCGCGAAAATAACGGGAAAGACTCTGTGTTTTCCGTGTTCTCTGTGGTTCAGTTTTTTTCTGTTGTCTTAGCGGGCGCGATTACCGTGTGGATGCTCGGCAATCTTTGGGGGTATGTTCCAAGACTGTACGATGCTCCGGCGTATCAACGGGCTGATTACCGCGACATCGCTCGCATCGTCGCCAGCGAACTCGACACCGACGACGCGGTGATTTTGAACGCGCCCAATCAGGTCGAAGTGTTCAATTATTACTATCGCGGCAGCGCGCCCGTATACGGCTTACCGTATGGCTTGAACGCCGACGACGAGGCGATCAGCGCGACGACCGCTGAACTTGATACGATTTTAGACACGCGCGAACAGGTTTACGCGGTGTTTTGGGGTGATGCCGAACGTGATCCGCTGCGGTTGGTCGAAACCGCGCTCGATACGCGCGGCTACGAGATCGGTAATCGCTGGTTCAACGATGTGCGCCTGGCGCGCTATGCGCTCGGTGACACGCCTGATCAAGCGTGTGCGCGTGAAACGACGATCTTCGGCGGCATCATCGCGCTGGAGTCGTGTGCGATCAGCGCGCTTGCACCTGCGCGCGGCGATGTACTCAAAATCGCGCTCGGATGGCGCACAGTCAGCACGATCGACTCGCGCTACACCGTGTTTATCCAGTTGTTGGATGAAAATGGCGTTTTAGCCGTGCAGCGCGACAGCGAACCTGTCGGCGGCTCATCGTTCACATCCGATTGGCGCTTTAATTTGCTCGTCAACGATCATCATGCGTTGATTCTGGATGTGCCACCGGGTGAATACACATTGATCGTCGGTTTATATAACGGCGACACAGGCGCACGGCTGCTGCTTGAAAACGGCACAGATTATCTGGTAATCACGACGATAACTGTCAATGATTGACGCGATACCCCCCAAAAAACGAATCTTGTAAATAACTCACCTTACGCAGATTGCTCTCATCCTAAGTCCTTCTCCCTGAGGGAGAAGGACTTCCCCTACCGCGACGGTTTTTCACCCCTCGCCCTGAGGGCGAGAGGCAGGGGGTGAGGGCTGAAAACGAGGGGCTTGCGTAAGGTGAGTGATCATTTATCAGAAAAGCGCCGTAAAACCCCTGCCTTCAGGTATGGGGGATACAAGGCGGCGGTCTTATGTTTTTTCTGCTGAAATAGCGTATAATGGGGGTAGGTTGATGTGCGCGGTACGAGATATAAAAATCCGACCTCGATCATAATATCGCAATATCGTAGTTAACGTCAAACACAGCGGGTCATCGCTGTGCTACCGGAGCGACGATAAGACGAAGGTTCGCCTTCGCAGTCGCGCTGAGGGTAGAAGCCCCCGCCTTTAGGCGTGGGGAGTATGTCACAATCAGCATCTCTGTGTTCTGTTGGTTCGTGCTGGTTGACTTATGTTGGATCGCGTGACGCTGTTCGGTTTAGGCGCGTCGATTGCCGCGCTGATATTGGTGCTGGAACTCGTTCGTCAGCGCAAGCTGCGCGAAGATTATTCGCTGTTGTGGCTGCTCACGGCGGTCGTTTTGATCGTGTTGAGCGCATCGCGCTCGCTGCTCGATTCGTTCGCGGCATTTTTGGGGATTGTGACGTATCCGCCTGCCGCGTTGTTTCTGGTGGCGATCTTGTTCATGCTGTTCATTCTGCTGCAATACGCGACCGCGCTGACACGGTTGTCACAAGAGAATAAAAGTATCGCGCAGCAAATGGCGATTTTGCGTTACGAAGTCGAAGAAATGAAAAAAATGGGCGGGATTATTCCCGCCCACAGCGCTGATACAGAAACACCGTCAGACAACAACGCGCGACCCGATGATCAGCACGACCAGGAGCGCCGCAACATATAGGCTGATCGCCCATGTTTTCGAGCGTAACGGGTTGATATCCTCCGCGATCAACGCGTCTGGTTGATCGGGATGGCGACGTGGCAAAAAGAACGGCGCGATAAACCACGCCAGCACCAATCCACCGACCGCGCCGCCGATGTGCGCCCAATTATCGATGCGCGCACCGCTGCTGCTGACCGATGATAACAGCCCAAACCCAAGATTGATCACCGCTAACGAGATCAGGCTTTGCATTTGCGCCCGCCCGCCCGCACCAAGCAAACGGCGGTGTTTATACAGATAAATGAACTGCGCGCCCAAAATCGCAAATGCAGCCCCGCTCGCGCCGACCGAAAAGACGATGGGCGGGCTGAGCAGCGCGCTGGCAATACTGCCCGTGATGCCACCGAGCAGATAGATCGTCGCGAAGCGAATATGACCGAACAACGGCTCGATCTGCCGCCCGGTCACGTAAATGATATAACAGTTGAGGATCAGGTGCAGGCTGTTTTCGAGCGCCAAACTACCCCGAATTGAATACGTGCTGGCGTGCAAAAACATCGATGTGAGCAAGCGATAAAACTCACCATCGAAAAAGACGCTGTTGTGATTGTTCGCGCCCCATTCGAAAAACTGCTGATCGAGATCGGGCGAGATTAAACGGATGGCAAAGACAACGACATTGATCGCCAGCAGGATCATCGTCGCTGTCGGCTTGACGGCAGGAATCCGCAAAGTGACGGGCGTGCTGCGCGGCTGAGATGCGTCCGATGGCAGAATCGGCGCGGGCGCGGGTGGAGGTGCTTCCAACGGATGGGGACGCCGCCGTTCTGGCGGCTGTTCATTCAGCATATTCTACGGCTTTCTAACAGTCGTGTGTTCCAATTATACGTGAGTCGCGTCAGTTTAGTTTGTGAGTTCAGTATGCCTGTTTACGAATATCGCTGCAAAACCTGTGCCAAGCCATCCACATTCCTGTATAAATCGGTCGCGGATTACGACGCGGCGCGCGCATCGCTGCTGTGCAAGAATTGTGGCAGCGCCGATTTGACACGTTTGATCAGCCGTATCGCCATTGCCAAACCGGGAAAAAATTACGCGGCTATGTCATCGAACGAAATGCTGTCCGTCTTTGAAGGCGGCGATTCGCGCGAAGTCGGGCGTATGATCCACGAGGTGGGCGGTGATACGGCGCTCAGCGACCCGCAAATGGCGGATGCGGCGAAGCGTTTGATGAAGGGGGATAATCCAACGAAGGTCGAGCGCGATTTGAGCGCAAGTGAGTGAATTGAGCTTACTTGGGTAATCTTTGCAACGCCGCTCGTAATCCTTCGCGGATGCCTTCCAAAATCATGTAGTCATCGTCGTCATCGAAAACAAGTGCTTCATCGTTTTCCACGACATCGAAATCGACCAGCGCACGTAAAAATAACTTCGACGACGAATAGCCGCGTCGCTGTGCGGCTTCCGCGATTTTTTTCAATCGCGTCGCCGTCGAACGTCAAGGTCGGGTCGGATGGGCGCGTATCGTGGGTTTTCTGGGGTGATGTCTTTGTTTATACTGCCTCTACTGAACAAACCCATCGACGCCCGACGACTCGTGTCCATTGCCATAACGTTCCGCCGCGATTTGCGCACGATACGCTTCCAGCTCACGCTCAATCTCGGAGCGTGCCAGCGTGACCGTTTGATCTTTTTCCGCGCGTAAATCATTCGGCACAGGGATGCGTTTTTCGACCAGGAAATCTTCGAGCGCGCCGCTGAAGGTGCGCGTCTCACCCATTTCACCGACTTCATCGCGCACTTCACGCAAATGGTCGATCAGCCACAGATACAAGTCGCCTTCGGTGCGTTTGGGCGTGTGACTCAACACGTCGTATTTACGGATCAACGTCACGGCTGGACGATAGACATTGTCGTACCAATCGGCGGCGGCATCCTCGAAATCGATGCGTTCGCCGCTCCGTTTTTGCAGCACCGCACCATGCAAATCGATATGACCGAGCAAATCGGCATAGCGCGAGGGTTCGCTCAGCGTGATTGGCTGGTGATTGGGGCGCGTATAGGGCAAGCGTGTGGTATCGAGGAACTCGGCATACGTCGCCAGCGCGCTGATGTCTTCTTCGTCCATATCCGAGCTGAGCGCCAGACTCGTGGGTAGTTCCCACACCTGCGCCTGGATGGTTTGATTGCCCAATTGATGCGCGACGCTGACGCGGTGATTGCCATCGCGCACGAAATAGACATCACCCACCTGATACACCTCGATCGGCGGTAAGCCCTGCATTCCCGTCGCGACGGCGAATACACGACTCCAGCGTTCTTGCTGCACGCGCTTTTTCGGCAAGAAATTGCGTGTGAATTCGCGGTAACGTCCGACGCTGCCGACGATTTTATCGAGCGGGATATCTTGCATCCCTTTGAAGTATTCTTCGCGCAATCGCAGTCGCGAGCGCACATCTTCAAACGAAAGCAGTTCGGCGGGTTTGCCACGTATCAAACTGAACATTTCATCCCAGAAAGCACGCATTCGCGCGTTTTGATACGCGCTCATGCCTTCCATGTAATTCATCCGGCTAAAATCATCGGGCATATACGTATGCCTTTCCACAATGGGGATAGACAAGATAGCGCAATGCTCTATGCGCGTCATCGGCTATATTGCTACAATCATTCTACAACGAACCTGTTAAATTCTTTTTCAATTTGTGTATCAATTGGCAAATCGTAGGGACGCAAAGGAGCGCGCATTGACTCAGACCCAGATCATTGTCACCAACGACGATGGCGTGCAAGCACCGGGTATTTTGGCGCTGGCGACCGCCATGCGCACGCTGGCGGAAGTACGGGTGATTGCGCCGACGATCAACCAGAGCGCGACCGGACACAAAAAATCGCTCGTCACCGATATTCATATCCGGTCGGTGGCGCTGGCAGATGGCACGGACGCAATCTCGGTCGATGGGTCACCCGCCGACTGCATTGCGCTGGCAGCACTCGGCGTGCTGCCATGGCCCCCCGCGCTGGTGGTATCAGGCATCAATCGCGGACCGAATATGGGGCAGGACATCACGTACAGCGGTACGGTGACGGCGGCGCTCGAATCGAGCATCAACGGCTGCCCGGCGATCGCGGTTTCGTTCAACCGCCGCGACGCCGATGACCCTGCTGATTATGCTGAAGCCGCGCGCGTCGCTGTCGAAGTTGTGCGCCAACTATTGACCAAAAAACTGCCACCGTTGACGATCCTCAACCTGAATGTGCCGAATGTGCCGCGCGTAAACGGTATCCGCTTGACGCGGCAGGGCGTTCGGATTTACCAGGATCATCTTGAACGCGACGGCGATGTGTGCCGCATTGTAGGACCTGAACCTACTGGATACACCGATGAAGAAGGCACGGATCTATGGGCGGTACACAATGGCTACGCGAGTTTGACACCGCTCCATCTCGATTTGACCGCGCATCGCTATCTCGCGGATTTAGCCGCGTGGGATGTGACCCTGTAAATCAAGTTTTCAATTAAACAGGACTTATGATTCGCAAAATCTTTGCTTATATTCTACGGATGGATGATCCTATTCCACATCTGCTCGTCGTCGAAAGTCACGCTGAGATCGGCAAATTCGAGGTCGTACGCGGCAAGGCTGATCCAGATGATGGATCGGTTGAATTCACCGCGCGGCGCGAAACCTTTGAAGAAGCAGGCATCGATATCGACGCGCTGGTCTTCCTCAAACATTTAGGCGTTGTCGAATGGCACGGCGGCAAACGTCGAAAACGCGTCGAAGAACAACATGGGCTGGTGCTGCGTGCGCCCGATGGCTTGCCCGAAGCCTGGGAATACATCTGTGTGAGCAGCGCAAACGATAACGGGCGGCGCTTCGTATACAGATGGCTGCCTGTCGAGCCAGACCTGGAGCGCGTCCTGATCGAAGGCTGCGACAAGTTTATTCCGTCGCTGATCAGCTTTGTGCTGAACAAGCCGCGAGTTTGACGCGCAAGAATCCGGGTGTATGCTCGCTCACGATCCCGTATGATCATCGTATC
>JBBRAA010000070.1:0-17850 GCA_038207205.1 Aggregatilineales bacterium
AGGGAGAAACAAAGCGCTTTTCTCGTGCGAAAGCCGCCCAAAAGGAGGCTGCATCGCCCTGTCGGAACGAAGCAACCTGGGGCGAATACCGCCGAACACGGCAGCATTCTCCCGCTCTTGGCAGCAAGGGGGTCAATTGGACACAGGAATGGTGTAGGGTATGGCTCCGATTCTGATGCGTGTTCTTCCCTCAACACCGCCTATTTTACCCCGTGTTCAACCCCGATCCGACTTGTGGGTAATGCATAGTCTTTAGGCGTGGGGAGTATGTCACCAATGGTGATCGCGTGGCTCATGCCGCTTATGGCAGGGATCGCACTTTTCGCACAACCGAAAAGCCGTCTCCGCATTTGGCTCCCAGATTCGTTTGTCTTTTGGCTGGTGCTGGGCGTCATCGGTGGGTTGTATGTCTTAAGGCATTCGGAAGACGACGCGGCGCGGTCGGTCGATAGCTACTGACCCAGCGCGACGACGACGGCGGCGGCAGTGTCGCGGGTGTGCGTCAGGCTGATATCCCACTGCGTTAAATCGAGCGCGGCGGCTAAGCGGGCGGCTTCGCCATGCAGCGTCAAGGTTGGTTTCCCACGCGCATCGCTGAGAATCTCGATATCCTGCCAGCTTATATCGCCGATGCCTGTGCCGAGTGCCTTGCCGACGGCTTCTTTGCCCGCCAGCCGCGCGGCAAGGCGCTGTGGTTGATCTTCACAGGCGGCGCGCTCGGCGGGCGTGAAAAAACGGTTCAGGAAGCGCTCGCCGAAACGGTCAATGCCGTGCCGGATGCGTTCGGTTTCGATCATGTCGATGCCGCAGCGTAACATAAACAGGTACTCAGCACTAGATAACATCCGTTACGAGTATAACATAAGCGAGAATGATGCCAGCATTCGATGAATGTCATGGTCAGGTGATGCGGGCGTTCGAGCGCGAAGGGTGGACGTGTCGTCAAGTCGCCCTGGCGTATGCGGATGAAAAACTGCCTGATTCCACGAACGGCTAAAGCCGGAACTAGCCGCCATCGGGGGTCACCCGTACAATGGGCAAAACCGATTTGACCACATAAGCGATATGGCGGGGCATGGAACTCTACATCATTCGGCACGGACAATCGACCAACAACGCACTTGAAGACAGCACGACCCGATCCCACGATCCGGCGCTGACCGACTTAGGCAAGACACAAGCGGCGCACATCGCGGCATGGTTCGCCGCGGGCGAACTGCGTATTCCGTGGACAGACCCGGATACGGGCTTCACACGCAATGATCCACTGCCGGCCTTCACCTTCGATCATTTGTATACGAGCGCGATGTATCGCGCGCTGCAAACCGCGCAGCCCATCGGTGCCGCGCTCGGCGTGACGCCGGAAGTATGGATCGATATTCACGAGCACGGCGGCATTTATCTCGAACAACCGGACGGCATCATCGGGTATCCAGGCAGGACGCGGACAGAGATCACCGGCGAGTTCGAGAATTATGTGCTGCCCGAAAGCCTGACCGATCAAGGGTGGTGGCGACCGGAACAGGGACATGAAGAACGTGGCGCATTTTATGGGCGCGCGATTCGGGTCGCGGTCGAGTTACGTCAGCGCGCCGAAGACCCAGCGACTACGCATGAACGGATCGCCATTGTTACGCATGGCACGTTCATCGATGCACTGCTCAAGGCGTTCTTCAATATACTGCCGTCGCGCGCGTTCTTCTTTTTACACTATAACACCGCGGTGACGCGCCTCGATTTTAGCGAGCGCGGCATGTTGGTACGCTGCATGAATCGTGTCGATCATTTGACGGAAGATTTGATCTCGTAACACACAGATTTTTGTAGATTTCTACAGATTCTCAGCAAGTTTGGGGATGTGAGCCGCCGGATTCGTGCTAAAATTCACGAAATGGGTGACAAGGAATTTGGCGGATGAATCTGGCACAGTCGATTACACTCCCGTTCGTGCTGTCGGTGATCACGGCGGCGGTAAGCGGCGCCTTTGCTTTTATGGTGCTGCGCCGCTGGTGGCGTGCGCGTCAAGCGGGTAAGCAGCGCCCACACTTACTCTGTTGGGGCATCGGGTTATCGCTGTACTTCACGGGGGCGCTCAGCCAGGCATTGCTGGCGTTGTTCTGGAGTCCGTTCTTTTTTGGGCTGTGGTACTGGTCGGGGGCGCTGGCGGTCGCGCCGTGGCTCGGTTTGGGCACGGTGTATCTGCTGGTACGGCGCGGCAATATCGCGCGCAATTTTCATATGGCGCTGATTTTGCTGTGTGTGATGACGCTGCCCTGGACGCTGTTTTTTACGCCGATGGATGAAACGGTGTGGGATCCTGGCGCGGATATCGTGACGATTTACCGCGACATCATGCCGCGTGAATCGCGCGGGACGGTGCGCTTTTTCAGCCCGATCATGAATGGACTCGGCACGATCGGATTGGTCGGCGGCGCACTGTATTCAGCGCATTTGTTTCGCAAGAAAAATATTCTGCGTCACCGCGTCATCGGCAATTGGCTGATCGCGGCAGGCGGCTTGATGCCCGCGCTCGGCGGGGTGTTCGATGAGCTTGGGTTTCCGGGATATAAATATATCAGTTTGCTTCTCGGTGCTGTGACTATCTTCGCTGGCTTCTGGATAGCGACGAGCACGGCGGAAGACGACGAAACCAAAAAGATTGAACCGCAGAGAACGCAAACAACGCAGAGGGTGTAGGGGTGGGACTCCGCCCCGCCCAAAACACGAAAACGCGGAACCGCGAAAAACATAACACAAAGATACGAAGGCACAGAGGCACAAAGGGTTGTGTAGCGGCGCAGCGTGCTGCGCCTGTCGCAAGAAAGTTAATCAATTTGCAAACGCTTTATCCATTTTTGAACGAGCTGCACAGCTTTTTAAGCCGCACTGGATTGGTGATCGGCGTCGTCATGTTCGCGGTCGCGTTTTACATCGGCATTATCCGGCATGGCGATGTCACGCGCTGGTTTCGGCTGGCGACGTATGTGGTCGTCGGCTTGATGGGTGTATCGGCGCTGACGGGGCTAGGCATGTATGTCGGCGGCGGGCGTCCGTATCAGGATGTGCATGTGATTTACGGTGCGGGCGCGGTGCTGGCGCTGCCGTTTTTCATCTTTGTCGAAGTCACGGCGAAAAAGCGTCCGGCGATGGGATCGTACTTGTGGGGGTTCGCCCTGATGGCAGCGATCATTTTGCGCGCGATTGTCACGGGCGCGGCGTAGGCAAATAGGTGCAAGGCGGGACAGTTTTAACAAACGGACGGAATAAATGCCGTTGCTGCGAGAAGCGCGGGTGCAGCACGCTGCGCCCGCGCTTCTCGCAAAATAATCGGATTATTTAATGTGTCCTATCCTGTACTTCATTAGAGCGGACAGAAGCGTGTTGCTGGGATGAGTCCTTGACTAGATGGTGTAGCTGCCCGGATTGCCCTGCGCGCCTTTTTTGCCATCGGGCCACGTCGTCTTTTCGTCAAATTTGACGCCGTTGACATTCGCGCCCTTCAGATTCGCATTGAGCAAATTCGCGCCGTTTAAGTTCGCGCCCGTCAAATTGGCGTTGGTCAAGCGCGAGCTGGTCAGGTTCGCGCCAGTGAAGTTGCCACCCGTGCAGTTTGCGCCGTCCAGGTCTGCGCCGATCATGACGGCGACGGTCGCGTCGATGTAGCTCAAATTGGCGACGCGCAAAATCGATTCGCGCAGCGTCGCGGCTTGTGCTTTTGCGCCACGCAAATTTGCGCCGTTCAAATCGAGGCGTGTCATATCGAGCGCGGTCAGATCGACACCTGCCAAACGCGGGTTCGCGCCAGCGCTGATAAGGGCGACGACGAGCTGCTGACGATTAATTTCAGCCATGTATAAGTTCCTTTCGCTGATAGTCGATAATTTGATCAATCGTTTCATCGAGCGTCGTGGTCGGCTCCCAGCCAATCAGCCGCTTGATTTTCTCGATACTGGGGACACGACGGCGAAAATCTTCGAAGCCGGCTTCATACGCTTCATCGTACGCCATAAACTTGATTTCGCTGGCGCTGTCGGCGCGGTCGCGTACGCGCTCGGCAAGCTCGAAGATTGAAATTTCTTCGGTGCTGCCGACGTTAATCACTTCGCCAAGCGCCGCATCGCTCTCGCTCAGCCCGACAATCGCTTCTACGACGTTGCTTACATTGCAAAAACAGCGCTGCTGTGCGCCATCGCCGTAGACCGTGATCGGCTCATTTTTCAGCGCTGACTGCACAAAGCGCGGCAGCACCATGCCATATTGTCCGCTCTGGCGCGGTCCAACAGTGTTGAACAGCCGAAAAATTGAGACGGGCAAATCGACATGCCGATAATATGCCAGCGCCAAAAATTCGTCGATGGCTTTGCTGGCGGCGTAGCTCCAGCGGGTGCGCGTCGTCGCGCCCAACAAGCTGTCGTCATCTTCTGTGAAAGGGATGCGCACGCCTTTGCCGTAGACTTCGCTGGTGCTGGCGATCATGACCTTTTTTCGATAGCGCCGCGCCGTCTTCAGCACGACTTCTGTGCCACCGATATTGGTCTCGATGGTTTCGATGGGTTCGCTGATGATGCGCTGCACCCCGACCGCGGCTGCCAAATGCAAAATAATGTCGCATTCGCTGACCAAGCGATCCATCACGTTGACATTGCGAATGTCTTCGATGGCGATGCTTAACTGCGGGTGTTTCTCAACCGCCTTCAGATTGCGTATCTGCCCGGTGGTCAGGTTATCGATGATGGTAACGGTATCGCCTTTACGCAGCAGGGCTTCGGCTAAATGACTACCGATGAAGCCCGCTCCGCCCGTGATAAGTGCGTGCGCCATAATATTCTCCTTTGTGTTGACAAGTCTACAAGAAATCGATGTGCGTAACAACACGGATACGCTGGCGGCTTTTTCAGATCGCAACATCCCCCTAAAACGTAGGATGATCATCGGAAATTGCTCGTTTAGCACGCTTGTGCCGATTCAAACCTTGTACTATCATGAAGTTAATTTCCTGTTACACTGGTAACAACCAGACAACGAAGGTCGAAGGCATGAGCGAAAAAATATTGGTCATCGACGATGAAGAAACCACGCTCCAATTGATCGGAATGCTGCTCGAAAAACGCGGCTTTGAAGTCATCAAAGCGATCAACGCTGATGATGGCTTACGCAAAGCCTACCGCACCCAACCTGATCTCGTACTGCTCGATATCATGATGCCAGACATGGATGGCTGGGATGTATGCCGTCGTTTACGCGAAATGTCGGATGTGCCGATTATCTTTTTGACGGCGCGCAGCGATACGCGCGATGTGGTCAAAGGGTTGGAGATTGGCGCGGATGATTATATTTCCAAGCCGTATGATAACGACGAATTGGTCGCGCGTATTCGCGCGCATCTGCGTCGTGCGCCAAAAGCGAGCATGAGCGAAGAATTAGTGTTCAACAATGGCGATTTTCGCATCAATTTCCTGAACCGCGAAGTGCGCGTGCGCAATGACCTCAAACATTTGACGCCGAAAGAGTTCAATTTGCTCGGCGTGTTGGTGCGCAACGCGGGGCGCGTTGTGCCACGCAGCGAATTGGTAACCGATGCGTGGGGCGAAGAATATGGTGACGCCATCGACAGCCTGAAGCTATATATCCATTATTTGCGCCAAAAGATCGAGATCGACCCTGACCGCCCCGATTATATTCTGACCTCGCGGGGCGTGGGGTATCGATTCGCAAATCGGTAATTACGCGTACGGGCGACTCGTTGGGTCGCCCCAATGCGGGTTAAGATTAATCGCCAACGGCGCGGACGGGTTCCATTTCGACCGTCATCATGCGGCGCGGCATCGAAGGAAGCACAAGCGACACCAGCACAAACGCGCCGAACATAACGATAGACCCAATCAGCATGGCGCTGGTCATACCGTTGACGAACGCTTGATCTGCCGCCGCCAAAATTGTAGTGCGGAGTTCGGGCGGGAACTGCGGGTTATTGGCGACGATATGCGCCGCTTGAATACTCGACCGGATTGCTTCACCCGCTTGTTCGGGGAGCTGCGCCAATACGCCGTTGATCGATGCGACGCCGCTTAAATAGGCGTTGGTCGCCACTGTACCCAGTATGGCGATGCCAAGCGCGCCGCCAAGCTGACGGGTGGTATCGTTCATGGCTGAACCAATACCCGCCTTGCTGACAGGAACCGACTGCATGACGGTCGCTGTTGACGGACTGAACGCCATTCCCAGACCGAACGCCAAAATGACCTGACCCACTGCGACGACGATATACGCCGTATCGACGCGAATGACCTGACTGAGATAGAACATGCCGCCAGCCGCTATCAGCACACCAGTGGCAATCGTGCGTTTCGCGCCGAAGCGTGCTGCGATTTTTGGGGCGCGTGTCCCCATGATTGTCAGCGTGAGTGCCATCGGCAGTATGCGCAGCCCGGCTTGAAACGATGGGATTTGCTGTACGGTCTGGAAATACTGGCTCATGAAGAACATCGCGCCGAACATGGCGAACGAGGTCAGCGTCAGTGACAGGTTCGCGCCTGTGAACGAGCGATTTTTGAAGAAACGCATGGGCAGCATCGCGTTGGACGCGCGGCTTTCCCAGATGCCGAACGTGACCAAAAACACCACCGCGATCGCGAACGCGATCAGAACGTTGGGCGCTGTCCAGCCTTCGATGCCGGCTTCGATGATGCCGTAAACCAGCGCGAACAAGCCGACAATCGAGAGCAGAACGCCGGGAATATCGGGCTTGGGTACGCTTTCATCGCGTGATTCACCCAGATAAATCGCGCCACCGATCAAGGCGATGATCACGACGGGAATGTTGAGCAAAAATACCGAGTTCCACGAGAAATACTGCACGAGCAAGCCGCCCAAAACGGGACCTAAACCAATGCCTAAACCGAACACCGCCGCCCAAATACCAATCGCTTGTGCGCGTTCTTCTTGCGGAAACGTCGCGCTGATCAGTGACAGCGTGGCGGGCATGATCAACGCGCCGCCGATGCCTAGAAAGGCGCGCGTGGCGATCAACATACCGACAGAAGCCGAAAATGCCGCCGCCAGTGAGCCGATCCCGAACAAGACTAAACCAATTTGCAGCGCACGTTTGCGCCCGATGCGATCGCCGATTGCACCCATTGTCAGGAGCAGTGCCGCGAAGACCAATACATAGGCATCGACGATCCATTGTAGATCGCTGGCGCTTGCGCCCAACGCGCGCGAAATTGACGGCAGCGCAACATTCAGAATTGTGTTATCTAAACTGATCAACCCAAGCGACAGCGCGATAAAGATAATCCCACGCCAGCGTGTTGCATAACCGGCAGGCATATTTGCACTACTCATATTTCGTGACCTCATGTGTAATGTGACGGTATCTAGTCGCTTTAGGGTGGTCAGTCTCTTACCGATAGGCGCATACAGAAATCCTACAAACGGTGGTGATCGGATGTTGGGAGGTGTGTCATAATCAGGGAATTATATGCGGTGACTTTTCTCACGCAAACGACAATCTCTTGGTTAATCCTTTAAGGAGTACCCCCCATGTCTAATGAAACGCGAACGAGCCTGCGTGATTGGCGGATCGTCATCGTCGATGATGACGCCGCCAACTTAGAGATCGTCAATACGTTGTTTCACCGCCACGGTGCAGCCACGTACACGGCGACCAATGGCATCAACGGGTTTGACAAAGTAAAAACCATTCACCCGCATTTCGTGATCACCGATTTATTGATGCCGCTGATGGATGGCTGGGGGTTGGTCGATAAACTCAAAGATGACCCATCTACGGCAATGATTCCGGTCATAGCGCTGACCGCCTATGGGATGCCCGGACGGCGCGAACACGCGATTTCGGCGGGGTTTCATTATTATCTGACCAAGCCCATCAATTCGTTGACGTTCGTCCAGGAACTCTTGTTGATTTTGAGCGATGTTCCGGTGTTATCAGAAAAAGCCACGCGCGCAACCAGCGAGATCAAAAAGGTGCAAACAGATTAGTACCCGACCACTACGATAATTGCAGTTTTCCCCTCACCCCCAACCCCTCTCCCACGCAAACGGCTGAGTAGAGGGGAGAAAAGCTATATCCCGCTGTGGTTGTACTTAGACGCATCGCGGCAGGTCAAAAGGCATGTCTGATGTTCACAGCAGTGCGTTGAAACCCTGTGCGATAAAAAACAAACCGACTAACATCGGTTGGTTTTAATCGGTTTGCTTTTCTCTAGCCGTCAGCTTTAATCGACGGCGGGGGGTTACAAATAATCGCGGAGCTGACGGCTGCGGCGCGGGTGACGAAGACGGCGCAGCGCGCGCCCTTCGATCTGGCGGATGCGTTCGCGCGTCAAACCGAAACTTTCGCCCACTTCTTCGAGTGTGTGGCAGCGTCCGTTGAGTAAGCCGAAGCGCAGGCGCAAAATGCGTGCTTCGCGCGGCGTCAGCGTATCGAGCAGCGTCTCGATTTTTTCGCCTAACATTTTTTCATATGTGATTTGCGCCGGGTTCGGTACGGTGTCATTTTCGATGAAATGCCCAAATTCACTGTCTTCGTCCTCACCCACCGGGCTTTCCAGGCTGATCGGCTTCCAACTGACGCGCAGCATCCAGCGGACTTTTTGCGCGTCCATCTCGCACGCGCCCGCGATTTCTTCGGTCGTCGGTTTGCGCCCGTGTAATTGTTCCAGTTCACGCGCGGCGCGGTACAAGCGGCGGATGCTGTCGCTCATGTGGACAGGGACGCGAATTGTCCGCCCCTGATCAGCAATCGCACGGGTGATCGTCTGGCGTATCCACCAGGTCGCATAGGTGCTGAAACGGAAACCGCGTTTGTAATCAAATTTTTCGACGGCTTTCATCAAGCCGAGATTGCCTTCCTGAATCAAATCGAGAAATGGGACGCCGCGCGTCATATATTTTTTGGCGATGCTGACCACTAAACGGGTGTTGGCACGGATAAGATGGTCGCGCGCAGCAATTCCGTCTTCGACCAGCGCTATCCATTCAATCGCGCAGACAGGGTCGGGCGATTGGCGCAGTTGGAGCGCCGCACTTTCGCCCGCGACAATGCGCATTGCCAGCGAGACTTCTTCGTCGGTGCTCAATAACGGAACGCGCGCCATCTCTTTGAGGTATAACCCGACGGTATCGCTCGATGAAAACTCATCGACATGACTGAGCGGCGCAGAATCCTCGTCGTCGGCGTCGTCAGCAAAGTCGTCGGCGTCATCGAGCGCTGCGTCATCCAACCAGGCATCATCGTCATCGTCATAGCCGTCATGATCCTCTTCTGGATCATGGGCGGCGGCATCAAAATCGGGGTCGGGCAGAAAATCGATCGGCGAATCATAAGGACGGTCGTAGTTGGTCAAGAGCTTCCCCCTTCTATCCTTGCACTACAACAAACAGATGAACTATGCGGTTGTGACGGGCTGACCTCACCCCCAACCCCTCTATAGGAGAGGGGCAAAACACGGAGGGTAGAGTGCGCCCGTTATTTGAGCAGTTCTTGCAGTTTCGCCATGCGTGGGTCGATGGGTGCTTCGTGAGCATGATCGGGCTCGTGGTTGAAGTTAGCGCCGCACTGCGGACATAACCCGGCGCATAAATCGCGGCACAGCACGCCCTGGTCATCCGCGATCAGCGCTTCGGCGCGGATCAACGGCGTCAGGTCGAGCGTGCCATCTTCGGTGATGCTAAATTCTGAGCCGTTTGGGTCAGGATAGGCAAACAATTCTTCGATGACCACCAGGACATCCTGATGCACGACATCCAGGCAGCGATAACATTCGGTCTCCAAGCCGATGTGTAAATCACCCTGTGCCAGGACGCCTTCACCCGTGCGGCTAAGACGAAGCTGACCGCGTACATACAACAAATCCACGTCGTCAGCAACGCGGACAGCGGGCGCATCGAAGCCGATTTCGTGATGATGACCGGCACCTGCGCCGAGAAGAAAGCCAACGTTGAGCTTAAGAACACGGTTGTTGACGAAACCGTTGGCGAACTGTTTCATGATGTCAAGCCTTCAACCAGATGCCTTCCCGAATACAGTGCTGGGAAAGCGCTAACAATACATTAAATTATGGTCGATGTTACAGGCGCACAACCTACATTAAAAATATGTGAGTTCGCGCACAGTGTCAATATAAACAGGGCAATTGAAACCGAACCTTAGCGACTTTTTTTCGGGTTTTTTACAGGTTGGGTGTCGCGCGTTGCACGAAGGCGTTGGGTAAGGTTACAATTGATGAACGCGATCCTATGGGTCGCCTCTATAATGATGATGGATTGTCGGCAACACATAGGCGAATTGGTATGATCGGAACCCGGCTGGGCCCTTACGAAATCATCGAAGAAATTGGCAAAGGTGGCATGGCGACTGTGTTTCGCGCTTTTCAGCCGAGCGTCGGTCGGTTTGTCGCTGTCAAAGTCATTCATCGTTCGATTGCAATGGATTCGACCGCGCTTGAACGTTTCCAGCGCGAAGCGCGCACGATTGCGCGCCTTGAACACCCTCATTTACTCCCTGTCTACGATTTCGACGGCATTCATGACCCGCCTTACATCGTTATGCGCTATCTGGAAGGCGGCACGCTGCGCGATGTGCTTGACCGTGAAGGCAGTCTGCCGATGGTCGATACCAGCCATATGCTGCGTCAGATTTCCAACGCGCTCGATTACGCGCACCGTCAGGGCGTCATCCACCGCGACATCAAGCCGTCGAATATCATGATCGACCAAGAAGGCAATGCATTCCTGACCGACTTCGGCGTCGCGCGCATGATGAGTTACGGCGCGGAAGGTGTCGGGGCAACGCTGACGCAGAGCGGCTACGCGGTCGGCACGCCTGGCTATATGTCGCCCGAACAAGGCATGGGGTTGGATAATGTTGATCTGCGCGCCGATATTTATTCGCTCGGCGTCATGACATTTGAAATGTTGACTGGCAGACTGCCGTTTGAGGGCGAAACGCCGATGGCGGCGATCCTCAAACACATCAACGATCCAATTCCGAGCGTGCGTACGCTCAACCCGATGGTTACAGAAGACATCGACGCCATGCTGCAAAAAACGATGGCGAAACTGCCCGAAGGACGTTATGCGACAGCGGGCGAATTCGCAGAAGAATTCGCGCGGGCTTCGGGGCGCGTGAGCGGTCCGTTGCGCCCGACGACGGTGCGTAAAGCCGCCGAACAAAGCATCGAGATGATGCAGAAACGGCGTGAAGAAAATAAAGGGTTTATTCAGGAGACGATGGCGAAATTTGAAGCGGCGCGTCCCGACGCGCCGCGCGCAAAAGCTGCCACCAATATTTCACAGCGTGACCCGAACCTGGATATGGACACTTTGTTGACGCCGACACCGTTCCCGTCGATGGGGATGGGCGACGTGCTCGGCAATACGGGCGTGGCACGCACGCCGACCAATCCTAATCAGCCGACAGGCGAAACGGTCGCCGCGCGTCGTTCTGGTGGCACAACGGTCATCCTGCTGGTCGCGGCACTGGCGGTCGTCGTCATCGGCGCGCTGCTGCTTTTGAACCGCCCTGCCGAACGCAGCGATAGCGGAGTCAACAATCAAACTGTCATCGCAGAAATTCAAGCCGGACTGACAGCAGACGCGGCAGGATTTGCAGGTTCGACCGGGACAGCGTCGAGCATCGCCGCTGAAACAGCGGGTGCGCAAGGCGTGCTGACGCAAACGCAAGTGGCGATTGTGCTGGTTGGCACGCAAACAGCGGCGGCGATTACGGCGACGACGGATGTGTTCAGTACGTATCGTGTGACGCCGACGATCACCATCGAACCGTTCTTTCAAACGCAAAGTGCGCTCAATACGTCCATCGCCAATCAAGTGATCGCATCCGATCTGACGCGCAACGCGCCCACAGCGACGCCCGTGCCGGCGAGCGAAACGCCGATCCTGCCAACCGCATCACTGACGGCAACGCCGACGATTACGCCAACACCTACTATTACATTGACTTTCACCCCGACAGCAACGGCGACGCCTGCGACCCCACAAGCGCTGGTGCGCGTGCCAGAAATTATCGTGTTTGAACGTCCCGGTTTCCAGTTCAACGAAGTCATACGGCTGGAATCAGGCACGCCGTTCGAGATTTTGGCGACCAGCGACAATTTTGTCTGGTATTACATCGAATTGGCGGACGGTACGACGGGTTGGGTACTCAACAGCGCGGCGGCGTTTAACGCGGCGGGTAATCTCGATGCGCTGCCCACGTTCGTGCCTGCGACGCTCACGTTCACACCTACCAGTACATCCACGCTGACGCAGACGCCAACGGTGACCCCGACATTTACGTCTACCAATACACCACTTCCAACCGATACAGCGACGCCGACAGCGACCGATACGCCGACCAACACCGCGACGCCAACGATCACCAATACGCCGACGCCGTCTGATACGCCGACGCCGTCTGATACGCCGACGCCGGATTTGACCGCGACTGCCGCTATCGAAGCGCTCAACGGGATCGCGCTGACGCAGACCGCGCTCGCCGCCAGCCCAACGCCGTCAAATACGCCACTGCCGACCGAGACCCCGACATCGACGATTACCCCGACCGAAACTGCGACGACGATCCCGACCACCACACCAACCTTTACACCGACATTGATCCCGTTTGGGCGGCTGCCGTATTTTGTCAACTTCGATGACGCCGTCGCATTGACGACGTGGAGTTATGATGCGAACGCCTGGGGTATTGCGTCAGAAAATGGCGAAACGGTCTTGCTTGGCGCGGGAAGCGCCGATCAACTGTTGGAGATTGTCGGACAAGACACGCCGGAATGGGTGGTGCTGGGCGATAACCCCGATCTGGTGTTCAGCGCGACCCTTGCCATGACCGCAAACGAATTCAATGGCGCACGGGTGATCCTGCAAGCGGGCACGGGCGGGTATACGGCTGTGCGCTTCCAACCCGGTTTCGATACCGTCGCTGGTCGCGTGATCGTGTCGAAAGGCGCATCGATTACGAATACGATGATCGAGGAAACCGAACTCATCTACACCGACGCCGAAGCGCCGATCCGCCGCGAAACATGGCATCGGGTGACGATCTGGTCACAGCGTGCGCCGGATGGTGTGCAGATTTATGTCTACATCGACGAAGGCTTGGCGCTGACAACGCTGCTGCCCTTTCCATCGGCGACCGATGCGCGCATTTTGCTGCAACCAGGTGACAGCGCCGTCCGTTGGGACGATTTGAGTATTCAACGCCCAGAACCGGGCAGCACGCACTTTACAGGTAGCACAGCGCTGCCAACGGGCTGGGTATCGTTTAACCCGTCGCTGACAGTGATTGAATCGATTGCGGGTGATAATGCGCTGCGTGTATCGGGCGATGTCATTGTCGAGACAGGCGTGCGCGCCTTGACCGATATCCGCATGATGTGCCGCGCTACGATTGCGAGCGGCGGCTTCCAGATCAATCTGAAAAATTCGGTCAATGGTGCAGTACGGCTCGATTTGCGCAACGGTCAGTTAATCGCGGCGATGGTGGATGGGGCGGGGACGATCCTCGACTCGGATACCGCGCCCGGTTTCTACGCCTTCAACGAAACCCTCAATATCGGTGTTTCGCTGATCGGCACGCGGCTTGAAGTCAGCAAGAATGGTCAGCCGACGCTGGAGTACGTGTTCAGCAGCGCGCCGCCCGCCGGGTCGATCACTGTGGTCAGCGCGTCTGGCTCGTCGTTCTCGCTTGATGACTGCCTGTTCCTAGAAGCGTTCCCCGTCCAGGCGACGGGGGCGCGCATCTTCGACGCACTCCGCGAGCGCGCACTGGTAAGCGCGCCAGCCGCCAGCCGCATCGTCGATGGCTTCGACGATGAGAACGCATCGAATACGATTTACGATGGACGAGTGCGCGCTGGTATGTTTGCCGCTGGCGGGCTGGAAATGACGACTGGCAGCGGGCTGACATGGCGGCTGGCGCGGCTCGATTTGCCGCTGTTCGGCATTGGCGGACCCGATACGACCGACGTGTATACGCGCTTGGATATTCGCACGCCTGTGACTGGATCGGCGTGGCTTGGGGTACGGACACGCCCAACCCTGATGGGTGATTTCGAGGGCTACCGTTTCACACTGACGACGCGCCCGGATGGTGCGACCATTGTCAACGTACAGGCACAGCTAGGGTTCACTTTCACCGATTATTATGCGGGATCACTGCCGCCCGCCGCGCCTGATCAACCCACAAATACCGCGCGCCTGGAGGCGGTCTCTTTCCAGAATCAGATCGCGTTTTATGCCAACGGCGCATACTTGCTGACGGTGCGCGACGATGAAATTCTGGGGAGCGGGATCGGCTTTGGTGTCGGTGAAGCCAGCACCGCGACGTTTGAAGCCTTTGAAGTCATCGATGTGACGCCGTAAATCTTCTCTGAGAATTGAGGTCGCCCTTGAAATCCCCTCTCCATGAGCGAGGGGATTTCAAGGGCGTGCGATGCGTAGTTGATGTTAGCTGCTGCTGGCGCTGCCGATTGATTTCATCGCTGCGTTGGTCAAATCGAGACGGACGCCGGGCGCCATTGTTGAAGTCAAAACGACGCGCTTGACATAAATGCCTTTGACGGCGCTTGGCTTGACACGGTTGACAGCATCGATGATCGCCTGCGCGTTTTCGAGGATGCGCGTTTCGTCAAAGCTGCGTTTGCCGACGGGAACATGCAGATTGCCAGTTTTGTCATTGCGGAACTCGACACGACCTGCCTTGAGTTCTTGCACCGCGCGCGCCAAATCTTCGGGCTGCACAACCGTGCCGGCTTTCGGGTTCGGCATCAAGCCGCGCGTACCGAGAATACGACCGAGACGACCGACTTTCGGCATCATGCCGGGAACCGCGAGCGTGGCATCAAAATCGAGCCAGCTCTCTTTCATGATCCGGTTGATAATTTCATCGTCCGCGATGATATCCGCGCCCGCCGCTTCTGCGGCGCGGGCGTCTTCACCTTCGGCGAACACCAGCACGCGCACGGTCTTGCCTAAGCCGTGCGGCAGCAGCACGGTGCTGCGCACTTGTTGATCGCTGTGGCGGGGGTCGATGCCCAAACGGAAGTGGAGTTCGATGGTTTCGTCGAACTTGGCGTTCGCCATTTTCTTGATGAGCGTAACCGCGTCTTGCAGCGAATATACGCTGTCGCGGTCGAATTCTTTAGCGGCAGTGGTATACCGCTTGCCGTGCTGTGTCATTGTCTGACTCCTCTGTGGTCATTAGCGAGCGCCATTTATTCGTGTGCGCTCTCCCACGCTTTGCATCGTTAAAAGGCGAAAGCTGAAAGTAAACGACATACTCGCAGGCTGCTCTCAACTTTCAACGCGTAACGCTGAACTGCTCTTCAGCTAATCGATGACGTTGACGCCCATGTTCAGGCATGTGCCTTCGATTTGCTTCATGATCATGGCAGTATCTTGCGTATTCATGTCTTTACGCTTGATTTCTGCGATCTCTGCGATCTGCTTGCGCGTGATCGTGCCGACTTTTTCGGCGTTTGGCTTGGGCGAGCCTTTTTGGACGCCTGCCGCGCGCATGATCAAGAACGTGGTTGGCGGGCTTTTTAGGATGAACTTGAACGAACCATCGGTGAAGATCGTGATCTCCGCCGGGACGATTTCGCCAATACGGGCGGCAGTCGCTGCGTTGTATTCCTTGACGAAACCCATGATGTTGATGCCGTGCTGCGCCAGCGCCGGACCAATCGGCGGGGCGGGGTTGGCTTTGCCCGCCGGAATGGCGAGGGTGACGATTGCTTTGACTTTCTTTGCCATGATGTCCTCTTTAAGAGTTGTGAGTTAAAAGTTAAGCGTTAAAAGTGAGTGCGTTGATTTGGAACTTGCCACCCTTTTAACTTTTAACTGTTCTTGACTAGACTTTTTCGACTTCCATGAAGTCGAGTTCGACAGGCGTATCGCGCCCGAAGAAATTGACCATGACGCGCACTTTCGATTTATCCGGGTCGAGCGCCGCAACGACACCGATGAAGTCGTTGAATGGACCATCGACGATACGGATTTTCTGCCCGACTTTGAAATCAACGACGTAATTGGGTCCGCTCTCGCTCATGCGGTCAATGATCGCCTTGACTTCTTCGGGGCGAAGTGGCGTGGGGTCGTTACCCATGCCGACAAAACCGGTTACACCCGGCGTGTTGCGGACGACATACCACGAATCTTCATCCATCTTCATATCCACCAGGATATAGCCAGGGAAGACACGTCGTTCGATGCTGCGACGTTTGCCATCCTTAACTTCAATTTCTTCCTGTGTCGGCACGATGACATCGAAAATCTTATCACTCATGCCCATCGTTGCGATGCGTTGTTCGACCGAATGACGGACTTTGTTCTCTTGTCCGCTGTAGCAGTGAACGACGTACCACAGGCGTTCGTTGATGGCGCGCGGCGGTCGTTCTTCAAACGGGTCGTCGAACTTTGCGTCAGCGTCGTCCACGCGATTTTCATCCAGATAAATTGGTTCTGGATCAAACTCGTCGTCATGTGTTTCTTCGATCTTTTTCTTCGCCATTTTTATCACTTCGTGGGCACCCTAACCGGGTCGCCGCTGCTAATAGGTCGTGGTTTTGCGGGTGGTGACCCGATTGAAAATGATACCGCCGGCGATTCCCAGGATCATGACGCCGAACAGCAGCACAGGCGCATCAAGACCAATACGGAACAATTCGGTGAACAGGAATGCAATTAAGCCCAGGACAATCGATGAAATCACCAGCGCGATGATGACAATGGTGGTCAACCGGCGCGTATCTTCGCGGCTGGGCCAGGTCGTCTTTTGAAACTCGCTGCGCACGCCGTCAAAATATTCGACCAGACCGCTGCCCGTGCGCTGGACGATATTACCGCTTTCGTCTTCGGCTTCTTCTTCCTCGCGGCGGCTGCGCGTAGGAACAGCTTTTTTGGTGGTGATCGCGCCTTCGTGCGCGCGTTCGACGTTCACCGCTTGAATACTGCGCTTGGATTTATCCCCTGCTTGCATCGCGCGTCGGCGCGGTTGCTTGCCTGCCGCTTTTTCGGTTGCCATGTGCCACTCTCTCCCTTCGGCGTAACGCCGCATCGTTCGGGCTGAATCGGTTAGATTATAAGCGTAAAAACACCGCTCCACTTGGGGCGGTGTCTGGTGGGTGACAGGGGTGTAAGGATTCGAACCCTAACTAACGGTTTTGGAGACCGCTGTGCTACCGTTGACACCACACCCCTAAACAAGATCGATTGTAGCGGGGCGCAGCGTGCGCGTCAACGGCGAAAAAAAACCAGCCGACTTACTTGGTTTCGCGGTACAGGACGTGTTTACGCACGAACGGATCATACTTCAAGAGTTCGAGACGATTGGCGTCGTTGCGGCGGTTCTTCTGGGTGTAATACATATGTCCGCTCTCGGTGCTGCGAAGCTTGACGAGAACGCGATTACCTTTTTTAGCCATGATCTTTCCTTGTCATTAAAACGACCCGAACGGGTCGTTCATTGTCATCAATATATAAGCCCCAGAAGGGAATTGAACCCTTTGCCTACCGCCTACCAAGCGGTTGCTCTGCCGATGAGCTACTAGGGCAGCTTTTACGCATTTACAAAGCGGTGTTGCAGTGGACCGGGCAGGACTCGAACCTGCGAAGCGCGTCGCGCAGGAAATTTACAGTCTCCCCCCTTTGCCGCTCGGGACACCGATCCAAAATACTGTACCGCACAACGCCGAGATAATACCGCGCGTTGAACGATTTGACAAGCCCCTTATCAGAATCAAACTGATCTCTAGCGTTTACAAAACGCTCGCATCATCACAATGCTTAAGGGGCATTATGAACTAATAA
>JBBRAA010000071.1:0-17417 GCA_038207205.1 Aggregatilineales bacterium
GGCAGTCGCGGCGAATGACGGTTTGGCTGGCTCGGTGATCGCGGCGCTGCAAAATCAGGGCTTGCCGTTCATCCCGGTCACAGGTCAGGACGCAACGGTCGGCGGCATCCAGAACGTGCTCGCCGGACGCCAGAGCATGACCGTGTACAAAGCGATCAAGGCAGAAGCAGAAGCAGCAGCGGCACTCGCGGTCGCTTTGCTGATGGGTGAAGATACGTCGATGATGGCGACAGGCGTTGTCAACAATGGCACAAACGATGTGCCGTCGGTCTTGCTCGTCCCAGTCAGCGTGACGGCGGAAAATGTCGCCGAAACTGTGATCGCTGACGGCTTCCGCACGTGGGAAGAAATCTGCATCGGCGAGTTTGAAGCATTCTGCCCGCCCGCAGATCAACGTAACTAGATAACAAGACTTGCCCCGCACGCTGGCGCGTGCCGCCTCTTCTCCTAACGGAGAGGGGGCTGGGGGTGAGGTTCGCGGTAAAAAGAGTGCATCATTAAACGGGCGTTCCGCACACATGGGAGCGCCCTTCTCTTATCATCGACAAACAGCAGCCCCAATACTGTATGAACGGGGTTTAAGCGAAAGAGGATTTGATCGTGTCCGAGCAACCATTACTGGAAACGCGCGGCGTCTCGAAAAGTTTTGGCGCGGTGCAAGCGCTGACCAAAGTCGATTTTGATGTACATGCCGGCGAAGTCATCGCGGTCGTGGGCGATAACGGCGCGGGCAAATCGACATTGATTAAAGGCATCGCTGGTATTTATGGCTTTGACGAAGGCGATGTTTATTTCGATGGGCATAAAGTCACGATCCACAGCCCGCGCGAAGCATCAACGTTGGGCATCGAAGTCGTGTATCAGGATTTGGCGCTGGCGGATAATCTCGATGTCGTCGCGAATATGTTTTTAGGGCGCGAATGGACGCAAGGCTACCCAAATGAGACCAACGCCGCGCATTCCAAAGTCAGCCCACTGATTCAGTTTTTACGCAATTTGCTCCCGCTCACAGAAGTCGAGATGGAAAAGCACGCCGTCAATACGCTCAGCGAACTGGCGGTGACAACCCTGCGATCAGTGCGACTCCCCGTCGCGTCGCTTTCGGGTGGGCAGCGCCAATCGGTCGCCATTGCCAAAGCGGTTTTGTGGAACAGCCGCTTGCTCATTCTCGATGAACCAACTGCCGCGCTTGGCGTCGCGCAAACGCGCCAGGTGCTCAATTTAGTGCGGCGGCTTGCAGAGAAAAATCTCGGCGTCGTCGTGATCTCGCACAATTTGCACGATATATTTGAAGTCGCGGATCGCATCACCGTGCTGCGTTTAGGACATAAAATCAAAACCTTTAACACCAAAGACACTGACCAAAAAGAAGTTGTCCATGCGATCACCGCCGGGCAGCTCAATGCAGTTCCGGGGATGACATCATGACCGATACACCTATTCAAAAAGACCCCGCGCGCAGCGCGCTGCTAGCGAGCCAGGACGCGCAAAGCCCAATGGAGTATGTCACCGCCGCCATTCGCCGTATCCGCGCGGGCGATATTGGCAGCCTGCCGATCATTCTCGGCTTGGTCGTGATCGCAGTTATCTTTCAATCGCAAAACGCCAACTTTCTGACGCCGCGTAATCTCGTCAACATCGTCATTCAAATGGCGGGTATTGCCGTGATCGCGTACGGGATCGTATTCGTGCTGTTGTTAGGCGAAATCGATCTGTCCGTCGGGTATGTGAGCGCGGTCGGCGGTGTCACCACTGCGATCCTGCTGCGTGACTCGCTGACCAATCCGGCGCTGGCATGGATGGACTGGTGGAACGTGATTCCGATTGCGCTGCTGATCACAGCGGCGATTGGCGCGCTGCACGGCATTCTCATCACAACGTTTCAGCTCCCCTCGTTTATCGTCACACTGGCGGGCTTGCTTGGCTGGAATGGCGTCGTACTGCTCATCGTGGGCGATGGCGGTACGGTCAATATTCAAAATAACGTCGTGCGTAATCTCGCCAGCGAGGTCATTTCGCCTGCTGGCACATGGCTGGTGATCGGGGTGTTTATCGCGTTCTACACGCTTTTAGAATTTAATACCGCGCGTACACGCCGTAACGCCGGACTACGTGCCAAACCCGCGCCGATATTGGCGCTGCAAGTCGGCTTTATGGCGGTCGCTGGCATTGGACTCGGCTACTTGTTCAATATCAATCGTGCGCTCGGTCCTACGGCAGCGCCGCAGCAGGGAATGCCTGTGATCGCGGTCTTGATGTTGATCTTTCTCGTCATTCTGACCTACATTGCCGAGCGCTCGCGCTTCGGGCGTTATGTGTACTCGGTTGGCGGTAATAAAGAAGCAGCACGGCGCGCGGGTATCCGCGTCGAACGCATTCGTGTGCTCGTGTTCAGCATATCTGGCTTGATGGCGGGCATGGGCGGGATCATTTTGGCTTCACGCTTGAAATCGGTCGCGACCGACGCGGGCGGCGGCAACTTGCTGCTGTACGTGATCGCGGCGGCGGTTATCGGCGGGACGAGCTTGTTCGGCGGGCGCGGCAAGGTGAGCAGCGCGATTTTGGGCGCGCTGGTCGTCTCCAGCGTCGAAAACGGCATGGGCTTGCTCAATGTTAGTTCGGGGATCAAATTCATTGTTACCGGGTTAGTGCTGCTCGCGGCGGTCATCATCGACGCGCTGTCAAGACGCCGACAAGCGAGTTCAGGTATTCGCTAAAAGCGAAGCGCATCACACGAAGGCACAAAGAATTTTGTATGGGCAGGTTTCAGACCTGCCCACATCGCCACGCCCCTGCAAAACCGTTGTGTCTCCGTGCCTTTGTGTCTTTGTGTTATGGTTTTCGCGTTTTGCGTTATGTCTTTCACCCGTCCACGCGGTAAAATAGACCCTTCAACGCTTACTCAATCGACCAAAGGTCATTTATGCCTATCATCACCCTGATCGGGGCGGGAAGCACCGTGTTCGCCAAAAATCTCTTGGGCGATCTGCTCGGTTTCCCCGAACTCGCGTCCAGCACCATTCGCCTGATGGATATCGACGCTGAACGCCTGCACACCAGCGAAATCGTCGCGCGCAAGGTCGCCCACGCGCTGAATGCCACCCCCACCATCGAAGTCACAACCGACCGCCGCACCGCGCTCCAGGACGCCAACTATGTGATCTGCATGATTCAGGTCGCGGGGTATAAACCCGGCACCGTCGTCGATTTTGAAATCCCGAAAAAATACGGCTTGCGCCAGACGATTGCCGACACGCTCGGCATCGGCGGCATTATGCGTGGACTCCGTACAATTCCAGTCTTGATCGACATCTGCCGCGATATGGAAGCGGTTTGCCCGAACGCGCTGTTTTTGAATTACGTCAACCCGATGTGCATGAACCAGTGGGCACTCAGCCGCGCCACGCCGATCAAGACGGTTGGGTTATGCCACAGCGTCCCGCACACGGCGGGCGAACTCGCGCATGACATCGGCGTTCCGGTAGGCGACATCAATTACGTGGTCGCGGGCATCAATCATATGGCGTTTTATCTCAAGTTCGAGCAGCGCTACACGGGCGAAAATTTGATCCCGCGTATCGCGCAGGTCATCGCGGAAGATCGCGTCCCCGAATCCAACCGTGTGCGCTACGAGATGTTCAAGCGCCTGGGATATTTCGTGACCGAAAGCAGCGAGCATTTCAGCGAATATGTGCCGTGGTTTATCAAGCGTGATATGCCTGAGATGATCGAGCAGTACAACATTCCGTTGGATGAATACATCCGCCGCTGCGAAAACCAGATCGCGGATTGGAATGCGCTGCGGCACAAACTCGAAGATGACGCAGAGCAGATCGACGTGCAGCGCAGCGTCGAATATGGCTCACTGATCATCCACAGTATGGAGACGGGCATCCCACGCACAATTTACGGCAACACGCCCAACACCAACATCATCACCAATCTGCCCGATGGCTGCTGTGTCGAAGTGCCGTGTCTGGTTGACCACAACGGCGTGCAGCCCACACATATCGGCGCGATCCCGCCGCATTTGGCGGCGCTCATGCAGACCAATATCAATGTGCAGGCGCTCACCGTCGAAGCCGCACTCACGGGCAAACGTGAGCATATTTATCACGCCGCCATGCTCGACCCGCACACCGCCGCCGAACTGAATCTCGATCAAATCTGGTCGCTCGTCGATGACCTGATCGACGCGCACGGTAGTTGGCTGCCGCAGTATCATTAATCAAACGTCACTGTAGGGCGGAATTTATGCCGCCCTACACGTAAATGACACACTGTTATAGGTTAAAATGGACGCATATAGCTAGATGAGGTGCGCGCGTGGGAAAATCTGTCGCATCTATATCACTTGAGTTCATGAGCGGTACGCCTGTTTTCGCGGGTACGCGCGTGCCGATCAAAGTATTGATCGATTATCTCGCTATCGAAATCAACGCCGACTCGGCATCGTCTTAAACCCGACACAATACCATCGTCCATGGCAGCGGCTGCCGCACCTCGACAATCGTGAACTCACGTTTCAACAGCTCGACCAATGCGTCCGTACTCCAATGATTGACATGCCCCGGTGTATTTCCAAGCGCGCCTACATACTCGCCACGTACCAGATTGAGCGCCCGCCACATCGGTTCGCGCGGTACGCTCACGATCACATGTCCCGTTGCCACCCGCTTGATCTCACGGATGACATCGTGTGGGCGTTCGACGTGTTCCAGCACTTCGCAGCATACCGCCACATCGAACGCGCGATCTGCGAACGGCGTGTGATGCGCGTCTGCCAGCAGCACACCCGCGCCGGGATTGCGCTCTTGAGCTTGGTGTAAAATAGGGATATCGATGTCGAACCCGGTATAACGCGATGTCTGGTTGATACGCTGCATGATTTCCAGCATATACCCTTCGCCGCAGCCGATCTCGATCACGTTGGCGGCGCGTGCGCGCATGAAAAAGTCGCTGAAACTGCCGATGAATCCATCCATCAGGCGACGCGCGACTGGATTGGTCGTATTAAATTTATCGTAGGTGTTTCCTACAGGGACGGCGGGAGTCATACTTCACCTCTCCACATGTATAGAGCTTAGCCTGGTTATAGAACGCGACGTATGACAACACAAGATGGACTTTTGGTAACCCTGACCGATATTGCTCATACCGGACGTGCCGTCGGGCGCGATGACAACGGACGTGCGATCTTCGCCGCGTACGTCTTGCCCGGTGATCAAGCCCGCGTGCGCGTCACGCGGCACGAAAAGCGGTATGCACTTGCACGCCTTGAGTCTGTGATTACGCCTGCGCCGGAGCGTATTGCGCCACTGTGCCCACACTTTGGCGTGTGCGGTGGTTGTCATTGGCAGATGGCGGATTATGCCGCACAGCTAGCTTATAAACAGCAAATTGTGCGCGATCAATTGGCGCGCGGCGGCTTGCCCGATGTGGTTGTGCATCCGACGATCCCTAGTTCCAGTCCGTATCATTATCGCACCCATGTTACTTTTCACGTTACAAAGCAGGGACGACTCGGTTATGTTGCCGATGATGACCGTACGATTTTGCCCATCGATGTGTGCCATATCATGCGCCCGTCGTTGGCGGCGCTGTTTGATTCTGTCCGTGATCACGACTTTTCGGGGATCGAGCGCGCGCGGTTACAGGTCGGAAGTGACGACGGTGATCGTTTGATCGCGCTCACGCCGATCAAGCGCGGCGCGCCAGTGCGATTGCCCGACGCCGATGCGACGATCAGCTTACTCGATGCCGATACACCCCGCGCGCTGCGCGGAAGCGGCAGCGTGCTTTACACGGTGCGCGGCAAAGATTTTCAAACGACTGGCGGCAGTTTCTTTCAAGTCAATCTCGATCAAGCCGCCGTACTGGTCGATCTGGTCATGGCAAGCGTCGTTGATCCGATTGAGCACGCGCTCGATTTGTACAGCGGCGTCGGTTTATTCACTGCATTTTTGGCGGATCACGCCGCGCATGTGACCGCCATCGAAAGTTTCGCACCCGCCGTTTTCGATGCCGCCCATAATCTGGCGGATCATTCCAATGTGCGCTTGATTACCGGCATGATCGAAGATCGCCTCAATCATATCACCGCGCCAGTCGATCTGATCGTACTTGATCCGCCGCGTGCGGGTGTCGATGCGGCGGCGCTCGATGCACTGATCAAGTGTGGCGCGCAGTGTGTGATCTACGTCTCGTGCGATGCATCCACGCTGGCGCGGGATGCGAAAAAACTCACAGTCAGCGGGTATAACTTGATGAGTGTGCAGCCCGTCGATATGTTTCCACAAACCTTTCATGTCGAAACCGTCGCCGTCTTTGATAAATCGTAAGGAGAACTCATGACCGATCATGCACCTATCAATACCAGCCAGGCAGCGATGCGTCTGGTCGCGCAAACGATGTTTTACAACAAAGCCGACGCTGAGCGGCTGATGCAGTTTTTGGCGGATGCCTACGCACCCATGCTGCTGGATGAACAAACGCCGATCCAGAAAGCGGCGGCGTTCGCGGCGATGCGGCGTGTATTGGGCAAAATTCGCGTGCAAAAATGGATCATCATGGAAAAACATGAAATCGTCGCGCGCATGGAAAGTGAACATGGGACGCGTTTCGTCGTTGAACTTAAGTGTGAAGACGCCTACCCGCACAAAATCGTGTATTTCATGCAGCATCCGTCGTCATAATCTGGTCACTCAAACGCGTGAATGATCGCCATCATGCCCGCTATCTGTTCCGGTGTCACGCGCGCGTCCATCGGCAGGTTGATCACGGACGCACCCCATAAATCAGCGTGCGGTGTGGGCGTAACAGCCAAATCCGGGCACAACGCGGCGCGCATCGGCTGAAGCGACGGATACCAACAGGTCACGTCGTGGAATCCACCCGCCCATAAGGCGCGCAGCAGCACCTCGCGCCGCGCTGGATCAACGAAAACCGGGTAGCGCCATAATGTGTCGCTTGCAACCATCGTGCCTTTCTCACCCTCTCGGTTGGGAAAGTGGGTTGGCGGGTGAGGTTTGTACAACTCCGCCAATGCCCGCCGCCGCGCGATATTGTCGCTCAACCCATCCAGCGCATCCGGCAGATCGTGCCAGAACGTGGCGGGCAGCCGATACGCTGTCGTATCGCCATAGAGATCGAACAAGCGCGGATACACCGTGCTGAGCGCGGGCGTAGCCGTCTCGAAGCGCTGGAGCGCCCAGTACAAATCGCGCCATTGATCCGACAGTGTGGCTAAGCGCGCGTTCCAGACCGGATAGTGATTGAGGACTGTTTTAAGGGCGTCTGCAAGCGCTGCGTCGTCGGTCAGCACCGCGCCACCCAATTCGACATCGACGATTTTGCCGGCGCCAAACGAGCACACGCTGACATCACCCCACCCGCCAACCGGACGATCATCGGCGTCGATGCCGAGCGCCAGCGCCGAATCCTCGATGATGAAAACGTGATGTTCACGCGCCCACGCGGTGATCGCGCGCATTGGTGCAGGGATACCGTACAGGTGACACGGGATAATCGCGGCGGGGTGACCCGATATCTTTTCGGCGGCGGTCAGCGTCTGTGGCGTCATATTACCTGTCGTCGGGTCAATATCGACCAGATATGGGTGGGCACCCGCGCGGATCACCGCCCACAGCACGATGTAACACGTGTTGGCGGGCATCAAGACCGGACGCCCCGCCGCACCAATCACCGTCAGCGTCGCTTGAATGGCAGCGGACGCACGTCCACACAACAGGGCGTGCGCGCGCCCGGTCAGCGTATGCAGTTGACGCGCCGCGATCAGCGCTGCAATCGATGTGGGTTTACGAAACTTTTCCAATTTCTTTGCGCCTTCGTGGCTTGGTGCCTTTGTGTTATGCTTTTCGCGGTTGTCCTCTAGAAAAAACGGACTATTTACGCATGGCAATCGATACAATTATCGACTACGACTGCATCCCTAAGCAAACGTTGGGGACAGAGGAAATTTTAGAACGGCTCAAGTTTCGCGATCGCGCGCATATCGTCATCGATCAATATCGGCGCGCGGGTGATCAACGACCACCGACCGATATGGGCTTCGAATTCACCCGCTCACACCCTGATGGCACGAGCGAAACCCAGACGATCATCGTACAGAATGCGCTCGATAACGCCGACGACCTGGATAAACTCGCGCATCACTGCGTCGGCTGCCCCGCCAACGCGAGCGGCGCGCCGTTCGGCTGTATGAACTTCATCCAATACCCGATCAGCGCCGAAGCCGAGCGCTGGCTGTTGGATCAACTGCCGCCGACCGACCAACCGCTCTTATGGCTGCTGCTCAAACAGAGCGTGCAAGAAATGGGTTACGATGGCGAAACCGTGCGCCCGCTGCGCGCTAACCCCGCGTATTTTGAAGAATCGCGCGTGGCGGGGCGCGATATGATCGAGTTCGTGTTCAATGCCAATCAGGTCTTCGAGATGTTGTTCCTGCTCGGTCATGTTTCGCCCACGCACGCCGCGATTTTATGTCTGTTCTTCAACGCTGTGCCGCGCCAGATCGAAGCCAACGTCATCGTCCAGGTGATGAACCGCCTGCTCACGCGCGATCAAATCGAGAAACATTTCCCATTCAGCCTCAAGACGACCGATGACGACGACCGGACGAGTGCGGATTTGAAGCGTTATTTGTTGTCGTTGTGGCTGGGCTGGAAATTGAACGTGGATATTTTGCTGGATGTGTAACCTGACCCCACACGCGCCCACGTGCCGCCCCTTTCCATGAGATAGAGGACAGGACAGGTTTAACCATTCGATGGCGTCGAATGGTTAAACCTGTCCTGTATGCTAATGGGCAGCGGTTGCTTAAATCAACAACTGCATTGGGCTTTCGATCAGTTTCTTGAACGACTGCAAGAACTGCGCGGCTTCTGCGCCGTCGCTCACACGGTGATCGACGCTGATCGTCACTTTCATACGGTTGGAGACGCCGATGCTGCCGTCTTCCAGCACGACGGGCACTTTTTGCGCCGTCGCCACTGCCAAAATGCCCGCTTCGGGCGGGTTGATAATCGCGATGAAGTGTTCAACATCGTACGCACCCAGGTTGCTGACCGTGAAGGTGCTGCCCTGCACGTCTTCTGGTTTCACCTTACGTTCGCGCGCACGGGCGATCATGGCTTTGTTTTGCAGCGCCATCACGCCAAGCGAGGTTTTGTCAGCATCTTTTGTCACGACATTGATCAAGCCACCGTCAGGCAGCGCGACGGCGATACCGATATGAATGCGCTTATGGCGTACGATCTTGTCGCCGTAATAATGCGAGTTCAGGTTCGGATATTTACGCAGCGTGAGCGCTGTCGCCTTGATGATCAGGTCGTTGACGCTGATCTTCGCAGCTTCGTCCAACGGGGCGTTCAACTGTTTGCGTAAATCGAGCAGCCCCGATACTTCGATTTCAGTCGTCACATAAAAATGGGGGACATGCTGCTTGCTTTCGGTCATGCGTCGCGCAATCGTATTGCGCAGCCGCGAGATTTCGATGATCTCGACATCTTCGGTCGGCATGGTGCCGAAATTTTGCGCCGCCAGTCCCGTCGTCAGCGGTGCGGGTGCAGGTGTAACCGCACTCGGCGCGGCGCTGGGCGCGGGCGGTGTATAGGCTTCGACATCTTCTTTCAAGATGCGACCACCGGGACCTGTTCCCTTTACTTGATGCAGATCGATATGTTTTTCGGCAGCGACTTTGCGCGCCACCGGCGATGCACGTACCCCATCGGGCAGGCTGCCGTCGTCGTCGCTGTGCGCTGCACCAGACTCGCTTTCCATCGTTGTGGTCGCGGCAGAAATCGGCGCGCTGCGCTGGTCAGGTTTCGGTGCCGACGTGGTTTGCTGAGTCGGTTTGGATTGTGCGGGCATTGGCGCGACCGACGTACCTTCAGCGGTCGGTGCTTCGCCTGCCGCGCCGACATACCCGATAATCGCGCCCACTTTGAGTGCGTCGCCTGGCTGCCCGATCAACTGTGTGATCGTGCCGCTGACCATCGCTGGAACTTCGACGGTCGCCTTATCGCTTTCGACTTCGGCGATCACGTCGCCCGCGTTGATACTATCGCCCACCTGTTTTAACCAGTTGAGCAGCATTCCTTCTTCCGTCCCCGACCCCAGGTCGGGCATCATGATCGACTCTGTCATTTTTACACAACCTCTCGCACGGCGTCCATCACTTTTTGAGCGTTGGGCAGCGCCATCAATTCGATCTCTTTCGCATACGGTAAAGGCACATCCATTGCGCTCACCCGCTTGATGGGCGCGTCCATATAATCGAAGGCTGCTTCTTGCAACTGCGCCGCGACTTCACTGCCCACGCTGAACATCGGCAGCGACTCTTCGACGACGACACACCGATTGGTTTTTTTGAAACTCTCTAATACCGGCGCTAAATCGAGCGGACGCAGCCAGCGTAGATCGACCACTTCGCATTCTATGCCGTCTTTTTCGCTCAACTGCTTCGCCGCTTCCAATGACCATTCAACGCCACGCCCATAACTCACCAAGGTGACATGAGTCCCGGCGCGTTTGATATCACTCTTGCCAATCGGCAAAACAAAATCCGGGTCATCGGGTACGAGCGACGGCTTGGAGTAGAGCGCGATCACTTCGGTGAACAGCACCGGGTTATCATCGCGGATCGCCGCCTTCAACATGCCTTTGGCATCGCGTGCGTTCGATGGGCAGCCGACATACATACCGGGAAAATGCGCGAAAATCGCTTCTGGCGAATGGGAGTGCGTCGCTGTCGCTTGATTGCCCCACCCGGTCGCGGCGCGGAAGACCAGCGGCACGGTGAACTGTCCGTTGAACATATAGTGAATTTTCGCCGCGTGGTTGACCATCGCATCCAGCGACAAAAACGCGAAATTGATCGTCATCAGCTCCGCGACCGGGCGTAAGCCCGCCATCGCTGCGCCGACCGCCGCGCCTGCAATCGCCATTTCGCTGATCGGCGTATCGCGCACGCGCTTCGCACCGAACTCCTCGTAAAAGCCGCGGGTGACCTTATGCGTTCCCTGCCATTGTCCAACTTCTTCACCCATGACGAATACGCGCTCATCACGGATCATTTCTTCGCGCAGCGCTTCACGAAGCGCCTCACGCATAGGTACGTTTTTTTCTGCCATGCTTTTCCTCTAGTACTGAGTAGTGAGTGCCGCGTACCGAGTTTTTCGTCGGTACTCAGCACTCGGTACTGGTTGCTTTAACTGGTTGTATTGACGTACACGTTGTTGATTAAATCTTCGTAGGTCGGAATCGGGCTTTCTTCTGCAAACTTGATCGCATCTTCGACAACGCCGTTGGCTTTGTTTTCCAACGCCTGCATGTCTTTGGTCGCGTCGGCGTATGATTCCAGCACAATACCACGCAGCACATTGATCGGGTCGCGCTCGTCCTGGAATGTCTTCAGTTCTTGTACCAGATCATCGCGGGTATCGTACTGCTTATCGCTGACGCCATGACCTTTATAGCGGTAGCTGAGCGCTTCGACCAGCACAGGTCCGTGTTCACGCGCATGATCCACCGCTTGACGAATCGTATCGTACACCTCGATGACATTTTGCCCATCGATGCGTCCAGCGTCTTCGATGCCGTACGCAATCGCGCGCTTATGCAGTTCGGGCTGACCGCTCGAATCTTCGATCCGTGTCCCCATGCCAACCAGATTATTTTCGATCAACCAGACGACGGGCAAGTGCCAGACGGCGGATAAATTGACCGCCTCATGAAAATAGCCGTTGTTGGTCGCGCCATCACCGATGAAACACAGGACGACGTTTGGTTCTTCCATATACTGGACTTTGAGCGCAATCCCGGTCGCGAGGGGCAAATGCCCGCCGACAATCGCATAACCGCCCCAAAAATTATGTTGGCGACTGGCAAGATGCATCGATCCGCCTTTGCCACCGCTCACGCCCGTGCGCTTGCCCATCATCTCCGCCATGATCAGGTTGGCATCGACGCCGCGCGCCAGCGCGATCCCATGATCACGGTAGGCAGTGATGACATGATCGTCTTTGCCGAGCGCCGCTAATGCGCCGACGCCGATTGCTTCATGACCACTATACAAATGCAAATACACGCCTGTGATCTTGCGTTGTTCGTACAGTTGTTCGCAGCGGTCTTCAAACTGACGGATCAGCACGATTTGATAGTACCAGTCGAGCAGTTGTTCTTTGCTCGACGTCGAAGTAATTGCAACAGCCATTCGGTTGTAACTCCTTGCGTCTGGCGGGAAATAGAGACAGCCCGTCGATGTGCGCATTGATGGTGCATAAAAGGGTTTTCATTTACAACACTCTGCTTAAGTTTACCTTACGTTGGTACAGCGGCGCAAAAGCCAATCGGCGGGTAGATTGTGCCGATTAAGGTATAATTTGTCAGGGGTTATAAAGGCGAGATGTTGATGCTGAATAAAAATGATGACTCCAGCCTGAAGCATAGATAAAATCAATCTTTTCAACAGCATAATCGTCACACAATGAGGGAATTTTGTTACTCACAGATAAAATGATTCAAACTGTCATTTATCGCTTGATAAAAGGCGAAGATTATGAAAAAGAACTTGATCAAGCATTTGACCAAGAATTATCACAGGACGTACCAACCCTTCTAATTGCACTTGTAAGAAAGAAGATAAGCAACCAAGCTATAAACAGTGATTTGTCGCTTGAAATCGTGCCACAATTTGATGATCCACTGTATGAGTCAATCAAACAAATAATCTACCAAAGCATTGATCTTGATCTGAAATTAACGATTAAATTTCGCAATATCAGCGTCGATTTGAACTTGAGCGAAACACTCATCGTCGTCAATGCGCTCGCTGTCAAACGCGCGGCGCTGCGTGGCGGGGCGTGGAGTACGGCGGGCAAGCGCGTCGAAAAAATGCTTTTTCAAACCCTGTGTCATCTCTATCAAGTCCCCGCCGCGCATATGCAGTTGACTGGACAATCCGATCTTGAACACGAACTCGACTTCATTTTGATCGACGCTGATAAACGGGTTTTGAAAGGCGAGATCAAATTGATGGGACGCGGCAACCCCGAAAGTGCCAACGCTGCGCTCGCACACGAGAATGAAGTTTTCATCGCGGACACGCTCTCTGATTTGAATAAGCGTCAACTTGAGGCGCGCGGGATCGCATGGGTCGAACTGCGTTCGCCCGATGGCTACCGCAAATTCTACTCTATCTTGCAATCGCTCAATGTGCCATGCAGTCCCTTCGATGGTGATTTGGATGGTCGATTGAGCGAAATTTTCACAATACTATTTCCAATTTAATTGCATATGATCAGCCCGATAAAACTGCGTTTCCTTTTCGTCTATCAGCCTACAAAGGAATCCTATTATGGAGTTATCAGCAGCACAGCATGAAGAACTACTCGGCGTATTGAAAGCCCGTTTTGAGAAAAACATGAACCGCCATGAAGGTCTTGAATGGGCTGAAGTACAAGCCAAGCTGGAAGCGACGATTGAAAAAATGTGGTCACTGAGTGAAATGGAAAGCACTGGCGGTGAACCGGATGTTGTTGGTCATGATAAAAAGACGAGCGAATACATTTTTTATGATTGTTCAGAAGAAAGTCCGGTAGGACGCAGAAATGTTTGTTACGACGCTAAAGGGCGGGACTCGCGGAAAACAGCTAAACCAGACAATACCGCTGTTGATATGGCGGCTGCTATGGGCATTGAGCTTTTAACGGCAGACGAATATCGAGCGTTGCAGAAACTTGGAAAGTTCGATATGAAAACGTCGAGCTGGTTAAAAACCCCTGCTGATATTAGAAAACTCGGCGGCGCAATCTTTGGTGATTATCGCTACGGCACTGTCTTCGTGTATCACAACGGCGCACAATCTTACTATGGGGGTAGGGCGTTCCGTGGCTCACTGAGGGTGTGAATTTTGCACCGACAGCGAGCTTTGCACGGATCGCCTGAAAAAAAGAGGTGAATTCCGCCATTCAGCGCGCGTTATCCAAAAACAAAGCCCTCCAGCAGTGACCATGCTGAAGGGCTGTAACGTCTGTTATGGATTGATGCGACTGAACGCCGCGTTTAGCTCACGCATACCGTCGGGATATAACCGTTGGTGCGTCCACCTGCGAAAATCTCTGTCCAGTCAGCACCATCGCTGCCTGCAACAGGCGTCGCATTGACGAACCATGTTTGACCAGCGCGAATACTCGCGCTGCCGACAGGCGACCCGGCTGGCGCGTTGTAAACCGCAACATCACACCAAATTGTCCGCAGTACAAATCCAGTCGGGACGCCGGGACCATCCGTGCGCTGCTGACAAGGTTCAACGCTTTCGAAGTAATCTTCACCATCCCAGTCGTTAGGATCATTCGTGGGTGAACCCCACACATAATACTCGAGTTCTGTTCCCGTCGATACGCCCGGATACGATACATTGACGCTGAAGGTGCCATCACCATTGGCGGGGAACGCATCGGGTGCATTTCACTTTGGTGCAATCAAGTTCGAGGTTTGAACTCAAGTCGGAAATTCCGAGAGAATTTGCACTAACTTGAAATGCACCCGAACGCATCTGAAAATATTGCGCTGCCCTTATCATCGTTGTATACTTCAACGACGATATACGGGCTGGTCGTGGTTCCCGACGCCGAAAAATCACTGCACCCGGCAAAATACGACGACACCGTTGCCGATGCGCTCACGGAAAACGCACTGACTAACCCCAACATGAAAACGACGATCATACTGATTACAAGTTGTTTCTTCATTTTTAAAGCTCTCCTATGATGAAAACCTTAGCTTGATTATAAAACAAATTATAGAGAAGATACCTGGATTTTAATACTCTTTTATGGGTCTGTAACCAAATTTTTACAACCATGCATCCTACCTACGAATTTTTACGCTATATCGTGTATCATTGGCAGACTGAAAATGATCGGTTTGGCGAGCGTGCATGGATGACTGTGCACACGCCGCATGTCACCCTCGGATGTGTGATTTATGGTAGAAGACATCATTAAAGAAGCGCAAGGCAAAATGAAATCGGCGCTGTCGGTTTACGAGCAGGATTTGCAAGGGATGCGCGGTGGACGCGCCAGCACCGCACTCGTGGATCGGTTGAGCGTCGAATATTACGGCGCAAATACTGAACTGCGCCAGTTGGCGACGATCAGCACGCCCGAAGCCATGCAAATTTTGATCCGCCCGTTCGATAAAGGCGCGGTCAAATCGATAGAAAAAGCGATCCGCGAAAGTGACCTCAACCTGAACCCACAGGTCGATGGCGATATAATCCGCCTGAATATGCCGCCGCTTACCCGTGAACGCCGTCAGGAATTGGTCAAGTTTCTCAGCCGCCGCATGGAAGACGCCCGCATCGCCGTGCGCAATATCCGCCGCAACAGCAACGATGACCTCAAAGATTACGAAAAAGAGGGCATGATCAGCGAAGATGACCTTAAACGCGGCGAGACCGATATACAGAAATTGACCGATAAAACGGTCGATCAGATCGAAGAAATGGGCAAACACAAAGAACAAGAAATCCTTGCCGTGTAGAATACGACGTATTAGTGAATGCGGGCGGGCATAAATGCCGCCCGCGCGTCGTGTGCAGTTAAAGGAAACATAGGCGTATGGTTGATCTCGTGCGCGAACATACTGGCTTGGAAAACGAACCCGAAGGCGTGCTCAATATTCCGGCGCATGTCGCTATCATCATGGATGGCAACGGACGTTGGGCGAAAGGGCGCGGGCTGCCGCGTACCGAAGGACACCGACAGGGATCAGAGAATTTGCGCCGTATATTGCGCGCGTGCGTCGATGAAGGCGTCAAGATTTTGACGATCTATGCCTTTTCGACCGAAAACTGGAATCGTCCGGCGGCAGAAGTCCGCATGTTGATGAAAATCCTCGATCTGTTTCTGGATCGTGAACTGTACGAGCTGCACGCCAACGGCGTCAAGATACGTCACCTGGGCGATATGGAAGGCGTGATGCCGACCATCGCGCGCAAAATCGAAAAAGGCATCGCGCTCACGCAGGATAACACACGGATCACGCTCAATGTCGCCTTCAATTACGGCGGACGCAAAGAGATCGTCACCGCCGTCCGGCGCATCATCGAGGCGGGCATCGCGCCAGCAGACATCACCGAAGACACGATCAGCGAGTATATTTATACGGCGGGCTTGCCCGACCCCGATTTGATCATTCGCACGAGCGGCGAACTGCGCGTGAGCAACTTCTTGATCTGGCAGGGGGCGTACAGCGAGTATTATGCGACGCCGACGTTTTGGCCCGATTTCGACGCGCAAGAACTGCATAAGGCGCTCGTCGAGTACAGCCAGCGCAAGCGCCGTTTTGGGAAAACCGACGAGCAGATCGAAGAAGTATAAGCAGTTTCAGTGAATCACGGATGTTCACCAGCCCTCATCCCCCGACCCCTTCTCCCTCAGGGAGAAGGGGAGAAAAACGCGCTTTTGAAGTCCCTCGCCCTAAGGGTAGGGATTTAGGGTGAGGGCAAAAACAAGGTTTCGTGATTCACTAAGTTTGGCAAAAGCGGACATGTCGATGGGTTTTTCATCTTCCAATACCACCAAGGTCGTGGTGGTAAACGAGGAATGGCATGGATGTTCGTCGTACGAAAACCGGACTTGGGGACAGGCGTGTACCAACGGATATAGTGGATCGCCACGATGGAATGACAGCGCAGGCATATCGGGTAATGTGAGCTTAGGCGCATACATCGATCTTGCTGGTGGACAAAACAGCTACATCAATTCGATCACAATTGCTGGTGTTGGGATCGATCCATTTACCTTGTCCTGCAATGCGCCAAGCCCGACTGTAACGACTACCGCAAGCACAACGCCAACCTATACGAATACATTGATTCCAACAACCACCAACACGCCAACGCGGACGAATACGCCCAACCCCCGGTGCATCAGCGCAAGCAGTACGACGTTCAATTTGACGGAAGGCGGTGTGGCAGGGATTTACAACGTCCGCCTGACCGGACAGCCCGCCGCCGGGGAGCAAGTAACGATTGTGCCAGCGATTATCCCGGCGTCTGGCACCAGCGAAATGTTTCTTAGTCCGCTGCAGCGCATCCTTGCCAGCGATAATTACAGTACAGGCAAAAATTTCACGATTGCGATCACTGATGACAGCGAGTACGAAGGCACGATGATGCTCACGATTACCCATGCCGCGACGAGCAGCTTGGGCGCGAGTTCGCTGTTTAATGGCATTCAGCAGTGCGCGACGATCAGCGTGACGATTACGGATAATGATCCGCCGCCGCCGACAGTGACGAGAACCGCGACGCGGACGAGTACCCGTACGCCTAGTCGGACACCGACGGCAATGCCGACGAGTACCGCAACGGCGACGGGGACACCAAC
>JBBRAA010000072.1:0-16671 GCA_038207205.1 Aggregatilineales bacterium
TCACGAAACCATGTTTTTGCCTTCACCCTAAATCCCTCTCCCTCAGGGCGAGGGACTTCAAAAGCGCGCTTTTCTCCCCTTCTCCCTGAGGGAGAAGGGGTCGGGGGATGAGGGCTGGTGAACATTCGTGATTCACTGAGATTACGGAAGAAAAATGAAACCCAACACCTACTGCGCTGTTCGGTCAATCGTGCTATAGTTTTAACTGTAAGGTTTTTGCAAATAATCTTGCTTGAGGCATGTTTATCCGATTGCGAAAGGAAGGTCTTTCATGCGTCGTGTTTTGATGCTCGCGGTGGTGGTGGTCATGCTGATGTCGAGCGTGGCGGTCGCATCCGCGCAAAATGGCACCACGATCTACATTGTCGGCTATGGCGATACGTTGGCGCGCATTGCCGCCCGCTTCGGAACGACGGTGAACGAAGTCGCCGCCGTGAACGGCATTTATAATGTCAACCTGATCTATGTCGGTCAGCAGTTGGTCATCCCAACCGGGCATTATCCGCCGCCCCCGCCGCCGCCGACTCAGCCACCGCCTCCGCCCCAAACCAGTTACTATGTCATCCAGCGGGGTGATACGCTGGCACGCATCGCGGCATGGTTCGGTACGACGGTGCACGCGCTGCAACAGGCAAACGGAATCCTGAACCCGAATTATATTTACGCGGGCATGGTGCTGTATATCCCGCCCGCCGCGCCACCGCCGCCGATCTATGTGACCGCCTATCACGTCCGCTATGGCGATAGACTGGCGCTCATCGCCGCCCGCTTCGGCACGACGGTGAACGCGATTGTCTCGTACAACGGCATTTACAATCCGAATCTGATTTATGCCGGGATGTTGATTTATATTCCGCGTTACTATTGAGTCAACGGGTGCGGCACAGCCATGCCCCTACAAGATACATGATGAAACGGCGACTCCGAGCAGGGATCGCCGTTTTTGTGTTAGAATCAACGACAATCAACCCGTGTTTTCCGCGCTAGGAGCGTGACCTGATGCGACGTTCTCGCCTGATCTCGATCTGCTGCCTGATGCTCGTTTTGTGCAGCCCTCTCATGCTCCGCGCGCAGCAAGCGACGCCGCCACCCAACATCGTATATGTCGCGCCCGGTGATAGTCTGGCATTGATCGCGCAGCGCAACGGAACGACAGTGAGCGCGCTTTTGGCGGCGAACCCTTCGATCACCAATCCTGATCTGGTATTTGTCGGTCAGGCGATCATCATCCCGTCACGCGGTGCGCCAGCGGCGACCGCGACAGCGACCGGATCAAGACCTGTCGCAACGCTGACGGGCACACAAACGATCACGCCGACGCCAAGCATCACACCAACATTGACATGGACGCTGCCGCCGACCGCGACCGCGACCGGAACGCGCACGCCGATTCCGCCGAACACACCGACAATTCCGGCGCAGGGTGGCACTGTGAATACGCTTGTCCCCGCTGTCGAGAGCGATTTACCATTCGAATTGGGCGGGCAGGTGTTCAGCTTCGCCCGACCCGACGCGATGGGTGATGCAGGCATGACGTGGGCGCGGGCGCAAATCCGCTGGAGTCTGGGCGATTCTATCGACGCCGCACGCGGCGCGATTGATGCGGCACGGCAAAGCGGATTCAAGATTTTGCTCAACGTCGTCGGCAATCCGGCGCAGTTGGCGGGCGACCCAGCGACGTATTATCAGAATTTTGGCACGTTTTTAGCACAGGTCGCTGCGCTCAACCCCGATGCTATCGAAGTGTGGCGCGCACCCAACACGGCGCGCGAATGGCTGCCCGGCTTGATTAGTCCGGCGGCGTACACCCAGTTATTGACGGTCGCCTACAACGCGATCAAGACCGCCAACGTCAATGTCATTGTAATCAGCGCCGCGCCAGCCGTGACGAATATCTACAGCGGTTGTACGCCGACGGGCTGTGATGACGCACTTTTCATTCAGGGCATGGCGGCGGCAGGCGTGGACGCGGTCGCGGATTGCATCGGCGTCGGCTATGTCGATGGTTATGTGCCGCCGGACGCGACGACAGGCGATATACGCACGGCGTCTCACGGGCGCTATTTCGTCAGCACGTTCAATGTATACGCGCTCACATTCCCGAACAAGCCGCTGTGCCTGACCGAAATCGGCTACTTATCGGGCGAAGGTTATGATCCGCTCCCGCCTTTTTATGCATGGGCGGCGAATACATCGGTCGATGATCAAGCGGCATGGCTGGCGGACGCGGCAGCTTTGGCGCGCGACAGCGGGCGCGTACGTTTATTCATGGTATGGAATATCGATTCGAACTTGTACGGTACGGATCCGTTGGCGGGATGGGCGATTGTGCGCCCGGATGGTTCTTGCGCGGCGTGCGACGCACTCGGCGCGGTGATGGGAGGGTAGGAAATGACAACGCAAACAATAGACCAAACACAGGTGACACCCACGCATGTGAGCGCTGACGAGTACATGGCACACTATGCACATTTGCGCTACGAATGGGTCAACGAGGAGTTGATTAAATTGTCGCCAATTACAGAACCCACGCCAAACGACGCGGATGAATAAGCCAGGCGTAGCCTAAGCGCTTGTAAACAACCCGCAAAAACGCGCGCGTCCGCATTGCGACGAACCGCGAATCGCCTTACACTAATGTGTATATTTTATGCACGGGAGATGATTCTATGGTCTCGATCCCTTGGCGTACTGGCGTCAATATGCGCGAGTTCGCGTATTACGGCGTCAGCGGCATCCCTAATTTCTTCGCCTCCGCCACGCTCCAACGATTGCAGTTGGAGACACTTCGCACATTAGGCGTCAAAGTTGTGCGCTTTTACGCCAGCCAACGTTCACAATCGACCGATTTCACCGCCGCGCGCGTCAAAGCTGCGTGTGATTTACTCGCGCAGTTCGGGATGCAAGGCATTATTTGTCTCGATGACGCGCACGCCGTCGCCGGATGGTGCGTGCCCGGTTACGATGACCTGCACACCGAAGTCAACAGCCATTACAACAAACGCTTTTTTACCGAAGAACGTTACAAAAGTAAATATATCCCGCATGTGCGCGCGATTGCCGAGGCGGTCAAGGATAATCCCGGCGCGTTGATGTTTGAACTCGGCAACGAATACGCAATTCATCCACGCAACCCCGAACCATCGCGCGCCGACGCGACCGCATTCATCAATTTTGCGCGCGCCGCGAGCGAAGCGCTCAAACAAGTCGCGCCGAACAAACTGGTATCGACCGGTCTGGTCAATACGCGCCATGTCGCTAACCTCGTCGATCAAAATCCGCCTGCCGATTTTTCGCGTCAACTGCACGGTTTAGCCACCATCGATGCGATCTCGATCCATTATTATTTCCACGATGGCGAAAAGCAGTACATCAACAATGATATCCAGATCGCGCGCGCGTTGAACAAGCCGTTCTACATCGGTGAGTTCGGCGCAGAGGCGAATACAACGGATCGCGCGGCGTATCTGCGTGCAGAACTCACCGAAAGCCGCACTGCGGGTGCGTTCACTGCTATGCCATGGGCGTTCGATACATCGCCGCAAGATGCGGGCATCAGCGATATTTATTCGTTTTCTGCAATTAAAAGTGACTTCAACACGCTCAAAGATACGATCAAGGCATTCGCCGCCGATGCGCAGGCGTTTCTGGGTGATGTGCCAGTTGGCGTCGGCACAGGCGCGAGCGGCACAGGCACAGGCAGTACCCCAGTCGTCACCAAACCCGACGATCCGATCAATCCGGGCGGCACAGGCACGAGCGGCACGGGAACAGGCGCGACCTTTACCAGCACCAAACCGCCATTCGTGATGCTCAACCCAATGACGTTTCCGTACAGCATCCGCGCACGCTTCGACGAACCCGCCAATTATCCCGGCGCACGTGTGCCACGCCGCGAAGGGATTTTATATGCGCCGCAATCCGCGACCGGAGCGCTCACGTTGCGCGCCGCACAGCGCGGAATCGTGAGCAAAATCGCCAATTTTCCGCCCGGCTACGGACAGTACCTCTGCATCGAACACCGTTGGTACGGCGACACGTATGTAACATGGTATGGTCACATGGATCGTATCGATGTCAAACTTGGCGATTATGTCAACGCCGGACAAACCATCGGCAAAATGGGCAGATCGGGCAGTGCGAGTGAAGTCAGCCTGTTCTTCACCGTGCAGCAGTTAGGCAAAGGACGCAAAGGCTATGTCGTCGATGATGTGATCGACCCGACGCCGTTGATCATCGAAAATCTGCCGCCGCGCGACGAAGCTCAGTTCGATGCTGACCCGACCATACCGGACGGCACAGTGTTCAAGCCCGGCGACGCCTTCAAAAAGACATGGCGCGTGCGTAATACCGGAAACACGGAATGGAAAGATTACACGCTGTCGTTTTACGCGGGCGATCAAATGAGCGCGCCCGCCGAAGTCCCCGTGCCGCTGACGCGACCGGGTGAACTGCAACAGGTGTCGGTCAGCCTGATCGCACCAGCGACTCCCGGCGCGATCAAATCGACATGGATGATGCAGACCGCCGCCAATCAGTTTTTCTTGCAGGAACAGTATGTATTGATCACCGTGCAGGGGGGCGTATCACCTGTCACTCCCGCCGGGCGCAGTTTGGCGCGATTTGTGCAGGATGTGACCGTCCCCGATGGTTTCCGCGTGCGCCCTGGCGACAAATTTACCAAGACCTGGCGCATCAAGAATGACGGCGACACCGTGTGGAGTGCTGGCTACGCGCTGACGTTCGAGCGCGATTTACAGATGGGCGCTGTCAACAGTGTGCCACTGCCAAACATTCGTCCTGGCGGCGAAGACAATATCTCGGTCGAACTGACCGCGCCCGCCACCGCCGGACGCTATCGTTCGACCTGGCAGCCCAAAGACCCGACAGGCGCACCGTTCGATTTCGAGATGTACGCCGAAATCGTCGTTGACCCAAATCTGGGCAAGCCCGCCGTCCTCAATACCAACCTGAAATTTGCGACACCGATTCGCGGCGGCTATCGCGTCGGTCTGCGTTTCGGCGATCCGGTATTTTATCTCGATGGCAAGCACAAAGGCGTCGACTTTTTGGGTCCCATCGGGCTGCCATTACTTGTCGGCGGCGATGGCGTGGTCTATCAAAGTGATCGGTGTTCGCTGTGTACGCCCGACCGCCCAAGCTGGATCCAAAACGGCATCACCATCGATATCGCCAACCGCCAAAACCTGTTCGGCACGCTCACGCCGTGGAATTACGGTTTCGGCAATCTGGTCGTGGTTCGCCACGAGTTCAACGCGCTGCCCAAGAATGCGCGCGATTGGATGATCGCCAATAACTACAACGGTTGGTTCGCCTATGTCTTTTACGCGCACCTGAGCGATATTTTCGTCAATGTCAACGATGCGGTTGGCGCGGGGACGGTCGTCGGTGGGCTTGGCAATTCGGGCAATTCGACGGGTCCGCATGTGCATGTCGAAGTACGACTGGGACCCACCAATCGCGGCTACCCGCGCACGGCGGCGCGCAACCAGTTCCATTTGATCGATCCGTTGGTGATGTTCAATCCATAAGCGTAATGATGAGTAACAGCGCAGGGGCGACCCACCCAGATCGCCCTTCGGCAGGCTTAGCACACTCAGCCCTTACAGCGTCGTCACATTGAGCCATACAGTCTGCTTGGCGTCAAAATACAGTGTATTTTAAGCGTGGAGATGAATCAAAAAGAGCATCCCAGCGAATTTGCTTGGAACGCTCTCTCCATCTCTGCATTGACTCAGTACTCAACCCTGCTTTTCTCACTTCTTAACGCTGACCGCCTTCACGGTTTCCGCGCGGCTGACGACGGCGGCATTGCCCGCGACCGCGTGAAAGAGCGCAAACAGGTTACTGGAATCGCTGTTGCGGAAACCGCCCAGCACGATGCCATGATCGAAATCAGTCGGGATCGGACACAGATCGATTACCGACCACGTTGCGTTGACAACTTTTTCGCCATCCAACACGGGCGACAGCACCGCCGCCTTGACGATGTTTGTATCGATGTTGGGGGTGACGAAGGGCAGATAAATCGATTCGCCCCAATTACTCGCCGTCGGTGCGAGCCGCCCCAAGGTTTGGATGGGATGCCCGTTGACGACGACATCACGCCACGCGCTCCACTTGACGCCATCAGCGCTGGCGGTGAAGGCGATATGATTGTCTTCGCGTTTGGCAAAGACGAAGATCATGCGTCCGCCGGGTGCGACGAGTGTCGCGACAGCGGGCGATTTTTTCGTATACATATCACCTGGAATGACGCGCCAGGTCTCCCATGTTTTCGCATCGTGCTTATCGCTGGTGCGCGTCATGTAAATCTGACCATCGACCGGGTTGCGGCGAAACAAATACAGGTATGTCTTACCATTCAGGGTCGCGCCAGTCGCCGCCAGCGGTTGGTCGGTGACGCCGCCGACTTCGTGCCACGCGGTCGCCTCACCAAGTTCGTAGCTGCTGTAGTAAATGCGTCCTTCGCCAGCCGTCTTGATGAACACGACAGGCGTTCCCCATGCTGTGCCGACGACAGGCGCGGCATCGGTGACTAAATCTTCGCGCGTTTTGAACAAGGGTTCCCAACGCAGATTCCACTTCCAGCGTGTTTCGCTGAACAGGTTGCCATCCTGCGGAATACCGATCCATACACGCCCACCGCGCTCGGATGCCGCCGTATCCTGAACACCCGGCTGGTTCTTCCCCGCGACAAACAGATACGGACACCCCAATACATTGGCAGCGCCAACGCCCGAATACACCATACCGACATCGGAAATAACATGCCAGTTCACCATGTTTTACACTCCCTAACACGCCGCAGCGTGTGACAACTTTGTTACGTAATGGCTTATTTAAGAAAAAACTTGATCTTATTCATAAGTGAAAACGAGGGTATTGTCAACACCCCCTAAGAGGTATTTCCTATACGGGCGGCTCGATTGCACGTTTTGACTGCGCGCGCTCGACGTTATACTATTTAGAAAAGAATAATCACGCAGCGAGGTGTGTCTAAGATGTCGTCATTTCAACTTGCCGAACTCAACAGCGCGCGTTTACGCGCACCGTTGGATGCTCCGATGATCAAAGATTTTGCCGATGGATTGGCGCGCATCAACGCCGTCGCAAAAGCCAGTCCAGGCTTTATCTGGCGGCTCAAAGATGACTCTGGCAACGCCACCGCGTTCAAGCCGTATGACGACCCGTTGATGGACACCCACAACTTAATTAAGTGTTTTTTAAAGTATGAAATATTTGTTAATTTTATGTGATAAACTGAATAAAAGTCGCTAGAATACACCTAATCACGCAACCATACGTTTGAATAGAGCCGACAATGATCACACAGGATAATCATCTGACCCGGTGGCTGATTGAGGAACGGGTTTTAGTCGCCACTGTCTCGAATGAATATGAATCGGAAGGCGCATTTGCAGGCATTCGTCAGGTGGGTGAATTTTTGAAAATGGGCGTCATGCCTGTCCATCTGATCGTCGATATGCGCGAAGTTCAAAAGTTCACGACCAACTTCCGCGAACCGATGCAGGCAATATCAGAAGCGCGATAGGGAACCCAGCTTGGCTGGACAATCCTCATCACTAAAAATTCACTGATCCAGTTTTTTGGCGCGATTATTGCCAACGTGCTCAAAGATCGGTTTGGCGTCGTCAGCACGCCCGAAGAGGCGATCATGCTTCTCAAGAAAATCGATGCTTCTTTGGTCGAACTCACGATAAAGTTCAGCGATTCCATCAGCGACGACAGCGCGACGGCATAATCATGCTTATATGATGGCGTCATCCAGATATTTTCTGGACGTAAGGACGAGTCTAAACTCGCCCTTATACGTTTTACCTACCCCAAATCGGGCGCTTCGTTTTCGTCGCGATGAATCGCTGGTGCCGCTGTACGCGCACCAGCACCACTTGCGGCGGGCGCAGCGGCTTTGCCATTACCGCTGAGCGCGGCTAAGCCATAATGCAGACGGATTTGATCTTCGATTTCTAAACGCATCGGCAAATTTTCGCTCAGGAATGTCTTAGCGTTCTCACGCCCCTGACCGATCAAGCCATCTTTATAACGGAAGAACGCGCCGCGCTTCTCGATGATGCCCAAATCGGCACCCAAATCGAGCACTTCGCCGCTTTTGCTGATGCCGCCTTCGAGAAACATGATGTCGAATTCAGCTTCGCGGAACGGCGGTGCGACCTTGTTCTTGGTCACACGCACGCGCGTACGGTTGCCGACGACCTCGCCGCTTCCCTGCTTGATCGCTTCTAGCTTGCGAATATCGAGGCGAATGGTCGCATAGAACTTGAGCGCGCGTCCGCCCGGCGTCGTTTCTGGCGAATTGTGGACGACGACGCCGTCAACGACATAGCAGTGATTGCCTTCAACTTCGATGTCGAAACGATGGGTCTTTTTTGACGGCGGTTTGCTGTAGATGTCGAGAATTGGCATTGGCACTGCAACAATACGTTCACATGGATCAGACTCAATTGCTTGAAACTGACCTCGATACTCAGGCATGAGTTTGTAATCCATTGATGGATGTACGTAACGCGCGATCCAAGCATGGAATTGGCTCACTGACTGTTTGTTGCCAAACACGATACGACCATTCGGGGTTGATTTTGCCTGAATACCACGCTCCGCAAACCATTCGACCATCATAGCGCGATCTTCAGCCGAGAAGTTATTGGTTGCAATTTCTGCCCGATAACGACGATTGTTGTCGAATGTGCCGTCATCCATGTACCAAATCGCTACAGCTAATGGACTCAAGCGATCCATAAATTCGCGGGTGACATGCTTTCCACCTTTACCCGTGTCTTTATAGATTAAATCTGCGATTTGTCGCAGTTCGTACATAGGTATACTGTCAAATGCGTGTCCACCACGAACATTGGTGCCACTGTGACCAATCAAGCCATCAAACAATGACTTTTTCCACATACAGTACGCATCTTGCACTGCGCCATGTGTAATGCGGAATTGAGCGCTATAGGGTTTGATTCGTCTAATATGACCGTCGCCCAACAGTGAGCCATAAATCACTTGCTCATGAAGCGGAGTCAGATAATGGGAAACCGTCGTCATGACGTTATCGCCAATTGCCAGTTCACCAGCAGGACGATAGCCTTGATCAGATAAGATCATGTGGTTTGGCGTTGCAGCAAAACTACGTTTCCCGTTTCCGTAATTTGATGCAACTTTGAACTGCAAAAATTCATCCGTGCGACCGTTATCGAACCAATTGGCAATTTTACGCGCTTCAAATTCACCCGTTTTCGCGTTGTACGACAACACATCGACCTGCAATTTGTTGTTGACAATCTTGCCGATTTTCTCGGTTGAACCATCCGCTAAAACAACGCGCGTGTCATAGTGCATACAGCCATACATGACTCCAATCTTTTCGCGCAGTTGATTGGTGAACATGACCACCACATTCGACGCCTTGATCGCGCCGCCGAGTTTACGCAATGCCTGACTCATCAAACGCGCTTGCACGCCGACGAAACTGTCGCCCATTTCGCCTTCAATTTCGGCGCGCGGCACAGCCGCCGCCACCGAGTCGAACACGATCACATCGAGCGCGCCCGACCGTACCAGCGCTTCGGTGATCTCGAAAGCCTGTTCGCCTGTATCCGGCTGCGAAATATACAGTGTGTTCAAATCGACGCCGATGCGCGCCGCATATGTCGGGTCGAGCGCGTGTTCCATATCGATGAACGCCGCTAACCCGCCGCGTTTTTGCGCTTCGGCAATCACATGCAAGCACATCGTCGTCTTACCCGAACTTTCTGGTCCATAAATTTCCAATACACGTCCGCGCGGCACACCGCCAACGCCGAGCGCAATATCGATGGTCAGCGAGCCAGTGGGAATGGTTTCGACGTGCATATGCTGCGCATCGCCCAGACGCAAAATGCTGCCTTCGCCAAAACGTTTGGTAATATCCGCCATCGCTGTGTCGAGTGCTTTCTGGCGTGCTTCGTCGTGGAGCGTTGCTTGCGGCTGGATGATATGGTCGTTACGGGGTTCTTTTGTCTTGCGCGGCGGCATGGGTCTTATCCTTTTGCTCGTCAGAGCATGTGTTTCATTCTATTATAGGTCGAATCGGGAATGGTGCGATTATAGCACTCTTGTTCTAGAAATACAATGGCGGGCGACCTACAAGATCGCCCCTGCGAAAGACGATTGATGATGACGACTGCCCATTTTATGCACACCGCTAAAGTGCCGATTGTGCAAATTTATACCATGCAAACGCCGACCGAAGCACTGGCATGTATCGAGGCTGGCGCGGATTATATCGGGGTCACGCCGAGCGCGCGCGGGCTGCCAGGTGAGATTGATATCAACATGGCACAGGCTATTTTTAGCACCGTGTGGACTCGTGCCGTAAAAGTAGCGCTCACCGTCGAAACCGACCTGATACAAATTGCAGACATGATGCGCCCGCTCATCCCGGATGTGCTGCATTTATGCCCGCCGACCGAGACTTTTACGCCCGATCAAGTGCGCCAACTGCGCGCGCTGATTAACCCGCACACGCGCATCATGCACGCTGTCAGCGTCGCGGATCACAGCGCTATTGATGAGGCGCTGGCATTCGCGCCTGTCGTCGATTTTATCATCCTCGATACCAGCACGCCGACGATTGCAGGCATCGGCGCGAGTGGCAAAACGCACGATTGGAATATCAGCCGCGAAATCGTACAGCGCGTCAGCATTCCGGTGATTCTGGCAGGCGGTTTATCACCCGAAAATGTCGCCGCTGCGGTTCAAGCGGTACGCCCGTATGGAGTCGATTCGCTCACGCACACCAATCGTTATGTATCCGAGAACGTATTCGTCAAAGACATCGATAAAGTCCGCGCGTTTGCGGCGGCGGCGCGCGCGGTGGACGCATGACGCCCGCGATCGTGGTCATCGGCGACGCCAATGTCGATCTGGTCATTCGTTTGCCCGATACCGCCGCGGGCTCGCGTGATTTAACCCGCAGCGAGCCGCAGTTGTTCGGTGGCGGCACGGCGGCGAATACGGCGGTTGGGTTAGCGCGCTTGGGCAATCGCGTCCAGTTTGTCGGGTCGGTGGGCGACGACGGCTTTGGGCGTTGGATCGCTGCCGATCTGATGAGTGAAGGGATCGACACACGTGGGCTGGTCATGCTCAAAGACGCTTTTACGCCGCAGGTCATCGCGTTGATCCAGCCCGACGGCGAACGGCATTTGGTCGTATTTCCGCCGCGCGGTGGTGCAGATCAACAGCTTGAAATTGCGCACCTCGATCCCGGCATGATCCAGCACGCCGCGTGGCTGCATACATCGGGGATGGTGCTGCGTCATGCGCCCGCGCGCGACACGATTTTGCACACGATGCGACTGGCGCGGGCGGCGAAAATTCCGACCAGCATCGACTTGAATTTGCGGATCGAGTTGTGGGGTTACGATGACGCGATCAACGCGACGATTGAAGCGGCGATCAGTCTTGCTGATGTGGTGTTCGGCAGTGGCGATGAAGAAATTATCCCCGTTGCGGGCGGCGGCACGGTCGAAGAAGCTGCCCACCGCTTGAGCGCTGGTCAGCGAACGGTTGTCGCGCGCTTGGGCAAAGACGGCGCGTTCGTAATTGACGTTGGTGGCAGTCTTTATCGTCAACCTGCGCCAAGCGTGACCGTCGTGGATACGCTCGGCGCGGGTGATGCCTTCAATGCCGGATTTATCTCGGCGCAAGTCGAGCAGTGCACGTATGCAGCGTCGCTTACGCACGGGATGCGCGTCGCCGCGTATAAGATCGCGCATGGCGGCGCGCGTGCGTTGCCCACTCGCACTGACCTCGACTTTTGACATCGTGCACGTCGCGGAGTGGTCTACTCCCAGTTTAATGGTTCTTGCGCACTTTGTGTACACAATCAAAACGATATTAACGTGACTCCCACTCCAGCAACATGATCAAGAAGGAATGGATTTTAACATGGTAAAACAACAATCGCTTTATGGTTTGGTTTTCGCATTAGCATTTACCATATTCATACTAGGCTCAAGCAATTATGCTATAGCACAGCAGGATTTGTCGCCGCTGCTAACATCTGACCTCGATTGGCATCCTGATGGCAATAGCGTTGCTGTAGGCTATGCTAGATGGGGAGAGCGCCAACATTTAGTTTCTTGTGGCGAAGATACAGGTATTCCGCTGATTGATGTAACATCGAATCAAACTACTTTTTTTCAACGTGATTATGATGCTTGTACCCCATCGACCATAGATTTTAATGCGACTGATACTCAAATTGTCGTTACTTCTGGCAGTACGCTTGAAGCATGGGATTTAGTGACTGGGCAAAAAGTAGGTGGAATTTTTATGGAAACTGTTTTCCAGTCAGCAGCTTTCAGCCCGAACAGTATGAATGTAGTTGTTACTCGAATAGCTGATGTAAGCATACGTGACGCCACACTTGTAGCCGGAAATAAGGTCTTTCTAAGACCATAAACGACTCCTAATACAAGTTTCATTTATAGCGCGTGGAGCGCTGATGGACAGAAAGTCGCAACAGCGGCGGCAGACGGATGGATTTACATATGGAGTACTGTAAATGCTCAACTTCTTACAACCTTTCAAGGACATACTGCGGCGGTCAAACGGCTGGCGTGGAATCCTGTTACGAATGTCATTGCGAGTGGTGATGACAATGGCGCGATCTGGTTGTGGGATGCGGCGACGGGGCAATCGATCCGTCAGCTAACAGGTCACACAGGGATTGTGTACGATGTCACATGGCATCCTGATGGACAAACGCTTGTCAGTGCTGGTGGCGACAATACGCTTCGCTCGTGGAATGCGGCGACTGGCGCGATGACGATTATTGACTCCGGACGCTTATTTTCGGCTGTCGCGTACAGCCCACATGGTTCACAGTTGGCTTACGGTGGGGAAATTGCCGATTTAGCGAACCTCAACGTCGAAATTGTTGAGATCAGCGCTACCCTAACCGCAACCTCTACAAATACCGCAACATTAACTTCCACATCAACTCAGACCCCAACTCGAACGCCGACCCTTACCCCCACCGCGACGCCGACGCCCGCCATCGGCACGATCCAGTTGAGCGGCGTCCCAGCGACGGTGCAGCTCAACGAGACGACGCGTGCATGGCTCACGTATACGTTCACGCTCAGTCAACGCCCCGTGCCGACGACGGGATCATCGCACGCGGCGTTCCGGCTCAGCGTCACCGATCCAACGGGCATCATGGGCAGGTGTGACTTTCGGCGTAATCCACGGACGGGGTTCATCCTTCAAGCCTTCGATCCCCTCAGCGATGTATCGTTTGAGCCATAAACGCACCGTATTTTCATCGCAGCGCACCACTTCACGGATGAGGCTGGCTGTCCATCCCTTTTCAGCCGCCAGCAGGATCATTTGCCCCTGCTGGCAACTTTCCGCCCTCATGATCCCATGGCTAAACAACGCCATATTTGCCTGTTGCCAGCTATTGAGACTCGGCAGATGGGCTGACAAAAGTTGTTCCCATTGATACAGCAGTGGATAGTTCATTATTCGTACCTGATTTGCTTGATTGCTAATCAGTTTGAATGACGAACTCCCCTTTTTTCAACCCCTTTTCAAAACATGTCCTCTCCTCAGCCCTCAGGGCAAGGGGAGTATGTCATACGGTCGCGCCACCTGGACGATAAGCTGAGCGTGGCGTGCATTTATGGCGCGCTCCGGGCAATGCGCGACGCGGGTATGCGTCCGGCGCAAGAGACGCACATCTTGATCGCCAATTACGGAGAGGTCGGGCATGGCGGCGCATCCGGCTGGACAAAACCACTGCGCGAACTGCTCGCGGTCGATATGGCGGCGCTCGGCGAAGGACAGACCAGTACCAAATATCACTGCACGATTTGGTCAGCCACTAAGCGCAACGGATGTAACGCAAAATCATTGTTTCATTCGCGCGCGTCTGAGTCCCACCCCTACTAATGACGCGCTTATCTCGTTTGGGTACACTCACGCTGAATTCTTTTTTTGGACGACCCACTAGGTCGCCCCTACAAAGTCGTCACGGGTGGGTCGATAACCCCGTCTAAAACCCTTTTAACTTTTAACTGTTCTTGACACACGGGAGCATACCGCGATGCGAGTGATCATTACGGGCGGCACAGGCTTGATCGGCAGCGCATTGACAAAGCGTTTGACGAAAGACGGGCATGAAGTGGTCGTGCTGACGCGCAACCCGGCGAAAGTGACCGACCTGCCGAGCGGCGCGCGTGCTGTCGCATGGGATGCCACGACCAGCAAGGGTTGGGAATCGGAGATTGATGGTGCGGGCGCGGTCGTCAATTTGGCGGGTGAAAGTATCGCGGGCGACGGCTTTTTGCCAAGCCGTTGGTCGCCTGCCCGTAAGGATCGCATCCTGAACAGCCGTGTCAACGCGGGTAAAGCGGTCACCGAAGCCTTTAGCCGTGCCCAAAACAAACCGTCGGTCTTGATCCAGTCGTCCGCTGTCGGCTATTACGGCACACAAGACGAAACCAATCAACCACCACTCACTGAAAGTGCCCCCGCCGGAACCGATTTCCTCGCAGATGTGTGCGTGAAGTGGGAAGCATCGACGGCTGCGGTCGAAGCGATGGGTGTGCGCCGCGCGATTATTCGCACCGGGATTGTGCTGTCCTTTGAAGGCGGCACGCTGCCCTTGTTAGCGCTGCCCTATCAGTTTTTCGGCGGCGGTCCCATCGGGTCGGGCAAACAGCCGTTCCCATGGATTCATATCGATGATGAAGTCGCGGCGATCTGTCACTTGATCGAAACGCCAACAGCGAACGGCGCCTTTAACCTGAGCGCGCCAGGGGTGCTGACCAATAACGAGTTCGGTAAAGTCTTGGGCAAGGTGATCGGGCGTCCGCATTATTTGCCCGCGCCAGGTTTCGCGTTCAAGTTAGGGTTTGGTGAGCTGGCGGATGCGCTGCTGCTGCGTGGTCAGCGTGCTGTGCCAGAACGACTGCCAACAGTAGGATACACATTCCATTACCCCGATGCGGAGTCGGCGCTGAAGGCGCTGTATTAAGGCATCGAACGCGCTGGTTTGAAAAAAGAAGAAGTAAAAATGCTTCCTCTGGAGAATTTTACGTCGTATTAATATCTCGCCTTACGCAGATTGCCCTCATCCTAAGTCCTTCTCCCTCACAGAGAAGGACTTCCCCTACCGCGAAGGTTTTTCATCCCTCGCCCTGAGGGAGAGGGGAGAGGTCTTGCTCTCCTGATCACCGCCAAAGCCAAGAGCTATGCCGGATTCATGACGTGCGCTAGATCAGCGCATTGAGGAAAATCGATCTGTTGGAGTAAATTGAGGGAGAAACTAGTGTATAAATGTTCGCTTTGTGACCTGTGCTTCCCGCACTGCGTATCAAAAAACGCCACTCAAAGCGAGTGGCGTTTTTGTTTTAACCGCCCTGCGACTCCGCTGACGCGGAGGTAGCGCAAGGGGCTTTGCCCCCTGCACCCCCAGAAATCAACACCCAGAGTCCAGAATTCAGTGATCAGAAAACAGGGCTATCCTTCGCTGCGCTGCTCCGCAGCGACACGCTCAGGAAGGGCGAGCGCACCGAAAACCGAGGTAGTTGTCCCAGTAGTCGGGATTGAACCAGTAACGAATTCCAGCGCGGAGGTAGTCAGAATTGAGGATGCCCCACGAGCCGCCACGCAGCACACGCAGAACATCAGTTCTATTGCCAGTCTCCGCCTCCCGATCTTCGGTGCTGTCATAGGGCAGAACCAAGGAACTCACCCACTCCCACACATTCCCGCTCATATCGAGCGCCCCCACCCACGACGCTCCTGCTATAAGGTTGCCCACAGGCGCAGTCTGTCCGTCTGAATTTCCGCCCCAGACGGCATTGTTCTCTTTCCACGTGTTTCCCCAGGGATAGACGCGGTTATCCGGTCCGCGTGCCGCATATTCCCATTCGGTTTCGGTCGGCAGGCGCGCGCCGCGCAGCGCGCAGAAGTCGCGCGCTTCAAACCACGTAATCTGCTCAACTGGACGCTGATCGCCGTCGAAGTAGTTTGCGTTCGCCTTCACCCCGCCCAAGCGCTCGAAATCTGCCTGCGTGACTTCGGTCTGATCGATCCAGAACGGCTGATCGAAACAGACTTCATGCTGAGGTGATTCGTTCAGAAACTCGTCTGTTCCATACTCAGTGTTCAGTCGTGCGATTTCGTCGTCTGGGGTTCCCATCATAAAGCATCCCGCCGGGACGAGCACCATCGTCACGCCGTCGAATTCCTGCGCCACGACGCTGCTCATCAATGCCTGCTGCGTTGCCTGTATCCCCGCCTGCTGCGTTGCCGTTAGTGCGGTATTGATCTGCGCGTTCACCGTGGCTTCAAACCCTGCCGTAGCCGTCAACGCCCGGCTGAATGCCGCCTCAACGGTGCGCGTTAGGGCGATCTGCTGCTGTGCCTGCGCGGTTTGCTGAATGCGCTGCTGCACAACGGCGTCAATGGTTTGCTGCTGCTCCGTTGGGTTCAACTGTACTCTCTGACTCCCCGACGCCAGCAACCCGACGCTCGTCAACAGTGAAAGCATGACGACACCGGTCAACAGGGCTAGGAAAAGCATGCGTTTCTGGTTCATGGTTCCCCCGTAAG
>JBBRAA010000073.1:0-16489 GCA_038207205.1 Aggregatilineales bacterium
GCGAAGGCGAACCTTCGTCTTATCGTCGCTCCGGTAGCACAGCGATGCCCCGCTGTGTTTGACGTTAACTACGGTATTGCGATATTACGGGATTATGATCGAGGTCGGATTTTTATGTCTCGTACCGCGCACATCAACCTCCCCTCTTATACGCTATTTCAGCAGAAAAAACACAAGACCTGCGCCTTATATCCCCATGCCTGAAGGCAGGGGTTTTACGGCGCTTTTCAGATAAACATCGACGCGATACGCCAAACGAAACGGTGCATCATCGGCAAGCTGTAGGATGCTGGGATCGATTGCATCTTGTGCTTGTATCGTCAAACTCGACGCCGAAAACAATAATCCAATCAAGAACATGAACGCGAAACGCCGCATACGTGTCTCCATGATCGAATATAGACAACAGGTACGCACACCAGTATAGTGTCGCCTCGTGGATTTACGCAAAGGATAGCTATGCGGTTTTTGACCTCTCCGCGCGCGCGCGATGTGTTGATCGTCGGCTTGCTGTTCGCGCTCCCCTTGATTCTGTTCTGGCAGCAGACGTTGGGTGGGCGCACGCTGATCCCTGCCGAAAATCTGTATCAATATCAACCTTACGCCGCGTATCGTGAAGCAGCCGGCGCGCCCGCTGTGCCGTACAACCATTTGGTCAGCGATTTGGTCTTGCAAAATTACCAGTGGAAGTCGTTCATCCGCGATCAGTTTGCGGTGGGCGAATTTCCGTTGTGGAATCCACATCAGTTCGGCGGGATCGCGTTTTTCGCCGCTGGGCAGCAAAGTACGCTCTATCCGTTCTCGATTTTGTATTATCTGCTGCCGCTTTGGTTGGCATATGGCTGGTTCACCGTCTTTCAGTTATGGCTGGCGGGCGCGTTCATGTATGCCTTCACGCGCGGGCTTGGAGTCGGTCGGTTTGGCGGCGTGGTCGCGGGCGTCACGTTTCAACTGAGCGCGTTCTTTGTCATCAGCGCGGTTTTTCCGATGATCATTGCGGCGGCGGTCTGGCTGCCATTGATCCTGCTCATGATCGAGTACCTGATCATCAAGCCGAAATACTCGCTGTTGTGGATCGCTATCGGCGCTGTGGCATTGGGCTGCAATATTTTGGCGGGGCATGTCGAGATCACGTATTACACGTTGTTGATCGCAGCGTTTTATGCGGCGGCGCGCTTGATCGCGGTTTTTATTTCTGAAAAAACTAACAACATAACACAAAGAATTTTTGTTTCCGGCGCGGCGATGGTGTTCATGGTGGTCATCGGCTTAGGCATCGGCGCGATCCAGTTTTTGCCGTTGTTTGAAGCCGCATCGAATAATTTTCGCGTGGATTCCGCCAGCCTGAGTCAAGTAGTAGCGTGGGCGCATCCGCCGCGCGACGTGATCCAGTTTTTGCTGCCCAATTTTTATGGCAACCCCAGTCATCATCAGATTTTAGACGTGTTCACGCTGGAAAACACGCCAATGATGGTGAATGCGCTCGGCGACGCACGCTTTCATACCGAATGGGGGCTGAAAAATTACGTCGAAGGCGCGCTCTACGTTGGCATTTTGCCGTTGATTCTGGCAGTGTACAGTTTGATTCCGCGCCGCCGATTAGCGGGTGGGTCAAGACCCGCCCCTACAACATTATCGCAAGGCGACTCTACCCCTTTCCCTGAAGTCGGGGAGAGGTCAAAAACCGCGCACAAACTCATTTTCGTCGTACTCGGTGTCTTATCACTTTCGTTCATGTTTGGCTTGCCGACGTATATCCTGCTCTACATTTTGCCGGGTATCGGTCAACTGCATTCGCCGTTTCGATGGGTGTTCGCGCTCAGCTTGAGCGTGGCGGTCCTGGCGGCGTTCGGCGCGGATCGGCTCACTCACCCCTCCCCGAATTCGGAGCGGGACGTAAACATGTCACGCCGTTTTGGATACGGATTGACAGTGATTGGCGCCGTGCTGATCTTTGGGTTGATCGTGTCACGGGTGCTGTACGATCAAGTGACGGCGGGCATCATCGAGCGTGTGTTCAACACCATGGCGCTGGCGACGAGCGGCTTCCCCGATGCACGCGCGTTTTACAGTTATCAGGTGATCAATGCCGCGATTTTGGGGCTGGTGCTGATCGGGAGCGGAGTCGTTTTCGTTACCGTCGCGCGAAAAGCGAAAAACCTCACACAAACGGCTGTTTGGCAGCTATTCACCGTCGCGCTGATCGCCGCCGATTTGATGATCGCGTCGTACAGCTTTAATCCCGCCAGCGATCCCAAGCTGCTCGATTACACGCCACCAGCGATTACATGGCTACAAAACCAACCGGGTGAATGGCGCTATACCACGCTCGATGACCCAACACAGCCAGCGTTGTTCAACGCGAATATGACGATGCGCTACGGGCTGGACGATATACGCGGATACGAAAGCATCATTCCGCGCACAACCGTTGAGCTGATGGAAAGTATCGCGCCTCAGGTTCAGTTAGAGTTCAATCGAATCGCGCCCCTGTATACGGTGTATCCTGAAGGCATTACGTTCGATTATCGAGAAGCGCTCATGTCGGGGCGCATGGATGAACTGAATATCCGCTATGTGGTCACGCATACGACAACTGATTTGAGCGATGCGCCAAACTATTCACTGGTGTATGAAGATAATGCGGTGCGTATTTGGGAAAACGGTGCTGCATTGGGGCGCGCGTGGCTTGATGATCGTCAACCTAATCGGAATATCACGATCATAAGCGACACGGCACGTGAGTTGGTTGTTGAGGTGAATTCTGCACAATCAGCGGGATTGTTAATTAGTCAGCGTTTTGATCAGGGTTGGCGAGCGTATATTCGTTCTGAAGGCGAGCCTGAGTCGAGCGAGCGTCCTGTCGCGCTTTCTGCTACGGTGGACAGCGCCGGCGTACAATCGGTGCCGCTGAGTGATGCTGGAAATTATATCATCCGGCTGGTGTACAGCCCACAAAGTTTCTTCGTCGGGGCAGCGCTTTCTTTCATTAGCGGCGTGATCATTTTGCTGCTGGTCGGCGCGTATTTATGGCGGCGTTTTGTTACGCCTAACGCGGCGGGTGGCGATCAAAGCGGGGTTGGCTTGATCGCGCGCAACAGCTTGACGCCGATCATCCTGAATTTGTTCAATCGTGGCGTCGATATGGCGTTCGCGCTGGTCATGCTGCGTATTTTAGGACCGAGCGACGCCGGATTGTATTACTATGCAGGGGTGATCTTTGTCTGGTTCGATATTTTTACCAATTTCGGCTTGAATCTGTATTTGATCCGCGAAGTGGCGCGCGACCGGTCACGCGCGGCGTATTTGTTCTTCAATACCAGCGCGCTGCGCATCTTGCTGGTCGGCATCGGCGTGCCGCTCTTGATCGGCTTCATCGGTATACGCCAAAATGCCGCTGATCCGCTCCCTGATTACGCGGTATTGTCGATTGTATTGTTGTATTTCGGCTTGCTGCCAAGCAGTTTGAGTACGGGTTTATCGGCGCTGTTTTACGCCTACGAACGCGCCGAAATTCCTGCCGCGACGCAAACCGTAGCGACGATCATCAAGACGGTTGGGCAGTTAGCCGCGCTGATTTTGGGATATGGGATTGTCGGCTTGGCGGCGGTCAGCATCGGCGTCAATCTGGTCACGCTGATCGTGCTGTGGGTCAATTCGCCGTTGAGAACGCAAAGGCGCGAAGGCGCAAACGCGCAAACGGTCGACCGTCCGCTCGTCCGGCGCATGGTTGGCGAAAGCTACCCGCTTATGCTCAACCATTTTCTGGCGACGATCTTCTTTCAAATCGACGTGGTCTTGATCGAATGGATTCACAACCCGACGATGGTCGGGCAGTACTCGGTCGCGTATAAATGGGTGAGCGCGCTCAACGTGATCCCGGCGTTCTTTACGCAAGCACTTTTACCGTCGATGTCGCGGCAGGCGCACGCTGATCCTGCCGCACTTAAGCGGACGGTGACGATGGCGCTCAAGCTGCTGATCAGTATCGCGCTGCCGATTGCGGTGATCTTCACATTCACGTCGTATTGGCTGGCGGGCTTGCTCGGCGGCATCGAGTATTTGCCCGATGGCGCGATCGCCACGCAGTTGATGATGTGGAGTATTCCGATTGGTTGGATGAACAGCCTGACTCAGTATGTGCTGATCGCGCTCGATTTGCAGCACCGGATCACGCGCGCGTTTGCGGCGGCAGTTGGATTCAATTTGATCGCCAATTTGATCTTTATCCCATCGTTCGGCTATCAAGCGGCGGCGATCATCACGATTTTGAGCGAACTGATATTGCTCATTGCCTTTAGCTTGTTGGTGCGTCCGAAACTCGGCGCGATTGATTGGGTGAGCATCGCGTTCAAGCCTGTTTTGGCGGCGGCGGCGATGTTCGCCGTGCTGCTGCTGACGTTCGATGGGTGGGGTGTTGTGGCATTGGTGCTGGCAGGTGGCGTTTATATCGGCGTGTGGTTGATCTTGCGCCCGTTGACGGCAGATGAGTTAGGGCGACTCGCGCCGATTTTGCCGGGACGTGTGCGCCGTGTGTTAGCAATCAATATGGCGTGACTGCCAAGGCGCCGATGAGCGGCTTGAAATGTCATGTGTAGTTTTTACGTCGTTGTTCTGCAAGCCATTCAACTGGGTCTTCAATACCCATATCCGACCATCCGCCCGTCAGCCCTAATGCGATAACCTCTGCTCCCGAAAGCGGTTCGATACGTGTTAGTTCTGCAAGTTCTTCAGCCGTCCATGTCGGTTCGGTCACTGACATTCGATATTGGCGGCGTCCCGCACGCGTTCCCGATGGATATCGTGCTGACATACAACGTGCTGCATGGTGTTTGATCCGGTCGTGAACGGGCGCACGCTGCATTTTCATCGGCGCGGCAGCTACGATGGACTCATGCTCATCTGGGACGAAGAAACCAATACGTATTGGCAGCATATCACCGATCAGGCGCTGTATGGCGGCAGTGTTGGCACCAAACTGAACATGATCGCAACGACACGGCAGATCACAGCAGCAGAAGCGATCGCACAAAACCCCGCTGCGCGTTGGTATTCGACCGCTATCAATCCAGATCAAACCCGTCACTTGCGGCATATGCACGTCATGAATATGCCGCCGCAGCGTATCGAGCAATTGATCACGCAGACGATCAGTATCGAAGATGCACGCCGTCCGCGCTTTGAACTCGGCTTAGGGATATGGAACGGGCAGCGCAGCATGTTTTTCCCGCTCACGCTGCTGCATATGACCGATAACCTGATGTTCCAAGCCAACGGCAGCGCGCTGCCGCTCGATAAACCCAATCAACTGCTCATGCGCTGGTACGGCTTCGCGCTCACATTTCCCAAATGCGAAATCGGGCAAGCGGCATAAGCGCTTCCCCCGATTATGCATGGGCGGCGTATACACACCGCCCTTTTGCGTCGTATCCTCAATAACCGTTCGGACACGAATTCGGCGTTTCACCCGGTTCCTGAATCCCGTTGCCACACTGCGGCGCGGGTGGCGGCACATTCGGGCTTTCGCGCAGCAAAGTCACAGAGCTGCGGCACACAGCCTGACCATTCACCAACGCCTGCACTTCATACGTGAAGCTGATGCCTCCGCCTATTGCGCCTTGACTGACATCCGCGCTCACAGTGGTCGCGGGCGCGGCAACGCTGTACATGCCGACCTGCTGCTGAGTCTCGTTGAAGATCACGACACGATAGTCGGTTGCACCAGGGGCAGCATCCCAGTAAAACGTGACGACGCCATTGGGCAGTCCATCGCGCGGCGATGTAGCACGAAATGACTCACAATCGGCGCGGGCGACAGGCGGCGACCGTGTCGGCGTTGGTGGGATGAGCGGCTCGGTGAGCGGCATTGGTTCACGCACGGGGGCTGCAATCGCCAGATATTCGTAAGCGCCAACATCACAGCGTGCCGCACCGTCGAAAGTGCCATCGATGGGACGCAAGAAATAGCGCTGATCATAGGTCAACGGACAATCGTCGGGTGCAGCGTCGATGGCGGGGCTGTTACGGCGCAACGCGTGTGTGCGGGTTTGTCCACCGTTATCCCGCAACGCATCAAGCAGTGGGTCAGCAGCGATGCCACCGCCGCACGATGCCGGAAAAATCACGTTCACGCCTTCCAGCGTAAGCGCCGTCCGACAATTGCTGCCCCCTAACGGATTGGCGATAATGCTGTTGACCACGCGCATGGCGTCAGCGGCGATATTTGCGCCCTCTGTGGCGCGGTTGGCATTGACCGTGCTGAAATACAGCCACGTATTCAAGCCCGTGCTGGCATCAAACCAACCTCCGCCGAAGCGCGACGCACGATTGCCAGAAATTGTCGTGTTTTGAACCGTGATGCTGTCATCGGTCTCCGTGTATCGGCTATAAATCGCCCCCCCATCTTGTCGGGCACGGTTGAGCCAAAACACGCTTTCGCGGATTTGTGCGGGCGATATCGTCTCGATGTACACGCCGCCGCCGTAATCTGCAACATTGTTCCGAAACTCAGAAGCTTCGATCACGGTAGGAATGATCGAATGGACTGCCCCGCCGTCGGAGAACGCGACATTGATCGCAAAATAGCTGTCGCGGATGATGGCATATTCGCTGGTGACAGCGTAGGCATCTGGCGCGCCGAGCAGCAGCGCCCCGCCTTTATCGGCAAGGTTGAGCCCCAACGTACTGCCGTACATTTCCAGCGTGCCGCCCTGGTCGCTGGAGATGGCTCCGCCGCTAAGCGGCACAATATTGAGCACAAACTGACTATTTTCGATACGTACCGGACTGCCCGGCAGTCCTGCGCGCGGACTGCCGCTGGAAATCGCGCCGCCGCCCTGCCCGCCCGCGCCAATACTGTTGAGCAGAAAAACACTGTCCATGATGAGGACGCTGCCGCCCGTCGTGTAAATCGCGCCGCCCGACTCATCCGCTCGGTTGAAATAAAAGCGGCTGTTAGCGATCTCCAAACTGCCATCGGCGTTGTAAATCGCGCCGCCACTTCCACTGCTGCTGTCTGGCGCCGGGCGAACCGATTCGTTGCGCCGCAGCGTGACGCGCCGTAGCTGTAAAATGCCGCCATCGTTCTTGATCGCGCCGCCGTCGATAGAACGGGCATTTTGCAGCGTGATATTTTGCAGATTGAGCGTGACGCCGCGCAGGTTGTAAAAGATCAGCGTGTAAGCGCCGCCGTCGAGCGTGATCAGTCCACCCCCATCGATGCGTGTATCCGCGCGGATGGTTTTCGATCCGGTGATGGCAATAATGTGTCGCGCCGCGCCGCAGTTGAAGGTGACAGCGCCGCCGCTGGATAATGCCGCGTCGAAAGCGGCTTCGGTGCAGCTCCCAGACGTTCCCGTGCCGACCACGCCCGCCGCCTGTAGGGGCGCGACCGCGACGCTGAATAGACCGATCACAATCATGAGCAGTAAGACGAAAGCGCGCATACAACCTCCTTAAACAGCACATCTACAACATAGTTCTAAGGATAGTCATTTACGCGGTTTATGGGAAATCGGGGCTGTGTTATGGATGCCGATCGCGCGCAAAAAACGACCAGCAAAAACACAGAGACACGGCGGTTTCGTAGCGGCGATCCGGTGGGTCGCCCTTCGCTGGACAGCGTATACGCCCGCTGTACCCGTTTAATTTAACCGCTCGATGATCGTCGCTGTTCCCATACCGCCGCCGCAGCACATGGTCTGCAAACCATAGCGCTTATCGTGCGTTTCGAGCGCGTGAATCAGGGTCGTCATCAAACGCGCGCCGCTCGCACCGAGCGGATGACCGAGCGCAATCGCGCCGCCATGTACATTGACTTTGCTCATATCCGCGCCGATCTCGCGCTTCCACATACCGATCACGGCGGCGAACGCTTCATTGACCTCGAACAAATCGATGTCGTCGAGCGATAATCCGGCACGGCTCAAGGCTTTGCGCGTGGCAGCGATCGGTCCCGTCAGCATCAAATGCGGGTCGCTGCCGACCGTCACACACGTGACGACACGCGCGCGCGGCTTGATGCCCCATGCCGCGGCTTTTTCGGAGGTCATCAAAATCAACGCCGCCGCGCCGTCGCTGAGCTGGCTGCTGTTGCCCGCCGTTGTGACGCCGTCCGGTGTGAACGCGGGTTGCAGCGATCCCATTCTGGCACGATCCGCGTTGGCGCGAAAACCTTGATCGTACGTGACCGAAAATACAGCGCCTTGTTCGTCCACGCCGTCGATGGCAAACATTTCGCGGCGCATATGACCGTCGGCGGTCGCTTTTGCGGCTTTCATATGGCTGTCATAGCCGATTTGATCGACTTCTTCGCGCGGGATATTCCATTGTTGCGCGATTTCGTCGGCGGCGATGCCTTGCGGGATCATGTTGTATAACGCCATGATGCGATCGGTGAACGGGTTGCCGTTCGCAAGGCTCGATCCCATCGGCACGCGCGTCATGTGTTCGACACCGCCCGCGACCACCACATCCGCCTGCCCCGACGCGATCATCGCCGCCGCCAGATGCACCGTTTGTTGGCTCGATCCGCATTGAAAATCAACGGTCGTCGCGGGAATTTCGACGGGCAAGCCTGCGTCCAGTACGACATTGCGCGCCAGATTGAACGTCTGATCGCCAATTTGCGAGACGCACCCCATCAATACATGGTCGATCAGCGCTGGATCGAGGGCTGCCCGTGCCAGCGCTTCACACAGCGCACTCGAACCGAGCCGCACTGGGTGAATATCGCGCAGCCAACCGCCGCGCTTGCCGACAGGGGTACGCACCGCTTCTACAATAACGACTTCACGCATGAAAAATCTCCTGATTAAATCGGGCGGGTGTGAGTTCCGCCTCTACGTATGCCTCAGTAATCAAATATCAATTCGATTTTGGGTTAATGATAGCGCAAAGTACAATCGGTCGCATACAAACCTCACCCAAGCGCCAAGCGTTCCGGGTAAGGTTACTGAGACAAGGATCATCACCTATGCCCACCACCCGGCGTGCTGCTTTTACGCTGATCTACCGTTATGTGCTGCTCACGATTGGCGCGATCATTTCGGCGCTGGCGTTGATCATCTTCGAAGTGCCCGCCGACATCGCCCCAGGCGGCGTCAGCGGCGTCGCCATCATCCTGAATGACATCTTCGATACGCCGATTGGGTTGCTGATCTTGATTGGCAACATCCCGATCCAGTTGATCGCCTTTCGCATGTTGGGCGGGTGGCGCATCGTCGTGCGCACGTTGTACGCTGTCATCCTGTACTCGATTTTGATCGATACGCTCACGCAGTATTTTCCGGCGGGCGGCATCACGTCGGATCGGCTGCTCAACGCGCTCATGGGCGGCATTCTCACAGGGTTAGGCACAATGGTGATCATCGTCGGCGGCGGCACGTTGGGCGGGACTTCGACATTGGGGCGGATTTTGCAGGTGCGCTACGGCATCCCACTAAGCAGCAGCATCGTGTATACCGACGGATTGGTCGTCATCGCCGCTGGTTTCGCGTTCGGATGGGAAGGCGCGCTGTACGCCATGATCGCGCTGTATGTGGCGGGCGCAGCGGCGGATTATTTCCTGGAAGGTCCCGCGACGATTCGCACCACCGTCATCATCACCGATCATCCACGCCAGGTTGCAGATGCGATCCTCAAAGGGATGGGGCGCGGCGTCACCGCGTGGGAAAGCACCGGTATGTACACCGATCAGCCGCACACGGTGCTGTATGTCACCATTAATCGCGGACAAGTCAACGAATTACGCTCGATTGTTTTGACAGCAGATGAAAGTGCGTTTATGGTGATCGGGCAAGGTCACAGCGCGTACGGCAAAGGCTTCAAAGCCCCCGCACAACCGCTGGAAATGACTGGGCAGTAGGTCATGTGGGTACGCGGAAATGCGTCGTGCGGGTGTTTTGCCACAGCTTGTTTCGAGATATATTCGTTTAAGTATTCTGTGCGTTTGAATTAAACCAAAGGGGAAAGAACATGGATATTGGGGCGCTCATCAGCGACATCCTGCTATCACCGCTCATTTGCATCGGTTGGTTAATTGTCGGTGCTATTGCGGGTGGACTCGCGCACTCAATCATGAATTCAAGTTCGCCATTGATTCTCGACATCATTCTGGGCTTGATCGGGTCGGCAGTCGGCAACTTCTTGCTGTACGTGTTCAACATCAATCGTCCTGAAGGTGGTTTGGTCGGCTTGATCGCCAGCATCATCATCGCGGTCATCGGCGCGGTCATCCTGATCGCTCTCGGTCGCGTACTCACGGGTCGGCGCGTCGCCTAATTCAGTCGCATCGCTCTACGAAAACGGGGATACACATGTATCCCCGTTTTTTATTTGATTCACGGCAGCCATCGCCCATCCTCATAAACGCGATGATAGACCGCGTTATCGCTGCCGCGCACAAGACAGCGGCAGGCGACAGCACACGCGTCAACCACTGGTTCATCTGCACGCCTGCACTACTCGGTCGGCGCAGAGCTTACCACCACGCTAAAACTTGTCATCGGCGCGATGAGATCGCGGCGGGTAATCGTATGGGCGTGCGCGCGATAGGTACTGTCAATGCCCGCAATCGCATCGAGCCAGCGCTGTACCATCGCGACATCGAAGAATCGCGCTGTTTTATCGGGCGTCATCGCGCGCTTTTCGATCTGCGTTTCGGTTTCGGGTGATAAGCGCAGTTGATAACGCGCACGTCGTTCGATCTGCTTACGCAGTCCTTGTACAGGCTGACCGACGCGGTACAGGGCGCGCGCGCACGCACCGACATCGACGCCGCGCCCGCTTAGCCCAGCGCACACGGTATCCACGACGCGGACATGTGCCAAGCCATCCAGTTTATACAACCAATCATGGATCGCCGCGTCCAGTGTTGGTTTGACCGGTTCCAGCAGCGATTGGTCGCCCGCGAGCGCTTGTTCGACGCGATCGAACAATTCATCGACGCTGTGTGTTTGAATACTCAGTGAATCGGGGAGTGCATAATCCATCGCCGAAAACCAATGCGGCGACAGCGACGGCACGCCTGAGAGCGCGCTTTCGACGGCGGTCGAACAACTGCGCTGCACGACAGCCGCAGCGCGCAAAATCCACCCATCGACCGAGCCTTGCCGGATAATACGCAAATTGTCGCGTTCGATCAGCACGCGCCGATACGTGTCCAAATCTTCAAATGGGTGCGGGCGCAGCACGAACGTGACATTAGGAAAATGTGCGGTCAGCGCGTTTGTCGCTTCGATCATGCCGTGCATAGCGCTGGTCTGGCGTTCTTTTTCGATATGCAGATCATCGGTCATGCCTAATTCAGCGCCTTCTTGCGCCGCCGCGTCGATGCCAAGCCGCGCATTGGGGTGATTGGCATACGGGGTGTTCGTGTTGATCAGGATCATCGGCGTCGTGGTGGTGATCGCCGCCGCTTCTTGATTGACCGCTAACGATGCTGCCCGCCAGTGCGGCGCATAAAAATCGTGGCGCGGCGATCCGGTCAGCACGACTTGATCCGCCGCATAGCCGCCGTCGGATCGCAGATAATCCCCGATGACCGCGCCCCACGCCATAAAGCGGCGCACCTGCTGTTTGATGTCCGCTTGTTCGGTGTTCATCTTGCGATATTTGGCAAGGCGTTCCATGCCTTCGACATCGAGCACGAATACATCGATGCGGCACGCCAGAAAGCGGCGCACGAATTCATCCTGCGTGGTGCGGAGCTGATGTAACAGGATCGCATCGGGCGCGAGTGCAAAAACTTCAACCCAGCGTTGAATCGGGACGAGATAACAGGTGAAACCGCGCTGCACCAGCGCCGCCGCCACCAGCGTAAGTCCATGCAGGTCGCGTAACACGTTTGGGACAAGGATAACGATTTTCATGGGTGAAGGGCAGAAGCGCAAACAGTCGAAAGTCGAACCTTAAAAGTGAAGGGCAGGATAGCCTTTTAGCTGTTTTTGACTTCCCCCCCGTCCTTAGCCTCCATACTTATAATACAGATCGAATGACCAGCGCCATAACTGCTTGAGCAGACGGCGCGGGCGATGACGACTCCACAGCCAATGACGCATCGTTTTCGGCGTGGGCGGCGCGGTTTCACCGACTAAGCGTGTGTACTCGTCGCGCAGCCACTCCTCGCTGATCGCATTACCGATGTGATACACGAACGGATCAGCCGTACTCAACTGCAAGAAGCCCGCCTCATCCAAGGTTTGATTGAGCTGATCGTCGCCTTTCACAATCGCATTATCAAAGCGCTCGTGTGGCAGCGCCAGAATCGCCGCGCGCGAAATAATGAACTGCTGATGCGCGACGCCCATATACGCCGATACGCCATCAGCCGTCATACGATGATCGTGAATCGCCGCCCACAACTTGCTCACTTCGGCGTAATCCAGCCCGAAACTGCGCGCGTAATCCTGCGAATACTGATCGGGGATCAAATGTCCGGTTTCCAGTTTGACGCCGCTCGTAGTCGCCCATGCGCGCGTTTTATCGGTGTAAAAATGTGTGACCGCGCGCACAGGCTGACCGCCGACTTCCCCGACATTCGGGAACGCGCGCACGATATCCAGTTCGGCTTGCAGCCAGCCGGGACGAAAATACACATCACTGTCGGTGTATACGATCACTTCACCAGGCGCGAAACGCAGCATTTGGCGCTGGGCATTCGGCTTACCGATATTGCGTCCGCTCAGGATCAGCGTATCAATGCGCCCCGCGTCGAGTTCAGCGCGCAGCCAATCGACGACTTCACGGCACGATCCGTTATCGAACACGACGAGATCGAACGGTTGATCGGTGTGCGCGCGGATACTCGCCAGTGACAGTTTGAGCGCCGGGAGCGACCCGGCAAAATAACCGACCAGTTCTGGGATGCAGACCAGCGCGCACAGCGTGATCGACGCGGGCGGGACAATCGTATTTTTGAGTTTGAATGGGTTGACGCCTTCGCGCATGTGTCATTAATCCTTCAGCGCGGCTCGCGCCTTTTCGGTAAACCGCGCGATACTTTTGATATGTCGCAAGCCGCGCTCATAAACGTAATGTTGCGGCAGCGGGTACAGCGTGCGGTCACGCCGTAGTGCGCCACCTGTCACCGACCAGACGAATAAGAGCGTATGCCACCCCACCCGCAAGATGCTGCGCCCGAATATGCGACCCCGTGCGATGCCGCGCGCGGGTATGCCCGGATGCCGCTGTATCATGATCAGGTAGCCATAGCGTCCGCGCGCCCACCATTGGCGAATAATCCAGCGCCACTGCATTTTTTCCGGTCGCACCACATGCCGCAGCGAAATTGCTGGTTCGTAATAGATGACCGCGTTCGGTACGCACGCTCGTATTGCATCCTGAATCGCCAAATCTTCAGAATACGCGATCTTCTTCCCCGTCATGCCAAATGCCGGGTCGAAGCCGCCCGTCCGTTCGAGAATCGCACGGCTAAACCCCATGTTCATGCCGAATACAAATTCGGTCGGCTCCAGCGGGCGCGCTGTATTGCCGTAAAAGGCTTCAAAAACGTATTCATCACGAAACCAATGCGGCTTAGGCGTGGTATATAAGGGATACGAAGTACCGCCGTAGCCATGCGGACGTTCGCGTGTGATCATGTGCATCACTGCTTCGAGCCAACCCGTTTCGACCTGTACATCGTCATCGATGTAATGGACATACTCGCCCGCCGCCTCGCGCCAGCCGCGATTGCGCGCGTGCGACAAACCGATCAGACTTTCGTGAGTATAACGAATATTGGCATAGGTCGTCATAAACGATGCGACCAACGGACGGATCGTCTTCGACTCGCCGTTTTCGACGACGAGGACTTCCCAACGTCCATCATCAAGCATGTCCGCGATCACGCTTTCGAGCGCATCGCGCAAATACGTCTCGCGCTGGTACGTACAGATGACAATCGATACCAGCGGCGTCATCGAGCGAGCGCTCCCGTAAAATCATAGGCTGCCCGCGCGCACAAATCGGCGTATAACGCCGCCGTTTGTTTTGGAATCCGCTCCCTGCCCGGTGTTTGATGGCGCAAGCCCGATTCTGGAAACGACAAATCAACATGTGCGCCTGTGAAGTCGCGCAGCGCGTCCAATGCCGTACCGGATGTCACTTGATCGTAATGCACGAACAACCATTCCCCTTCATGCCGATGTTTCGTGAGGATATGATCGTACATACGCGTCCAGATGTCGAGCGCCTGTCGAAACGTTAATTTGATCGTGGCTAAATACGGCTTGCTGGCGATCTCTTTCAAGATACTGCGCGCGGTGCTGGTCGGGTCTCGAAACACGCAGATAAATCCGGTATCCGCCGCCAGATACGGACGCCACACCGGCAGCGTATAACTGAAGCGCGGGTCTTTGAAACAGTAAGGCGTGTGCGCGGTCAGCGCGTGGATCATATCGATCTGTTCTTGCTGGGGCGCGAACGTCAGTTCGAGCGGCAGCCGTGCCAGCCAGCGCTGTCGTTTACGCGGCAGATCACGACGCAGCCAGCGCAGCGAGTCGGGCACACGCGGCACGAGCGGGGCGAGCAAGCGCTCGTTGACATGGTTGATCGCCGCATCTTCAAAATAGCCTTTGGGGTTGCTCTCGTTGGCAGCGTGCAGCGAGTCGCCCATGAAGTACCCGGATTGCGCCAGACATCCGGCGACCATGCTTGTGCCGCTGCGCCCACTGCCCATGATGATGAGGTTCCGCATCGCTTTAGCCGTCCACATCCCGTTTGGCTACAGCGTTCCTATCGGCGTAAAAACTGCTCAACGCGCGCCCCGTTCTTGATCGATCAAGTCATCGGTTGTTGTCGCGTTCGGTAGAACATCATCTGGGACTTTGCCTGTCAATCTTAGGCTGACCATCATGCCCCACTCGATCAGCGAACTGAGTTGATCTGAACATCGCATGTGCAGGGAAATTGTCATCCTTTTAACATCAGACTTCTTCCCACTGCGCGGGCAGCGCGATGATGGGATTTTGCATCAGCGTATACAAAAATTGACGGTCGAAGGCGACATCGCTCACGACCAGTTTGATACAGTCATCGATTTTGAGCAGCGTCGTGTGCGGGCGGACATAACACCCCACTTCGACCCGATATTCACCGGGCGTCAAGTAATTATGCGGCACATGACACATCAGCGTGTGTAAACCTTCGGCAGTGGGTTGCAGCGCGGTCTGCGTCGTATTCATCGCCGTGATCAAGCGGTCGCGGTCATCGAACAGCCGAATGGTATACGATACCGCGTCGGGCAGCGTCGCCGTGTTATTCCACACCGTTTTAAGCGTGAATGGCTCTCCGAACAAGACGGTTTGCGCCGTCGATCCGTCGTGTCCGGTCACGCTCGCTTCGATTAACGAGATGCGCTGACCCTCGATCTGTTCAGCCTGATACTGCGATGATAAACCGACGCGCTGACGCTGCAAATAATTGGCGATCACCTGCTGCGTGTCGCCCTGATCGACAACGCCACCGTGATCGAGCATGATACAGCGCGTGCATAAACGCTGCACCGCTTCCATATTGTGGCTGACAAACAACACCGTGCGCCCTTCACCCGCGACAGCGCTCATTTTACCCAAACATTTGCGCTGAAAACTGGCATCGCCCACCGATAGGACTTCATCGACGATCAGCACCTCTGGCTCGATGTGTGCAGCGACCGCAAAACCGAGCCGTACGCCCATCCCGCTTGAATAATGCTTGACGGGCGTATCGATAAACTGGTCGATCTCGGCAAACGCGACAATGTCGTCGAATTTGCGCTCGATCTCACGGCGGCGCATCCCCAAAATCGCGGCGTTCAGGTAAATATTCTCGCGTCCGGTCAGTTCAGGATGAAATCCCGTCCCGACTTCCAGCAGCGCGCCCACGCGCCCCTGTACTTCGGCGTAGCCCTCGCTCGGTTCGGTAATGCGTGACAAAATCTTGAGCAGCGTGCTCTTGCCCGCCCCATTGTGTCCGATCAAGCCGACGACTTCGCCGCGCTGAATATCAAAGCTGACGTTGCGTAATGCCCAGATCACCGGGTCACTTGCGCCAGTTCCGGCGGCATAACCACGCACCACACTGCGCGCACGGCGCATCGGCTCGAAGATCGCGCGCCCCATCGCGGCTTGCAGGGTGTCTTTACGTCGCACCTCGGCACCGATGCGGTAATGTTTGCCTAAATCGTGGATACGAATCGCGGGTTCCATAAGAAAATCCGCATTCCCCTGTCGCCTTTAGGCGGCAGGGGAATGCGGATTGCTCCTTTCATTTGATAGTTGACATTTAACCACTAATCCGCTAAAATTAGCGGTATGGTAGACACTCGATATAAGCGCAATTCTGGGTCTGTTTTCACTCTCAAATACCACTTTGTGTGGTGTCCGAAGTATCGGCGCAAAGTGCTTTTGGGGGATGTAAAAACGCGACTCGAAGAACTGCTCCAACAAAAAAGTGTTGAGTTGGGCATTGATATGGGCTTGTCGCGGTTGCTCACATTGAGCGATAG
>JBBRAA010000074.1:0-16482 GCA_038207205.1 Aggregatilineales bacterium
TGTGTTTTTTCTGCTGAAATAGCGTATAATAGGGGAGGTTGATGTGCGCGGTACGAGACGTAAAAATCCGACCTCGATCATAATCCCGTAATATCGCAATACCGTAGTTAACGTCAAACACAGCGGGGCATCGCTGTGCTACCGGAGCGACGATAAGACGAAAGTTCGCCTTCGCAGTCGCGGTGAGGGTAGAAGCCCCCGCCTTCAGGCGTGGGGAGTATGTCACCCTTTCAAATCCAGCTTGTACACGATCTCGCCTTCCAACACCTTGCCCGTATCGACGAAACCGAGCGCGCGGTACAGAGTGGAGGCGACTTCGTTGCTCGCCACAAAACTGATATACAGCGCGTCCGCACCGTGCGCGCGTACATCGTCGATGACCTGCTGCATAACGGCGCGTCCGTAACCCTTGCCCTGATACGGTTTAGCGGTCATCAAACGGCTGATCCACCAACTCCCGCCAAAATCGTCATCCCAACCCCAATACACCAACCCGACAGGCGTCTCATCGGCGTACACGCCGCGCACGCTGCCGCCCTCATAGTGCGCGTCGAGGATCGAGATCGCATTATGCGCGACATAGCGCTGTTCTTCGGGCGGCAGCGTATGCGATAGTCTGGCGATGACGTTGTAATTGTCTTTCGTGATTTCGCGTAAAGTGATCGTCATGGTCAGCGCTTCACACTCGCGATCGCTTCCGCGATCACCTCGTCGGTCTTGATACCTTCTGCCATGCCTTCAAAGTTGAGCAGCACACGGTGACGCAGCGCCGATGTCGCGACCGCATCGATATCGCTGAACTGGACATTGGCATGACCTTCGAGCATGGCATTGATTTTGCCGCCAACGATCAACGCCTGCGCGCCGCGCGGACTCGCGCCATACTGCACGAACTGCTTGACGAGCGGCGGCGCACTGGGTGTATTGGGATGCGTCGCCAGCACCAGCCGCGCGGCATAATCGATCACGTTTGTACCGGTCGGAAATTGCAGCGCCAGCTTGCCCATCTCGATCACCTGCTTGCCGTCCGCAACTTTTTCGGCGTGGTCACTGGTCGCGCCCGTCGTGCGGTTGAGAATATCGACGAGTTCGTTGTGCGTCGGAAATGTCACGTTGACCTTGAACATGAAACGATCCAACTGCGCTTCGGGCAGCGGGTATGTGCCTTCCATTTCGAGCGGATTTTGCGTTGCCAACACGAAGAACGGTGCTTCGAGCGTGTAGCTGCGATTGGCGACGGTCACGGTCTTTTCCTGCATGGCTTCGAGCAGCGCCGACTGGGTTTTGGGCGTGGCACGGTTGATCTCGTCGGCGAGCACGAGATTGGCAAAAATAGGACCAGACTGAAAGCGCTTGATTTTGCGCCCGTTTTCGTCGTCTTCGAGAATATCAGTGCCAGTGATGTCGGCGGGCATCAGGTCAGGCGTGAACTGAATGCGCGCGAATTTGAGATCGAGCGCATCGGCGACAGTGCGGATCAGCATAGTTTTGCCGAGTCCCGGCACACCCTCGAGCAGGGCGTGCCGCCCCGCCAGAATACAGATCAAGGTGCTGCGTACCACATCGTTTTGACCAACGATCACGCGTTGAATTTCGTGTTCGATGGCTTGTGCCGTCTCGCTGAACTGCTGAATCGACAGGTCTGTGACCTGAGTCATGACGTCATCCGTTCAAATATAAATTTTGTGTACGTATAGACTACACACTTTGCGGCGTTTGCGCTCAAAGTTGGGGGAAATAGGTGTGTAATGCGACCACAACCGGTGAATTAATGAAGGGGGTAGATAGGTGTGGACAGGGCATATCCCCTGTCCCTACGCATGAAAGAGTTACGCGGTGAGCGGCGCATATAGCACCCATACAGATTGATTTTTAGCGTGGATTACTCGGCGAATGCCAACAACTGACCGAAAATCCAGCCTTCGATACCATCGACCAGCTTGACGCGAATCCACTGGTTATCGGCGCTGCGACGCATGACCTGTACTTGCGTTTCTGACGGGATCGAGAGTGAGACGCTGTAATCCAGGCTAGGACCGGTGCGGACATTGACGTTCATATCGGCGTTGACGACGGCAAACGTACCGGTCATATCCCACGACGATGAGAATTGATCGGGCTGTGAAATTTCCTGCAAGGTCGCTTGTTCGTCACTGCCCGTCGCTGCATCGCCTGATGCAGCAGCGTCGCCGCTGGCAGCCGCTTGATCCGACGATGGCGCGGCGGCGAGACTGGTCACATCCCCCGAAAAACCAAAGTTGGTGGTGACTCCCGCTTCGCTGTTTGCATTTGCATTGGCGCTGGCAGAATCGATCTCGGCATCCGCCACCGGCGCGGTTTTATCGGCGGAGTCGGTCGAGCGCGTGGTTAGCCCAACACCGACCACGACCAGCAGCACGACCGCCAGCGCGATCAAGAAAAAATCCAACCCAGAACGGACACGGACACGTCGCATTATTAACCTCACTCTTCGTCCATAAGGACTGATAAGCTCATTCATGTATAAACTTTATTCTAACGATGATCATGCCCCAGAAAGCGTTGACGTTGCTATAGGAAATTGATAAGGTTTGTGCAGAATTTGTATCTGGTGGGGTAGGAAATAAGTCGGGGGGGAACGATGGCAGGTTGGGACTTCTCGATTTTATGGGCGGCAGCGCGGGCACTGATCGAAGGACAGGACGTTTATACGGTCACCGCGTTTTTTTACCCGCTGCCCGTCATTTATTTACTGGCGCCGCTTGGTTTACTGCCGATGGGCACGGCGCTGGCAGCATGGTTAGCGATCAATTTTGCGCTTTTGGTCGCCGCATTCCGGCGTACGTTCTGGGTATGGCTGCTGTATGTGCCAATGCTGCATCTGTTCAGTTCGGGACAAGTGGAACTGGTGTTATGGGGATTGGAACATGCCATTAAGTCGGGCTGGCGCGGGGCGCTGTTCGCCGCGTTGATCACGCTTAAACCGCAGACTGCGCTGATCCTGCTGCCGTATCATCTCGTCGGTTGGCTGCGAAACGACCGCGCCATGTTGATCCGTTTCGGGGTGTGTACCTCGGTGATCTGGGGGCTGCCGTTGTTGTGGCGTCCAGGCTGGATCGGCGACTGGCTGCGCGCACGCGGCGATAGTTCGTTCTTTGAATTCGCGCCGAACGCGCCGGGGGTGTTCACACTGCTGCGCATCAGCGACGGGCTGTTGATCCCGCTCGTGATCGCGGCGGTGGTGATTTTTGTATGGGGGATGTTTCAGGATAAAGCGACCGCGCGCGCGGCGGCAATGCTGGCGTCACCCGTCGGCTTGTTTTATACCACGATTCAGCTTGCTGGCTGCGCGCCCGCGTGGCTGCTCGTGCCGGTCAGCATTGGCGCGACCGCGCTCACGTTCGCGACGAATACCTTTATCCCGTTCGCGGCGTTACCGCTGGCTGTGATCGGGTATCAGGCGTGGCACAAACGAGCGGCGGCGGGCAAACCGCGAAACAGCGAAACGCATAACATACAGGCACAAAGAAAAGCGGGCGGGTCAAGACCCACCCCTACAAAGGCGGATCAATTACGCGGTTCGAGCGACGAAAAGTAATTGCGGATCACGTCACGCAAGCTCAACGGGATCATGTTCTGATTGAGCGCCTCGTTCGCCGCCGCGCTGTACTGCCCGAATACCTGATTGTATGGCACGCTCGATTCACCGGATGGATTGGCGCTGAACTCGCCATCGACCGATGGCACATTCGAGTCTTCAGGTTCCAGGAAAATTTGATCCTCCCCCAGTTCGCCGCCGATGCGTGATGGCGCGTAAACAGGGGCGTAATCCTGTTCGCCGCCGCCATCGGGGTTGTTGTTGGCTTCGACACGATCACCCAAAAACGGACTTTGCAGCGCGTTCGGGTCGGCGGCTTGGTCGCCCATCCCCGCCCCGATGCCTGCCGACGACTGGTTCGCCTGGTCTTGTCCCGCGCCGGGCTGATCACCCGTACTGCTTTGTGCGGAAGGCGCGTCGCCGGGCTGCGCGCTTTGTTGGCTCGTACCGCTCGATTGATCGCCGGGCTGCGCCTGATCGCCCTGGCTTTGCTGCGGGTTTTCTCCGCCGGGCTGTGATCCGCTCTGATTAGGGTCGGCTTGACTCGCCTGCGGATTGGTCTGCCCCTCACCAGGCTGACTCTGGTCTCCGGGTTGACTTTGCTCACCCGGCTGTTGTTGATTCGGATCCCCTTGTGGTGCCTGGCTTTGCTGCTGCTGATTTTGTTCGCTCTGTTCCGCGACCTGATCGGCGGCGTCCTGTGCTTGTTGGGCGTTTTGTTCGGTCTGTTCGCCCGCGCGCTGCTGCTGCTGCGCGCTTTGTTCAGCCTGGTTTGCCTGTTCGGATGCCTGCTGTAAATTTTCCTGCGCGGCTTGCGAATCACCGTTCGCCATGCTTTGCGCGGCTTGTTCCATCATTTGTCCCATTTGCCCCAGGCTGGGATTTGAACCCGGCATGTTTTGCGCCGCTTGATTGAGCGCATCCTGCGCGGCGGCTTGCTGAGCGGCGTCCATTTGTTCCATTTGCTGCGCCAGTTGATTGAGCATATCGCTCAATCCTTGTGACCCGGCATCGGGCGATTGATTCATCGCCTGACTAAGCCGCTCCGACGCTTGATCGATGGCGCTTTGGGTGTCGGCGCTGCGTTGTAATAAATCGTCGGCGCTGCGGGATAAATCACGCTCGACATCGGACAGCGCGGCGAATGCTTCTTCGCTGGACACGTTATTTTGATCGAGCGCGCGTTGTGCATCCGCGAGCGCCTGCAAAAGCGCATCGCGTTCGGCGCCTTCGAGATCAGGGTTAGCGGCGACATCCTGCGTGATCTCGCGCAGTTCTTCGCGCGCTGCTTCGATCACCGCAGCTTGCGCGGCATTGTCCAACAGCGCGTCGGCTTGCAGATTTGGCACGATCAAGAGCGCTGCCAGCACGCCCACGACCCCGACCAGCAGCGCGAGTTCGCCAACTTTGACGCGGATTGGGAGCGCGTGCGACGGTTCAGCGCGGTCGATCCAGGCGGCGGCGTCGGTGATCTGGCGTGCGGTCAGTTCGTCGTTAGAACGGATGCGCCCTTCGATCAGGTCGAACGCGGTCGAAATTCGTTCGCCCAAGCCCAACGCAACATCATAGCGGATCGCCATGCGCTCGGTGGCATCACGGCGCAGCCAGATCACCGCCAGACACACGATGATGGCAGCACCGACCAGCGCACCTGTGACGAGCGCGATCTGGGTCGGCGTGAGCAGTGGGCGCAAACGGGCGAGCAGCGCCAGCACGATCCCACCGATCAAAGCGGCGATGATCGCGCGCGGCAGCCAGATCGCACTCTGTCCGGCGCGCGTGCGCCGATCCCAGCGGTGGACAGCGCGGTTGAGCGCGGCGTGTTGGTCGTGGAATTGGGGAAGCACTGCCATGATACGTCACCTCAATAGATGTGTTTTGGTGGGTCGCCTACACTATAGGGAGTCGCGCGCATCGACGCGGCGCGTAGCACGAATCGTCAGCGTCATCAGGATCGCCGCGAGCGTGATATAGAAAATCGTGAACAGAATCCATGACGATGCGACCGGAATCGTGCTGCCGTCGCTGATCAACGTATGCGTGTAAAAACCCGCGATCTGCTGTGTGACGAGTAAATTCTGCGTGGTCACGGCGGTGCTGAGCGGGCTGATGGCATTGAGCGCGGCATTGATATAAAACAACGCGGCTTCGAGCGGCGGCGACGCAGTGCTGCCCGCGATGAACAGCGCATTACGCAGCACACCGAGTAACAGGCTGATCAGGCTCGGCGTGACGAACATCAGGATCATGGCGGTGCTGTACGAACGGACGCTGGCGGCGAGTGTGCGCTCCATGCCTGCCGAGAAGTAAATGCCTATCGTGCCGAGCGCGACGGCTGTGACGAGCAAAATCAGAAACGACAGGATCAATTCGGTTTCACTGACGCCGCCGAACAAGAACGCCAGACTCTGCAACGGAATACCCGCCAGCAAGAGCAGAAGTACATAACCCAATGCCGATTCAAGCTTGCCGATGACGAACGACGCATCGGATAAGAGCGTGGTACGAAGCAAATCATAGGTTTGGCGTTCGCGTTCGCCTGTGATCGCGCCGGCGGTGAAGGCGGGCGCAATAAAGACGATCAACGCGAGTTCGACCGCAAATACACCGTTGAACAGCACGCGTCCGATCTCACCTGCTGCCGCCGAACTGGGATCGCGCCCCGCCGTGCTGTACACCAGGTATAACAAGAGTGCGAGCGCGCCCATCAAGCCGAGATAGACGGTCAGCACGACGAACGCGCGCACGCCGCGCATTCTGCCGCGAAGTTCTTTGATCATGACCGGGTTGAAGCGGAATGCACGCCGCGCCGCTGGGTCGCGCACGGTGACGATGACCGTGATCGCGCTGATGATGAGCGTGATCACAGCGGGCGTGAAGCCGAGTCCGATCAACGCGCCGAGATTGAACGCCGTTACCAGTAGCAGCGCGGGAATCGTCCAGGCTTCGCGCGCCAATGCGCCGACCATGACGACCAGAAGCAAACTCATATTGAGCAGCGCCAGCAGTGACACCACGACGAGTGCCGCGTCGTCTGCGCCCGCGTAGTTGATGAGCAATGTATCATGTACGACCGCGTTGAGGGTCGGGACGACTCCGAGGGCACCGAGCGCGCCCGCGATCAAAATCGCCGCCGCAATGAGCGCGTTGAGAATCGCACCGCTGCGTAATATGCCCGCCGCCCGCGATAAAACGGTATCGAGCGCGAGGACGGTTGGAGACGAAATGGCTTGTGCCATGGGTTGATCCTAAACACCTCACAAAAGCGAAACATATAACCTTACCCGCAACCCCCTGCTATAGAGAGGCGAGTAAAGATTGGGCGGAATTATTCCGCCCCTACAGGGTGGTTGGGTTTAAGTGACAATGCCTTTGGTCACACGCATGAAGATCGCTTCGAGATCGCGCGTTTCTTCGGCAAAACCCAGCACGGCGATGCCAGCACTGGCAAGTGTGCCGCTCAAGTGTGCGACGCCATCGTCGTCGCCGGTGTAATCGATGCGGACTTGCGAGCGTCCGGCTTTCGGCTCAATATCTTTGATCCCAATCACGCCTGTGACAGTCGCCAGTGCCGAACGTACCGCCGCCGCCGCGTCCGCATCTTTGACGGTGACGGTGATCTCTCGGTGCGGCTGCAAACGGGCACGCATTTCGTCCATGCTGCCTTGATCCAGAATTTGTCCGGCTTCGACGATGCCGATATGGGTACAAATTTCCGCGACATCTGCCAGAATGTGAGTCGAGAAGAAAATCGTCTTGCCCATTTTCGCCAGTTCGACCAGCAGTTCGCGGATTTCGACGCGCGCGCGTGGGTCAAGTCCGCTGGCAGGTTCGTCCAAAATCAAGACCGCCGGGTCATGCGCGAGTGTGCGCGCCAAAGAAAGCCGCTGCTTCATCCCGCGACTGAGTTTATCGACCATATCATCGCGCCGATGCGTGAGATCGACGAGTTCGAGCAGGTCTTCGATCAACTTTTTGCGCGCGTTTTCGGGGATGTCGTAACATGCCGCAAAAAAATCGAGATATTCCCATACGCGCATATCGTCGTAGACGCCGAATTCATCGGGCATGTAACCGATGGCGCGCCGTACCGAGCGCGGCGCATCGACCACCGAGTAGCCAGCGACGGTCGCGCTGCCGCTCGTGGGGCGGGTGAGTGTGGTCAACATGCGCATGGTCGTCGTTTTGCCCGCGCCGTTAGGACCGACGAACCCAAAAATCGACCCGGCTGGCACGTTGAGCGACAAACCGTTGACCGCCGTGAATTTGCCAAAGCGCTTGAACAAATCGCGCGTGACGATGATATTTTCCGCCATCGGGCGTTATCCTCATTGATAACAGACTGGTTGTATCTATTATACGCGCACGGTGGGTGAAGCGCTCAAATTAAGGATTGGCACTGGCTTTGCCATCAACGCCGAGGCGTGTCAAATGTCGAGAGTGATTGGTAAGCGTTTGGGATGCCAAACTCCACATGAAACGGGCAACTTGTAAAAGTTGCCCGGTTTTTATTTACAGGTTTTTTGCGATTGTAGTGATCCACGTATTGAGATTAGCATATACTAAGCCTAGATTTTCTACACAATTGGGGAGAACAGGTAATGAAAAAACTTTTAATCGTCGTCATACTCGTGTTGGTCACGTCGGTCGCGTTTGCATCAAGCGTCGGCGCGGCGGGCGAATCGTGGATCGTTCAATCCGTCGATACCATTGGCTGTGACGACTTCGACATCAATTTAACGACTTTTGTGAGCGGCATCACCACGTTCCCAACCAACTTGCGCTGGCGCACGATTGTCGATGCGGGCGGGCTGCGGTACATGGATGAAGATGCGGGTAACCCTAATAATGATGGTGTGACCTACTTTTCTATCTATACGGCTTCCACAGGCGGTCCCACGACGGCGGCATTCCCGATTCCTGACGACACGCCTATCACTATCAGGCTGTCGTTGATCGATGGCGTTGGCGGACCCGACGTGACGCTTGTGACTGTCTCGATTGATAAATGTAACGGCGGGACTGCTGTGATTAACAATGCAGTGGGTGTCTCGTCGTCATGCCCGTATCCGCTCCCATCTGGCTCGGTCGTATACGGCATTCCGGCAGGCGCACCCGCGTTCTTCGCGGCAGATTTGAGCGCTGGCACTGGCTTTGCCATCAACGCGGGGACGTGGTACATCAGCGAATTCAGCGGTGATTTTGCCAAAGTATGGGTCGCATGTCAGGCAAGCCCGGTGTGGGTGCCAAGCAACGCGGTCGCACGGTAACTCACTCGTTCAGCACACTTAACAACTGGCGGAACGCGCCTTTATAATCGGTCGCCAAATCGAAGCGTGGACGCCGTCGGAGCATATCCGGCGGGTCTGCCTGCGCGACGACGGCGACCGAAACGGGCTTGTTTTTCTCACGGAAAAAGCGCCATGCGGTTTCGACGGTGCTTTCATCGAGCGCGGCGGGTGATAAGAGCAGCACCATCTGCGAGCATTCTTTCAGCGATGGGTGCACGCCGCCCGCCCAATCGACATCCTCTGGCGCGACCTGATGCTGCCAGGTGGCAAACCCCATCTTTTCCAAATCCGCCGCCACCTGCCCCGCCATTTCTTCGTCAGCGGGCGCGTAATTTAAGTACACAGTGGTTTTGGGCAGTTTCGTCCGTTTGGTATCCCCGACATTGACGGGCGTCGGTCGGCTTTTCGCTTCGTGCGCGGCTGACCGTCCCATACGAAAGACAGCATTACCACAGATCGGGCACTCGCCGCGTGTCGCGGGAACGCCTTTACGCGTCCAGACCGCAATTGGGTTTTCAAGCATCACTGTATCGCGGCAGCGCACACAGTACGCCTCAATCGGATCAGGTTCTTCATGCAGTTCGGCGTCTACCGCGTCGTGATCGAAATGGTCTTCGTTCACAGGTGATTTCCTCGCTCAATCGACCGTTTGTTCTCAAGTATAGTCTGTGACAGACGAAGATACTACTGCGTTATTTGCGTATACACACGCAGATCACCATCGCCGACGCTGGCATGAAAACGCGATTCGATCTGCCAATCGGCTTGGATGCGCGCGTATAAATCCGGCACATCGACACGCAAATTGCGCTCCAGCGACGTGACCAGAATCGCGCCGCGCGTCCCTGCCAGTGCCAGCGCCTGGTCAAAGGCTTCGACAGTGCGGACATAAACCAGATTATCGCCTAAACTACCGCCATAATAACGAAAACCCTGCTCGGTCGAATCAATGGCGATCACCAGTTGATCGGTGGTGCGAATCGTCTCGATGTGTGCAATTGTCGCGGTATACGGCTGTTTTGGGAAGGCATAATACGTGGACAGCGGAAACGCCAGTGCGCCAAGCATCGCCGCCACGCCGATCACCCAGATCAATGGTGAAACAGGTGTGGTCGCCTTCACGCGATGTTCGAGCCACTGTACGATCAAGCGGATCACTTCGAGCGAGATCAAGATGAACGGGATCAACAACACGAGCAAAAAACGCGGCGAAAAGACCAGCTCGCGAACAGCCGACAGGGTGAAGTGCAGCACAGGACCCACGCAGAGCGCGAACAACAGTACCCCATCACGCCGTATCAGCGACAGCGCGCCGAACAAGCCGATGATGCCCGCCGGGATCGAGACGACGAGCAGCAGCGGACTCAGGTTGCCGCTGAGCGTGCGTAATAGTTCCTGGAAGAACTCCAGCGACAGCGCCTGATACCCCGCCGCCTGGTCAACCTGATACACATTGTTGAGCAGCGCTAATGCTTGCGGGATGATGCCCGCGAAGGTGACGAGACAGACTACACCGACAGCGGCATACACAACGATTAAGCGCGTGATCATAGGAATCAAGCGCGCGCCGCGCCGCGCGTGCATGATCAACGCTGCCAGCGCGACGACGCCATGCCCCGCGATGATGAACGCCATCGTCAGATGTGACATGACGCCTAACCACGCCGCGATAATATAGCCAATCATCCACAGTGTACGCCCGCGCGTCGCCGCTGGATCGGTGATACGCGCAAGCGCGGCACTGCTGATGATGGCAAACAGAAAGTAAGCGCTGTAGCCACGCACGCTTTGCGAAAAGAAGATATGTTGATAAGCGACCGCCAGCGCAAGGGCTGCCAGTAAACTGATCGACGGGGTGAAATAGCGCCGCGCCAGCCAAAATATCGCGGCGACCGCCAGCCCGCCAAACACGACGGCGGGGGCACGCAGCATCCATTCGTCGCTCCCCAAAGTCGATGTGACCGCGCTGATAAAAAAACTGTTGAGGAGGTGATTATTGGTGGTCTGATACGTCGTCAGAATCATCACAGGGCTGCCGCCCGCGAACCGCCGCACCGACGCGACCTCATCCAACCACAAATCACTATCGAGATTAATCAGGCGCATGACGAGCGCGAACAAAATGATGAACAGCAAAAACAGCATGGTGCGATTACGAGCCATTTTATGCACGGATGATAAGAGAGCGAACGACATGATTACTCTTTTCGGGGCGGCAGCGGCGGCAGCGGCACAATTACGGGTCCTATATAAACGATATTCTTGACGACACACCAGACAAAATCCTGCCATTCGCGCCAGATATTGATGTGACTGGTGCCGAACAGACGCGCGTATTCGTGCGTCGGTACGTTGACGACACGAAAGCCGCGCCGCAGCATTTTCATGACCATTTCCTGTTCGATGGTATGTCGATTTTCGGTCAAGCCGATGCGCGTCGCCGCCATCCGCCGCACGGCGCGAAAGCCATTGAGCGTATCCGACAGCGCTGTGTTCCAGCGTTTGTTGATGGCGATATTCATCGAGATATTGCCGACCGTGCGGATTAACTGACCGACACTGATCGATAATTCTTCGCTGCCGCCCGAAAAGCGACTGCCGACGACTAAATCGGCGCTGTTTTCGATGATCGGCATGACCAGACGCGGAATATCATCGGGGTCGTGCGAACCGTCGGCATCCATGAATACGAGCACATCGGCGTCAAGCACTTGTATCGCCATGCGTACGCCTGATCCTTTGCCCAAGCCGGGATCGGTGTAGACTCGTGCGCCGGCGCGCTCGGCTTCGCTCACGGTCGCATCATGCGAGCGCCCATCGAGCACCACAACCTGATGGGCATAGGGCAGCGCTCCCGTCACCGTGGCGGCAATCGTATGTTCTTCATCGCGCGCCAAAATGACGACGATCACGGTGAGATCGCCGTACTGTTCAATGCCGCGAAATGTGAAAGCTGTCTTAATCAGCGGCGGATTCCTCGTCTATGTGCTAACACCGGATAATCATTGTAGGAAAGTGCGTGCGTGGATGCAACTGTGAGCAGTTACCGCGCAGGGTAATCGCTTCAAAATTTCTGGGAGTTCATCAAGGGTCAAGAATGCTCGTAGGGGAGGGGCAACGTCTGACAGGGGCAGGTAATTTATGGAAGGGTAGATAGAACACGACAAATCAGGTAGAAATTAAGTCGCCAAACGAAACCCTACCTGGAGCAAAGTCATGTTCTATCCGCCAGAATTATTGTCATGGACAATGTGTGTGTCAAGGCATTTACCGCTTTTAAGCGAAACCCAGGCGCAGGTATTGGCGTGGTATAGTTTTGCGGTTACGGTACCCGCATGGTCAACCCCGCCCGCACCGAACGCCTCTGGTTGGTGATGGCGCTGTCCTGCCTCCGTCTCGCCACCCTCTCCCCCACACCCGAAGATGCCCCTGTCTTTCCTCCTCGTCCTTCCCTCGAAATTTTGCAGTGTTAATTACCTACCCCTGTCAGGCCTTTAGGCGTGGGGAGTATGTCACCACAGGTGCGGCTGGATGTCGTGGACACGAACCCCGACGCCCGCCGTTTGTGCGAGCGCAAAGGCTTTCAGGCGATCAGGCACGTCAAGTATGGGGTGCTGACCGCGTGGACGGGGTTCACAGGAAGTACAACGCTGGTCAAAGACGTTACAAAGCCCCTCAGCGTGTGATCATCGTCTCGGCGCGGTCACGCAGGATCAACGCGCCGTCATCGACCTGAAACATCCATAATGTCACGGCGTGCGTTCCGGCAGGTAAATCGAGCGCGTCATCCCATGCCACATCGACCGATTCGCCTGCGCCCACCTGCACATAGCGGATCGGCGCGTTGAACACGGCGGATCGCCAGGGCGACGGCATGTTCGGCGGTGCAATTGTGTAAAACATGCCGACGATCAACGAATCGCCGGAGAAATTATCGACGCGCGCGCGCACCCGCATCGCGGCTGTGCCGTCGTCATTGGTGACGACTTCGGCGGCTGTAATCGCCGTTTGCAGTGCTTGACCGAAAACGATTGTCTCGGCTACGCCGTCGCCCTCACCACGTTCGCCCGTCGCCGCGTCCAAAATCGCACTGGTATATACCCACAGCGCGTAGCGTCCGGCGGGCATCATGTCACCGCCGATAAACGTATAGGTCGTCCGTTCGTTGGGCGCAAGCTGAACAATGCGCTGTTCGGGCGCGATGTATTGGATTTGCGTCCACGGCTGTTCAGAATCCGGCGGCGCCAAGATATACCAGACAAAGCCATCGACGGGCGTATCGGTCACGTTCAATACATCGACTTGAACGCTGGCAATTCTGCCTTCGATTTGCATGATGTGCACATCGGTCATTTTGAGGCGCTGACTCTCGAACGTGCGCGCGTCGCCGCGTGTGATGGCGTGATCGGTATCGATGTCGCGGAGCGGGGTCAGCACGAATGCGCCGGGCGGTTCGATAACGATGGGCATCGCATAGCCTTGTCCGTCGCTGTGGTTGCGCGCGCCCGTCACTGGATCAACATAATGCGCCCAGAAAGATAAATCATACGTGCCGATCAAGCCCAACCCTGGCGCATCGAAGGTGAGCGTAGTGGTTTCGCCCGCCCCCAGCTCGATAGACTGCTCGGTGCTGGTATAGCGCGCTGCCAGCCACGGTTCAGTGCTGCCGACGGGCGCAAGGTAATACCAGATCACGCCGTTGGCGCGTGTCGTGCTGCGATTGGTCACCTCGATGCTGGCACGTTCTAACGCGCCCGTCGGCGCGATCACGCTGATATCGGTAAGCTCAAAGACCTGCGCCGCCGAGTCGTCTTGCGCGTATGCCAGCATCGCGCCGCACAGACCACACGTGATGATGAGGATGATAAGTTTGCGCGTGATACTCATGGGACGGGGATACTCCACTCAAGTTGTTCTAAAACGGGCACACCGCGCGCTCGAAGCGTTTCTACGCGCGGCAGCGAAATCACTACACGCGCGTCGTCAATGATGAACACCAGCGAAGCGACCCCAAAAAGGATCGATTCACGATACGTAAATGCGATGATGCGCTCGGTATCGACGACCACCTGTTCGGGTGAAGTATCAGTCATGCCAATCATACACACTTGTCCGTTGGCGATAAGCTCGCGCGTTGTACAACCGAACTGGGCTGCACCCTGCGGCGTACCATACGCCAAAATGACACCCCATTCTTGCCAGCCATAGGTTTCACGTAGTTTATTGATCGCTGTGACGGTGGTATCGAACAACCCGACGCGTAAATCGTTCAACACGGGGTAATCGGGCACCATCGATTCATCGATGGTGAGCGGCACCAGCGCCGCGTCATTCCGCATCAGGGCTGGCGGCACGGCGTCTACCAGCGTTTCAAACTGGCGGTTATCCAATGCGTTACGCGCCTGATACACGCGTTCAAGACCAATCATTGTTACGATGAGCACGATAACGATCATACTGGTGATCGTCAGGATAAGGCGATCAATCCATTGATACCGAAATACCGATTGAATCAATGCAATTAAACCCGCCAGCATCAAAAGTAATCCTGCGGTCGGCAGATATGCCAAGCGCCACGATAACGCCGCGCTTTCTGCCAGCACGCTTGGGAAAAGTAACGTCGCCCAGAACCAAATCAATCCCGTCAGCGCCATCAGCCCCGCCGCGACCCTCGTCCGGTCGCCTGTCAACGAGCGATGAGTCCAGCCTATGACCATAAATCCAGCCGAGACCAGCAGCACGATCACCGCGCCATACACCAATGGCAGGGCTAAACTGAATGCGATCAGACTTTGAAAGATATTCTGACCACTGCTGGTCAAAAATGAGAAATACAAAAATACCTGAAAATACGCCTGGTCAGCGCGCTGTAGAATCGCAGCAAGATCGAGGTCAATGCTGCCGCGCATCATCGTAACGCCTTCGTTATTGGTGTAAAACACCACGTAAAAACCTGCCAGCGCGATGCCAGATGCGAAAATGATGACCATCATGCGAAGTATCAGCGTGCGGCGTGGAATTTCGGGATGTTGAACCGCCGTGATCAGCGCCAGAAATGGGATGACGAACACAAGCGCTGCACCTTGTTCGACAAAGTTGAAAGTCGCTGCCAGCCCGATGACACTCAGCGTGAGCCATAGCCATGCGCGCCCCTGATACCGAAAGGCGGTGACGATCGCGTGTGTCGTCAGCAGCGCGCTGATGCCCATCGGTAAATACTGCGCGGCAGCGGTGGAAAATAACGCCGCTTCTGACCCGTATACCGGGAACAAATATAGCAGCCCCACGCTGACCGCCGCCAGCCGCGAGCCGATCAACCGCTCGATCAACCAGCCGAGCAGCGCCGCATTGACCGCCACCAATGCCGCGAGGATCACACGCAGCAGCAGCTCGTTGTCAGGCATCAGCTTGAGCAAAATCGTCCCGCTCAGGCTGCCGAGTAAGCGCGCGCCTGTCCTGATTTGCGACAACGGATCGATCGGTCCGATTCGATACCAGTAATCATCGTAATACATGCCGCGCTGCCACACGATCAAGTAGCCGATCATGAGCGCGACGACGGCGAAAATCAACCAGCCGTAGCGGCGCAGCCCATCAATCACGTTCGAGCGTGCGGCGGGTATGGATGTGGATGGGTAAACACTTGTCTGCTGCGACATGCGGTCTCGTGTCTCCGTCACCATTCGAATATGTTCATTCTACCGTCATCAAACGGACGATCAAGGCGGTCAGCGTGATCACGATCAGCAGGCTGACGGTTGGATGCACCGCGATCTGTTGGCGCGCGGCGTTGAATACCTTCATCGATAAAACGTCCTCTGCCCCTACCCCATCTGTAAAATCGAGCGGCATATGTGTGCGAGCTTGTGACGCGCAGTATAACAGGTCGGGGCGAACCTATGTATTCGCCCGTGTACTTATCGCCCGTGTTTTGCGGCGCGCGGGGACACAGCCCCGCCCCTCACCCCCAACCCCTCTCCCCGCTTGCGCTGAGGGGCTTCAATTTTCAAATTTGATCCGCTGCGCGGAATCCCTGTGGGGGGATTCCCCCACACCCCCTTAGAGGCGCGCTTCGCGCGCTAGAGCTACAGAGCCGCTCGCTGCGCTCACTTCCAGAGATCAGATTCACCAGAGATCAGAGACGCAATAGGGGCAGCCACCACCAACCGCAAACCGAAGTTGAAGTTCCCGTAGTTCGGATCGTTGCGGCTGCGATACGACGCGGCGGCGTAAGGCTGAAGGTAGAAGAAGGAACCGCCCCGCAGCACCTTATATTCATTATTATTATATCCAACGAATACTTGAGGGTTTTTGTAATCGTTGAGACACCATTCCCAAATCGTTCCTGCCATATCCAATGCACCGAACGGTGATGCACCGTGCGGATAATTTCCGACCGCTGTCGTCCGATATAGAAAATACGGTCCCACACCCCGTTTCTGCTCATCAAGGTTGGCGTGTCCCACACGATAACCATCTCCCCAAGGGTACTCGCGCCCATCGCTGCCGCGCGCCGCGTATTCCCATTCGGTTTCTAACGGCAGACGGATTTCAACATCCTCACCCACAATCCATTTCGTAGGGACAATGCCTGCATTGTCCGTTTTCGCGGCG
>JBBRAA010000075.1:0-15817 GCA_038207205.1 Aggregatilineales bacterium
CACGATTATGATCGAGGTCGGATTTTTACGTCTCGTACCTTAACCTCCTTTCATCATACCCTATTTCAGCAGAAAAAACATAAGACCGACGCCTTATATCCCATGCCTGAAGGCAGGGGTTTTACGGCGCTTTCCAGATAATATCCACCCTCACCCTATTAAACCCCCTACTGCACGCTGAACGGCACTTGAAACGGCTGCTGTACATAATTGCCATCGTTGCCGACGACCGCCAATTGCAGCATGTAATTCCCCGGCGATAACCCTGGCAAAATCTCTAGCTGTCCGTTGACGACCGGATTATTGTGCGTTGTCCCCATCGTCACCCAATTGCCATCGCCAAATTGACCGCCCGAAAGCTCCAGTTTGTAAAACAGCGCTTGCTGCGGTGTAAACGATGCGGTGCCTAAAATTGGCATATCCGCGAACACGACTTGACCCGCAGTCGGTTGGCTGATGAACGCAGTAATCACGTTCGATCCGCCCGTCGCGTTGATCAGGTCGGCGTTGCACGCGATGGTTGGCAGGAAGGCGAAACCGTTGGCACGTGCGTACTGTTCGGCGCGCGCGGCGTCGCCAGAGTCGATCGGCGGCGCGATGAATAACTGCTCGCGCGCGGTTGGGTCAAGCGGTATGGCTTCGACCGGAAGTTGACAATAGATCGGCGCGGGAAACGACGCGCCGCCTTGTGGGTTATTCACGATCAGCGCCGCGCCGATTTGCGGGGGAATCGCGTGCACATGCACGCGGTAAATGCTTGGCTCAACTTCACGCAGCCATACGCCCGTCGGTGGCGGCTGGTCGGACGGTGCTTGTGCTGCGGCAGGGTAGCTTAACCCGCCTTGACCGTCTGGTACGCCCGCCGGACTATCCATGAACAACTCGTTGATCGAACTGGTGCAATCGAGCGCGGGTTCGCGCAGCGCGTTGATCGCGCAAATGCGGCGGCTGGAAATCCCTGTCGGCGCGTCCAGTTGATCGGGTAAGCGCCCGCCTTCGACGCTGAATTCGTCGATCAAGCCCGTGCTGTAAATCCCGTTGACGACTGCGTTCCAGATCGGCGCAGCACCCGTCAACCCGGTCGTGCCAGCGCTCATTGGGGTACCGTCGCTGTTACCAACCCACACGCCGACAGCGAGATTGCGGTTATAACCGACCGTCCAGTTATCACGGAAGTCGTCGGTGGTTCCGGTCTTGACCGCCGTATAAATGCCACCTGTATAAAGTGGACTGTTCGACCCCATCGCGCTCGACCGTGCGGCGTTATCCGCCAGAATATCGGTGATCATATAGGCGATGCGCGGGTCAAGCACGCGCGTTCCAAATCCGGTTTCGTTGATGGTTTGTGCGGTGATATCGCCCGTCGTGCAGCCATTTTCGTACTGATAGCGGATATTGTTATCGTTATCGATGATGCACAGGATAGCGGTGGTCGGCACATAGTTGCCGCCATTGCCGAATACGCTGTACGCGCGCGTCAGTTCGAGCAGCGTCAGTTCGCCGCCGCCGAGCGTGAGCGATAACCCGTAGCGGCTGGCGTCGCTTCCCAACGTTTCAATGCCGAAACGAGACGATAATTCAAGCAATCCATCGACGCCAACACGTCGCAGGGTTTGTACCGCCGGGATGTTGTAGCTGTTCGCCAGTGCGGTACGAATGCGGACAGGTCCGTGAAACGTGCGGTCATAATTGACAGGCGTGTAATCGCCAATCACCGTTTCGGTATCCCAAATGATGTCGCCCAATGTTTCGCCGCGTTCCAATGCCGCCGCATACGTGAGCGGTTTCATCGTGCTTCCCGGCTGACGCGGCGAGATCGTCACGTTGACGCGCCCGTCGATGGCGTCATTTTCGTAATCGAGCGACCCGACCATCGCCATGATTTCGCCCGTGATCGGCTGTGTTACGATGACTGCGCCGTTGGTGATCGTGAACCCACCCAAGCCGTTGATCTGTGTGCGCGCCGCCTGTTCCGCCAAATTCTGCAAGCGTAAATCAATCGTCGTGTACACGCGCAAGCCGCCGCGCGCAACTTCGTCCGGCGAATAACCCAGATCGATCAGCAGCGTTTGCAGTTCGTCCTGTGCATACACCGTGAAGTGGGGCGCTCGAAACGGCGCATCGGGCACGACCAGCGTATAGCCTTCGCTCAACGCCGCGTTACGCTGATCCGACGTGATCATGCGCTCTGATACCATCCGATCCAGCACCAGACGCCAGCGCACCGCGATCTCCGCCTGTACTTCGGGGTCAACGCTGAACGGATCGTATTCCGATGGCGCTTGTGGCAAGCCCGCCAGTAACGCGGCTTCTGCCAGTGTCAAATCCTGCACACGCTTATCGAATAACGTGCGTGCCGCCGCCGCCGCTCCGTACGCGCGGTTGCCATAAAAAATCTCGTTCAGGTACAACGCCATCACGTCTTGCTTGCTCATGCGTTGATTGAGCAGATACGCCAGCAAAATTTCTTCGACTTTGCGCTGGATGCTGCGTTCGCTGCGATACGCATAATCGAACAGGACATTGCGCACCAACTGCTGTGTGATCGTGCTGCCGCCGCTCGCGCCTTCTTCCAAGCCAACATATTGCAAAAACGCACGCGCCGTCGCCTGCACTTCAAAGCCCGGATTGGTGAAGAATGTGTCGTCTTCGATGGCGATGGTCGCGTTGATCAAATCTTGCGGGAAGGCTTCATAATCGACGTTGGTGCGGCGTCCTTCGGTGAACTCTTCGTACAGTAGTTCGCCGTTGCGGTCATAAAAGAACGTGCTTTGAAAATTCTGGTAATCGTCGATGGGCGCGAGCTGTTCGTTCAGGCGCGTTTCGAGCTGCGCGCCCAGCGTAGACGCCAGAATCAGTGCGACCAGCGTTGATCCGCCGCAAAATGTCACGATTAAGCCGAGAAATACTGCCAGACATCCCGGCGTGCAGCCCAATACCCGACGCGGTTTGCGCGCCGAGGGTGGCAGCACGTTGGGCGGCACTTGACCCTGCATCGTATAACCGGGTGGCGGCGGAATATTTCCCGGCGGCTGCGATGGCTGCGTATACTGCTGATTCGGGTTGTTCGGCGCACCATACGATGCGGCAGGCATATTCGGGATCGTCGCCTGCCCGCCCGCTTGCACAGGCGTATTCGGCGCTTGCCGATAACTCTGCTGAAACTGCGCGGCTTTTTTATCGCGTGTCGGGGGTTGCGGCGCTTTGGGTTGATCAGTCTGCGTTGTCCCTGGCACATGCACCATCGTATGTTCGAAGGGTACGATATGCGGCACGGTGTAATTGGCGTCGTGCGGGTTGGTCGGCGCGGGCTGACGTGGTGGCGGTGGGGCATACGTTCCCGGCGTAAAATCTGGGTTTGGGTCAAAACCGCCGCTGCCCGGCAGCGTCTTTTTCGGATCGTCGAACGGAAGTAATTCCTCGTCGTCCATTGGCACCGTACCCGCTTCATGCGCGTCGATCACCCGAATCGGCGCCAAGCTATCGCCGTCCTCGAAGCTCGTCTCACTCCCATGCGCTGTATCAGGCGTGGTGTAAGCGGCGCTTGCGCTGCCCGCCGCATCGTCGCTGATCGTAACAAGTTCAGACGTTTCTTCGTCGTGGATCGACGGCTCACGGTCGCCGTTCGGAAGTTCAGTGTTCAATTGCTCGTTATCGGACATGCGCGACATGCTCCGTAGCTATAAATTCAAATCACAATGTGCTGGGGTAGGTATCAAAGGTGTTGAAAACGCCTCCCCTGCGTGCTTCTCCGAATTCGGGGGAGGCGGTTAGCGGAGGGGCAAGACCTATCACATGAATATCATTGTATCAGGATCAAAACGTGCGTCCATGTCCCCACCCTCACGCACGCGCATCGTTTACCCTACGCTGTGATGACGGCGCGGACACGCTATAATCATGCTGCGAAAGGATGAACATCATGGTCGATCCCAGTCAGGTCTTGCGCCAGGTACGATTGGCATTGCAGAACGAGAATTTTCAAACCGCCATTTATTGGCTTGAACAAGCGGTCAATAGTGCCAGCCGTGATGGTGACCACAGCGCCGAAGGGCGACACATGGGCAATCTGGCGCTGGTTCATTACCGGCTTGGTCAGCGTGAGCGCGCGTTGGAGTGTTTTCAGGTCGCGCTGGCGAGCGCCCGCGAAGACTCCGATCTTGTGACCGAAGAAGGCTTGTTAGGCAATATCGGCAACATCATGCGCGAAATTGGGCGTTTTGGTGATGCAATCTCGTACTTGACGCAGGCATTGGCGATCAGCCATGAAATCGATGATCGGCGTGGGCGTGGCATCTGGCTGGGTAATCTCGGTTTGGTCTATGATGATATCGACCAGCCCGATCAAGCCATTCCCTTACATCAACAAGCCATCGAAATCGCGCGTATGATCTATGATAAACGTGGTTTGGCAGCGCGACTGGGTCATCTGGGCAATAGTTGCGTCAGTTTGGGCGATTATCAACTGGCACTCACCGCATTTATCGAATCGGCACAGGCACATCGTGAACTCGGTGATCATGCGGTACTCGCACAGCGGCTCGGTGTCATCGGTAATTTATATGGCAAATTGGCGCGCGCCAGTGACAACTCCTATGTGCGCCGCGAACTGCTCGAAAAAGCGCTGTCTCATTATGTCGAAACACTGGTGTTGGCGCGCACCGTCAACGATCAACACAGCCAGGCGGAACTTTTGCGCGCTATCGGTGGCATCAGCGCCGATCTGGGCGCCTATACAGCGGCGTTGGGCTATTTGCGCGATGCCGCCAAACTCTATCGTCAGTTGGGTATGAACGATCAGGCACAGGTGATCGCGTCGATGCGCGCCGCGCTCGCGGATGCAGCCTCGTCAGCGGATGCATCCGCGTCAGGTGAAGAAGAAAACTGATTATCGTATGGTCAACCGAATAATGCGGCGCATCGTGCGCCCGTTTCATTTACTGTGGTGGTTACATCCACCGGTCGGCATGGTGGTTGGGGCGGCGCGCGCGGCGTGTTTGCAAACGCTGATCGTCGCATCCAAGCCGAGCCAGTATCGACTGCATTTGCGCGATTTGTTTGTCGATGGGCGGCATTATGATGTGCAGCCGATCGCGAACGGCTTTCGTATCACCAGCCAAACCGTGACGCGCCGCAATGGAGAACGCCGCCGTTCACAGCGCGCCGCCGCCTTGATCGGTACGTTTATCGGCGCGAGCGATAGCAATGTCACCGTTGTACGGTTACGCGCGCAGGCATTTCCATTTTATCCGCTGCCCGGCTTGCTGCTTCCGGCATTTTTCAGCTCGATCATCGTCTATATGCCCTGGGAGATCGCGCTGCGCGTCGGTGTCATCGCGTTGTTGTTCGGGCTGGCGCTGCTGCGTGCGCGCTTAGAAGCGGCGCTTCAAGTCGGTGCGATGGTCTTTTTCGCGCAGAAAGCGCTCGATGACCTGCCGCCCGTTCATGCGCCCGAACTCGCGGAGGTCTTGCCTGGCGTCGTCATGCGCGCCCGCCAGAAAGATTTCATGCACGAATGGGAAAAGTTCTACGAAGCCCATCAGCACGAAGAGGGATGAGGGGCGGCATCGATTGTTCAATCTGTCGTGTCCTGCAGCGTGTGCAGCAGTGCAGTCGCCGAAAGGTTCTCGTGGGGGAGTACGTTGCGCCAAATACGATTGAGCGTCAAGCGATTCAAACGCTACCATCTGTTTCGTCTCAGCCTCGTCGTCATCGGTATTGGCTTGGTGATCGGGCTGGAATCTGCGATCAACCCGCCTCCGCCTCTCGATCCATCCGCGCTTTACGTCGCGCCCGATGGCGATGATACGCAGGATGGGGCGTACGATCGCCCGTTTCTCACGCTTCGCGCCGCGCTTCGTGCGCTGCCGGGCGGCGGTACGCTGTATATCCGCGCCGGCACTTACACCGAAGCGATCAACAACCTGATTCCCGGCGGCACGCCCGATAATCCGACGATGGTCGCGGCGTTTCCGGGAGAAGACGTGCGCTTATACCCGCCCGAAACTGCCACGCGCGGCTTATACTTTGCACAGGAAACCAGCGTGTATATCGTCGTTGATGGGTTGATCATCGATGCGGCACGGGTGACCAACGACGGTGTGAAAATCAACAACGGCGCGCATCACATCACCCTACAGAACTGCGAGATCATGAACGCGCCTGGTCATGGCGTGCATATCTCGCGTGACACCAGCCAGTACAACCGTTTGATCGGCGTACGTATTCACGATAACGGCATCGTCGATGGCGTGCCCGATGCGTTCCGGCACGGTGTGTATATTCAGGCGAGTTACAATCAGGTGGTTGGCGCGACGATTTACGCCAACGGTGGCAACGGTGTGCAAATACGCCGCCACGAAGATACGCTGCCGCCCATTGGCAATCAGGTGCGTGACAGTCGCGTGTACGCGCAGGATCGCGGCGTGGTCGTATTGGATGCGGTCGATACGGTGATTATCAACAACATTTTTGATAACAACGATGTCGGCGTTCAGCTTCAAGTCGATACCTATGGCACGCAAATCTGGAACAATACGTTTTATGCCAATCGCGCAGGCATCGTGCTGAACCCACGTGCCGGCAACCCATCGATTTTGAACAACCTGATCGCCGCCAGCACCGAAATCGGCGTACAGATTCCGCCCGGCATCACGTTCGCCGCGTTTCGCGCCAACTTGATCGCGGATAACGCAGTCGATGTCACTCCCCGTATTTTGCTGCCCGATAATCGCATTGGTGCGGCATATGCGCCCGCATTGACCGACCCAGCGGCGGGGAATTTTCGTCTGTCGCACGACAGCGCTGCCATTAATGCGGGCACACCGCTTCCCGATGGGGCACTTGAAGCGCGGGCGCGCGGCGTCGCGCTGGATATTGGCGCGCTCGAATTTCCGTAGCCGTCGCCCACCCTCAATCGCACCGTCCGTACGGGCGGGACAAAAACAGGCGAGCTTAATGTCTATAGGTTTCAGACCCGCCCACGGCCATGAAAGCGATATAATCCGCCTATGAGCGCATTCTGGTTTGGAATTTTACTCGTTGGTTTTGGCGCGTATACACTGCTGCGTATCCGATTAGGCGGCAGTACCGTGCGGCGCGACCTGACGACGCGCCTGTTTGGGCTTGCCAGCTTTTGTCTCGGCATCACGTTTTTCGCGCGCGCGTTTGGGGCACCACCCGCCTTCGCGTTGATGATCGGCGGCGTCATTGGTGGTTTGATCGGCGTGCTGCTCATGAACAAAAATATGCGTCTGTGAAAATACCCGCTGCGGAGTCGCGCCTTTGCGCGTTTGCGTTATGCTTTTCGCACTGAAAGGATAACGACAATGCCGCCACCATTTGCTATCCGCCGCGCCGTCCCGCTCGATGCCGCAGGTTACATCCGTTTGATCAAGGATGTGTTGAGCGAACATCCACCCGTCGATACGCCCTACCGGCCCAGTGATTTCGATCCGCCTGTCGAACGCATCCGCGACCGCATTCTCGATGTCAGCACGGCGGATAATTCAGTCTTCGTCATCGCACAAGCCGATCATCAACTGATCGGGTCGCTTACCTGTGCCGGTGGCTCGCTGGCAGCCGATGCACATATGACCTCGCTCGGTATTTATGTAGAGAAACGGTGGCGCGATAGTGGCGTCGGCACAGCGTTGATGAAGTACGCGATGGAGTGGGCAGAAAAAAGCGCTGTCGTCCGCCGTGTCGAACTCGAAGTCTTCGCGGGTAACGCGCGCGCGATTCATGTGTACAAAAAGTTCGACTTCAAGCCTGAAGGCGTTAAACGCGGTTTGTATCACCGTGACGGCGATTTCTTGGATATGCTTTTAATGGCACGCTGGCTCGAAAAGTAAACACCTTATACGTGCGAAAGACTATATAACTCATGTTCCGCATTGTCCCTATGACGTTGGAAACTGCCGCCGATGTCGCCTGGATCGACGAGATCAATTTTCCTGATTTTCCAGGTGAAGGTATTCCCGCGTCAGTTTTTGAGCAGCGCATCGCGATTTTCCCCGATGGACAGCTTGTAGCGCTGTCGGTCGAGGACGATAACGAACCCAAAGTGATCGGCTTCACGACCACGTATCGTATCGACCGCCTGATTGACGATCAGTCAGGCTATTATCTTGAACACACTGACCATCGCTGGGTCGATCATCACGTTCCCAATGGTGCATGGTTGTATGGCGTCACGATGGCGGTGCTGCCCGATTATCGCGGGCAGGGCATCGGGCGGATGTTGTATCAGGCACGCGCGGCGTTAGCAGCGCGGCTGAATATGCGCGGCGAAATGATTACGGGCTTGATGCCTGGTTATCAGCCGCACCAAAAAAGCCTCACCGCACAGCAGTACGCCGATAAAGTCGTGGCGGGCGAACGCTACGACCCGACCATGAGTATGCAGCTTCGCAACGGCTTCATGCTGTCGCGGCTGCTCAAGGATTATGTCCGCGACCCGCGCTCCGATGGGTGGTGTACACTGATGCTGCGTCACAACCCCAACTATGATGGTTTATGAATACACTAAAACACATAAATAAATGGTTGCGTCGAAAATAAAATATAATAAAATCTCCCTCACGCTATCATCACGAGGAAACACGTCAACGACCCCATAGCTAAAGCTAGGGGCTTGCAGTTATGGCGGGCGCGAAGCCCAAGACACACACCGCGTATGGCGGATTGACTGCCGCCCGGTTCGCAATTACACGAGCCGCGTTCTGGAACTCCCGTTCCATTGTCGGTCTGGTGTTGAGCCAGAGTAAACCGTTTCTCTGCCTGAGCAGAGTGCCTTTTCGACTGTCCTGATTACATAACAGAAAGGAAAAGGGCGCTATTCCTCCCCATGCCTAAAGGCAGGGGTATCTCGCGCCGATTTGATGACATCTGGCTCTCCCCCCAATGCTGCCCGTCCACGCGGTTTATTTGCCCGTCTTAGCGTGCTTGAACCTGCACCACCGTGGGGATGGGGCGCGGCGGCAAGCGCGGTGATCGTCGCGGTCGTCGCCGTCATCGGTATTTCGGTCATTACGCTCGCTGTGCTGGGCGTGCAATCCTATACGGTCTATCTCGGCTGGATGATCGCCGGCGTCATCATGGCGTACTGGGTCGTCAGCACACGCAGCGACCCCGAAGATCGTGCTGCGATGCGCCTTGAGCTGCCCACTATCCCGCTTCCCTTTCTGATGTTCATCATGATTGGTTTTGTGCTGGTCATCGATCTGCTCGGTCTGGCGGTGACGGGTTTGTTTCTGCCGTTCATGGAGTTGTTCACGTTCAATATCACCAATGCCACCGCCCTGGAATGGATATTTGCGGTCGGCTTTATGGTATTCACACAGCCCGTGGGCGAAGAAATGATCTTTCGTGGCGTGTTGTTCCCGCTCATGCGTGCGCGGCTGGGCGCGGTGGGCGGCTTGGTCGCCAACGCAGCGGCATATGCGCTTTTTCATCTCGTGTTGTATACGTCACAAATCGGCGCGGTCGACCCGCGTGCGCTGATTTGGTACGGCTTGATCGCGCCGTTTCTGGACGGGCTGATACTCGCGTGTGTACGCGCCTACACGCAATCGACCAGCGCCGCGATCGTCGCCCATGTGGTATTTGGTCTGTTCGCGATTGTCAAACTGTTCGTCATCACTGGGTGACGCATATCGACCGGAGCGCGCGCAAAGCGCGCAGTGATTCTAGGTTTTAAGGTTTTCTTCATGCTCCTTATGGTTGCCAGTACCAACCCGGTTAAAATCCGCGCCGCGTTGGTTGGTTTTCAGCAGGTCTTCTCTCTGCACGCTTTTGAGGCGCGCGGGGTCGCTGTCGCGTCGGGCGTACGCGATCAGCCAATGACCAGCGCCGAGACTTTACAGGGAGCGCTCAATCGCGCGCACGGCGCGAAAATTGCCGCGCCCGACGCCGATTACTGGGTCGGTCTCGAAGGCGGCGTCGAAGCACGCGGTTCGCAGTTGGAGGCGTTCGCGTGGGTTGTCGTGTTGAGCGTGGACACAATCGGCAAAGCGCGCACGGGGTCGTTTTTCTTGCCCGAAGAAACTGCACGCTTGATTCGAGATGGCATGGAACTTGGTCACGCCGATGATATCGTCTTTGGCAGATCGAACAGCAAGCAGGAAAATGGCTCGGTCGGGCTGCTGACAGGCGATATTATCGACCGTACCGCGTATTATATTCACGCGGTGATTTTGGCGCTGATCCCGTTCAATAATCCGACGCTGACTTTCAAAAGCGATTGACTTTCACACGGTTATGAGGTGTGTTATGAACATTCTGGTACGCCTACTCAGGTATCACCAAAAAATATAAAGTTTCGGACATAACGCAGAGAAGGCGTTCTCCATGTTCAAAGCACTGCGCCAGCGCGCTCACCTTTTGAAAAACGAGATATATGCGCTCTACCTCGCCTATCGTGATCCGCGTGTGCCTTGGTACGCCAAACTATTCATCGCGCTTGTTGTGGCTTATGCGTTCAGCCCGATTGACTTGATCCCCGATTTCATCCCAGTGCTGGGATATCTGGACGACTTGATCTTGATACCGCTCGGTGTGACCCTTGCATTGAAGATGATCCCATCTGACGTGCTGGCGGAATGTCGTGAGCGAGCGCAAGCCATTGCAGCACAGGGCAAGCCTGTCAACCGAGCGGCGGCGGTCGTGATTGTTGGGATTTGGATCGTGTGTGGCGCACTTGCGATTACATGGCTTTTGGGCATGGTCGCAGCGACGAGGTAATTGCGCACGATGAAACATTATCCCGATGATATGGCGCGCGGTATCCACATGGCGTTATCCACCGACCCGAAAGCGGTCGAAAAGCAGTTCGCCGCGTACTTGCCGCCGCAACCCGCGTAACCCAACGCCAGTAAATTGTGGAGGGACGACCCGATGGGGGGCGTCCCACAGTGGGCTAAAACAACGGGGTCTGCTTATCCGTCGGTTCGGCGGTGACTTTTTCCGCCCGTTTGAAGTTGCTCACCCCGCTCGTCAACGGTAGTTCGGGCATATCACCCGCTAACATTTGCTCGATGGTGCGGATTTGAATGCGCGGATAGCGTTTGCCACCCACGAATTTCTCACCTTCGTAATAACCCGCCGTCACCGCCTCGGTTATCATATCGCGCGACGGTTCTTCGAGCGTGATGAACACGCCCATCGCTGCATTTTCGCGCTCCAGCGCGCCTTTCAAATCGCGGATGTCCCCGCTTTTGACTTTTCCGCTCTTGACCTGTATCAACACGCGATCTGCTTTGCCGTTGGCGGGGTCTGCAATGAAGCTGATAACGCCGTCAATGCCTTTATCGCTGCCCTTTTTACCCGTTTTGCTGTCTTCTGTGCCGCCCAATGGTTTGGCTTTGATCAGCGACAGCGCCCACCACTGAAATTGATAGCGGTTATCGAGCGCAAGCTGACGCGCTGACGCGGTATCTTCCGGCTCACCGATGACCTGATACAGCTTCTTTTCATCGAGCGCAAACATATCTTGCAAGCGATACTTGAGCAGCGCGATCCCTAAATGCGTGATGTCGATGCCAATCCACCTGCGACCCAATTTTTGCGCGGCGGCAATCGTTGTGCCACAACCCGCGAACGGGTCAAGGACGACATCGCCGGGATTGGTGCTGGCGGCGATAATGCGTTCGAGCAAGGCAAGTGGCTTTTGCGTGGGATAGCCAAGCAGTTCTTTCGCTTGTGAATTGATCGGTGCTATATCCGTCCAAATATCATCATGAATTCGTCCTTTGACTTCACCTAAATATCGTTTCAAACGAGGACGCTTTTTAGGGTCGCTGGAATACCAAATACGTTCCTCTTGATCTAACTGTTGCATGGTTTCTTTGGAATAGCGCCAGCCTTTTTCTGGCGGTGCGTACCCTTTCCATTCATAAATGAGATTGGGACGTGGATTGGGGCTTGCCATATCTCCCAATGTATAAATGCCCCGCCCATCGTTGTCATCATTACGATATTTATCAGCAAGATACTTATCATCATGTTCACTGTATTGTGGATTCCATGTGAATTTGTCCGACTTTACGTAATAAAAAATGATATCGCTGACAGGCGACCAGCGTTTTGCATCACTATGTGTACTTGTACGCTTCCATGTGATTTGATTACGAAAATTGAGTACGCCAAAAATGGTGTCCAAAATAATCTTTAGATAGTGAGAGGCGGTTAGATCGCAATGTAAGTACAAACTACCATTCGGTTTCAGAACACGACGAAGCTGTACTAAACGTGCGGTCATCATGACCAAATACGCCATCATCTGGTTCGCACCGAGCATCGAACGCATAGATGAAATCATCATGCTGACAATGGGTGACCCTGCGTTTGTTACTAAGTCGAAATATGTCGATTCGGCGGTTTCTCCCCAATGCCATGTGTCTTTGAAGGCGACGATTTGCGCGTCGGCGTGGCGTCCGCTTTCGTCTTTGAACAGCACGTTGTAACTGCGTGCGCTGTTGAACGGCGGATCGAGATAGATCAAATCGACCGATTCGGACGCGATGTATTCGCGCAAAATATCGAGATTGTCACCATAATACAGGTGATTTTCGGGTACAGACATGTAAACTCCGACGCACGTAAAGGGTTATGGACAAATGTTGATTATAGCGTATGCGTGGATCGAGCGTGGGTGTGAAAAGTGCGAAAAGCAGGGTGATCGCTTCAAAATTTCTGGGAATTCATCAAGGGTCAAGAATACTCGTAGGGGAAGAACAATGTCCCCTCGCGCCATAAAAAGCATGGGCGACCCCAGGGGGTCTTAGGCGTCAAGATAAGGATTAACGAATAGAGAAGACACGAGTACGCTGGTTGTGACCAAACAGACCGGAGTTACTCATATATTCTACATTACAGTATAAAACAAAATGCCCAACTGGGTCAATAGAAGGCATATTTTCTCAGCCGCTACCAATCTCAGACGGCACTGTATGCTACAGCACAGCAACAGCGGGTCGAAGTGCTCGATTTGCTCCCGTTGATACACCTCATCCGCTCACACTGGCGTGGCGACTCTGCCTTCTGGCATTCGTTGGAGGGTGATTTTCAACGTTTTGCTCAGAAAGATAAACGTCGGAAAATCGCCCTCTACTCACCAGTCCATCCTTGATTGGCGCTTGTCTTGACGCCTAAGACCACACGGGGTCGCCTCGTACCGTTGATTAAAAATAGTCCTTTATTCTCAATCAATTTTGTAAAGACGTGGTGGTACGATCAAGCTGTTGTTCATTGTGGCGAGATCATCCGTTTATGCCATTCTCCGAAATTCAATGTGATTACTCGAATGTGCGTACCAGCGCACACGACCATCTCTACAAAGTCGATGTCAATGTTTTAACTGTGACCGCGCGCGAATATGCCGAGTCGCTGCGTGCGCCCATTACGGTAATCGTCGATGCCAACGGCAGTGAATTTATCACCAACGGCGCACGGCTGGCGTTCGCGGAACTCGCACAGATGCGCTGCATTGTGTCGCTGATCATCGCGGCGGACGATCGCCTGATGATGCAAACCCTGCGCACGATTCAGATGATCAGCGAGCCGGGTCGCATACGGGTATGTGAAAACATTACACAGGCGCTCGCTATGAGCGCGCCTGCTTCCGTCTAAAGCGGAGGGCGCAGGCGGCGGATCATCACCCGCCGCCTGTGATCATCCACCGTTTGCCAAGCGATATTGCAGGCGCGTACCCCGTTTGTCATCGGGGCGCACACGCCGTGCGACGACACCGCTATCCACGATCGTATTGAGCGCTGTTAAGCGAGCCGGATTCAAACTGCGCGACGGCGCTTGCAGAAGCGTACCAATATCGACGCGCGTGAACCATTGCTCATCGGCGGGCAAACGCGACGCTTTGTGCAGGTCTTTCAACGCATTGACGAGTTGTTCTTGAGTAGCGATTTTTGAGGTCATCAGTTTTGGATTATCCACAAGGTGATTGATCATCGAGAATTGCCCGATCATAACATAGTGCGTTTCGCGGATTCAACCCCTCACCACTCCCTGCGCAAAGTATGACTTGTCCCAACCCCCTGGATGACGTATAACAGAGCGTAACGACGACGACACAAACGGGGTCAGGCACGTGAGCGCGAATCGATCCGACAACCTTAAAGGCAAGATGCTCGGTCAGTTCGAAATCATCGAAGAGATCGGGCGCGGCGGCATGGCAACCGTTTATCGCGCGCGCCAGCAGTCAATCAACCGCATCGTTGCGCTCAAAGTGCTGCCGCCGTCACTGCTGCACGACCCCAGCTTTTACGAACGCTTCACACGCGAAGTCGAAGTCATTGCAGATTTGGAACACCCCCACATTGTCCCGATTTACGATTATGGCGAAACCGATGGTATCCCGTTCATCGCCATGCGCTATTTGGCGGGGGGTAGTCTCGCTACGTTGATCCGACGGGGGCTGCCGCCGATCCACGAGATCGAAAAGCCGCTCACGCAGTTGTTACAAGCGCTCGATTACGCGCATTTTCGCGGCATCATTCACCGCGATCTTAAACCGGGCAATGTGCTGCTGGACGAAAACAATAACGCCTACTTGACCGATTTTGGCATCGCCCGTGTCTTGAACAGCAATCTGACGGGCAGCGCGATCATCGGCACGCCCGCTTATATGAGTCCTGAACAGGCGAATGGCATTCCGCTCGATGCCCGCTCGGATATTTATTCGGTCGGAATCGTATTGTTCGAACTCTTGACCGGACGCGAGCCGTATCTGGCGGATACCCCGCTCGCGCTCATGCTCAAGCATATCAATCAGCCGCTCCCGTCCGTCCGCGAACTGCGCCCAGAAGTGACCGAGAACATCGAAGCGGTAATCCAGCGCGCGACCGCCAAAGAACCGAACGATCGCTATTCATCGGCGGGCGATGTCGCGCGCGCTTTCAGCGAAGCACTGCGGCTTGCGCCGTTCATCGGTGGCACAGGCGATAACCCAACCGCGCCGCCCTCTGGCGCCAACCGTTTAACGCCGCCGCCGATGACTCCGCGCCCAACGACGCAGCCGACCCATAAAACCCCGCCCCCGATGAACGATAAGACGATGACGCCAGTCTCGCCATTGACGCCGCCTTCTAAACAAATGGCGATGTCGACTCACGAAGATGCGTATCCGACCGCACAAGGGGCGGCGGCGAGGAACGCAGCAACGGGCGGCGTCGGCGCTGTAAGTACGGCTGCCCCGACACCGCGCAATCGCTGGATCGGCGCTGGTCTGGTCGTGGTCGCGCTGATGGTCGTGGCAGCCGTGCTGATCGTGAGCCAAATCAACGCGCCGGATGTCAGTGTTATCGTCCCGACTCCCTTTCCCGGCGCATCGCTCATGGTGCGCGCGCCGTTCAATATGAATGTGCCGTCGGACTGGGAGTTCACCGAACGCGGCGATGATCAACGGCAGGTCGCTATCTGGCAGCAAAGCGATCAGGCATTTATCACTGTGTCGTGGATAGAAAACGCCGATATTATGTCCGCCGCCAGTTTTGAATACGCCATCGAGCGCTATCGACGCCGCTTTTATGACCCACAAGAAGCGCTGACCGCGCTCGATATCTTCGATAGTCAGGGCGATTGGATACGGCACAGCTACCAACTGATCGACGGCGCACCCAATGGCGTATTTCCGCCCGGTCAAATGGACGTGTTCTATTTACGCCGCGACCCGTACATGGTCGTCGTCGAAACGTATACGGCATATGCGACGGGGGATGATTACGTGCCGACCATGCAGTTGATTTTGGATAGTCTGCGGCTGTCGTCCTAACCAAGCCCCACGATTTCCAAAATGACCTGT
>JBBRAA010000076.1:0-15500 GCA_038207205.1 Aggregatilineales bacterium
TAGCACAGCGATGCCCCGCTGTGTTTGACGTTAACTACGGTATTGCGATATTACGGGATTATGATCGAGGTCGGATTTTTACGTCTCGTACCGCGCACATCAACCTCCCCTATTATACGCTATTTCAGCAGAAAAAACACAAGACCGACGCCTTATATCCCCCTGCCTGAAGGCAGGGGTCTTACGGCGCTTTTCTGATAAATCATGCCGCCAGTACATTGTCCGTTTCGCAGCGATAGCTACAAAGATTGATCAAATGACAACACCACCGTTATTCGACGATAAAACCCGTCGCAAGCTCGAACAACTCATGCTTCATGCCTCGCGGGTGCGCGCCGGCGCGATCAAAGGCGACCGCCGCTCGATCAAGCGCGGCACCAGCGTCGAGTTTGCCGATTATCGCAATTATTCGCCCGGCGATGATCTGCGCCGCGTCGATTGGAATTTATATGGGCGGCTCGATCGCCCGATGATCAAACTCTATGAAGACGAAGAAGATTTAGCTGTCCATCTGATTTTGGATACCTCCGCCAGCATGGATTTTCCGCGCGACGGGCAGCCTGAACAGCACAAGTTCGATTACGCCCGCCGTCTGATGACCGGACTCGGCATCGTCTCGCTGATGACCAATGATCGCTTGAGCGCGACTGCGCTTGGCACGGCGACCACACGCTTCGGTCCCGCGCGCGGACGCGGATACAATGTGCGGTTGCTCAATTTCGCGGTTGACCTGAAAGCGGGCGGCGTGACCGATTTGAACGTGGCGCTCAAAGATTACGCGCTGCGCGGCGGACGCAACGGCTTGTGCTTCATCATCAGTGATATGATGACACCGAACGGTTACGCTGACGGCTTCAATGCGCTGGTCGGCAAAGGCTACGAAGTCGTGTTGATCCATGTCCTTGCGCCAGAGGAAATTGAACCGATTATCGGCGGCGATGTACGTTTGATCGATAGTGAGACGGGCGCGGCACAAGAAGTCAGCATCGACGGCGGCTTGCGCGATCTGTATATCCGGCGCGTCAAGGCGTGGCGCGACGACATCCGTGCGGAATGTGCGCGGCGCGGCGTGCATTATGTCAGTGCGGTCACGGATGGCGCATGGGAGAAAATTATTTTGAACGACTTGCGTAAACTCGGCTTGGTCAGGTAGGGGTGGCATTGATGCCGCCCAAATGCTCACGGCGGCGATAGAAAATAGACAACCTAGTGATTGTGGAGTGTCAAGCGACAATGAAATATCATTCAATATCTTTATGTCACTCTTAACCCCACTCGCGCTGATCGGTTTAGCGCTGACCATCCCGATCCTACTCTTGTACATGCTGCGTCTGCGCCGCCGCGAAATCGTGATCAGCAGCACGTTTTTATGGAGTCAGGTGCTGCAAGACCGCGAAGCCAATACCCCTTGGCAAAAGCTACGGCGTAATTTTCTGCTGCTGCTGCAACTCTTGATTTTGCTCTTGCTGGTGTTGGCATTGGCGCGTCCATTCATCATCGTGCCAGCCGTAAGCGCCGGACAAATCGCGCTCCTGATCGACGCCAGCGCCAGCATGAACGCGACCGACTCGGCGGTTGGCACGCGCTTCGATGACGCAAAAGCGCGTGCGTTGGAGATCGTCGAAACGATGGGCGCAGACGACACGATGACGGTGATCCGTGTGGCAGGCGTGCCGGAGGTGCTGACGGCGTACACGGCGGATCGCGCGGCGCTGCGAACCGCAATCCAGAATGCCGCGCCCAGTTTTGCCCGTGCCGATTGGAATGCTGCGCTCACGCTGGCAGCGGCGGGCGCATTGGCGGCGGACGACTTCAGCGCGGTCATCATCAGTGATGGCGGGATTGGTGACGCGGCACGGCTGCCCGCGATCCCCGGCACGTTGAGTTATATTCCAGTCGGCACATCGGCGGAAAATGTAGCGATCACCGCATTGGCGACGCGCGCACTGCCCGGTGACGCGCCACAGTTGTTCGCACAAATTACCAACTACGGCACGACCGACGCCGATGTGATCTTTTCGCTGCGTGCCGACGGCGAGCTATTTATGGGTGAAGAATACACGATTCCGGCGGGCGGCACGGTCGCGCCGGATATTTCGAGCTTGCCAGAAAGCTATACCGCGCTCGAAGCCGCGCTGACTATTTCGGCGGACTCGGCGTATGTCGATCAATTGGTGAGCGATAACAGCGCATGGACCATCGGCGGTGCGAGCGGTGCGCGGCGTGTGTTGCTGCTCACGTCCGGGAATTTGTTCCTGGAGCAGGTGCTGCGCATTTTACCCGGCGTACAAACCTTCGTCGGTGATCCAGCCCGTCCGCTGCCGGCGCAAACCTTCGATGTCACCGTGCTGGATGGTTTTGTGCCCGCACAACTCCCCAACGGTGATCTGCTCGTCATCAACCCGCCGAGCGGCTATAACGGCTTGTTCAGCGTCGGTGCAGAACAAGAATCGGTGAGCAACATCCGCGTCAGCGATGACCCACGCATGGCATTGGTCGATTTCGCGGACGTGAATATTCGCGCCTTCAAACCGACCACTGCGGACTGGGCTCAGCCCTTGATCGAAGCCGACGGCGGCACACTTTTAATCGCGGGCGACATTGCAGATCGCCAGGTCGCGGTGCTGACGTTCAATCTGGCGGACAGCGATCTGCCGTTGCAGATTACCTTTCCGGTCTTGATCGCATCGTTGATGGATTGGTATCGTCCGCCGAGCGCGCTGGCGGATCAAACTGCGCTGCATGTCGGCGACGGGCTGACTATCCGCTTAGCGGGCGACCAGGATGCCGCGCGTGTGATCGCGCCTGACGGTTTGACGCGCGACTTGAGCGGCGTGGGTGCAGAACGTTATTTTGGGGCGACCGATGCACCCGGTTTATACCTACTCGAACTGCTCACAGGCGGCGACGTGACCGAAACGGCGGCGTTTGCCGTGAATGGTTTCGACGCGGGCGAAAGCGACATCACACCGCGCGCCGAAATTACGTTGGGTTCGACCGTCGTCGGGCGCGTTGAGGAGTCGGACGAATTCGGGCAGCAAGAATTTTGGTCGTGGCTGGCGCTGCTCGCGCTGGTGATCCTGTTGATCGAATGGTGGGCGTATCACCGCCGCGATAATGTGCCGACAATTCTGCGTTCGTTTCGGCGCGAGGCAGCGCGAGCATGAGTACATTAGTGCCCATTCAAACGCGCTATCACGCCCTCGATGACACGCGCCCTTCTCCAAATTCGGAGCGGGGCGGCGAGCGGAGGTCATGGGGACGTGCTGTTTTGCCCACGCTTTTACTCGACACGCTGCTGCTTTCTACTGCCTTTCAAACGTTCCCGACCAACACCCCGCCTGCCGCTGAACCCCACGCCCGACGCGTCATTCTGATCTCGGTCGATGGGCTGCGTCCCGACGCGATCAGTGCCGCGCCGATGCCAACGCTGATTCTCGTCACGGCGGATCATGGCGGTCATGCGTTCAGTCATGGCACGGATATGCCCGAAGATATGTTGATCCCGTTCATCGCTGCGGGTTCGGGCGTGATGACGGGTACAATACTGCAAGACGTTCGCAACGCCGACGCCGCGCCGACGATCTTATACGCGCTTGGAATCGACGCGCCGGAGATGGATTTAGGGCGCGCCATCACGGAAATCTTTTCGGATTAAAACGGATAAATACGATGCACATCGACCATGTGGCGTTGTGGACAAATCAGCTTGAAACGATGAAAGACTTTTACACGCGCTATTTCGGCGGAAAAGCAGGAGACGTGTATGAGAACATCAATACTGGTTTTCATTCGTATTTCTTGACATTCGATGATGGTGCGCGTTTGGAACTGATGCACATGTCCGGCATCATCGCCAATAACAATACCAGCGCGCGCCAATCGATGGGTTGGATTCATATTGCCTTTACGGTTGGTGACCCAGAAGCCGTCGATGCGTTGACAGAGACACTCCGCGAAGATGGCGCGACTTTGGTCGGCGAACCCCGTTGGACAGGCGATGGCTATTACGAAAGTGTCGTGCTTGACCCGGATGGCAATCGTATTGAGATCAGCGCCGAGATTATTGAAAAGATCGATGAGAACGAGTTCTTTAAAGCTTTCGTATTCGACTCCTGGCAACCGCTGTTGGTCATCAGGGGCTATGCTGATCTCCTGGAAATAGACGGCACTGACCACAAGCGGAGAGGACAGCAAATTGTAAAGATCGTCGATCAGTATCGTGAGCGCTTAAAAGCGCTGGAAGATTTTTTGTATCCACCCAAACCATAAGTCTGAAGTATTTTGATGCTTGTATTAAAAAGGTTGCCCCGGATAACTCAATGACCTTTACCGCGCCAATAGCGCTTTTACTCTTGCTCGTGCTGTTCCCCGTGATCTGGATCGGGCTGCCGCGTCTCGCCTATCGCCGCCGCCGCGACCTGACCAGTTTGATCATCCGTATCGTCATCGTCACGCTGGTCGTGTTGGCGCTGGCGGGCGTGCAAACGGTACGCGCCGTCGATCAATTGGCGGTTGTGTTCGTCGTTGATGCGTCGGACAGCATGGGGTCAGCCACGCGCGACGCGCAAATCGCGTACATCGAAAGCGCGTTGGCGGCGATGCGCCCCGATGATCAAGCGTCGGTGATCGTATTCGGCGGCGATGCCGTTGTCGAACGCGCCATGAGCCGCGTGCGTCAGCTCGATCTCATCCGCTCCGCGCCGAACACGGGCAATACCGATATTGAAGAAGCGATCAACCTTGGTCTGGCGCTGTTTCCGGCGGGGTCGGCGCGGCGTATGGTGATTATGAGCGACGGTCTGGCGACATTGGGCGATGCCGAACGTGCCGCGCGCCGCGCTGCCGCGACCGGCGTCGAAATCAGCTATGTCGATTATGAGCGCGCGACCGCGCCAGAGATTTTGCTTTCGGATATTCGCGTGCCTACGAGCGTTGGCGAAGGACAAAACTTCGATCTTGATGTCACGGTCGAAGCCGATGCGCCCGCGCCCGCTACGATCACGGTCGAAGCGGGTGGCGTCATTGTGAGCCGCGAAAATGTCGAACTTGCCGCTGGAGTCAATAATTTTACGCTCAGCTTGACAGCAGGCGAAACCGGATTGCGCGATTTTCGGGTGGTTGTAACGCCGTTGAACAGTGAAGGCGACGGCTTTTATCAAAATAATCTGCTCTCGGCATTCAGCCGTGTCACGGGTGCGCCGCGCGTCCTGATCGTCGCCAGCGCCCCGGAAGAAGCGCAATATATTGCCGACGCCCTGAATGAACTCGGTATCATGACCGAAATTAGCCAACCGAGCGGCATCCCGCTTGGACTGGCGGCGCTGGCGGGTTATCAAGCGGTCGTGATGGCAAATGTCGCCGCGACCGAGCTTTCGACGCAGCGTATGGAAAATCTGCAAACGTACGTGCGCGATCTCGGTGGTGGCTTAGTCGTGAGCGGTGGTCCCGATGCGTTTGCGGTCGGTGGCTATTTTCGGACGCCGCTCGAAGAAACACTGCCCATCGATATGCAAATCCGCGATCAACAACGCATCCCACAGTTGACCATTACGTATGTGATCGACCGTTCGGGCAGCATGGCGATGGTGGGAGATAGTGGTGTCGCCAATCTCGATCTGGCGAAAGAGGCGATTTTGCGCTCGCTCGAATTTTTGCAACCGACCGATAACGCGGGCGTGGTCTCGTTCGATGCGAATGCCTATTGGGTCGCGGATTTACAACCCGTGTTCGATCGCTCGATTTTGCAATATCTGGTCGGCACACTCCAATCCGGCGGCGGCACAGATATTATGGCGGGGATGCAGGTCGCCGCTGAAGCGATAGTCAATATCCCCAGTGAACGCAAACATATCATTTTGCTGACCGACGGCGGCGCGAGCGATTCCGGCTTGGTCGATCTTACGCAGCAGTTGAATACCGAAGCCGACGTGACCACGTCTGTAATCGCCATCGGCGGCGAAAACCCAGGCTTTCTCGAACAAATGGCGATACAGGGTGGCGGCAACTATCATGTCGCCGCGACCATCGAATCGATCCCGACGATTTTTGCACAAGAAACCGTCTTAGCGACGCGCAGTTATATCATCGAAGGCGAGTTCACACCTGCACGCGCCGATCTCAGCCCGATCATCGACGGAATCGACTCGCTGCCGCCATTGTATGGTTACGTGGCGGCATCTGCGAAACAAACCGCTCAGGTGATTTTGGTCGCGCCGAACGAGTTCAACGACCCGATTTTGACCGCGTGGCAGTACGGTTTGGGGCGCGCCGTCGCCTTTACCAGCGATGCGACCGCGCGTTGGGGACGATCCTGGGTGACATGGGATGGTTTCGCGCCCTTCTGGAGTCAGGCGGTGCGCTGGACAATTTTAGAAGGCGCGGACGCTAATCTGGAGACGCGCGTCATTCAGGATGGCGAAACCGCCCGCATCGTCGTCGATGCACGCGACAATGCGGGCGCGTTTCTGAATGGATTGGCGCTGCAAACGTCTCTGGTCGTGCCGAACGGCGCGCGCGAGACGACGACGCTGACTCTTCAGCAAACCGCGCCAGGACGCTATGAGGCGACGTTTACACCCGAAAGCGAAGGCGCTTATTTTCTAGGCGTCAGCGAGACATCGCCCGATGATACGTCGTTCAATCTGAATCAAACTGTTGGCTGGGTGATCAGCTATTCGCCGGAATATGCTGCACGCGATACCCAGGCGAGCGTGCTACCCGCGCTGGCAGCACTGACGAGTGGGCGGGCGTTGACGGGTGAACCCGCGTTGGTATTCGATCACAATCTGGCGATTGGCACGGATGCGACTCCGCTGGCGCCGATTTTGCTGTTAGCGGCGCTGCTGCTGCTCCCACTCGATATTGCTGTGCGTCGTCTGGTGATTACGGCGAGCGATATTGCGCGGCTGCGCGTATGGCTGGCGCGTGGACGCGCTGTCGAAGCCAGCGATACCTTGAGCGGTTTACGCGAGGCGAAAGCACGCGCGCAAGAACGCACGTTTGTCGAAACGGTATATCCATCGGACGGCGATGTAAATGGGATGCCTGCACCGTCGGTTGTGATGCCCCCGCCAACGGTGGCGAGTGTATCAAGACCCGCCGCTGACGATGGTGAGGCGAGTCCACCGTCGGTTGCGCCCGTCGATGGTAATCTTGCAGGGCGACTGCTGCAAAAACGGCGCGGACGCGATGAGCAATGATGAAACACATCCAGCGCAGCATAGAACGTTCAAAATTTCACGCGTTATTCACGGCACTTGACATGGACAAGGTGTATATTACAATTCACCTTACGGATACACTACAGCGAGCAGCAAACGCATTATGGCAGTTGAAATCAAGTGGTTGAAGGACAGTCACGTTGTCATTGGGCAGTTCAGCGATCATGTTACGACGGATGATATACATACAGCGAGCAGTCAGGTCGATAAGGTGTTTCATCAGCGACCGGGCACACATGCGATCACCGATCTCACAGATGTGACAACGTTCCCGGCAAGTTTGATTAAGGTTCAAGGCGCGCTCACCGCGCCGCCAGAAGATCGCGGTTGGATGTTGATGGTCATCCCAGAAGGCAATCCTCTGTTACAATTTGTCGGCACCTATGCCGGTCATCTGCGCGCCCAGCACGGACGTTTTCGCTCGTTTCGTACCTTACAAGCGGCGGTCGAATTTTTGCAGGATCACGACCCCGATATTTCGCTCACTCTATAAGCAAGGGCAGGTTGCATACCCTTCCTGATCGTTCTCTCCTACCCGATAGAACAGCTTCTCAGCGCCCGCAAAACACGCTATAGTAATCTCGAAAGAATACTGGGGCGATTTGCGTCCAGTGTGTGAATGTATTACAGCGCATTATTGGGAGACAACATAGCATGACTCGTATTATTCGTACATTGACCGTGTTGATCGCGGCTGTTTTCGCCTTCGGGTTGATCGGCGGCGTGATTGCACAGGAAGCACCGACGATTCCCGCAGCGACTTGCGCCGAACCCGGCAGCCTGACGATGCGTGTGTGGGACGAAAATTGGGCGGCGATCATTCAAGACTCCATCGATGCGTGGGTCGCAGGCTACTGCCCCGATGCAGAAGTGACGTTAGAAGTCGTGCCGTGGGGTGAATACTGGACGCTGCTGCGTACCAACGCCGTTTCGGGCGACCTGCCAGATATTTTCAATATTTCGCAAGACCGCTTTCCGTTCTACGCTGAAAATGAAGCCGTATTGAACTTGCAACCGTATTGGGATAGCGCTGGTATCGATACCACGCTGTGGGGTTCGGGCATGGTTGACCCGTATCGCGTAGGCGAAGCGGGTGATTTGTACGCCGGTCCCGTCAACTGGGATACAATTGCTGTGTATTACAACCGCGATTTGTTCGACGCGGCAGGTTTGGATTACCCGACCGCCGAATGGACATGGGATGATTTTGCTGAATCGGCGCGCGCGCTGACCGATGCCGACGCCGATGTGTATGGCGCGGCGGTTTACAGCGAATATCAAGCGGGTTACGCAAATTTCGTCGCCAGCACTGGCACCGAACCGCTTGTCGATGCGGCGCGCAGCGAATGCACGCTCGATAACGAAGGCAGTGTCGAAGCGCTCAACTTCTTGAAGGGTCTGTACGATGAAGGCGTGATGCCGAGCGTGAGCGTATTGGGCGGTACCAGCGCCGATAACAGCTTCGGCTTCTGGCTTTCGGGGCGTGTGGCGATGGTGACGAACGGCTCATGGAATTTGCCGCGCGCGAACGAAGAAGCGACCTTCAATTGGGATGTCGTGCAGCTTCCGCGCAACCCCGAAACCGAACGCACCCGTTCGATGCTGCACTCGGTCGGTTATTCGGTTGCATCGAACAGCGAAGCCCCCGATTTGGCGGCGAACCTGATTCAGTATCTCGTCAGCGATGAAGGCGCGGGTTACTTCGCGGCGGCGGGCGGCGTTGCCCCTGCGAACCCAGCACAGCAGCAGGCGTGGATCGACTCGTTTGGTGAAACCGATGTCAATATTCAAACGTTCGTCGATGCAATCACCGATTCGCAAGGCGTAACGTCGTTCGAACAAGTTTCGGATGTTGGCAATACCGAACTCGTCATCAACATATTCGACCTCAATTTGTCTGTCGATGAAGCGGTCGCACAAGCGTGCGCGCAAATCGATGAAGTCTTAGCGGCACAATAGTCTAAAGAGTCAACACAAAGCCGCAAAGAATCACCGAAAGTCGCAAGAGAAAGCATTAAATTCTCTTGCGGCTTTGCATTCTCTGCGGCTTTGCGTTAAAAGGTTTCTATGTCCTTTTTAGCGAACACACTCGGCAAAACCCCTTTAACCCGGCGGCGTGCACTGTGGGGTTTGGCGCTGGTCGCGCCAAATGTCCTCGGCTTAATGATCTTTTTCGGTATCCCCGTCTTGATCGCGTTTCGCACTTCGTTATGGGAATGGAACGGTATACGTCCCCCTATCGAAGTCGGCTTGGGTAATTTTGTTACGCTGGCGAGCGATAGTGAGTTCTGGGGTGCGTTCGGCGTCACTATCAAGCTGATGTTGTTCTGCGTGCCGATTGGCATGACACTTTCGCTTGGCGTGGCGGTTCTGCTCAACCAGCGGCTGCGGGGACGCGCTTTTTTTCGCACGATTTATTTTTTGCCTGTCATCACGTCGAGCGTCGCCGCGACAATGGCGTGGTCGTGGATGTTTCAGGCACAGTACGGATTCATCGCCAACGTGTTGGCACCTTTTGGCGGCGCGAACATCAGTTGGTTGACCAGCCCCGATCTGGTGCTAATCCCCATCGCTATTGTGGTGATCTGGCAGCGACTCGGATTCGACATGATTATCTTTTTAGCCGGGCTGCAAGCGATCCCACGCAATATGTATGAAGCCGCGACCATCGATGGCGCGAATCGCTGGCAAATGTTCCGGTCGATTACGCTGCCGCTGCTTTCGCCGACAACATTTCTCGTACTGATTTTGCAAACGATCAGCGCGTTCCAGATTTTCGATCAAGTCTATGTGCTCACATCGCGCACGTCGCTTGGCGGCGTCAACAACAGCGCGACGACGCTGTCGCTGTATCTGTATCAAACCGCCTTTACCGATGGCGATCTGGGTTATTCGGCGGCGATCGCGCTGGCATCATTCGGGTTTATTCTGGTGCTCACGCTGACCCAAATCACGCTTCAACGTCGATGGGTGTATTACGAAAGCGGGACGACTTAACGATGGCAGATGCGACATTCATCAACCGTATCGAAATCGCGCCGAAAGCCGACGCCGATACGCGTTTGTATCGTGATCCGGTAGAGCAGCGGCTGCGCGCGCTGAGCTATACGATTTTGATCGTCGGTGCGTTCGTCATGGCGCTGCCGTTCTTCTGGATGGTCTCGACGGCATGTAAAGCGCCGACCGCACTGAATACGCTGCCGCTCGAATGGATTCCTTCGAACCCGATGTGTATCGAAAATATTGGGTTTTTATACGAGCGCTCGCCGCGCTTTAATCAATATCTGGTCAATTCGGCAGTGGTGACGATTGGGCGCACGCTCGGTCAGTTGATCACGTGTTCGCTGGCAGCCTATGGGTTTGCACGCTTTCAGTTTCCAGGCAAGAACATCCTGTTCGCGCTCACGCTCGGTCTGCTGATGATCCCATTTCAGGCGATCTTGATCCCCGAATATCTGCTGCTGCGTCAGTTTGGCTGGCTCGATCAATTTTCGGCGTTGATCATCCCCGGCACATTCAGCGCGTTCGCTATGTTTTTGCTGCGCCAGGCATTCTTGCAAATTCCGCTCGAACTCGAAGAAAGCGCGATGATCGACGGGGCGAATCCGTTACAGATTTTATGGCGCATCACGCTGCCGCTCTCACAGGCGGCGGTGGCAGCGTTCGCGGTCATCACCGTGCAAGCGGCATGGAACGACTTTTTGTTTCCACTCGTGGCGGCGGGGACAAACCCCGATGTGCGCGTGATCACGCTCGGCTTGTCGTTGTTACAGGGCGAACGATCGACGCCGTGGAATTTGCTGATGATGGGGTCGTTTTTGGCGACGGTGCCCATGTTGATTTTGTTCGTAATCTTTCAGCGGCAGTTCGTTGAAGGCGTCAGCATGAGCGGGTTGGGCGGGCGATAAGTAAGGGCTGTAAAAAGAGTGCTGCGTAAAAGCGAAAAGCACAATCTATTGATAAACGAAAAAGGGCAAGTCTGAGACCTGCCCCTGGGGTATGAACAGTGATCGCTGCGAGAGCGTGTTAGATCGAGGCAGTCTGGACGGCGCGTACCGCTTCGAGGGCTTTTTGTGCGCTTTCGGCAGGACCGACGCCAACCTGAGCATTGATGACGATACCGTTTTCATCGATTACGAAAAATGAGCGCGTCGTTATCGGCAGTGCTGCGCCCAAAAAGCTCATTTTTGCGCCCCACTGCTCGGTTGTTTTTAAACCTGGATCGCTTATGAGGTCATATTGTAAACCGCGTTTTTCGCGCCACGCCTTGAGGTCGGCGGGTTTATCATGGCTGATGCCCAACACAACCGCATTGGCGCCGCGCAACGTATCGAATTCATCGCGGAACGCGCACGCTTGCGCGATGCAGCCCATACTCATTTCATTAGCTTTGGGGAAGAAGAATAAAACGACCTTATGCCCGCGCAAATCACTGAGGCGGACGGGTTGGTTGTTTTGATTGACCAATTGAAAATCAGGAGCGGAATCGCCAACCTTGATCATAGGGTTCACCTTTGCAACTTATGGATGGATACTAGAATTTGTGCAGAATATCACAAAGCGTACAGTATCCGAGTAAGTTCTGGGTGAGAGACAGGTGATATGAACTGAAAAACATCGAACCGGACGTTACACAGAACGCAGAGAGAAATGTCCATACGCTGCGTTCTGTGTAGTGTAGTTCAAGCGTTGCTTTAGCCCATGACGGGCGCGGCGTGTTGGCGTTCCTGTAATACGTGGCGGGCGATGACCATGCGTTGAATTTCGCTTGTGCCTTCGCCAATGCTCATTAAGCGCTGATCGCGGTAAATCCGTTCGACCGGGAACTCTCGGCTGTAGCCATAACTGCCATGAATTTGAATGGCATTGTGGGCGGTCTTTTCTGCGACTTCGCTCGCCATCAATTTCGCCATCGCGGCATACTTGCCGTAGTCTTTTCCGTTGTCTTTCAGCCACGCCGCCCGATACACCATCAAGCGCGCCGCTTCAATTTCCATCGCCGCATCCGCGATCATCCACTGGATCGCTTGAAAATCGGCGATCGGCTTGCCGAAGGCTTCGCGCTGGAGCGCATACTTGATCGCTTCTTCGTGCGCGGCTTGTGCCAGCCCGACGCTCAACGCGCCGATGCCAATACGTCCGTTATCGAGTGTCTGTAACACCTGTGGCAGCCCGCGTCCGATTTCGCCCAATACGGCATCGGCGGGGACGCGCACATTCTCGAACGTGATCATGTAGGTTGGCGATGCTTTGAGCCCCATTTTCTTTTCCGGCGGGTGAATCGTCACGCCGTCCAGGTCGGTTTCGATCAACATCATGCTCATGCCGCGCGATCCCGCGTCGCGGTCGGTGCGGAGCATGACGGTCATCACAGGCGCGATCCCCGCATTGGTGATCCAGGCTTTATTGCCGTTGACAATCCAGCTATCGCCATCGCGCACGGCGTAGGTTTGCGCGCCTTGCAGGTCGCTGCCCGCTTGTGGCTCGGTCAGCGCGAGCGCGCCCAGTACATCGCCGCTCATCAGGCGCGGCAGATACTTGTCTTTTTGTGCTTTCGTTCCCCATGTGCTGATCGGCGCACAGCCGAGTCCGTTGTGCGCGGCGAGGCTGAGGGCGGTCGAGCCGCACGCACGCCCTAATTCTTCAACGGCGATGGCGATATTGATCGTGTCCATCTCCATGCCGCCGTAGCTTTCGGGGATTTCTAAGCTGAGCAAGCCAATATCGCGCATCTTGCGGATCATATCCCAGTTGAGCGCGGCGGTTTCGTCGTGTTCGGCGGCGTGCGGTTTGACTTCACTTTCGCAAAAATCGCGGGCGATGCGCTGCCACATCGTTTGTTCTGGTGTCAGGTCAAAATTCATCGCAAGTTGAAACTGCCGATACCGCCATCATAATGAATGATGATCGGGCGTGTATCCGCGACTACGCCTTCAAAGCCAGTGCTTTGCCACATGCCAGAACGGTCGAAGTTGGTATCCGTGCCGCTCAAGCGGATCAAGCGCGCGGGTACGTTGATGCCACCGATGCCGCTCTTGGCGGTCAGGCTGATCGGCGTGTTTTCGGGCACGCGCACGTTAAATTCACCGACGCCGCCGCGCAAACGTGCGCTCGCCGTCGCGCCGTCTTCGATGTCCAGGTTGATTTGCCCAACGCCGCCACCCACATTAAGTTCAACGTGCGCGCCCGTCGGGATGGTGATACTAATTTGACCGACGCCGACATCGACTGTCGCCGCATACGTTCCGGTAGGCATGTGCAAGTCGATTTCACCCGCACCGCCCGCGACGTGCAGCGCGCTGATGTTCATGCCAGTCAAATCAAGATTGGTCGTGCCGACGCCGCCGCGAATATCGAGATCGACCGGAATCGATGGTGTGATGCCAATATCCCAGCGCAGTTTTTGCTTGCTGCCGAACCAACCGAGTGCGCCACGAAACCATTCGCGCGCACCCGCCGATTGATTGAGGTGAATGATGCGTACATTATCGGCGTCGGTTTCGGCGACGAATTTGATCTCACCCACATAGATCAGGTTGGCGACGATCACATCTTCGGTGGCGGGCAGCGTCGTTACCGCCGTCTCACCGACCGATAAATCGATGCGGACGCGTGCTGCTGCCGCGCCTGCAATTTCGGCACTGTAGGTGGCAGATTTGATCTCTTCTTCGGCGTTATTGGTCACATCGGTGACAAATTCGCGGATGTTGTCGCCCAGTTTTTCAAACGAGAACGACCACTCGGTTTTGTAATGCTTCGGCTTTTGATCTTGCGCCATGATTGATTTCCCCTTTTACGTTTCGTCATTGCATATTATTCGTTTGGGATGACGTTTGTGTTCAATCTTCAATACGCATTCGTGCGGCACGTGTTGCGGAGTCGCGCCCTTTTTAACACAAATTTTATAGTGCGAGCGTAACCATACATCGATATATCAACACCCGCTAGGACCTTCCGGCGGGTATGTCCACGCGCCATCGACTTGCGCTGCCGCTGACATCTCGCGGTATTCGTTGTAGGTGGCGATCAGCGCCGGACAGTCACCACGAATTTCAGCCGCTTGTCCTTGCAGATACCAGCACTCGAAGCGGCGTTCTTCAACCGGGATATTTTGCATGGTTTGCAGCGACGAACAGCGGTTGAGACGCGATTGCGCCGCTGAAAAATCACCGACCAGGAAAAATTCGCGTCCGAGCCGATACCAGCCTTCCGACCATGCGGGAGCGCGTTCGGTCACGTCGGTGCAGTAGCGGATCGCCTGTTCATGCTCGCGTAACAGGCTGGAGACTTCGCATAAACGCAGCCGCGCCTTGACATTTTCGGGGTCGATTGCCAACACCTGAAAATACGCGACGGTCGCGGCGTCGGTGTCACCGATTTGCAAGGCGTATAGGGCGCGCTCGAAATAGAGCAGCACAATTTGATCATTGAGAGCGATGGCTTCTGCTACGCTGGTGAGCGCGCGGGCGTAATCACCCAGATCGCCATAGGCGATGGCTAAGGCGCGCTGTGCGTCGAGCGCGAACGCACCGCTCGCAAATGTCACTGAATCCATGACGGCGCGTTCGCTTTCGCGGCGGGCGATTTCGAAGCCACCTGCGCTGCCATACGCGAGGGACTGGGCGGTGCGCGCCAGTGCGTGCATCGGCTGACGTTCCAAGACGCGATCCGCGATTTGGGCGGCTTCGGCAGGTTGATCGTTCGCCGCCAGCGCGAAGGCGTAGACCGCCTGGAGATCGAGACTGTCGGGCGCGCGGCGCAGCGCATCACCGGTGAGCTGGACGGCGGCATCACGGTCGCGCGCACGGTCATAATCGGCATAACTGCGATAGATCAAGGCGCGTGCCGCCAGCGCCGCCGCCGCCGCATCGACCGGGTTGAGCGCGAGCGCCGCGCGTGCCGCATCGACCGCCGCATCCAGGTCGCCCGCCGCGAATGCATTCGCCGCCGCCCGCCGTCGATCCGCGCTTTGGGCATCGGGCGCGGCAGGGTCACGGGGCGCGTTGATCCAGCCGTTGAGGGTGGCAGACGAGAGCGCGCCGACGCCGAGCATGACGCCGAGCAGCATGACGAACGACAAACAACCGGGTCGTCGGCGGCGGGTGCGAAAGGTCAGCCGGGATTGCGAACGGATGATACGCATGGGCGTGTAGTTCCCCTCGTCAGGGATTGGGTTGATTGAGCGTGCGGAGTGTACCAAATGAGGGAAGAAAGGCAAGGAGGATGGTGAGGGGTAATGAGTCATGGGTGATGCGTAAAAGCCGCAGTATAAATACT
>JBBRAA010000077.1:0-15189 GCA_038207205.1 Aggregatilineales bacterium
TCCATGCGGTCGAGATCGCCCAGCGCTTGCAGGGTATTTGCCTGCCCGAGACGGTAAGGGATCGCCTGGTACAGCGCCAGCGCCGCCTGATACTGGGCGCGCGCCGACGGGTAGTCGTCTTCCCTGCGGTCGAGATCGCCCAGCTCACGCAGGGTATGTGCCTGCCCGAGACGGTCAGGGATCGCCTGGTACAGCGCCAGCGCCGCCTGATACTGGGCGCGCGCCGACGGGTAGTCGGCTTCCATGCGGTCGAGATTGCCCAGCGCACGCAGGGTATGTGCCTGCCCTCTCGGGTAGCTGATGTCCGTCGCGGCAGTCAGTCCCGCCTGCAACAGCGGTCGATAAATCGTGTAGGGCTGCAACAGCCTGAAATAATTATCAAGCGCATTCAACAGATCGATTGCCCGCTCAGCGAGATCGCGAAACCCCCAGTGCAGGGCATCGGTCAGGTTGAGCAGATCGATGGTGATGCCATTCAGATAGCGGTCGTCGAAATTGTTCTTGGCATCTTCACAGCGCTGTTCGAAGTACGCAAAATGAAACTCAGCAGTCTGTGCCAACTTCCCAGCTTCAATCAACAGCGCTCGTGCGTAGGCGTACAACAAGCGGTGCTGGCTGTAACGCTTATCTGCTTCATCCAGCAAGCCCGCATCGAGCAAGGTCGCCAGTGGTGCGCGTGCATCGTCTGCGTCATCATCGCCCCAGATCGCGGCAATCGCGGCGCGGTCGAAGGTACTGCCGAGCGCAAAAATGCCAAGTGCGTCGAATCGACGCTTGAGGTCATCGTTCAAGCCGGTGTAACTCAATGCCAGCGACAGTTCCAGATTTTCGTTTTTGTCGTCGTCTTCCAGCTTGAGATGCTGAAACGGGTTGTGCTCATCGGCTTTATGCAACAAGCGCAACAAATCGGGCGCATCATCGGCATAACCCTTCACCAGTCGATCTGCCGCCAGCCGGATCGCCAGCGTATGCCCGCCCAGAAAGCTGGCGATCTGTTTGCAGATAGCTGTCTGCGTCTCGTCCAAGCCTGCGATCTGCATGATCAGCCGCGCACCTTCATCATCACTCAGCTCGCGCAATTGCACATCCGTCCCATCGACTTTATCCGCCAGTCGCGGACTGCGCGTGGTGATCAGCAAGCGACAAGATGTATTCTGGACCGGAAAGTGCTTAATCACATCCTTGTCCCACACATCATCGAGCACGATCAGCGCCCGTTTGCCCGCCATCAACGCGCTCAGGCGTAATGCCGCGCTGTGCTCATCCATACCCGCGCCGAAAAATTCCTCGCGTGCCGCGCCGAGCGCCACACCCAAATCAGCCTGACGCATCTGAACGCTCGGCTTTTGCCCGATTTCCAGCCAGATCACGCCATCCTGATAACGACTCCGCACCGCGCAGTCGTGCGCGACCGCCGCCGCGAATGTCGTTTTACCGATGCCGCCTAACCCATAGACTGCTGTCGCGCGTGCCGGCGCACTCACCACCGTCGGCTTGATCGCATCGGCGCATACTGCCTCACACGCCGTTTTGAATGGCACTTCGCGGATGAGATGATTTTTAGGTAAATCCGGCACATACAGTAACTTCGCCGCTGGCAGAACCTCATCTTTGAGATGCGCGATCAGGTCTTGCAGGCGCTCGCTATACTTTGCGTCTTCGCGCATATCGACCGCGTTCATGCCGCCGATGACGGACGGGATCAGCGCGTAATCGCCATTGCGCAAGACCGGATTGATCGGCATACAGCGCGCGTGCGCATAGCTCCATTCGCGACGGACATAGGGTGATGTGTTGCTACCCGCGCCGGTAATCAGCACGAAACGCGAACACGCATCGATGGCACGGGCGATTTCTTCAGTGAATTCCAATCCGCGCGATGGCAACGAGACCCGATCCCACCACACGTCAAAGCCTGCCGCCGTCAGGTCGTTGTACAGGCGGCGCATGAACGACTTTTCCGCCGAGTCGTGATCCGGATCATCGTCAGCACGGGCATACGAGAAAAACACAGGAATCTTCGCAGGTGCGGTCATGTCGTCCTCATTGGATGCGGTCATATAGAGATACTGTAACATATGCATCATCGCATTACAGCCTCGTCGCGTAAATTCACCACCCGCCACCGGAATTTTCCGCATCGCCATCATGCTCACACCGTCACAATAAAGGTACGTAAGTAACTACTACGCCAATGTCATATTACACAGACGTTCTAAAAAACATGTCAACCGCAGGGGAGAGACAATGGCGCATCCGTCGGGTTGTCCCCAAAACCGGACATCCCGTTGGCGTCTCTACGGGGGGGAATCATCGAACGGATTTCTAATGTGACATTAGCGTAGTAGTTACCAATTTCCTTGGGTCGATATTGCGCTTGAGATGCCTTAATCGTCGATAAGGACGAGTTGTTCGCCATTTTTGTTTGGAGCGTGGCTAATGCAGACATTCGACCCTAAAACGGGACACATTTTGTTGTGTCTGGAAGGTCGGCTTGAAACCGAGTTAGTCGATGGGCATAAATCTGTGCTGCTGCCCGGCATGAGCTGCCAGATCGCAGATCGTGCAGAAGCACATCGCTCATTTACGGATATTGACGCGACGTTGTTCATTATCGATTGAGCGTACACATTTCTAGCGTGAGCGCCACAACTTGCGCGCATCGCGTACTAAAATATCTAAACTTTGCGCCGGGATGCGCCGCAGCGAACCCATCCCCCACCAATCGCGCAGATAGCCGACGAATCCCCACGCTGGACGCCGACTGTTGAGCATGATGCGTCCATACTTGATCGGGTGATAGATCGTGCCGTGCCACACGCGGCGCTGACGCTGTTTCGCCGCGTACTCGATCTGTTCCCACAACGGTTTAGGCATATTTTCCAGCCGCTCGATCACGTATTGAGGGATTGGCACGTTGAACACGGTGATTAAATAACGCAGCATCGGCGCGATGGTGAGCGTGACGTGCAGCGCGTCCGCCTGAGAAATTAATCGATCCCAGTCAATCCTACCCGCTCGGATCACGGTGATCGCGTCCGCAACCCACCGAAAAGCCGGCGCAGTATTCCACCAACTGCCATGTACGAGAATATGCAGCAGTTGATGAGCTGGACACAACATCAGCGTCGCCACATCATCGAGCGCCAACGGAATCGCCGCCGCCCAAAAAGCATCGTCCGTGCATCCACCGACGCCTTCCCACGACAAATGCCAATGCAAATCCAAGCCTTTGCCCACCGCGTTTTTGAGTTCAGCACCATGCAGCCAATCGAGGCGTGATCGTGGGATGCTCGCATTCATCGTCCAGCCGTGCGCGCTAAGCAGTGTTAACGCTTCATCGCGTCGTTTGAACGGGATGAGTACGTCACCGTCGCCCGTCGCGCGCAAGCCGAGATCGTGATACGTGCCGACCGCCAGCGCCAAGCCTTTCAAGACCAATGTCGGGATACACGCCTGATCCAATACGCGGATCGCCGCCTTGATGTGATGTAACTGAATCTGGTTGTTCGCCCACGCATGTTTATACACGCCGCGCAGTTTGCGCATTTCTGGCGTATCGATGTGATGCGTTTCCAGATTGCGATAAAGCAGCGGGAACAATCGAAACGTCGATCCATCGACGGCTTCGATATTCGCTTGTGAGCGCCACGACGCCCACGCATCCGCGACGATGCGCGCATCATCCGAAAGCGCAGCCTGCAGAAGATCGGTCTGAAGGGCGGTCGGCTGCCACCCCGTTTGAGCGGCGACGGTTATCACGATGTTTCCTTTATCGATTGTGCATCCGACTGCCATAAAGCGCCATCACGCAGGACATAGCGGCGGTCTGCCTGGGTGAGCAAGTCGTCCTGATGGCTGATGACGATGATTGTGGGTGCGTTTGGCATGTCGCGCAGCGCGCGCATGATGTGCTGACGACTGCGTTCGTCCAAATGATTGGTCGGTTCATCGAGGATAAGCAGTGCGGGCTGTTTGAGCAGCGCACGGGCGATAGCGATCCGTTGGCGCTGACCGCCGGATAAACGTGCGCCGTTTTCGCCGATCAACGTCGCGTAGCCATCAGGCAGCGTCATGATGAAATCGTGGACGTTGGCGCGTAAGGCTGCCGCCTGAAGTTGTTCGCGCGTGGCATGGGGCGTGCCGTATGCGATATTCTCCGCGACCGTGCCGGAGAACAAAATCGGGTCTTGGGTGACGACGCCGATTTGCTGACGATAACCGCGCATATCGAGCGCTTCAAGCGGCTGATCATCGGCGCATACGATCCCCGATTGCGGGCGATAAAATCCCATAATCAGATTGATCAATGTACTTTTACCCGCGCCGCTTTGTCCGGCGATGCTGATGTAGTCACCGGGATTGATAACCAAATCGATCCCTTTCAACAGCGGTTCGTTTTCATAACCGAAACATACATCGCATAAACACACGCCGCCTTTATACAGAATCGGCTGTGTGCCGTCATACGGGTCGATGTCTTGCTGTGTGACCAGCGCATACAGCGCGTATAACGACTCGACCCCCATGACAAAATGCGGAATCGTATTGGAAAGATTGATCAGATACGCGCCCAGCAAACCGAAGGCGATATAAAACGTGATCAGGTCGCCCACCGTAAGCGCACCGTGGATCGCCTGTACGCCGCCGACGACCAGAATGATGATGCCAGAGGCGTAAAACAGAATGTTGTGCGTGAGCATATATGCCGCGTGCAGCCATGCCATGGACTGGCTCTTGATGCGCAGTGTGTCGATTTCGGCGCGGCGGCGTGTGATCTCGTCGGATTCGGCAGCATGGGCGCGCGCCAATGGCATCGCCTGAATCGAAAACAGCACGCCATCGCTGAACGACTCGAATGCCGCGCGAAAGCGCTGCGTGTATCGATTGAGCAGTTTGCCAAGCGTATTGTTGAGGAGGAACAAGAACGGAAAAACGATGACCATGAGCGCAAATAATGCGGCGTTGAGGATGATCAGGGCGATGCTGAGGATGCCCGCGACGATGAGCGACGGCAAAAACTGCGCCACGAACTGATTGCTCATAATGTCCAACCGTTCGGTATCCTGCACCATTTGCGTGTGCAATTGGCTGGCATCTTCGGCGGTGTAAAAGGCTTGCGAGAATGTGTACAGCCGATCGACCAGATCGACGCGCAAATTCTGGATTACGCGCTTGGTGATCACTAACGAGGCATAACGGTTGACCAGCCCGACCACGCCGTTGAGCAGATATGTGACCAACAAACCGACGCCGACCGCGATCAACAAGCCCACATCACTCGTCGGAATTGCTTGATTGAAGATGATGGCGACGCCGATCATCAGCGGCAGCAGCAGCGCGGCTTGCAAAAGCGCTGTGATCAGGCTAATCACCAGCATCGGTTTTGCCTGACCGAACAATGTGAAGTAATAACGCCAGGCGGGTTGGTTGTAGAACGATAGAGAGGGCAGTTTACGCATTGTCACGGGCAGCAGTCGGTAAAACATAGATTATACTGAATACTGCTGTGTATAACATACTTTTTCAAGGAGCAGTTCTATTGGCAGCCACGACGTATGAGGATGCACTGCGCTTTGGTACGGTCGGCGCGCCGCCGACGACACCGACTCCAGGTGGGACATCGCTCGCGATCAAACATATGAAGGAAATCGGTTTTGGTCACCTGGAGATTGCCTGGACGCAAAGCGTGCGCGTCAACGATGACACCTGCGCGGAAATCAAAGCGACCGCCGCGAAATATGGCATCAGCTTGAGCGTGCACGCGCCGTACTTCATCAATCTGAACAGCCAGACCGATGACTTAATGGGCAAAAGCGATGCACGTTTGCTCGCCGCCGCGCGTAAGGGGTTTTTGGCAGGCGCGCGCGATATTGTGTTTCATCCCGGCAGTTATCATAGTCAAGACCGCGAAATCGTGTATCAGCGCGCGAAGACCAAATTGATCGAACTGACAACGCTGCTCAAAAGCGAAGGCGTGGATGTCTATTTGCGCCCAGAAACGATGGGAAAAAGCGCTATGTTCGGCACGTTGGAAGAATGCGTACGTTTATCCGCCGAAGTTCCCGGCGTGCTGCCCGCCATCGATTGGGCACATCTGCACGCGCGGACGGGCGACGGGACGTTCAACAGCTATGAAGAATTCGTGACGGCGTTCGATCTGATCAAGCGCGAATTGGGCGATCACGGCTTGAAAAATATGCACAGTCATATGAGCGGCATCGCCTATACTGCCAAAGGCGAAAAAATGCATATCCCGCTCAATGAAGCCGATTTTCGCTATCGCGATCTGCTGCAAACATTCATCGATTACGGGGCGGCGGGTACGGTCGGGGTCGAAGCGCCAGAACCGTTTCATGTCGCGGACGCGCTCACACTGCAAGCGACTTATCGACGATTGCAAGGGGTGGGCAAGGGTGAAGAAGAAGAAACGGTCGATTAGCCTGGTTCGAATTCACAAGTGACGACGGCTTCGATGAAGGGGCTTATAGCGCGGACCTGTTTGTAAACGGACAATTACAAGCGACCGTCGAATTCGACATAGCGGACGAATGACACGAACGCAGCAACTTTTATGTTCAATCGAGCAAATGACGCAAGAAGCTTTTAGGATCGTTCAAAAACGCACGCGTCAGCGTGACATGCTCCAGATTTTCGTAGCTTTCGGGCTGTATCGTGCCCTTATCGAAGCTCAGGATCGCCGCGTCAGGATACGCCAGCAGGATGGGCGAATGCGTGGCGATGACAAACTGCGCACCGAGCTTGATCATGTCGCTCATCAACGCGATCAACGTCAGTTGGCGCATCGGCGAAAGGGGTGACTCCGGCTCATCGAGCAGGTACAAGCCGTTTGGGACAAAGCGGGCGCGAAACAACTTGAAGTAACTTTCTCCGTGCGATTGCGCGTCCAACCCATCACCGTACTGTTCGCGGATTGCGGTCAGTTCTTTGTCAAACGGCATCGATGCCAGGTTCGCGGCTAACTCACTTCGCCCCGCAAAGCTGGTTTTCACGTCGTGGCGTTCTTCGGCTAAATCGCGTTCGATTTGTCCGATCCGTTTGGCGAAGCCGAAAAAATCTTCTGACCGCATGAAGAAACCGCGCCGTGTCTTTTTCGTCCATTCCCAGCGCAGCGCATCTGCAAGGCAGCGCATCGCTGCGAGTGTCGCGTCCTGCTCGACATTCTCTGCGCCAATCGTCGGTACGCGCGCCGCGCACGCAATCGCTTCGAGCAGCGTTGATTTGCCCGACCCATTTTCCCCGACAAAAAACGTGACATCGGTCGTGAATTCAATACGTGCCAGCGACTGAATCACGGGCACGTTGAAAGGAAATTCGTCAGGGAATGGTTTAGACGAGCGCTCCAACGCCTTAAGATGAATCACCTATCGACCTTATAAGCTAATAAACTAATCATGACGCCTTCATTCGGACGCAGGTCTAGCGCGGTGATATCAATGCGCTGGGCTTGTCTATCGAGCGCGGTCGAAAGCAGCAGTTCACCGCTGCCCGTTAGTCCTAACATGAGCGTTCGCGCTTGATCCATGAAGTTGAGCGCGACCAAAATGCACTGCTGCCCATATACCCGCACATAAACGAAAGTGCCAGCAGGCGACGCCAACGATTTATACCTGCCGTGCATAAGCGCGGGTATCAGGCGGCGGTGGATGATGAGCGCACGATATAAATTGAGCATCGAATACGGATCGCGCTTTTCGTTTTCGACATTCACCGTCGTGTAATTGGAGGCGATGGGCAACCACGGCGTCGCGGATGAGAACCCCGCACCCGCGTCGCCATTCCAGTGAAACGGTGTACGCTCAAAATCGCGGCTGACGCCAGTATTGATCCCCTGTGGGTCTTGATATTGTGCGGGTGTGAGTTCGCCATTGGTCATGCCGAGTTCTTCGCCTTGATAAATGAATGGTGTGCCGCGCAGCGTCAGCAGCAGCATCGCGGCGACGCGCGCCTGTGCCGCTCCGATACGGCTGGCAAGGCGTTCCATATCATGATTACCCATGACATAATTCGGCTGTCCATCGGCGGGGAGCGCTGTTTCGTATACATCGACGAACTGACGTACTGCCTGCGCGTTCCAGGGCAGCAGGATGAGCGCGAAATTGAACGGCAGTTGGATCAAATCACGCCCGTCTTCGTGATAAAACCCGGTGATCGCTTCGGGGTCGGTGCTGTATGCGATCTCGCCAATCATGACCCGGTCGGCATATTGATCGAACAGCGTGCGAAATTCTGCGATCAAATCGTTGATGCCGGGACGATTTTCGCTGTACATGCGAAGCTGCGACCACATCGGGTTATCGCGTCCGGCGACATAAGCAGGGTTGGGCGGGTTATCGCGGAACTGTTCGTCTTTCAACATGCGGTCGATGACATCGACGCGAAACCCATCGACGCCGCGATCCAACCAAAACTTGATTTGGTCGAGCATCGCTGCCAGCACCGCCGGGTTGCGATAATTCAAATCAGGCTGTTCTGCCAGAAAATTGTGCATGTAATACTGCCCGGTTTTTTCGTCCCATGTCCATGCTGACCCGCCAAAATACGCCAGCCAATTGGTTGGCGGCGATCCATCGGCTTTGGCATCCTGCCAGAGGTACCAAGCGCGTTTGGGGTTATCACGCGACGATCGTGATTCCAGAAACCACGCATGTTGATCGCTGGTGTGATTGGGCACCAGGTCGAGCAGCACTTTCATATCGCGCTTGTGTGCATCTGCGAGCAGTGCGTCGAAATCTGCCAGCGTACCGAATGCCGGGTGAATATCGACATAATTTGCGACATCGTAACCAAAATCTTTCATGGGCGACGGAAAAATCGGCGATAGCCACAGTGCGTCCACGCCCAGCCAATTCAAATAATCGAGCGTTGATGTGATGCCAGCGAGATCGCCAATGCCATCGTTGTTGCTGTCTTTGAAACTGCGCGGGTAAATCTGATAGACCACGCCTGTTTTCCACCATTCCAACTGCGGGGCGTCACTCATTATCCATATTCCGTTCTTGTAAGCGCATCACAATCAAATCAAAGTCACCGAACGCACTGGTCACACCAAATCCTCCGCTAATGATAGCGAAGATCGCCAAAAGTACATGTTGCCACGCTGTCGCCTGTAACACACCGACCATGCCCAGACACAAAATGAACGCGAACACGCCTCCCGGAAACGCGGCGACGAAAATATACTGGCGTATGCTCAAGTCATCGGGGATGAGGACATGACGCGCAGTAAATTCGACCGCGCGCCGCCCGATCAACCACAGCGCAACAACATGCAGCAGTTCATGCGGCACGCCGAAAATTTTGAGTAGTGTATTCATCAATGAAAACAGTCAATCCTAGAGGACGCACAGCGCTCAGCGGTTGGACTTACTGCACGGCGTTCTTTGCGTCCTCTGCGATTCATAGTCCTTAAACAGTCGGGTAGCCCAACCGTTCCACAGCATCGGCAGCGTCAAAGTCGCTGTCGGTCAATACGTTGCCGGCGTCGTGCGTGGTAAAGCTCACCGTGACTTTGCGCCAGCCGATCAAGATATCGGGGTGATGCCCCAATGCTTCGCACACTGTGCCCACCGCCGCCGCGAACGCCAACCCTGTCATGTAGGTTTCCATGGCGTACAGCTTGCTGATCACCATGCCATTACGCGCCCAACCGTTTAAGTGGCTCAAGCGCGCGCCGATGTCGGTTTCATTCAATGTCGCCATGTGATGTGTCGCTCCTCTGGAAATAGATGAATCCTTTGACAATGCACACCGTTTGTACAAGGTGTTCAGCTATAGTCAAAAGGAAACTCCCATGTTATATCCCAACAACGCCCCAAATATCGAACGTTTCGTGTAGATTGGGCGCAGAGTTGGTTTGATCGCACTGGCGCTTGTTCGGTCAGCCGCTTAGCGATGATGCACGAAAAACTTTCACACTGGAATGCTCTTTCTCAATGACGCGACCTAAAAATCGATCCATTTAAGAAAAGTTGAACGGTTTTAAGGAGTTCATGGTAAACTCCTTAAACCTCGTTTCATTAAATTTTTACGGAAAGATGAAGGCTATGATCGATCTCGTAAAAGAAGCGCCCACCGGTGCTGAAAACATAATCTGGGATTTGTCGATTTTCTATTCCAACCCGAAAGACCCGGCAATTACGCACGATATGGACACGATTCGCCAGCAAGCGGAGTCGTTCGCGGCATCGTATCGTGGTCAGGTGGCAACACTCGACGCCGAAGGGATGATCGACGCGTTGTTAGAGCGCGAAGCGCTGTATGACAAATTGGGACGCATCAGCAGCTATGCCTTTCTCAATTTTGCCACCGATACGTCTGCGCCTGAATTAGGTGCGTTGCTGGCGCGTGCGCAGGAATTTAACGCGACCATCGAACAGCAGATCATGTTCTTCGATCTGGAATGGAAAGCGACGCCCGATGACCAATCGCGCGCACTGCTGGCACAACCGACGCTGCACAAATATGCACATTTGCTCGAAAGTGATTTGCGATTTCGCCCGTTTATGCTCAGCGAAGTTGAAGAAAGTTTGTTGGTCGAAAAAAGTGTGACTGGGCGCGCTGCCTGGAATCGTTTTTTTACCCAGTTGATCAGCGCGCTGCGTTTTGACTGGAATGGCGAGTCGATCAATTTGTCGAAAATCCTCGATAAATTGTATAGCACAGACCGTGATGTACGTCGCCAGGCAGCCACATTGGTCGCGGAAGGGCTGCGCGCGCGCAGCATGGAAACGACCTATGTATTCAATATTTTGCTGCAAGATAAAGCGCAGGATGATGCACGGCGCGGCTATCCGACATGGATCAGCGCGCGCAATATGGATAACAAAGCGCCAGATACGGTCGTCGATGCGTTGGTAAACGCGGTCACGTCGAATTACGAAATCGTCGCGCGTCATTATCGTCTCAAGCGTGCGCTGCTTGGTCTTGATGAACTGACCGAATATGATCGTTACGCGCCGCTGCTCGCGGATGCGCCAACCTCGCAGTATTCGTGGGAAGAAGCGCGCGCGGTTGTCACCAAAGCGTATCAGGCGTTCAGCCCACAGGCAGGCGAAATCGTCAAGCGCTTCTTCGATGAAAACTGGATTCATGCCGCGCTGCTGCCGAACAAACGCGGGGGTGCGTTTGCCTCCGCCGCTGTACCGAGCGCGCATCCGTTTATTCTGGTCAATTTCACAGGTAAACCGCGTGAAGTCATGACGCTCGCGCATGAACTCGGTCATGGGCTGCATCAATTCCTGGCTGGTCAGGCGCAAGGGTTATACTACCAGTACACGCCGCTGACGACCGCAGAAACCGCGTCGGTGTTTGGTGAGATGCTCACGTTTCAGGATGTGCTGCGCCAGGAAAACGACCCCAAAGCGCGCTTGTTGATGTTGGCACAAAAAATCGAGGACAGTTTTGCGACGGTATTTCGTCAAGTGGCGATGAATCGTTTTGAAGATGGGTTGCATACCGCGCGCCGCGAACAAGGCGAACTTTCGACTGACCAGATCAATACAATTTGGCTGAAAACCCAGCGTAAGATGTTCGGCGACAGCGTAAATTTGAGTGACGATTACGGCATCTGGTGGAGCTATGTCAGCCATTTCGTCGGGTCGCCAGGATATGTCTACGCCTATGCGTTTGGCGAACTGCTCGTCCTGGCGCTGTACAAACTGTATCAGGAACGTGGCGACTCGTTCGTGCCGCAGTATCTTGAACTGCTCGCAGCGGGTAACAGCGATTACCCGGATCGGTTGCTGGCAAAAATCGGTATCGACCTCAACGACCCGGCGTTTTGGAACGGTGGTTTGCAGTTGTTGAGCGATTTGATCGCTCAAGAAGAAGCATTGGCACGCGAGATTTACCCCGACAAGTTTTAGGAGGCGACCATGCGAGCGAGACGCGCTTTATTGTTCATGCCGGGCGATGAGCGTCGTAAAATCGAGAAAGGTGTGGCGGTCGGCGTCGATTCCATCATCATGGATTTAGAAGACGGTGTGGCGCTGAACGCCAAAGATGAAGCGCGCTCTGTAATCGCCGCCGCCCTGCGTGAAATCGACTTTGGGCGTACCGAAAAGTTGGTACGCCTTAATCCAATCGTGCGCGATATCTTCCCCGATGCCGATATCGCCGCGACCGTCGACGCGCAGCCGGATGGCTATGTCGTCCCCAAAGTTGAAGCCGCATGGCAAATCGCGCAGTTGAGCGAACGATTGACCGAATCCGAACGCCGCCACAATTGGATTGAAGGCAGTATCGCTGTGCTGGCGATCATCGAAACCGCGTTAGGCGTCGTCAATATTCGTGAGATCGTCGAAAATTCGCCGCGTCTGGTCGCATTGATCTTCGGCGCGGAAGATTTGGCGGGTGATATGGGCTTGACTCGTACCGTGGGTGGCGCCGAAATCGCGTATGCGCGCGGCACAGTCGTGCTGCACGCCAAAGCATTTGGCTTACAGGCGGTCGATACCGTCTATCTTGGTTTTCAAGATACGGATGGCTTGATGACCGATGCCGAAACTGCATTGCACATGGGTTATACGGGCAAATTGGCGATTCATCCGGCGCAAGTCGAGCCTATTCAGCGCGTTTTTACGCCGACAAATGAGCAAGTCGCGACGGCGCTCCGGCTGATTCGCGCGCATGACGATCATCAAGCCACAGGGCGGGGCACTTTCGCGCTCGATGGCAAAATGGTCGATATGCCGATCATCCGCGCAGCCCGCGCTGTGATAGAACGCGCACGCGCCGCCGGAATCGACCCCGATTTAGGCTAGGCATCGTCGTAAACGAAAGATCAGATACAATCACACCGTCTTATTTGTGATAACCATCACAAGCATAATCAAGCGAGCGACAATAGTTGTATAAGAGGGCTACACAGATGCAAATGCAGACAGTACACCGAGTCGTAGTGATTGGCGGCGGCTTCGGTGGCTTGGCGGCGGTGACAGAACTCCACCGCGAGAACGTACAAATCACCCTCATCGACAAACGAAATTTTCATCTGTTCCAGCCGTTACTCTATCAAGTGGCAACGGGCTCGCTCTCGCCCGCCAATATCGCCACGCCGTTACGCGCCTTTCTCAAAGAACAGCACAACGCGCGCGTAATTTTAGGTGATGTCATCAGCATCGACCCACTGGCGCGCCGTGTCCATTTGCGCGACGGCGACGATATTCCGTATGACAGTGTAATCGTCGCCGCTGGGATGCGAAACAACTATTTCGGTCATGACGAATGGGAAGCGCAAGCGCCCGGCTTAAAAACCCTGGAAGATGCGACGACGATTCGTACACAAGTCTTATCGGCGTTCGAGCACGCGGAACGCGAAACCGACCCGGAGAAAATCAAAGCATGGCTCACGTTCATCGTCACCGGCGGCGGCGCGACGGGGGTCGAACTGGCAGGCGCGCTGGCGGAGATCGCACACTATACGCTGCGCGGTAATTTCCGCTCGATTGACCCTGCACAGGCAAGAATTATCCTGGTCGAAGGGCTGGATCGACTGCTCACGCCGTACCCCGAAAAATTATCAGCATATGCGCGCCATGCGCTCGAAAAAATGGGTGTCGAAGTGCGTCTTAACACTTTGATCACCGACGTCGATCATGATGGCGTGACCGTTAAAAGTGGCGACCAATGCGAGCGGATCGCCGCCAAAACGGTTTTATGGGGCGCGGGCGTGCGCGCCATCGAACTTGGCAAGACGATTGCCGACGCGACGGGCGCACAAATCGATAAAGCCGGGCGCGTGATCGTCACCGGTGATTGCAGCATCGCTAATTACCCAGAAATTTTCATCGTCGGTGATTTGGCGCATTTTGAAACCGACGGCAAGTCGCTGCCCGGTGTCGCACAAGTTGCCAAGCAGCAAGGGAACTATGTTGCGAGTGTGATCCGCGCGCGCGTGCGTTCGATGCCACCGCCGAGTTCGTTCGTCTATCGCGATTTAGGCAATATGGCGACCATCGGGCGCGCCGCCGCCGTCGCTGATTTGCACACGATCCGTTTTACCGGGCTGTTGGGTTGGCTGGCGTGGTTGTTCGTCCACTTGATGCAGTTGGTCACGTTTCAAAATCGTGCGCTGGTTTTGACTCAATGGGCGCACAGCTATGTGACGCGCAACCGCGCCGCCCGTTTGATCACATATGAAGGTGAGCGGGAAGTCTAGTCTAATGCCGCCAATGCCGATCACGGAAACCTTTTACGCGCCCGACCGTGCGGCATGGCGGGCATGGTTGGAGCAGCACCATGCTGACAAAGACGAAATTTGGTTGGTCACGTATCCGAAATCAAGCGACAAGCCGAGCATTCTGTATTTGCACGCCGTCGAAGAAGCGCTGTGTTTCGGCTGGATCGACGGCATCGCCAAAAAGATCGACGCTGAAAAATCGGCACAGCGCTTTACGCCGCGTCGCGCCAAAAGTAATTGGACGGAACTCAACAAAGACCGCGCGCGTCGTTTGATCGCGGCGGGCAAGATGACTGACGCGGGGCGGGCGGTACTGCCTGATTTATCGCTTGAAGCATTCAAAATCGCGTCGGATATTCTCAAAGCGCTCCAAGATGACCCAGAAATATGGGGCAACTTCGAGCGCTTTTCCGACTCGTACAAGCGGATTCGCATCGGTTATATCGAAGAACAGCGCCGCCAGTCGGATGTATTCAAGACGCGGCTGGACAATTTTCTCAAAAAGACCAAGCAGAATAAGCAGTTCGGCGGGGTGGAGTAACGTAGGTAGTTGGAGTGACAGAATTAGAACTTTTGTGCTTTGTGTTTTTGATTTCCGCGAGTAATTTTCTAAGCGCAAGTAAGATGAAAAGCCCAATTTAATTCATGTTTATAGGCTGGTTTTGTAACGAGTAAGTTTATGTATTTCTCAATTAGGTCTTACCGCTCTTATTGGCTATAGCTGTTATACTTTCTGTAATGTGAAGAGCGTAAATGAAAATGATGTTGAACCTGTAAAGTCCCTTTAGCTATTTACAGCACTGTCAGTGAAGTTTCAGTGAATCACGAAACCTTGTTTTTGCCCTCCCCCAAAAGCCCCCGCCCCCCGGGCGCGGGCCTTCAAACGCGCGTTTTTCTCCCCTTCTCCCTGTGGGAGACGGGGTCGGGGTATGAGGGCTGGTGAACATTCGTGATTCACTGAGTTTGCAATGCAACTTTATCAGAAA
>JBBRAA010000078.1:0-15056 GCA_038207205.1 Aggregatilineales bacterium
AACCGCCACCTGAGTAAAAGCATTCTGGATAGTGGATGGGGTATATTCCGCCAATTCCTCACGTACAAGGCTGTAAGCGCCGGACGTGAAGTGATTGCGGTAAAGCCTGCCTACACGTCCAAATGCTGCTCGAACTGCGGCGTGTTGTTTCAAGACTTCGACCTTTCGACCCGTTGGGTTGATTGTGGTTGCGGTCTATCGCTAGACCGAGACCACAACGCGGCGATTAATATCTTGCAACGTGCTTTAATGCAAAACGGATGGGACGCATCCGTGAACGATAACGCAGCGCCTCTGCCAACGCCGTAAGGCGACGGTAAGCGCAAGCGTCGTTCAGAAGCCCCTGCCTTTAGGCATGGGGAGCGTCACGATCGAAATACCATCCAATTTAGTGCATCTGAGGTGAGTCATGAATCAAACGATCCGCCCCCTCGCTCCACCCCAAACCGAACCCACGACAGCGAAAGCAGATCTGCTTTCGTTTGAAATCTGGCTCGTCATCATCACACTGGTAGCGCTGATAGGCAGCGTGACTGGCACAGCGCTGGCTGCACCGCTGTGGTTGATCATGCTGCTCAATCTGACCGCATACGCGGCAGGCGGGTATCACGGCGTCGTCGAAATTCTGTTGAGTTTTGGCGTGATAAAGTCATATGAACAAACGCACGCCGATTCATGCTGCGCGCGCGAAGCGGATGAACCCGCCAAACTCAATGTCGATCTGCTTATGATTTTGGCGGCGCTTGGCGCGGCAGCGATCGGCAGTTGGCACGAAGGCGCGCTGCTGCTGTTCCTGTTCTCGCTCAGCAATGTGCTGCAAGGCTACGCAATCGGTCGCAGCCGACAGGCGATTAAAGGCTTGCTCAAGCTGTACCCAAATCAAGCGACGATCAAGGACGGTGACACGCTGCGCATCGTCGCGGTCGCGGCGATTCAACCTGGCGACGTGATCCTGATCCAACCCGGTGAACGGATTCCGGTCGATGGCATCGTGTGCGCTGGAAGCTCGTCAATCGATCAAAGCCCGATCACAGGCGAGTCGATTCCAGTCGATAAAACCAGCGGCGATAAAGTCTTCGCTGGGACGCTCAATCAGCAGGGCGCGCTCGATGTCGAAGCGACCGGACAAGTGCAAGACACCATGCTGTCGCGCATCATTCAAATGGTCGAAAACGCGCAGGATAGTAAAGCGCCGACGCAGCGATTTCTCGAAGTCTTCGAGCAGCGCTACGCAGCGGCGATTTTGATCGGCGTCGCGTTGTTGATCGTCGTGCCGCCTGTGCTCAATCTGGTTGATTTTGAAAGTAACTTTTATCGGGCGATGGTCGTGCTGGTCGCCGCCACCCCGTGCGCGCTCGTCATCAGCACGCCCGCCGCTTTTATCAGCGCGATCGCGTCCGCCGCACGGCGCGGCGTTTTATTCAAAGGCGGCGCATATTTAGAAGGGCTTGCGGTGATTAAAGCCGTCGCCTTCGATAAAACCGGCACGCTCACGATGGGCAAGCCCGCCGTCACCGATGTCATCGGGTTTGGCGCATGGACGGAGGAGCAGGTACTGCGTCTCGCGGGCAGCGCCGAAGCGCGCAGCGAACACCCGCTCGCTAAAGCGGTGACGATGGCGGCGCGCGCGCGCGGGCTGACGTTGATCGAGCCAACCGATTTCAAGGGGCTGCCCGGTCGTGGCATCCGTACCACCCTTGAGGGGATCGTGGTCGAAGTCGGCAGCCCCACATCGATGGAGGCAGAGGGAATGATATTGAACGCCGACATTATCCAGATCATCGAGCGTCTGGAAGGTGAAGGCAAAACTGTGACCACAATGCGCCGCGCGGGCGATGTGATCGCGGTGATTGCGCTGGCAGATCAAGTGCGTCCTGCCGCTCGACAAATGATCGCCGAACTTAAACGCATTGGCGTGCAAACGGTCATGCTGACGGGCGATAATCCCCAAGCCGCCGCATCGATCGCGCGCTCGGTCGGCGTCGACCGTGTCTATGCAGGCTTACTGCCCGACGAAAAAGTCGGCATCATTGAACAGCTTCAGCGCGAGATCGGCGCGACCGCGATGGTCGGTGATGGCGTCAACGATGCGCCCGCGCTTGCAACCGCCAGCATCGGCATCGCCATGGGCGCAGCAGGCAGCGACGTGGCGTTAGAAACCGCCGACGTGGTCTTGATCGGCGATCGGCTTGAACTGATCCCGTTTGCGATCAGCCTGAGCCAGAAAGCGCGGCGCGTGGTGTGGCAAAATATCGCGTTCGCGCTGGCGGTGATCGTCACCCTGCTCATGAGTGCGTTCCTGATCGATTTGCCACTGCCGTTGAGCGTACTCGGTCACGAAGGCAGCACGATCATCGTCGTTATGAACGGGCTGATTCAACTGCTGCTGATCCCGGAATTTGTTCGGCGGCGCGACGCGCGAACAACCGCGCCCACAACACGCGCGGACGCATTACCGCCGTCGGCGGATCGATCACGTGCAGCACGCGCAGAAACGATTGGCTGATCGTGAGGCTGTGCGGTAAGCGCGCGAACAACCAGTCGTTATAACGATTGAGCAGTTTATAAACCCCACGCCAGCACACGCCGTCGGTTGTGGGGTAACGCGCATCTTCTGTCACCGCCATCAACCACATGGGCGCAATCGTGCGCACTAACTGCCGCTGAAACGCCAGTTCAAACCCTTTGCTTTCCTGCGCGCGCAAGTGTAAATCCAATACTTGCGCGCCTAATGCCGCCGCGGTCATGCCTTGTCCATAGACCGGATTGAACGCTGCGACCGCATCGCCCATCACGATCAAGCCGCGCGGCATCCGCTTGAGCTTGTCATAACGCAGGCGGCGATTTTCGGTGCGGCGATAGCCATAAATCGGCGTGAGCGGGGTAGCGTGATGCAGCGCCTCACGCAGGGGCGGCGCGGCGATCGCGTCCACGAATGCCGATAATCCCGCTTCATCGGTGGGTGGCAGGTCGCCCACCCCTGCCAACGTCATCATCCATTTGCCACGCTCGATTTCGGTCAGCACGCCGCCGCGTGGAGACTCCACCGAGGGCAGCATGAGCAGCGCGTGCCAATCAGGTTGAAAACTGGCGTCCATCTGGTACGTCCGTGTCGCATAGCCCAGATGCGCGTTGATAATTTCTTCGCGCGGCGTTTCATAGCCGAGCACCCCTAACCAGTCGGGCATTTTCGACGCCCGCCCGGTGCAATCGATGATGAGATCGGCATACAGGGAAAAGTTATTTGCCCCTTCTCCTAACACGCTCCCCGACTTCGAAGCCGAAGCATGACCCGTTGCACGTCTAGGCACGGTGTGAACGCCGATAACCTGCGTTTTTTCGGCATTTGTAATCAGGTCGGCAACCTGCACCCCCGTCATGAACGTCACATTTGGGATCGCTTTGACGCGCCGCCGGATAATCGCTTCAAGGGCGGCACGGCTGACCGGGCGCGTCTCTAAACCACTGGCGTAGCGCGGTGCCCATCCTGACGGAATGTGTTGGATCGTTCCGCTCATCCATTCCATACGCGGTACGTCCGCTCCGTCGAGGTCGTCATCCAACGTGGGAAACATGGCGCGCATAATCTCCAGCCCGCGCACGAGTAAGCCATGCACATGGCGGCTTTGCGGTGTGCCCGCACGCTGCGCGTCGTCATCGGGCAGGGTATCACGTTCGATGATGATTACGCTGGCGAAATGGTCGCTCGCCACACGCGCCGCTAATAATCCTGCGATGCTTGCCCCGATGATGATGGCATAGTCGTGTTTCATCAACCTTCGTGCCTCCGTGTCTTCATATGATCTTCTTGGTGTTCACCCGTTCAGGAACGCATTGACTTGCGCCCGCGTCGGCAGCGACGGGATCGCGCCGCGTCCGGTCGTGGTCAACGCGCCCGCCGCGCAGGCAAAGCGCACAATCTGGTTCAAATGTTGATCCCATTCATCGCCACGCTTGCCGATCTCGGTCAGCAGCGCCGCGACAAAACTGTCACCTGCACCTGTGGTATCGACCGTCGATACTTTGAACCCGTCGGACTCGGCGCGTTTGCCGTCGCGCGTGTACAAAATGGCACCGTTTGCCCCGCGCGTCACGCAGATCAAGCGCGTGTTTTCGCGCCATAATGCCGCCACCGGGTCATCGTCGATGACTTCGACGCCGGGCAGCAAAAAGTCCAATTCTTCTTCGCTTACCTTGACGATATGCGCGTACTTCAAGCCCGCCAACATACCGGCGCGGGCGGCGTCCGCGTTTTCCCACAAGCTCATGCGTAAATTCGGGTCATAGCTGATCAGCTTGCCCGCGCCGCGCGCATGATCAATCGCTGCCAGCGTCGCGGATCGGCTTGGTTCGTCGATCAACGTGATCGATCCGTAATGAAACACGTCGTAGCTGTCGATCACGTCCGTGGCGACATCGGCGGGCGTCATCAGCATATCGGCGCTGGGGTTGCGATAAAAGACGAAACTGCGTTCGCCATCCGCGCGCAAACTGACGAACGCCAACGCGGTGCGTGCAGCAGGCGAAAACTTTAAGCCGCGTGTATCGACGCCATCGGTGCGCAGTACATCCGCCAGATAATGCCCGAAAGGGTCATCACCGACCTGACCGAGAAATGCCGACTCCGCGCCCAAACGCACGGCGGCGACGGCGACATTGGCGGGCGCGCCGCCGGGCGCTTTCTGAAAGCCGGACGCTTCGCCAACGGTAACGCCGGATTCCAGCGCGACAAAATCGATCAAGAGTTCGCCAAAACACGCGATGGACATGAACACTCCAGGTAATGAGTGATGAGTGCAGAGTAATAAGAAACGTAGCATCAAGTATAGCCGTGCAACGGGTGGGCGGAAACGGAGAGATTGATTATAGTCTGCCATATTTCATCAAATCGGCGCGAGATACCCCTGCCTTTAGGTATGGGGAGGGATAGCGCCCTTTTCCTTTCTGTTATACAATCAGGACAGTCGAAAAGGCACTCTGCTCAGGCAGAGAAACGGTTTATTCTGGCTCAACACCAGACCGACAACGGAACGGGAGTTCCACAACGCGGCTCGTGTAATAGCGAGTCGGGCGGCAGTCAATCCGCCATACGTGGTGTGTGTCTTGGGCTTCGCGCCCGCCATAACTGCAAGCCCCTAGCTTTAGCTATGGGGTCGTTGACAAAGCTTAGGGGTTGGAATGATTAACTCACCGCAAAATCTTCCCGCTGCGCCTAACGCACCACGCCCACTTACGCGTGTATGGTGGCGCACGCTGAGTCGATCGCGCCAAGCCGCGTATACGTTTATCGGCATCGGGATTGCGATCATCTTAGTAGGTTTTGTGCTGCGCGCTCTTAAACAAGCAGGCGTCGACTTTTTCTTGCTCGATTTTATTGACCAAACCTACTCGAACTTCGGGATCGAGTTGGTCAGCGTCGGGCTGACAGTGCTGGTGATTGATCGACTGAATAGAGATGACGCAGAACGCGAGCGGAAAGAAGAACTTATTTCACAGATGGCAAGTCAGAGTAACGATATTGCGCGTGACGCAGTGCGGTTGTTGAAGCTTAAAGGCTGGCTCGCCGATGGAAGTTTAGAAGGCGCACGTTTGTGGGAAGCAAATCTTCAAGCGGCAGATTTGAACTGGGCAAATCTCCAAAACGCGGAACTAAACTGGATCAATTTGCAGCACGCGTCATTACATAATGTGAATCTGAAAAACGCGACCTTGACGATGAGTAACCTGGAAGGTGTGTCGTTAGTAAACGCAGATTTGCGCGGCGCAAAATTAATGGGCGCAAAGTTGCGAGGTGCGAGTTTGTACCGCGAGCAGTTCGACGAAACCACAATACTCCCCGATGGCAAAAACTGGACGCCCGACCGCGATCTTCGTGAATTCACCGACCCTGACGTTTGGAAAGCGAGCCATCTTCGCTCCACGCCCAATCAATCGTCACACAACTAGGCTTCCCAATCGTCGTGCTGCAAGCCCGCCACACGCCCGAACTCCGCCGTGTTATGGGTGATCAGTGTGAGGTCGTTGGCAACCGCAATTGCGGCGATCATCAGGTCGTTGCTACCAATCGGCGTGCCTTTGCGTTCCAAATCGATACGGATACGTGCGTAGTATTCGGCAGCGTGATCATCGAATGGGAGCGACAAATAGCGGTCGATAAGTGCTTGTTGCAGTTGGCGTATGGATTCAGCTTGATTGCTTTTCAGCGATCCCGTGAATAATTCGGCTTTGACAATCGAGCAAACCCCTGTTTCATCAACAGAGGTACTATCGAGTTTTGTCCGAAGCTTGAGAACGCGCCCGTTGATATAGATGGCGATCACATTGGTGTCCAACAAATACTTCATTAATTTTCCACTGTTTCGGACGCAATAATCGGCGGATCATAGAGAATTTCGAGCGGAGTATCGACTGAAACGTCATAGGTTGCTTCTAACAAGCCAACGGGATACCCGTTTTCATCGAGTGCTTCCGCTTCACCTTCTACACTAAAAACCAGAACGATTTCCAGTTTTTTTGTTGGCAAATCGCGCAGGAAGTCCGATACGCAGTTTTCCGTCTTTATCGGTCTGTGCTTTCATTATGATAGTATTGCATCATCCCTCCGCATTGCTCGCCTTCATTTCATACCCATTATACCGCGCAAACCGTGCTCATTTTTTGCCTATTTCACAAGCGATAGGAGTCCTCTATAATGTCGAAGTATCCCGCTCCACACTGGATCACCCTCCAAATTTGAAAGGACTGCCGTTTTATGGCATCGGAAAATCAAAAAGTCGCGGACGGCGTAGTCGTCAGCTTTCAATACAAGCTGTTTGTCGATGGCAAGCTGTATGTCGAAGAAGAAAACGACGACGACAATCAGATCGATTATTTGCACGGCGCGGATAATATTCTGCCCGGTCTTGAAACAGCGCTGAATGGCAGAACCGTTGGCGAAAACCTCAAGGTCACGCTGTCCCCCGACGATGCGTATGGCGAATATGATGCCGAAAACATCGAGTCGCTCGACCGTGATGATGTTCCCGATGTGGAACAACTTGAAATCGGCATGATGATCGAAGTCGAAAACGAAGACGGCTCGATTGAACTGGCACACGTCAAATCGATCAACGATGCGACCGTTGAACTCGATTTCAATCACCCGCTTGCGGGCAAGACGCTCACCTACGATATCGATGTGTTGAGCATCCGCCCCGCCGACGAAGAAGAACTCGCGCATGGTCACGCGCATGGCGTATACGATGATGAAGACGACGAAGACTGGGACGAAGACGACGACGACGACAAGTAACATCGGGCTGCGTCTTGAGAACGGAACAAGGGCGATCTGAAGATCGCCTTTTTTATTGAAAAGCGCTTAACCGCAGCGGACGCACACAGGACGCAGAGAGCATGTCAAAATACTCTGTGTTGTCCGTGTTCGCTGTGGTTCAGAAAAAAAAGAGGCTTCTATGCGTTATATCCTCGCTTCGGGGTCACCGCGCCGCCGTGAAATTTTGAGCGAGCAAGGGATCACGTTCACCGTCGTCAAGCCAGACATCGAAGAAGTACGCCGCGCCGACGAAGCGCCGCTCGATTACATCGCGCGCCTCAGCCGTGAAAAAGCGCAAGCCGTCGCCGCGCGGATTGGTGCAAGTGTGGGCGAAACGACGCTGATCATCTCGGCGGATACCACTGTGATTCCCGAAGTGGACGCGTTCGATATTCTCGAAAAGCCCCTCGATGCCGCCGATGCCCGCGCCATGCTCGCGCGGCTGCGTGGACGCGATCATCTAGTGGCGACCGCGCTGACAGTGCTTAAAATCGACGTGGGTATCGAACACTCAGCCCTCATTACCCGTGTGACGACCGCGACCGTGACCATGCGCGACTACACCGACGCCCATATCGACGCTTATATCGCCACCCGCGAGCCGTTCGATAAAGCGGGCGGCTACGCCATTCAAGATACGACTGGATTTAATCCGGTGGCGCATTATACGGGCAGTTATACCGCGATTATGGGGCTGCCTGTAGAGACGTTCAGCGCCATGCTCGATGAAATAGCAGTCATCGACTCATGAGTCCCACACGCAGCGATGACTGGATCGACGACGACGAGTACCCCGACGAGCGCGATATCGACGATTTTGGTGATGAGTCGCCGGGTGATAACGACCCGCTCACGATTGGCAGAGTCGGAAATATCAACCGCCGCCATTTTTGGACGTTAGGGCGTGTGGCGCTGCTGATCATTGTGCTGATTGTGATAGCGAGTTTACTACTGCCCCAACTATCGTCGCTTTTGCGTTGATGGTCTCGTGAATAGGATTTGTGACATTTTTCTCACCACTCTCTGCTCAACGTTGGGCATTTGGGCTATATACAAAAGCCGAAACGCGTGTATCCTTAATCTTGACGCATACGTGCGACGGGGCTACAATTGCACCTAACTTCGCCATCCCACGCGAGGGCCTATAGCTCAGATGGGAGAGCGCTTCAATGGCATTGAAGAGGTCAAGGGTTCGAATCCCTTTAGGTCCATCAACCCCCCATACGCAATGCTGCGTCGGGGTTTTTCTGTTCGGTAACGACCATCGCCCATTTTTGGACGGAAGGGAACGGTTGTGTCACCGCAAAAACGTAATTTTGTAGATGATGCGATGCGCCGACTTCGCGGCTTAATCGATGATATAGACCGGTCGCTGGATCGACTTTTGAATCCACAGCCGAGTCCTAAACCTGTGCGCGTCCCTATCCCGGTGCCGGCGCGTCCTGACCGTCGTCCGCAGCGAGATGACCCCTATCGTTGAACTGTCCACCTGCCCTGCTTTTTTCTAGCAGGGTACTGTGACCGAAAGACACAAACGCGCCCATGTCTGGGTCGTTGTTTGTGTCTTTTTTATTGTGCCAAACGTGCAGCGGTTAGCTTTTGGCTTTTGCGATAAGCTATCCGCTTACATGGTCTACACGCCCTTTTTTACGAAGCGTTGATGGCTCATTGCTAATCACCAACCAAGAGTGAGAATATGACTGACGACAAACGCGACAAAGTTAAATATCAGCCCTCCGCGATTGAAGCGAAGTGGCAGCAAAAGTGGGAAACCGACGGCGTGTATCGCGCCAAAGTCGATTGGAATAAGCCTAAGCATTATGCGGTGACAATGCTGCCGTATCCGAGCGGTGATTTGCACATGGGGCACTGGTTCGCCATGCCGCCGAGCGATACACGCGCCCGTTATATGCGCATGAAGGGCTATAACGTGTTGTTCCCGATGGGGTTCGATGCGTTTGGCTTGCCTGCCGAAAACGCTGCTATTTCGCGTGGTATTCACCCTGCGACCTGGACATACGCCAACATGGAACGGATGCGCGTGCAACTGCGCACGATGGGCGCAATGTTCGATTGGGAACGCGAGACGGTGAGCTGCGAACCCGCCTACTACAGGTGGACGCAATGGTTCTTCAAGAAATTCTACCAAGCGGGTTTGGCGTTTCACGGCGAAGCACTGGTCAACTGGTCGCCCACGCTGCAAACGGTACTGGCGAACGAGCAGGTGATCGACGGCAAAGACGAGCGCACCGGGCAGCCCGTCATCCAGAAGATGATGACACAGTGGTTCTTCAAATATACGCGCTATGCCGACGAACTGCTGGATTTCAGGTCGCTGGATTGGCCCGAACCTGTGCGCATCATGCAGACCAACTGGATCGGGCGCAGCGAAGGCGCGCGCGTCACCTTTACGACCGAGTCGGGTGAAGCGTTCGAGATTTTTACCACGCGACCGGATACGTTATGGGGCGCGACATTTATGGTCGTAGCGCCCGAACATCCGTTAGTCAAAAAAGTGACGACGCCCGCGCAGCAAAGCGCCGTTGACGCCTATATCGTGGTGGCGGCGAGCGCGACCGAAATTGAACGCCAGAGCGACGACCGCGAAAAAACCGGCGTCTTCACAGGCGGCTATGCGATCAATCCAGTCAACAATGAGCGCGTGCCGATTTGGATCGCGGATTATGTATTGATCACCTATGGCACGGGCGCGATCATGGCGGTTCCGGCGCACGACGGACGCGACCACAGTTTCGCCCTCAAATATGGCATCACGATCCGTGAAGTCATTCGTCCGACCGACGGTGAAACAGCGCCCGTCAGCGAAACCCCGTATGCGGGCGCGGGCGTCATGGTCAACAGCGACCATTTCGATGGTACGCCGAGCAATGGTGAAAAAGGGCGCAAGAATCCGGCGATCAGCGCCGTCATCGATTGGTTGGTCGAAAAAAGCGTGGGCAAAGAAGCGATCAATTATCGTCTGCGCGATTGGTTGATCAGCCGCCAGCGCTATTGGGGTTCACCTATTCCGATGGTCTACAGCGCCGATGGATCGGTCAAGCCTGTCGCAGATGACGTGCTGCCTGTCGAACTGCCGCTCGATGTGCAGATTACAGGCGTCGGTAATCCGTTGAGCAATCATCCGTCGTTTATCGACGCGACCGACGAAAACGGGAACCCGGTGCGGCGCGAAACCGATACGATGGATACGTTCATGTGTTCGTCATGGTACTTTTATCGCTATTTGAGTCCGCATTTAACGACCAAACCGTTCGACCCCGAAGAAGCCGCGTATTGGCTGCCGGTCGATACCTATACGGGCGGCGCGGAACATTCGACGATGCACCTGTTATACGCGCGCTGGTTCGCCAAATCGATGCGTGACCTGGGCATGTTCGACGAAACGATTGCGATCATGAAGCAGCACGGGCGTGATTCCGATGTTTTGATGAAGGGCGAGCCGTTCTTACAACTGCGTAATCAAGGGCAGATGTTGGGTGAAGAACGCCACGGCGACCAGATCATCGCGATTGGTGAATACGACAGCGATACCAAACTGATCGCGCATACGGTCGGCGTCATCCCCAAAGAGGGCGATCAAAAAATGGCGACGGGCGAACAAATCGCGGCGCGCACGGGCGCGGTCGTGCTGGGCGAGATCATGAAGCGCACTGAAAATATTCTGACCGTCCAAGATCAGGCGGGGCGTGTGTGGACAGTCGAAGTGCCAGAGACCGCACAGGTGACGATTCCCGGCATCCCCGCGCCGAATACCGTCAACCAGCTCAAGCATCATCTGGAAATACAGCGTATGTCTAAGAGCAAGGGCAATGTCGTCAACCCCGATGATCTGGTCAAACAATATGGCGCGGATACCGTGCGCGCTTATATTCTGTTCGGCTTCGATTGGGCGAAGGGCGGTCCTTGGAACAGCCAGAATATTCAGGGCGTGGTGCGGTGGCTGAATGATGTCTGGGAATTGGTGACGACGCCGCCTGATAACGAAACAGGCGATCCATCCGCCGAACGTGCTGCTGAACGCAGTGTGCATCAAACCATCAAGGGTGTCGCGGATCGCCTGGAGGATTTCAACTTCAATAAAGCCGTCAGCGAGTTGATGGCGCTGAAGAATGAGTTGCGCGTACACATCCGCGAAGGCAAATTGAGTCGTGCGGCATGGCACGAGTCGATGAAAGCCATGCTGTTAATGATGGCGCCGTTCACGCCGCACATCGCAGAAGAATTGTGGGAGCGCATGGGGCAACCGTTCAGCATTCATCAGCAGGCGTACCCAGTTTACGACGCAGCAAAGGCTGCCGACGATGTGACGACGCTGGTCGTGATGAAAAACGGCAAGCCGATCGACCGCATCGAAGTGCCCGCGACGATTAGCGAGGACGACGCAAAAGCGCTGGCGCTGGCGAGCCCGGCGGCGCAGCGTGTGCTGAATGGCAGCGCGCCAAAGCGGATCATTTTTATTGGCACGCGCGGCGAAACAGGCGTACTGGTCGAACCAAAGGTCAATATCGTCATGTGATAGCGGCATCACTGCCGTACGACCATAAAGCACAGGGCAGGACAGTTTTTAATAAACCTCACCCCCCAATCCCTCTCCTCATGGAGTCTGAGGGGACTGCGGGGTGAGGTTTGCCCGCAATGATTGTTGAAAATGTCCTGCCTTGTGACCTAAAAGCGGGCTTTTTGTGAAAGATGAAAGAAATTTGTAAATTATGCGGGACTCGCGATCTATTGGTTCGATTTATACGCAAGCTATGCTAGACTTATGGATATGACGGTGAGCATAAACGCGAAAACGAGATGTGTGTCTACATGACTATTCTGGCACTGATCGTGGATGATGATGCGCCTACACGCTTTGTATATAAGCGTGTGATCGCTTCGCTTGGCTTTGATGTCATCGAAGCTGCTGACGGTATGCAAGCGCTTGCCGCGCTGCATGAATTTCAGCCGCGCTTGATTTTGCTTGATTGGCTGCTGCCCAACCGACCGGGCGCGGACGTATTGAAGGCGATTTATGCTGATCCAGCGCTGCGTGATAGCTATGTCATCGTCATCAGTTCGCAAAACCGCATCGACCTCGAAGTTGAACTGCGCGAAGGCGATATATTCTTGCGTAAACCTGCGCTGCCACAGCAAATCCGCGATGCTGTACGGGTGGTAAACTGAACCTAAAACCCGCGCACCCGCGCTCCTATCCAATTTTCCGCTACAATAGATGATTGTATAGGCAGCAGACGAACACGGAGCGCTTCGCCCACGATGGCGTTTGAACTCGAAGCATTGGTCGGTCATCTAAATCTGATCAACGGACGCGCGATCAGCATCCCGCCGCCCGGCGCATTAATTGAAGTCACGCCGAAAAAAACTGCACGCGGACGAGAACTCGATTTCTTCTTCGCGCTCGTGCTGCCGGGTGGCGATTCTTCTGCCAAGCCGGAATTTTACGAGCGTATGTCCGGTTATGCCTCGGATGCCTATTATGGCAGTACAGGCAGCGTGACCAGCGGTTTGCAGGCGGTCTTTAAGACGCTCAACGAAAATCTTTATATGCACAACGCCGAAGCGCGGCGCAGCGGACAAAAACGCTTTGAAGCCAGTCTGATCTGCGGTGTCTTGCGTGGAGTCGAGTTGTATATCGGGCGTGTCGGCGGGGCGGTCGCGGCGCTGCGCAATGATGGACAGGTCACGCCGTTTCCGGTTAATTTTGATGACGACGAAGGTTTGATTGGTCCGCCACTTGGCGTGCATGTTGACCCCGATACCCAGGTCAAGCATTTCACGCTGACGCATGGTGCGCGCCTGCTCGTCGGTGATCCAGCGCTGGCTGATTTGAGTATGGATCAGGTGGCGGCGACGTTGGCGTATCATGATATTGGCGCGCTGCTCAATGGCGTCAAAGAAGTATGCGTGCGCGAAAAGATCACCAACGTCCAGTTGTCGGCGTTCGAGTTCGTCAAGGCGGGCGAACCCGTGACTCTGCCCGTGCGCGAGGTCGAAACTACTGCGGTGATTGGCGCGCCAACCGCGACCGCTGTAGGCGCGGGGCAAGCCCCGCCCGCTGACGGTTCGTTAACGGGCGGCGTTTCTGCCGCTTCTACAACACCCATCCTTACGCCAGACACGGGCGGTGAACTGCGTCGTTCTAACAAACGAAAAGAGACGCTCGACCGCACGATGGGCGCATTGGCATTGGGCGTCGCCGGATTTTTCCAGGTCATCAACAGGATATTTGCCATGTCGGTTCCTAAACCCAAAGCCGGGTCGCGCGGCTGGCTCTCGACTCCCGCCGCCACAGGCTTAGCACTCTTGATTCCGGTCATCGTCGTCGGCGCGGTTGTCATTTTATGGGTGACAGGCACAGGCGAAAGTGAATATGATCGCTGCATTGCCGAAACCAATGAAACTGCCACGATTGCGCGCGGTATTCCCGTCAACGACGTAGACAGCACGATCAACGCATGGAACACCGTCATTTTGAAAGCCGAAGAATGTTTGACGCTGCGCCAAAATGACCCCGAAATGCGCGCCTTGATCGGAGAAGCGCGCACCGTCATCGACGCGCTCTTAAGCATCGAACGGCGCGATTTGAGCGTGCTCGATACCTTCCCCAACGCCAATTTATCGCGCGTGGTGCTGCAAGGCGAAGACCTGTACGTGCTGGATGATGGCAACGACCAGGTGTATCGCGTCACACTTGGCACCGATGGCTTGTCGATCTCGCGCCGTCAGGAACCGATCCCAAATATGCGCCGCAATGCCAGCGTGCAGCAGTTTACAATCGGTGATGTGGTCGATATAGCGTGGTCAGAACGCGGCGGCGGCTTGAGCCAGTCCAACGCCATTACGATGCTGGATAGCAACGGCATACTCGTCGATTGTTCGCCGCGCTTTTTGCAGGATTGCAGCGCGCAGCAGCTCCCCGCCACTGAAACATGGAACACGCCGAGCAAAATCGTGTATTGGGGCGGCGGTTTGTATGTGCTGGATGCAGCCGCGAATCAAATCTGGCGCTATCGTTCCACAGGCGCAGCGTTCAGCAATACGCCGACCGAGTACTTTACGGGCACAGGACGCCCGGATATTCGCACCGCCATCGATTTCGATATCGATACCGACGGCGTGGTCTTTATCCTGCTGGCGGATGGACGGATGCTCAAATTCAACGGCGGCGATGTCGAAGATTTCGCGTTCACCTTCCGCGAAGGGCAGCGCATGGACAGCGTCGAGAGCCTGTTCCTGAGCACTAACCCGATCGCGCAAAGTCTGTACTTTGTCAGCCGCACCGACCGCACCATCTACGAAACCACGTTCAGCGGTACGTTCATGCGCAGCTATCGTGCGTTTGATGAGTCGTTGTTCGCCAGCGTCGAAGATGTCGCCGTCGATGCCAATCGCGGTATTTTGTACGCGGTGAGCGGCAATTCGCTGTTTGGGTTCCGACGCAACTTTTAGCGAGCCGGTGAGGGCGCTCAACCGAATCGCCCTCACCGATAACTGCGTGCGATTATTCTGCGTCGTTCGCTTCTTCAATCACCGCCGACAGCACATCGAACGGAACGCTGCCCAGCTCATAATTCACGTCATCGACGACGATCACCTCTAAGTTACCCGCTTGCTTAAATGTACCGTAACGGACGCGCAGCGTTGGAGTACCCCGTACGCCCACTTCGTAGGCAAGTGCAGTATCCACTTCGACCTGTGTGGTTGCTTCATCCTCTGCACA
>JBBRAA010000079.1:0-14807 GCA_038207205.1 Aggregatilineales bacterium
AACAAAAAGAGGAGTGTAACTAATGTACATTCCTCTTTTTGTTTTCTTAATGTTATTGCAAAAATAAACATATACTGTGTTTAGTGACATACTCCCCTCAGCGCCTAAAGGCGGGGGCTTCTACCCTCAGCGCGACTGCGAAGGCGAACCTTCGTCTTATCGTCGCTCCGGTAGCACAGCGATGCCCCGCTGTGTTTGACGTTAACTACGGTATTATGATCGAGGTCGGATTTTTACGTCTCGTACCGCGCACATCAACCTCCCCCTATTATACGCTATTTCAGCAGAAAAAATACAAGACCGACGCCTTATATCCCCATGCCTGAAGGCAGGGGTCTTACGGCGCTTGTCTGATAAAAGTCGAGCGACCGATTCGGATTAGCGGTTCTCAGTGTGACCATACCGAGCGCTAAAGTATTTGGGAGTATATTGGGGGTCGTCATGACGACTGCTTCCTTGACGCACGCGGCGTCCGTGCAGGGGTTGTTTGGAGTAGACGCTTTTAAGATTTGCGCTCTTTCGGAAAAGCAGAGCGACTCCATTCATTCATTGCATTCTATCCAGTTGCGCAGCACCTATTCCACGATAGAATAGGTCATTATGAGAACAGTCCTGCTTCCCGATGACACCTTGCTCGGTCTGCTCGCGCTCAAGGCTCGGCACGGCTATGAATTGATCGAGTGCTTTCGTCAGCCCGAACAACTAGGGCGGGTGTGGACGTTGAGTACCAGCCAATTGTATGCCGTGCTCAAAAGGCTCGAACACTCAAACCTGATCGTCGGGCATGACATGATCAACGACCAAGCGCCGACGCGTATTGTGTATACGCTCACCGACGCCGGACAAACGCGCTTGCATATATGGCTGCATGATCCTGCGCCCTCGCCCAGCATTCGAAGCACACGCGTCGAATTTCTCAGCCGCCTTTTCATTGCCCGTCATCTCAACATTCCAACGCAAACGTTGATCGCCTATCAGCGTCAAGCGTGTGTCCAAGCCTTGGCGGTGTTCATCGACCAACGTGGAAATGCTGTACCAGGCATGGATGTGTTGGCGCTCGATTTTCAAATCGCGCAAATGCACGCTGTCATTGATTGGATCGACCGCGCGGAATTAATCCGCCGTGATAAATAAGTCAAAGGATTATTTACATGTGGCAAGGCAGGAAAGCGGTTGTTCTGTTGATGTTTCTCGTGCTTAACATCGGCGTTAAAGCACAGCAATCGGAAACGCTGATTGTGTTTGCTGCGTCTTCCTTGGCAAATGCCTTTGAAGCAATCGCGGTTCGCTTCGAGGCAGAAAATCCCGATATCGATATCATCTTCAACTTTGCCAGCTCGTCTGATCTCGCCGCTCAACTGACAGAAGGGGCGGACGCAGATGTTTTTGCCAGCGCTAATATCCGACAAGCAGCACGCGCACGTGAAGCCGGACGTTTGGGAAGCGCACTGACGATTTTTGCCAAGAATCGCCTCATAATCATCGTTCCAGACGATAACCCCGCTGCGATTATGTCGATAGATGGTCTTGCGTATGCTGGTGTCAGTCTCGTCGTCGCTGCGCCCGATGTACCCGCCCGCATATATACTGACTTGGTACTCACACAGTTGGCGGCTGATCCAGTTTACGGTGAGGCATATCGTATGGCGGTCATCGCAAATATTGTCTCGGAAGAACAGAATGTTCGTCAGGTTGCAGCCAAAATTGCACTTGGGGAAGCGGATGCCGGGATCGTTTATGTTTCGGATGTAACGCCTGATATTGCGGATCAAGTCATGACGATCGCGATCCCCGACAGCGTGAACACACTTGCGAATTACCCGATAGCGATTACGAATGATGCCGCTCATTCTGAACGAGCGCGCGCATTCGTAGCGTTTGTCGCATCGGGATGTGGACAGCAGATTTTGCAAATGTGGAATTTTATTCCCGTGCGCCGTGACCCGATTTGTGAGGACAATGCCTCGTCGTAACAAAACCAACGTACTTGTAGGGGTGCTGGCGCTGATCGCGCTGATTTTTCTCACCCTGCCGATTGTGGCGCTGGTCATTCGTGCTGTCGCTAATCGTGCGTGGGAAGGCGCTGGCGACAGCGCGGTTTGGAGCGCGATACAGCTTAGCTTTGCTTCGACCGCGCTCACCGTCATCGTCACTACATTATTTGGAACGCCGCTCGCTTACACACTGGCGCGGCGGCGATTCCGATTCAAACGGTGGGTCATGGTCGTGATCGAACTGCCGATTGTGCTGCCACCCGCGGTCGCAGGCTTAGCGCTCTTGATCACATTTGGACGGCGCGGCTTGATCGGTTCACTGCTTGTACCGTTCGATATTACGCTGGCGTTCACATTCACCGCGGTCGTCATGGCACAAACATTTGTCGCGGCGCCATTTTTCATTCGCGCCGCGCAAATCGGTTTTCAAGCCGTACCGCGCGAACTCGAAGATGCAGGGCGCGTCGATGGCGCGGACGGTTGGACATTGTTTCGCTTTGTTACCCTGCCGCTGGCGGGGCGTGCGTTGAGCACCGGTTTAATTTTGTGTTGGGCGCGTGCATTGGGTGAGTTCGGCGCGACAATTTTGTTCGCAGGCAGTCTGCAAGGACGCACACAGACGATGCCGCTCTTGATTTATAATATCATTGAACGCGACATCGACGCCGCGATTTGGACGGGCTTGTTACTGATCGGCTTGGCGCTTATAGCACTGATCATCGCGCGCTTAATCGAGCGTGCGCCGGACGATGTTTGATTTAAGGCTTGGGTGGGGCGCATGATGATCGCACCGTCAATTCGACTGGCAGTACCAATTCAATCGGCGTTCTGTCGCCTGTGTCATTGATATGGTCGATTAAGCGCTTGGCGGCTCGCCAGCCGAGTTGATAGGGCGATTGCGCGACTAATGTCAAGAATGGTTGACCGAAGAAAAATGGTAAATCATCGAACGTGACCACAGAAATATCGTCTGGGATGTTCAAACCAAGTTCATATAACGCGCGCATCGCGCCAACTGCGATCAGATTGTTGCCTGCGAACAACGCTGTTGGCGGTGGATTGACACGGTCAAATAATGTTTTCACCATCGAATAGCCTGCTTCTTGCTTGAACTGACCCTCGATGACCAAGGTTTCGTCCGGTGATAAACCCAAATCGTTGAGCGCACGTTGATACCCGCTCAAACGTTGGCGGCTGGTTGCAATCGTCAACGGTCCCGTCAACATGGCGATGCGCCGATGACCCAAGCCGAGCAAGTAATGTGTCATCGCGTGCGCGCCACCTTCGCTGTCGCTGCGCACGACATCAACGCCGGGCAGCGGACGATCCAGCACGACCAACGGAATTTCGCGGCGTTGAATGCGGTGGATTAAGCTGGCGTCACTATTAATAGGCACAAGCAAAAAGCCGTCGGTTTGGCGTTGAAGCAGCAGTTTGACATAACTTTCGAGCTTATCCTGCCGTTCATCGGTATTGCACAAAATTACGCTCAGTCCGCCTTCGCTGCTTGCGTCTTCGACGCCGCGCGTTACGGTCGTCCAAAATGGGTTGGTGATGTCTGAGACGATCAAGGCAATCGTATTGGTTTTTTTGAAACGCAAACTTTGCGAGAGTGCATTTGGAATATAGTGGAGTTCTTTAATCGCCGCTTCGACTCGTTCGCGCGTTTCATCGCTGATATAGCTCGCATTATTGATAACCCTGCTGACAGTAATCGGCGCGACCCCCGCACGTTTAGCGACATCTCTTATGGTGACCATTTTTATGTCCGTTCAGCGATAAAGAGTCGCATGGAAAGAAAAAAGGTAATAGTTGCGCGCTTCTACGCATGTCGTTAAACTATCACTATATGGTACCGATACCATAACCGATCGGCAAATCGGTATCGCGTAGCGAAAGGATAATCACGTTCATCAACGAACGAACGCCGTTACAGTTTCACTCTATTATGACCTCGTTTAGGAGAGAAAACCTGACCATGAAAAAGTTCAACCTTTTACTAATCACCGCTCTTTTGCTCATCGTGATCGTTTCCGTCGGGTTGGTCACGGCGCAAGAAATGCCATATGCGGGCGTCACCATCGATATTTTGACATTCACGGGTCCCCAAATTGCGGAACCCCTCCAACGCCACGCGCCCGAATTTGCCGCCGCCACAGGGGCGACGGTTAATATTGTCACTGTGCCATTCGCTGACCTGTATCAGACTATTTTGACCGATCAGGCGACCGGCACGAACAGCTATGAAGCATTCGTCTTCGCGCCGCAGTGGATGGTCGATTATGCCGTGCCGGGTTATCTCGAAGACCTGACGGGATATGTCGATGCCGATGCTGATTTGCAATGGGATGACGTGGGGCAGTTCTTCCGCGAATTTAGTTCGACATATGAAGGCAGCATTTACGCGATCCCGCTCGATGGTGACTTCCATATGGTGTATTACCGCACCGACGTGTTGGCAGAAGCCGGACTCGAACCGCCGCAAACGTGGGATGATTATCTCGCGGTCGCAGAAGCCGTCAACGGCGTCGATATGAACGGCGACGGCACGGGCGACTTCGGTTCGTGCATCGCTAAGGCACGCGGTCAACAAGGCTATTGGTGGATCACCTCGATTGCCTCCGGTTTCTTGCAAACACAAGGCACATCACAAGGCGGCTTCTTCAACACCGAAACCTTCGAGCCGCTCGTCAATAATCCCGGTTTCATCCGTGCGCTCGAAATCTATAAAGCGACGAATGCGTTCGGTCCTACTGATGAACAGAACATAGGTGTTGGTGATACGCGCGGTCTTTGGGTCGCGGGTCGCTGTGCACTCACGCTTGACTGGGGTGATATTGGTTCGCTGGCAGTCGCCGAAGGCTCGATGGTCAATGGCACGACGGGCGCGGTCATTCTGCCCGGTTCGGATATGGTGCTGGATCGTGAAACCAACGAACTCGTCGCGTGCGATGATGTGACGTGCCCGTATGCCATCGACGGCATCAATCACGCGCCTTTCGCGGCGTTCGGTGGTTGGTCGGGTGGCATCAGTGCGGCAGCCGATCAGCAAGTCAAAGACGCCGCGTTTGATTACATTTCGTATGTGAGCCAACCCGCGCAAGCAAATGTTGACGTAACGATCGGCTCGACGGGATTCAATCCGTATCGTATCAGCCAATTTAGCGAACTCGAACCGTGGTTGGCGGGTGGCTTCAGCGAAGAATCGGCGGATGTGTATCTCGGCGCGATCAACGCCAGCTTGAGCAGCCCGAACATGATGCTCGATATTCGCATCCCACAGAATCAGCGTTATCAACAAGTCGTCCTGGACGAAGTGCTGAGCCGTTTCCTTGCGGATGAACTGACGGCAGAAGAAGCCGCCGCCGAAATCACCGTGCGCTGGAACGAAATCAGCGATGAACTCGGTCGTGACGCGCAGCAATCCGCGTATCTCGGTACGCTCGGCATTCAAGGTGGTAACTAAGCATTAACCAGGAAGTGCGCAAGCTGCGCACTTCTAAGTAAGCATCCCCACGTCTTTAGGCGTGGGGCTTTTAGCCCTAATGCTTACCAGACTCAGCCCTTGCGGGCTGAGTTAGCGGTAAATACACAGGCACTTCGGAATGCCTCACCAGTTCCGAACGCTGCGGTGAACGATTAAACAGAATGCTTGGGAACAAACAGTGTCGTTCACATTAAACTACCGCATAACGTTGTCAAGGTGAACTTTACCCCGCGCAAGCGGAGCAGGTTTGACCGTTTTCCATAGGTAACTTAAAAAACGGTCTCCCTTCGGGGATACACCACTCAGACGGTTACATCTGTAAGAAAGAACAAGGGGTTATCCCTCCCCATGCCTGAAGGTAGAGGTATCTCGCGCCGATTTGATGAATAGTGATGAATAGTGGCGGACGACTCTTGGAGTCGTCCGCACCCAAAATTGCATCACCGTTGGAACTAATACTATTTTCTTGGAGTTTTTATGCAACAGGCTGAAGATAAACGTCTTACCGACGTAATCAGCGTGCCGCGCCGCGCTGAGCGTCGCAGTATCGGCGCTATCCTGGACGCGGCAAGTCCGAATGTGCTACTGCTGCCGGCAGTCGTGATTGTGCTGGTGCTGTCGCTGTTCCCGTTGATCGTCTCGCTGTATTTGTCGTTGTCGCGTTTTCAGTTTGTGCGTGGTGGGTTTCAAATCACGTTCATTGGCTTTCGCAATTACGAAAAATTGTTATTTGGCAGCGAACAGCGCCATTTCCTAGGCAAATTGGGCGTCATCGAACCGATCTGGTTAGTGCTGCTTGCCGTACTTGGCGTATCGATGGCAGTTATGTTCTTTCAATATGCGACCAGTTCGCGGATGAAGCCGTTTGGCTTGATCATGCGAGTGATCACGGTTGCGCTGACGGCAGCATTCGCGCTGCTGATGGCATCGACATTGAGCGGGGAAGGGCTGCCCGGAACGATCGTCGTGACGCTGATTTTTGTTTTCGGCAGTGTAACACTGCAATATTTCATCGGCTTGGGACTGGCGCTGCTGCTCTCACAAAATTTGCCCGGTAAGCGCTTTTTCAGAATCGCGTTTTTGCTCCCCATGATGATCACCCCTGTGGGTATCGGGTTTTTGTTCAAGATGCTGACCAATACGACACAGGGTCCTTTCGCGCCCCTTTGGATTGCGCTCGGCTTGATTGATTATAGTTGGGTACAAGATGCAGGTACGGCGCGTTTGGCGGTCATCATTGGAGATGTGTGGCAATGGACACCGTTCATGTTCATCATTTTGCTGGCAGCGCTCGAAGGTGTCTCGCGTGAAACCGTCGAAGCTGGTTTAGTCGACGGCGCCAACCGTACGCAGTTATTTCGCTTTATTTTGCTGCCTGAAATCGTCCCGGTCAGCACCACGCTCATCTTGATCCGCTTGATCGAAGCCTTCAAAATTGTCGATATGCCCAATATTCTGACAGGTGGCGGTCCTGGCACCGCGACTGAATCGGTAACGCTGCACGCCTACAACAATTGGCGCGCGCTCGATTTAGGGCTGTCATCGGCACTTTCTTACTTACTTTTGTTCACCGTGACCTTCGTGGCGATGGTATTTGTCAATTTCGTCCGTCATAGAGCGATTGAGGCGGTAGGTTAATCATGGCAGCGACTCCAAAAAACCGTAGTTGGTTTATGGCATCAAATCCGTTCAAGATGTCACCCATGTGGAAGCTCATCTCTTATTTCATTTTGGGCATCTGGACGACCATCGTCTTGTTTCCGTTGTATTGGCTCTTCATCACGGCTTTCAAGAAGCCGATCGACGTCCAAGCGGGACCCCGCTATCTTCCCTTCATCGATTTTCAGCCGACTCTCGATACATGGAACGATCTGTTGTTCCAACAGGGTAATTTCGTACTGCGCCCGTATACCAACACGATCATCATTGGTATTGTCAGCGCAATTCTGGCGTTAATCATCGGTACGGCGGCGAGCTACGCGCTTAACCGCTTTACGTATCGCCCGAAGCCTGGGTTGATCGGCGTATTCATCTTGTGCATCGTTTTAATGGTGGTGTTAATCGGCGTTGGTCTGCCGTGGTTCGCAGCGGTTGCTGTCGGTTTGGGAATATTTTTCTTGCTCGCACAGACCATCGGCAAGCGTTTCAAAGGCACGATGGGTAATAGCGATATTGCCTTCTGGTTGATCTCTCAGCGTATGCTGCCACCGATTGCCGTGATCATCCCGATCTACGTCATGTTTCAACAGGCGAGTTTACTCAATACCCATGTTGGCGTCATCATCGCGTATACATCGGTCAATTTACCGCTCGTGATCTGGTTTATGCGTGATTATTTCAACAGCATCCCGATTGAGCTGGAAGAAAGCGCGTTTATCGATGGCGCATCACGCTATACCGTTTTGTGGCGAATTGTACTGCCATTGGCGATGCCCGGACTCATTGCAACATTCTTGATCGTACTCGTGTTTGCGTGGAACGAATATACGCTGGCGTTGTTCCTGACTGGCGCAGAGACGCAGACGATGCCGTTGCTCGTCGCGGCGCAAAACGCGACCCGTGGTCCTCAGTGGTGGAATATCAGCGTGCTGGTCACGTTGATGATCGCGCCGATTGTGGTCCTTGCGATCTTTTTGGAGCGTTACATCGCCAAAGGCATCCTGGTCGGCGCGGTGAAGGGTTAAGCGCCAAAAATACAACGCAAGCGCGAAGCATTTTGTAGGTGCGACTCACCAAGCCGCCCAGATCAATAATCGAAAAGGTTTGTTCTAAATGTCCATCATCATCACCGATGTACTCGCGCTCGACATTCGTTTCCCCACATCACGCCTGCTCGACGGCAGCGACGCTATGAACCCTGACCCCGATTATTCGGCGGCGTACTGTGTTCTTCGTACCAATGTCGATGGTTTAGAAGGGCATGGGTTGACCTTTACCATCGGGCGCGGCACGGAATTATGTGTCGCGGCGATTAATGCGCTCGCCTACCTCGTCAAAGGCAAAACGCTGGAGTCGTTCACTGAAAACATGGGTGCGTTCTGGCGTCATATGACCAGTGACAGCCAATTGCGGTGGGTGGGACCTGAAAAAGGTGTGATCCATATGGCGACTGCGGCGGTCGTCAACGCGGTATGGGATTTGTGGGCGAAAGTCGAAAATAAACCCTTGTGGCAGCTCCTGTCAGATATGAATCCGGAAGAAATCGTGCGCTGTGTCGATTTTCGCTATATCACCGATGCGCTGACACCAGCACAAGCGCTCGATCTGCTGCGCGCTGCTGCGCCGACCAAAGCGTCGCGGGTGGCGGAACTGCAACATGTCGGTTATCCGGCTTATACGACCAGCGCAGGCTGGCTTGGCTACAGTGACGAGAAAATTCGTCACTTGTGCCGCGAAGCGCTTACACAAGGATGGCGTGATTTCAAGATTAAAGTCGGGCGCGATGTGCAGGACGATATTCGACGCTGCACGATCATCCGCGAAGAAATTGGCGACGAAAACCACTTGATGGTCGATGCCAATCAGTGGTGGGATGTTCCAGATGCGATTTCGCATATGCGTCAGCTCGCGCGCTTTAATCCATGGTGGATTGAAGAACCTACCAGCCCCGACGATATCCTTGGGCACGCCACTATCGCTCAGGCTTTAGCGCCGATCAAAGTGGCGACGGGCGAACACTGCCAGAACCGCGTCGTATTCAAACAGTTGATGCAGGCGAACGCTATTCATTTTGTCCAAATTGACTCGTGTCGGTTGGGTGGCGTCAACGAAGTGATCGCGGTGTATTTGCTGGCAAAGCAGTTTAATTTACCCGTGTGTCCGCACGCAGGCGGCGTTGGCTTATGCGAATATGTACAGCACTTGCAAATGTTCGATTACGTTAGCATCAGCGCCAGCAAACAAGACCGCGTCGTCGAATATGTTGATCATTTGCACGAACATTTTGTCGATCCGTGCGTGATTAAGGATGGCGCGTATATGCCTCCGACGCTGGCGGGGTATAGTATCACCATGAAACCGGAAAGTCTGCGCGATTTCGCTTATCCAGGCGGAGCGGCGTGGGCGGTGTAGAGGTGAGGAGCACACCATGCAGATTGTCGATTCACACGTCCACTATTGGGAACTGTCGAAGCTGTATTATCCGTGGCTCAATGATCTGCCGATGATCAACCACACCGTCATGCCCGACAGCATTCCGCAGCATGGCGGCGATTGGACAGTCGAAAAGATCGTTTTCATACAGGCGGATTGCATCCCGGAGCAGGGTATTCTCGAAGCCGAATGGGTGATGAGTTTAGCCTCGTACGATCCCCGCATTCGCGGAATCGTCGCGTTTGCGCCGCTCGAAAAGCCAATTGAGGAAGTACGCGCATGGCTGGAACGGCTGAAAACACTACCGATGGTGCGCGGCGTACGGCGCTTAATCCAGAGTGAACCGCTTGGCTTCGCCACAACGCCCGCGTTTGTCGAGTCAGTTCAGGCGTTGGCAGCATATGACTATTCGTTCGATTTATGCGTCGAAGAGTACCAACTGGCAGATGTATTGACGCTGGTTGCTGCGTGCCCATCGGTTCAATTCGTGATGGATCATCTCGGCAAACCGGATGTTGCCAACAAACATATCGACACGTGGCGCGAACAAATAACCGCGCTGGCGGCGATGCCAAACGTGATTTGCAAGTTGTCTGGCATCATTACCGAAGCGGATCCGCTCAACTGGTCTCCGCCTGATTTACAGCCGTACATCGATCATGTCGTCGCTGTGTTTGGCGCAGATCGGCTGATGTTTGGCAGTGATTCGCCTGTGTTTCGGTTGGCGGGGACAACTTACGCGGCATGGATTGATATCGCACGCGCGTCGGTCAAATCGATGAGTAATACAGACCAACAGAAAGTCTTTTACGATAACGCGGCACGTTTCTATCGAGTGTAAACATATGGTTGATTTCGACGTTCAAAAACAGGCGATCTTGCCACAACGGATGCTGCCGATTGTCAGTATCGGTATGGGTGGAATCGTAAATGACGCGCACTACCCGGCGTATAAACAGGTCGGATTTCCCGTCGTTGGCGGCTATGACCCCGACGACGGGCGTGCGCGCATGATGCAAGAAAAATTCGGCGTGCCCATGCTGTATCACGCGCTGAATGATGCGTTCGAGCGCGCGCCTGCGGATGCGGTCTTTGATGTCGCGGTGCCAGGCTGGGCAATCCTGGAGATTATCAAGCAGTTCCCGCCCAATCGTGCCGTGCTTATCCAAAAGCCGATGGGCGATACGTTCGACGATGCCAAAGCGATTTTGCGTTTGTGCCGCGAGAAAAATTTGACGGCGGCGATCAATTTTCAACTGCGCACGATGCCACATGTAATTGCGGCGCGCAGCATGATCGATCAAGGCTTGATCGGGGATGTCGTCGATATGGAAGTGCGGATGCAAATGCATACGCCTTGGGAAATCTGGCCGTTCCTGCTGCCGATGAAGCGCCTCGAAATTTTGTATCACAGCATTCACTATATCGATTTGACACGCTCGTTTTTGGGCGATCCAATGGGCGTGTATGCCAAAACACTCAAGCATCCAGTCGCCGCGCCCGATTTATCCCCGACACGTACGATGATCATTATGGATTATGGTGCGGATGTGCGCGCGAATATCATGACCAATCACGGTCATCGATACGGGGTTGATAAAGAGCAAAGTTATGCGAAGTGGGAAGGCAGCACTGGCGCGATTATGGTGACAGCGGGCTTGAATATGGATTACCCGCGCGGCAAGCCGGATAAATTCGAGTATGTGCTGCTGCGCGATGGCGTTACACCCCATTGGCAAACGCTCGATATTCCCGGTTCATGGTTCCCGGATGCTTTTATCGGCTCGATGAGCAGCTTACAGCGCTATGTATTAGGCGAAACTGATGTGCTGCCCACGAGTGTTGAAGATGCGTATCATACGATGGCGGTCGTCGAAGCCGCCTATGAATCAAGCGCCAGCGGCGGTACAGTGCCCCCGTATAGATTGGAAAGTTAAACAACGATGACGGTATTAATCACAGGCGGCATGGGGTGTATTGGTGCTTGGGCGCTGTTTCACCTGATGCGTGCGGGCGAACGCGCCGTATGTTTTGATCTTGCAGAAGAACGGCATCGGCTCGATTTGCTCATGAGCGCCGACGAACAAGCGCAAATCACGTTTGTCAAAGGCGATTTGACTGACCTCAAGCAGGTGCGCGCGGTTTTTGACGATCATGGCGTCACACAGGTAATTCATTTGGCGGCGCTGCAAGTCCCGGCGTGCCGTGTTAATCCATCCTTGGGTGCACAGGTCAACGTGACAGGGACGGTTAATATTTTTGAAGCGGCGCGCGCGGCAGGTGTCAAGCATGTCGCATATGCGTCAAGTATCGCGGTTTATGGGTCACGCACGGCGTATCCCGATGGTTTGCTGGCGCACGATGCGCCAAAGCTGCCGACGACGTTTTACGGCGTGTATAAAGTCGCCAATGAGATGACCGCGCAGATTTACTGGCAAGATCACACGCTCAGCAGCACCGTTTTACGTCCGTATACGGTCTATGGCTTGGGGCGTGATATTGGCATGACCAGCGAACCGACCAAATCGATGCAAGCGGCGGCGCGCGGTGAAAATAGTCATATCAATTTTGGCGGGCGGATGCAGTTTCATTATGCCAGCGATATGGCGCAGCAGTTCATCGAAGCGGCAAAAAAACCGCTCGAAGGCGCGTTTGGCTTCAATTTGGGGACGCCTGCTATCGCCGTCACAGACGTTGCGGCGTTGATTATGGCGGCTTCTCCCGGCGTCACCGTGACGGTCGGAGAGACAATGCTGCCGTTCCCTGAAGCGTGCGACGCGAGCGAGCTGTATCGACATTTTGAACATGTCTTTGAGACGCCGCTTGAGCACGGCGTGCGCGAAACGATTGACGGATTTAGAAATAAGTTATAAGGCGGCAAATCCGCCGTAGAAGCGGGTCTCATACCCGCCTGAAAGAACCAACGCCATGACCAAAAATTATGTACTCGCGCACGATTTAGGCACGACCGGTAACAAAGCGACGCTCTACGACCGTGACGGCGTACTCATTGCCAGCGCGTTTTATGAATATGACACGGCGTTCGAACACAGCGGTTGGGCGGAGCAAAATCCACATGACTGGTGGACAGCAATTTGCGTATCGACGCGCAAACTGCTGAGCGAGTCTGGCGTCGATGGACGCGAAATCGCCTGTTTATCGTTTAGCGGGCAAATGCAAGGCGCAGTCGCGGTCGATGAGCGCGGTTATCCATTACATAATGCCTTGATCTGGATGGATCAGCGAGCCGTCGAACAAACCTATGGGCTTGAGTCGCGCATTGGCACCGAAAAAGTCTATCGCATCACCGGGCATCGACTGAGTCAGTCGTATTCGTTATCGAAAATCTTATGGATGCGCGATCACGAACCCGATGTATACGCGCAAGCGCACAAGTTTTTATGTCCTAAGGATGCAATCGTGGCGCGGCTCACCGGAGAATTTGTGACCGAGCCGAGCGACGCGAGCGGCATGAACTTGTACGACCTCGAACATGGCGCGTGGTCAGATGCAATTTTGGCGGCGGCGCGGTTAGACGTGAACAAACTGCCTAAAATTGTGCGCTCGGTCGATGTGGTCGGTCATGTGCTGCAATCGGTCGCGGACGATATTGGGCTTCCGGCGGGAACACCAGTCGTGATTGGCGGCGGTGATGGCGCGTGCGCGTCGGTTGGCGCGGCATCAACCCGCGAAGGCGTCGCCTACAGCTACATTGGCTCATCCGCGTGGATTGCGACCGCCAGTGCTGCACCTGTTTATGACGATGAAATGCGGACAATGACGTTCGGGCATGTCGTGCCGGGCTTGTTTATCCCAATCGGGACAATGCAGACAGCGGGCGCGGCGTATCAGTGGACACGTGATCAGTTGGCGGGCGAGGAAAGTGCCAGCGCGGAACAGCTTGAGCTGAACGTCTACGACTTGATGAATAACATGGCGGCGACCAGCCCTGCGGGTGCGAATCGACTGCTGTTTTTGCCTTACCTGATGGGCGAACGCGCACCCCGCTGGAATCCAGATGCACGCGCTGCTTTTTTGGGGCTGTCAATCCGCCATACGCGCGCCGATATGCTGCGGGCTGTGATGGAAGGCGTCGCGCTCAATATGCGTGTAATTCTCGATGCACTCAGCCAACAAACCGGGCGTATTGACTCGCTGCGTTTGATCGGTGGTGGTTCGACAGCACGTTTGTGGACGCAAATCATGGCGGATGTATACGGGATACCGCTCACTCGGTTAACGATTCTGGAAGAAGCCACCAGTATGGGCGCGGCAGTGATTGGTGGCGTCGGCGTGGGCTTATACCCCGATTTTTCAATTGCCGAGCGTATGAATCCAGTGGGCGAAACCACGTCGCCTAACCCGGCAAACCGTCTCATTTACGATGAGCTGTACGATCTATTCGAGTCGGCATACCATGCACTTGAACCGGTTTATCAGAAAAGCGCCGTAAAACCCCTGCCTTCAGGCATAGGGATATAAGGCGTCGGTCTTATGTTTTTTCTGCTGAAATAGCGTATAATAGGGGGAGGTTGAGGATGAGCAAACACCCCCCAACCAACCCCCGACGTAAGAGCGTCGAAAGCATGAGCGACTCTATCACCCTTCGCAAGATGTACAAATACCGACTTTTCCGCGCCGACAAGAAAGATCGGAAGCGTCGGCGTGTGGATGATGCCTACCAACGCTTCTTTCACAAACTGGCAAAAGGGCGTCCGCGGTTTCGCAAGGCGAAGAAATACGCCTCGTTTACGTTCCCGCAGTCGGGCTATCAACTCGTATCCTTCAATCAGAACGAAGTCAAGCGTAATGAGAAGTACACACGAGCGCGGGCGAGCCTGAAGATTGAAGGCGTGACCTATCGGTTTGTTCAACATCGCCCAATGCTGGGCGAAATCAAGACGTTGACGGTCAAACGTGATAGTGTGGGTAGGTTGTGGGTGGTCTTCAGCGTTGAGGAAACCATGAGTATCCCCGAAACCCGCACGGGTAAAAGCGGCGGTTTCGACTTCGGACTCAAAACGTTTCTCACGGACGATGAAGGGCGCGCCTACACCAGCCCGCAATTCTTTGCACACAATCTTGGAATCGGTGGCGTTGAAGCGCGGGAAGTCGGTTGTGAAGATCGGTCGTTTCGTGCCAACGACTAAAACCTGTTCCGGTTGTGGGCAGCGCCATGATCTCACCTTGCGCGATCGAGTGTTGGCGTGTGATTGCGGTCTTGTCATTGACCG
>JBBRAA010000080.1:0-14445 GCA_038207205.1 Aggregatilineales bacterium
ACTAGCAAGCGCGCGCATAGCGGGCTGACCTATTTTTGGCAGTTGATCCTCTTGATTGATAGGTTGCGTATTCATTTCCATCCCCGTGCGAAGGTATATACTCGTAATTTTACGCATGTACTTCTTGAGAGTCGCAACAAAATAGGTTTATCGATCCTTTGATATCCCGTTGTTCGCTTCCCATTCGCCCGCCAGAATGCCATACATCAGCATATCGTAGCGCGCGCCCTCGCGTTGCAACGCCTCGCGCTGCGTGCCTTCATGCATGAAACCGAGCGACTCGTACAACCGGATCGCGGCGTCGTTATAGCTGAAGACCGTCAACTGTACGCGGTGCAGGTTGAGTTCACGAAACGCGAAGCGCAAAATGAGCTGCATTGCCTCACGCCCATAGCCACGTCCGCGATGCGTCGGCTCGCCAATGGCGACGCTCAACCACGCGACTCGATGCGACCACAGAATCCCGTCCAGTTCGATCAAGCCAATCATGTCGTCGCTGTACAGCGTACGAATAGCGAATGTGAACGTGCTGTCGCGGTCACGTTCTGCGTCGGCAAAATACGACTGTAAACGTTTCTCGGTGCGCGGATACGCCGGACGGTAATCGAATAAACGTGCAAACTCGCTGCTTTCATACCAGCGAATCATCGATTGCATATCTTCAGGACGAGTCGCCGTCAGCCGAATCAACTGACCTTGAAACAAGGGGGTGGACAACATGATCGTATCCATATCCATAATCGGGGAAATTTAATTCAGACAACTCGACGCCGGATCGACCACGTTCAACGCCATGACGACGCTGAGCGCGTTACCCGTCACTGCATCCAGATACAAGATCGCCGTCGCGCCATAATCATCGCTGGTGTTGGGCGCTGGCGCATCGCGGAACGAGACGAAAACCAGGTAGGTCAGCGCCCGCGCCCCGTTTGCGACGCGGGCTTGCGTCAGCACTGGGCGTGAGAATGCCAACGCGGTTTGACCGGGTACCTGCGCCGCGAAGACCTGTGCCGCCCGCGCCGATGCATGTTCCGGCGTGATCACGCCCTGTGCGTCGATAACACGGCTGGCATCACTCGCGCGCAGCGAATCCGCCGCTTCACAAACGCCGTCGATAACTTGATCGCGCAACCAGTTCAGCGGTTCGCGATCGTTCTGGATCGCCGTATTGATCACCAGTATGCTCGATAGCACGAACGGGATCGCCGCCAGTGCGATCAACATGAATTTATTGCGTCGGGTGTGTAAGTGCATCCCGTACCGTACCAGCATGATTTAAGAGGGCATGGAACGCCATACCCCTCGATCCAGAAACAGTATCAGTCACCTGCTGCGCCCGGAAACGCCCAGACCAGCGCTTCGGGCAGCGCGCCGCGAAACCCGACTAACCCATGACCGCTGCCGAGTTCGACAAAACGATGTTCTGTATCGCGGCGATTGCCAAGCGTATCGCTCAGGCTTTGCGCCGGACGATAAAAGCGTGCTTTGGCTTCATAACGCCCGACCGATTGGAAAATACGCGCCGGAATTAGATCGGCTTTTTCAAACCGCGTCATCACCTCGCGCAAATGATCCTGATACGCGCCTTTGCCAAGCGGCGGTGAAATCAAAATCAACCGCGAAAACACTGACGGATTTTCTAATGCCGCCGTCGCTGCTGCGACCGCGCCCAACGCCACGCCGCCTACGCCAATCTTACTTGAATCAATGCGGTAGCCGCTTTGCAGCACTGGCAGCAGTTCGGTCAGCAAAAACAGGTTATAGCCCATTGCCGTTGTGTATTCGCGATTGCGTTCTTCCTGATTACCGCTCTGGATCATAGCGATAATCGTCGGCTGCATCCGCTGATATTTAATCAATGCATTCGCAATTGCCGGGACTTGCAGCGGACCTTCTGCCCACTGTCCGTCTTGCAAAATTAACAAGGGATATGCCAGATCCGAGCCTTCATAACCGGGCGGCGTGTAAATCGTCAGCCGTCGATCGGCAAAACCGAGTTCGTCGCTGTCGATGGTTAAATCGTGGGTGGTGCCGCGTGTGACGCGTCGCATCGCGTTCCAATCAGGGAAGGGGCGTGCGTTTGGCATCTGTAATACGCTCACCGACTGCTGCCCTGTCTCCATCTTGAGCGGGTTGCGCACATCTGAATGCCAGTAGCGTGTGACACGACTAAGAATATCGGTCTCTTGCGCCAAGGGTGTCATCGGGTCGTTGACGACCAGCAAATAATCGAGCAGATCATCGGGCGCGAACGCGCGGGTTAGATACCAGAAGTGGGTGCCTTCAAGTTGAAACATCGGATCGAACGGAGGGTCATGGGTGATGGTATCGAGATTGAGTGCGACATTTTGCGCGTCAGCGCCGTAGTATACGAACGTAGCACGATCTGATTCTACCCATGGAAACGCGATGCGTTCCACTAGCAGCTCATCGACCAAACGTTGACGCTCCGCGTCATTCGGCGCGTTCAGCGCTTCGGTGAGGAACGCCTCAAAAGACGACCAGCGCGGCATGGATTTCACTCCTTCACGTAAGGATCGATTTTACGAACACAATTTCAAATTAATGCTAACACAAACTGCTCTCCCATGCGAAAATGCAGCGATATCATGGTTCATCCTCTAGCCTCGCGTACTCATCATGCTATAATGCGCGCGGTTTTCACACGGAAGGCATTGTGTCCTATGCAACCCACAAGCAAGAATGATCCGTTTTCGACACGCGGCGCGCCACTTAAAGTCACCGTTATTATTCCATGCTTCAACGAAGTGAAAACGGTAGAAATCGTGCTGGAGCGCGTTGAGTCGGTCGGTATCGCGGATGAAATTTTGATTGTCGATGACGGTTCGGTCGATGGCACGCGAGACATCTTGAAACGACTCGAAGCTGAAAATCGCCCACATCTCAAGATCGTATATCATGCTCAGAATCAGGGCAAAGGCGCAGCACTCGTCACGGGTTTTCGTCATGCCAGCGGCGATGTTTTCCTGATCCAGGATGCTGATCTCGAATATGATCCACGCGATTATCCGATTTTGCTGAAGCCAATTCGCGAAGGCATTTCGCCCGTCGTGTATGGTTCGCGCTTTCTGGGGGGTCCGCGCAAAGCGATGAACTTCTGGAATATGATTGCCAACAAGGGGCTGACGCTGGCGACCAACGTGCTCTACAACGCGATTTTGAGCGATATGGAAACCTGTTATAAAGTGTTTCGGCGTGAAGTCGTGCAAGACATGAAAATTCATGCGCATGGATTCGAGTTTGAGCCAGAATTTACCGCCAAAGTTCTCAAACAAGGCATTCGTATCTATGAAGTACCGATCAGTTACAACGGGCGCGAATGGAATGAAGGCAAAAAGATTAAATGGACGGACGCGCCGATTGCATTATGGACATTGATCAAATATCGGTTTGTGGATTAACCCGTCGATGCTCACGCCAGATTTTCTAATCGTCGGCGCTATGAAGGCGGCGACCTTTACGCTATCACGCAATTTAACAGCGCATCCCGCTATTTTTGTGCCACATGGCGAACTCCATTATTTCAGCGATCCCGCCACGTTTGCCAAAGGCGCTGCCCATTATGCGGCGCATTTTGCCGATGCAAAATCACATCAGATTATCGGCGAAAAAAGCGTGCCCTATTATTTCACGCCCGAAGTGCCTGCGCGTATTCATGCGCTTAACCCACACACCAAGCTGATCTGGCTGCTGCGTGACCCTGTCCCGCGGGCTGTCTCTCATTACTGGTTTTTTGTCTCGCGCGGCACAGAAGATCGCTCATTGCAGGCAGCCATTCGTCAGGAACAAGCGGGCGAAGACGTGCGCCTGCACGCGCGCTACCTGTATCTTGGTCAGTATGCCGACCACATTACCGCGTATGATGCGTTTTTTCCGCGTGAACAGATGTTATTTTTGCGCTTTGAAGATTTCGTTGAAAATCCGTCGGCGGGGTTGGATCACGTCGCGCGCTTCGTGGGCGCAGATATGACGACGTTTCGTTTTCCGAACGAGATTCACCGCGAAAATACAACCCGTATGCCTCTCAGTCAACCATTACAAGTGTGGGCGCGGCGTGTATTTCGCGATCGGGCATTTCGGGTATGGAAAACCATCCGAGAAATCAATACAGCGTTAGGTCCCGCCAAATACCCGCCGCTCGATCCCAAGTCGCGCGCCGCACTATACACCTATTTCGAGCCATACAACCAGCGTTTAAGCGATCTCATTGGCTGGGATATGAGCGGATGGCGCGGGACAAAATAGCGCTGTTTGATGCGTACTGCTAAGCCAGCACACCGCTCTCGATCCTTTCGGGCTGGTTTTGTAAGGGTCTCAACGCCGATTTCTTATCTTGAATCCACCCTGCCTATCTGCTATCATGCTATACGGTTTATTTTTGAATAATCCACACACACCAGGACTTGGCGCGCGTGTTGTCGCGGACATCCGCGATTGGCGCGTTCGAGGGTGAACGGTGTGAACGCCTAAACACACACAGCTTAAGGAGCACTCCCCTATGCCTTCCAACGTTTCCATGAAGGCGCTTTTGGAAACTGGAGTTCACTTTGGTCATCGTACGACCAAGTGGAATCCCAAGATGAAACCATTCATCTTCGCAGAGCGCAATGGCATCCATATTCTTGATTTGCAGCAAACCGTCGTTAACTTGAACAATTACTGCGACATGCTGCGTGAACTTTCGCAGCGCGGCGGCGCGGTCTTGTTCGTTGGCACCAAGCGTCAGGCGCAAGAAGTAGTCGCGCGTGAATGTGAACGTGCGGGGATGCCGTATGTCAATACGCGCTGGCTGGGCGGCACGCTCACCAACTGGCGTACCATCCGTGACCGTATCGACACCCTGAAAAAGATGGAAAAGAAACGCGACGCGGGCGATTATGCGATGCTGCCCAAGAAAGAACAGTTGATCATCGACCGCGAAATCGAAAAGTTGCAAATGCGGCTTGGTGGTTTGCGAAATATGAAGAAGCTGCCCGATATCATGGTCGTGATAGATACCAAGCGTGAAGCGACGGCGGTTAAAGAAGCCAACTCGCTCAACATTCCGGTTATGGCGCTGGCGGATACCAATAGTGATCCCGATCAGATCGATTACATCATCCCGGCGAACGACGACGCTGTACGCGCGATCAAGCTGCTAATTGCAGCGCTGGCAGATGCGATTGTCGAAGGGCGTTCGATGCGTAAGGGCGACGACGCGCCGAGCGAAGCGGCTGCCGCAGCCGAATTTGAAGCGAAACTGGCTGCTGATGATGACGAAGAAAAAAGCGATGATCGGCTGCTGGGTGCGGCGACATTGGCGAAGATTCGTGCCAATCAGTTGTTTGAAACGCCGCCCGAAGAATAACGATACAAGAAGGACGTGCAAAGGGTTTCAAAATTTAACCCTTTTACGCCATCATCAATATCAGCAAATTGAAGGATCGCCACGCGGCGATCCTTCACATGTCGGCATCTAATGCACATGATATTCCACAAACAGGAGCAACGATGACACAAGTTACGGCTCAAATGGTCAAAGAATTGCGCGAAGCAACCGGTGCGGGTCCGCTCGATTGCAAAAAGGCACTTGAAACCAATGACGGCGATGTGAAGAAAGCCATCGACTGGTTGCGCGAAAAAGGCATGGCAAAAGCGCTCAAGAAGCTGAGTTCGGGTCGCGTCATGAATGAAGGCTTGGTCGAAGCCTATTTGCATCATAATCGCCGCATCGGTGTTATGGTCGAAGTCAACTGCGAGACCGATTTTGTCGCGAATACGGCGCAGTTCAAGGAATTCACCAAAAGCCTCGCGCTGCATATTGCCAACCTTAAACCGCAGTTTGTCAGCCGTACAGATGTCCCGCAGTCGATCATCGATGCCGAAAGCGCGATGCAGATGCGTATCTTGAAGGAAGACCCCAAGAACGCCAAGAAACCCGATGATATTCTTGCCAAAATCATCGAAGGACGCATGGATAAGTTCTACGAAGACATCGTCCTCATGGAACAAATCTACCTGAAAGACGATACCAAGACCATCACCGAGCTTCTTAAGGGAGTCGTCGCAGAATTGGGCGAAAGTATCGTGGTTCGCCGCTTCTCGCGTTTTGAAATCGGCGAAGGCAGCACGGACGAGAATGACGAATAAACCTCCGGGTGATCGTCGCAAGACCACTACATTAAGGTGTGTGAGGGAATAGCGTTCTCGCTAGTCCCTCTTTTTTTGCCTGCTGCCCAAATTATTCAAGGAGACTCATCTCATGACCCAACCAAAAATTACGCCCGCGTATAAACGGATCGTCCTGAAGTTGAGCGGCGAAGCGCTCGCCGGCACGGCAGGTCACCCCATCGACCCTGATCGTGCGACATTCATCGCAGAAAAAATTACCCAGATTCATCGGTTAGGCGTGCAAATCGGCGTCGTCATTGGCGCGGGTAATTTATGGCGCGGCGAACAGGGCGTTGGGCGTGGCATGGATCAAAGCACCGCCGACTACATGGGGATGCTGGGCACGGTCATGAACGCGCTGGCGCTGCGTGACGCACTCGAACGTGTCGGCGTCAGCACGCGCGTGCAAACTGCCATTCCGATGAATACCGTTGCCGAACCCTATATTCGTTTGCGTGCCATTCGGCATATGGAAAAAAGTCGCGTCGTGATTTTTGCAGGGGGTACAGGTAGTCCGTTTTTCACCACCGATACAGCCGCAGCGCTGCGTGCTGCCGATATTGCCGCGGAAATCGTGATCAAGGCGACCAAAGTCAACGGCGTTTATACCGCCGACCCGCGCAAATATGCCGACGCCGTGCGTTATTCCGAACTGACGTATGCTAAAGTTATTCAGGATCGTCTAGAAGTTATGGATATGACGGCGTTTACCATGTGCGAAGAAAATAAAATCCCGATCATGGTCTTGAACTTCTGGAACGACGACGATTTATATCATGCCGTGTTGGGTCAAGAAAATGTCGGCACGATTATTCGGTAGGCGTTTAGAAACTGGCGATTCGTTTTTAGCTAAGTGCTAATCACCCATCGCTAGGTTATATTCTTCTAGACAGACCAAAAAGGACTTCCCACGTCAACGACCCCATAGCTAAAGCTAGGGGCTTGCAGTTATGGCGGGCGCGAAGCCCAAGACACACACCGCGTATGGCGGATTGACTGCCGCCCGGCTCGCAATTACACGAGCCACATTCTGGAACTCCCGTTCCATTGTCGGTCTGGCGTTGAGCCAGAGTAAACCGTTTCTCTGCCTGAGCAGAGTGCCTTTTCGACTGTCCTGATTATATAACAGAAAGGAAAAAGGCGCTATCCCTCCCCATGCCTAAAGGCAGGGGTATCTCGCGCCGATTTGATGAAAATCGCACTCGCGGCGGATCACGCGGGCTATCCGCTCAAGCAGCATCTCGCTCAATTCTTGACCGCGCACGGACACGACGTGATCGATCTCGGCGTCGATACCGCCGATGTGCCGAGCGACTACCCCGATGCCGCAATCGCCGTCGCGGGTGCAATCCTGGAGGGGCGCGCCGAACGTGGCATTCTGGCATGTGGCAGCGGCGTCGGCGTCAGCATCGCCGCCAACAAATATCCCGGCATTTATGCGTCGATTTGCCATGATACTTACAGCGCCCATCAAGGGGTCGAACATGACCAAATGAACGTGTTGGTCGTCGGTGCGCGCGTAATTGGTGCGGCGGTCGCGGAAGAATTATCGCTGGCATTTTTGGCGGCGCAGTTTAGCGGCGAACCGCGCCACGCCCGCCGATTCGCCCAAGTCCAAGCCATTGAACAAGCCCACACAAAATAACGCCAACACGCAAATGCATAACACGAAGCCATAAAGAGAATAAGGCAAGGGGTAAGGGCGTTTCTGAGAGCCGCCCACCAAAACCCGACCCGTAAGCACAGCGTAATCCATTTACGCAAAAAATAATCGATGTTCTTAAAACTTCAAGGAGTCCCCATATGACCAATCCAGCCGTGCAGGTTCAGCAGTTCGGTCAAAGTATCTGGTACGACAACATCCGGCGCAGCTTGCTGACGAGCGGCGAACTCAAACGCATGATCGATGAAGATGGCATATTAGGCGTGACTTCCAACCCGACAATCTTCCAGAAAGCGATTGGCGACAGCAGCGACTATGACGACGCCATCGGCAAAAGTCTCGATCTGGACTCGTCGGCGCTTTTCGAGCTGCTCGCCATCGAAGATATTCAGACCGCGCTCGATTTGTTCACCCCTGTCTATGAACGCACCCAAAAACGCGATGGTTATGTCAGCTTAGAAGTGTCGCCGCTCATCGCCAATGACACTGAGTCTACAATCACCGAAGCTAAACGCCTGTTTGCAGCCGTCGGTCGCCCCAATAGCATGATCAAAATTCCGGCGACCGCAGCAGGTATCCCCGCCATCGAAGAAGCGATCTATAACGGTATCAATATCAATGTGACGTTGATTTTCAGCGTCGAAAATTACAAGCAAGTCATCGATGCCTACATTCGTGGCTTAGAGCGGCGGCACGCGGCGGGCTTGCCCGTCGATGGAATCGCGTCGGTCGCCAGCTTCTTCCTGAGTCGTATCGATGTCATTGTTGACCGCATGTTGGATAACAACATCCTGTCGGCACGTTTGCGCGGCGATCTGCCACGTGTCACCTTTAACAATCAATTGAAAGGCAAAACCGCGATTGCCAATGCCAAAGTCGCGTATGAATATTTTGTCGATGTCTTTTATGGCGACCGTTTTGCGATGCTGCGTGGGGCGGGCGCCATGCCCCAACGCGTCCTGTGGGCATCGACAGGGACGAAAAATCCAGTGTACGCCGATACGATGTATCTCGATGCGTTGATCGGACGCGATACCGTAAACACAGTGCCGCCAGAAACGCTCAAGGCTTTTATCGACCACGGCACGGCGGCAGACACGCTCACTCAAAACTTGCACGAAGCACATTCAACGCTCGATATGCTGTCAGAAGTCAACATCGATCTGGCACAAGTCACGTATCAACTGCAAACCGATGGCGTGGAATCATTCAGTGAGTCGTTTCGTTCGCTCCTGGATCAAGTTGAAGCGAAAACGCTTGTTTTATCGACAGGTATCATGCGCCGCCAGGAAGTCGCCATCGGCACAGGCGCAGACGCGGTCAGCAAGGCACTAAAAGAATTAGATAATCATCATGCCAATACTCGTATCTGGGCGCACGACGGGACATTCTGGAAAGATCATCCGACGGTGGTCACTAAAATCAACGACCGTCTGGGATGGCTGGAAACCGATAAGACCATCGACATCGGACGCCTTAACGTGTTGGCAGCAGAAGCGGGGCAGTTCTCACATGTCGTCCTTTTGGGAATGGGTGGCAGTAGTTTAGCGCCGGAAGTCTTAAGCAAGACATTTGGCACGGCAGCAGGACATCCCACCCTGCTGATGCTCGACAGCACCGACCCGGCATATATTAAGTCGATTCACGATGCAATCGACCTGCCACGCAGCTTGTTCATCGTCGCCAGCAAATCGGGCAGTACGCTCGAAACCGACAGCTTTTACCGCTATTTTTACGAAGCGAGTGGCAACAACGGCGCCCAGTTTATCGCTATCACCGATGGTGGTTCCGGTTTGGAAGCTGCGGCGCGGGCGGCGAACTTCCGCGATGTTTTCGTCAACCCATCCGATATTGGCGGGCGTTACAGCGCGTTGAGCTATTTCGGTTTGGTTCCCGCCGCCCTTATCGGCGTCGATGTAGAACGACTGGTCGCCGCCGCTGCGCGCATGATGCAGGCGTGCAGCGCCAAGATCAATGCAAAAGATCATCCGGGTATTTCGCTGGGGGTCATGATCGGCGTGCTGGGCAAAGATGGCAAAGATAAATTAACCATTCAGACCAGCCCATCGATTGGCGGACTTGGCAGTTGGATCGAGCAGTTGGTCGCCGAAAGCACGGGTAAAGAAGGGCGCGGGATTATTCCGGTGGTTGGCGCAACAGCGGGCAAACCGCACGATTATTCGAGTGACCGTGTATTCGTTTATCTGCGCGTGGAAGGCGACAACAATGCCGAACTCGACGCCGAAATGCTCGCGCTGCAACAAGCCGGACATCCATGTATCACCCTACACTTGCCAGATACGTATGCGATTGGTGGCGAGTTTTTCCGCTGGGAATATGCGACGGCAATTATGGGCAAACTGCTCGACATCAACCCATTTGACGAGCCGAACGTGACCGAAAGCAAAATCAATACCAACCGTTTATTGGCGTTTTATCAGGAGCACGGTTCGCTGCCAGTGCTTATGCCGATTGCCAGCGAAAATGGTGTCAGTATCTACGCCGACGAACGCCAGGCTAAAATGCTGCGCGATCTGTGTGAGGCGCATCACTTCGACGCTAACACGGTCGCTGGCTTATTGGCAGCGCAGATCAACGCGACCAATGCGGGCGATTACTTCGCACTGCTGGCGTATCTTCCCTCGTTTGCATCGACCGACGAGCGTCTTGAACACCTGCGCCGTCGCATTCGCCATGTCACGCATCGCGCGGTCACGCTCGGTTATGGACCGCGTTTCTTGCACAGTACGGGGCAGCTCCACAAAGGCGGCGCTAATAATGGCGTCTTCTTCCAATTCACGTATGATATGCCATTCGATCTGCCGATTCCAAATCAACCGTACAGCTTCGGCACGCTCAAATCTGCACAGGCAGCAGGCGATATGGAATCCTTGCAAAGCAAACAGCGGCGCGCGGTACGTGTGCATCTCGGTACGGATGTTTTACAAGGGCTGGAAATACTCGCCGCCGCTGTCGATTTGACAGAGCAGCGCAAAATCTAAATCAGATGTCTGTATGGGCGACCCGCCGAGTCGCTCATACATAAAGCACAGATGCAGCGATATGCCATGCCTTATACCAAAGCGCAAACTGACGCGTGGAATGGTCTCCTTGCGTCTTTGTTTTTGCGTTTGCGGTTGTGCGTAGAATGAATTGCTTGTGTGCGCGATCTAGCTACTCTACGGATGCCGCCACTGGCGCACTTTTTGCTTCGTGCTTGGGCTCGGCTTTGACCGTAGTCTCAGACTTGGTATCGCTCTTGCTTTCGCTTGACGGCGCGCTATCGCTTTTGCTTTCGCTCGTTGCCGCGCCGTCACTTTTTTCGTGTTTCGGCTTAGTCACAGTGCTGCTTTTACCTTTGCTGTCATTGACGTAAAAGCCTGATCCCTTGAAGATCACGCTGGTCGCTTGGACAACACGGAAGACTTTTTGACCCGTCGTCGGATCGACCGCTAGTGAATCGTCCGTGAATTTCTGTTTGTAATCAAACGTGCTGCCGTCTTCACGGCGATACGTATAAATCGGCATTTTAACCCTCGTCCAGCGAATGTCTTGCGTTCTAGACGCATTCAGCAAGCAAAACCATACGAAATCATAACGCCAATCGTGCGCCCGCGTCCATGATGATTCGATGAATCTGTGATACTAACAGTGTGCTGTGTGTCACATCTGAAAGCCGCCCGTGACGTGTACGATTTTTTGTCCGTAATTCTGCACGTAATCTTGCAGTTTTTCGAACAATATTTGCCAATCGGGACTGCCTAAAATCGTGCGTACCGTGGTCAAATCTTTAACGACCGCTTCGGTCATGATTTGTGGGGCTTCTTTGGTGCGGCTGTATACAGTATACCAGGCGCCTGTTGGCTGCACGCCCAGACGTTGGATGCCCGGCACCCACTCGCGCACCACGAACTCGAAATATTCCTGATCTTTTCCCGGTTTGATGTCCCAGTTCATCAACAGTTTGATCGTCATGAGGGAAACACCTTTCTTGTCTATCGTCTATGGTGAGGGTGCGGTTGATGCGACGGGTGTCCTGCCCATCGTATCATCCTCCAATTACACCTGCGGCATCAGTAATACCAACTGAGGTTGTTCCGGTTGATCATTTGCGCCGACGCGTAAGTTATCCAATTCCTGATGTTTGCTCACGCCCATCGCCTTCAAAAACTTATCAACCGGGTCGAGTTCGAATGCCAGACCTGGCTGTTCGTAGTGCATCGGCACTACGTAATAAGGCTCGATCAACGCGACGACCTCGCTCGCTTGCGCGGCGCGCAACCCGCGCCCACCGCCCACCGGGATCAACAGTACATTCACCTGGGGTAATTCTTGCACAATACTCTGTGCCGGCACATGATCCAGATCACCTAAATGCAGCACGGTCAATCCATCAAAATCGACCAGAAAAGCAATGTTCGACAAATTGGTTTCTTCGTTGTGCATGGCGATGCCTGTGATGAACGTGCCGCCAATTTCGTATTCACCGCTCCCACGCAGCACATGCGCCACGTCATTTTTGACCGCGCCGACATAGTTATGACCCGGCTCGTCATGGCTGATCGTGACAATATCACCTTTTAGTTTCGGCGCGGCGATGCCGATGCTGTCACTAAACGGGTCGGTGATCACTGCTACCTTACCGCGCTCTGACAATCTAAAACAACTCAGTCCATACCACGTAATATCCAACGGACAAATCCTTCATGGATGACGCTTAAACATATCATGCGTATTATATAACAGAAATCGGGTAAACGGCAGGGGATATCGCCAGAAAGTAACACAAATGTTCGATAAAACGAGTGATGCGCTCAATCCACGCTGGCATATCAGTGAGATCGGGTCTGGGCGTGTGATCAACGCGCTCAACGACGAAACGGGGTCAGCATATACAGTGTCACTTTCAATCACGCCGATCGCCGGCTACACCAATGCTCAGATCACCGATTACGATTATCAGACATGGGGATTCCAGTGGCGACCACCGCTCAAACTAACCGTGATCGCGCATACTCGCGCTTCAGATCAACGGTTGGTCGGCACTGCGGGATTCGGCTTTTGGAATCATCCACTGTCGCCCGATGTACGTCGTTTACCACGGCTCCCCGCCGCGATCTGGTTTTTCTACGGCGCACCGCCGACCGACTTACAATTCGCGCTCGGTATTCTCGGTCACGGCTGGAAAGCGGCGGTCATCGATGCTGCGCACGCACGGGCTGTCTGTTTAGCACCGTTCGCGCCTGCGCTCATGATGGCGATGCGCGTGCCGCGTTTGTATCCGCACATTTACCGCCGCGTGCAGCGCCTTTTACGCATCAGCGAAGCCGCGCTACCCGATCACCTGCTGTTCGAGCGCCACACGTATGAGATCGAGTGGCGGACAGACGGCGCGCGCTTTTTAGTCGATGATCAGATCGTCCACGAATCGCCTTATGCGCCGACGGGCGCGCTCGGTTTCATCGCATGGATTGACAATCAATATATGGTTGCCACCCCACAAGGACGTTTTCGTTGGGGCGTCACATCGCTTGAAGGCGAACAATCGCTGATGATTGAGTCAGTTCACATTTTGAAAAAAGGTTAACCGGAGCGACTATAAAGAGCGCATAGAACTTCACACGCTCAATCGACGCACTCATGGATATGACGATCCTCGTCACCGAAAAACTCGAAGGTTATCATTGGGCGCTGAGTCTGTATAAGGATCGCTATTTTGAACATCATCATCACAGGAATACCCACTTATGCCGATGACCTTATATCCGTGTTGACGGCGCAAGGTGCGACGGTTCTCCATTACGATCAAAAAGCGCGTTATGTCTCCCGGCTTGCTGACGATCATGTTGCGCTGATCATCGTTGACGATCAAGCCGATGATTGGCAGTTTTGGGTGACAACCCCCAAGACCAGCCCGGCGACGCGGCGTATTCCCGTTGCTTTCGTTACCGATGACTCAACTGTAGCGGAGCAAGCCCGCACCAACGGCGCCGATCACATCGTTTCGCGCGCCGATCTTATCGCGCAAATACCGTCGCTGCTCGCTTCGGCGCGCTCATTGACCGACGAAACGCGCGCCGCCTTGCTCGACCAATGCGATGATCCACTGCCGCCTGACGCCCAGGCAGCGATCCAGCGCTTCAACGACGGCGAGTATTACGCACAGCACGATTTATTCGAGGCATTGTGGATGCACGATCCGCGCCCGGTACGCGACTTATACCGAGCGATTTTGCAGGTCGGCATCGCGTATTACCAGATCGAACGCGGCAACTGGAACGGCGCGCACAAGATGCTGGTGCGTAGTGTGCAATGGCTGGCGATTTTGCCAGATGTCTGTCAAAGCGTCGATATAGGTGCGCTCAAAGCCGATGCTGCCGCTGTACGCGCTGAATTGGAGCGGGTTGGAGCGAGCGGCATAGCCACATTCGATAAGACGCTGCTCAAACCCGTCCAGTACGCAACCAAATTGTGACGCTCCCATGCCTAAAGGCAGGGGCTTCTGAACGACGCTTGCGCTTACCGTCGCCTTACGGCGTTGGCAGAGGCGCTACGTTATCGTTCACGGATGCGTCCCATCCGTTTTGCATTAAAGCACGATTATGATCGAG
>JBBRAA010000081.1:0-13594 GCA_038207205.1 Aggregatilineales bacterium
AACCCCGCCGACTACGCTCGCGCCTGTCACGGTCTGCGTCGTGCCGATTTGCGTTCCCGCCGCCAGTGCATTGAATAAGCTGAATTGAAGGTTACAGGTGTTGGTGATCGGCGTGCCGCCGTCGGTGATGAAGCCCTGATACGTGAAATCCGTACCACTGTTATAGGTCTGCGCGGAGACTGATGCGAAAGGCAGCATCAATACAAATACGATGAAAAAGACAATTGCGTGCGGTCTCATGGATAGACACTCCTCAATGCTCGCTATTATGAGTAGTGTAGAGAACGAGCACCAAAGCGCAACTGCTAGCGATTTCTGTAAATGGTTGTCGGACTTTTAACTCCCCAACAGCCTATCGATCTCGAATGTCGCGCTCAACAACGGCGACGTGAACTGATCGCCTCCTTTATATACGCCGTGACGTTGATACTGCCCATTTTGCAGCGTATACACCTCCATCGTCAGCGTATCCGGTTCGACCAGCCAATATTCGCGCACGCCGTGCTTTTCATACAGTAAAAACTTATCGACGCGATCCCGCCGCGCAGTCGATGCCGATAGCACTTCGACGATCAGCGCGGGCGCGCCGTACCAAAAGCCATCATCACCGAGCTTATACGTCGCATCGTCGCCGCCCGCGTAGAATACGTCGGGTTCGAGATACGTATCGTCGTCTAAATACAAATTCAGTGAATCACGAAACTGGAGCGATTGCCTGCTGTTCCCCTCACCCTGCTTTTCTCCCCTTCTCCCCGCTTGCGTGGGAGAAGGGGCTGGGGGTTGAGGGGTGCGACGGTTCAATTCTGACACCCGAACAAGGGCTTGGGATCGAAGCTTTTGAACTTTCGTGATTCACTGAGTTTGCAAAATGCGGTATTTCGTCAGGCTGCGCTTGTACAACCAGTCCATACAGAAATGCAGTATTTCCGTCACAATGTGCTTGTATCCCAACCTGCACGGTGTTAGAGTTAAGAAACGACTGCAATTTCCAGCAGCGATGACCCAATCAATAACCCTGCTACAGGTTTATGCTCCGTTGGGGGGGAAAGGTAATACATGCCCTACATCTATAAACAGTTGATCAATGGACAATGGACGGACGCGCTCGACGGCGGCACGTGGGATTTAATCAACCCCGCCACCGAAGAAGTTATCGCGCAAATTCCGTTTGGCGGCGCCGCCGATGCGCGCGCTGCGGTCGATGCGGCGTCTTCGGCATTTCCGGCGTGGTCGAAAAAGACCGCCTACGAACGCGCCGATGTGCTCAAACGCGCCGCCGAATGGATTCGCGCGCGTGCCGATGATCTGGGCGCGATCACGACCGAAGAATGCGGCAAGCCGCTCCGCGAAAGTACCGCCGAATGGCAAACTGGCGCGAACTTATACGAATGGTACGCCGAAGAGATCAAACGTCACTACGGACGCATTATTCCAGCGCGCAAAGCGGATCGCCGCATTATGGTCACGCATCACCCGTTGGGCGTGGTCGGGTCAATCAGCGCGTGGAATTTCCCGGTTTATAATCTGGCGCGCAGTTGGGCGGCGGCGCTGGCGGCGGGCTGTACCGTCGTCGGGCGTCCAAGCGAATTCACCCCACGTTCGGGGATGCTGCTGGCAGCGGCGCTGGTCGAATCGGGTATCCCCGATGGCGTCATCAATGTGATCAGCGGGGACGCCGAATCGATGGGACAAGTCATGCTCGATGACCCCCGCTTGCGTCATATCAGCTTTACGGGCAGCACGCGCGTGGGCAAGCTGTTAATGGATGGCGCGAGCAAGACCGTCACCCGTTTATCGCTCGAACTCGGCGGCAACGCACCCGTGCTGATCTTCTCCGATGTCGATGTGGAAGCCGTCGCCGCGCAGGCAATTTCGTTCAAAATCCGCAACGCCGGACAAGTGTGTATTTCACCACAGCGCTTTTTCGTCCACAGCACAATCGCAGAGCAGTTTATCGACCGTGTGACGCATATCGCCGCCAACCTTAAGATTGGCAACGGTTTACAAGCGTCCACCGATTTAGGTCCGATGATCAACGCTCGCCAGCGCGAACGCGTCGAAAATCTCGTCACAGATGCCGCCGCGCGCGGCGCGCAAGTGATGACAGGCGGCACGCGCCCAGATTCACATCCACGCGGCTACTTTTATAACCCAACGGTCGTCGCCAACGTCGATCCATCGATGCCGCTGTACCGCGAAGAAATTTTTGGACCTGTCATGCCTGTGATCCCGTTCACGGATGTTGATGAAGTCATCGCCCATGCCAACGAGACCGAGTACGGTCTTGTCGCATATGCAAGCACGAACAACCTTAAATTGAGTACAAAACTGTACACAGAATTGGAGTTTGGCATGATCGCAATCAATGATTGGCTTCCATCGACACCAGAAGCGCCATTTGGCGGTATGAAAATGAGCGGCGTCGGTCGCGTGTGCGGCGAAGAAGGACTGGCAGAATTTCTGGATTCGAAGACGGTTTATATCGGAGGGCTGACACCTTGATAACATCCGCTTCGTCACCGAGCGCGGGCGACGTTCGACCACAACCTGATTCCCACGTACACAAGCGCGAACAAGGCGCGATCACCATCATCAACACGCGCCCAGAACATGTGCGCGCACTGGAAAAACTACAGCACATCGTGTTTCCTACGCTTCAGCCCGATGAACTGTTCTCGGCTGAGAAATACCTCAATCACATCGAACTTTTCCCCGAAGGGCAGTTCATCGCCATCGCCCATCTCGCCCATCATGATATTGTGATCGGCGCGACGACGACATTCCGCACCCACTTCGATTTCGACGACAGTGAGCATACCTATGTCGAAGCGATCGCGGGTGGCTGGCTGACCAATCACGATCCATCCGGCGACTATTTATATGGAGTCGATGTCAGCGTGCATCCGCATTATCGCGGCATGAAGCTCGCGCGCCGCTTATACGACGCGCGCCGCACGCTTGCGCGGCGGCTGAACCTGCGCGGTGAGATCGCGGGTGCGCTGCTGCCCGGTTATCAATCGCACAGCGAAAACCTGAGCATCGCGCAATACGCCTTGCAGGTAAAGCAGGGTCGCATTCATGACCCGACGCTGTCGGTACAAATCCGCAACGGCTTTAGCGTGCGCGGCATTTTGTACGACCATATCAGCGATGCACGCAGCGACAACGCGGCGGCGTTGATTGTGCGCGTCAACCCGCATTACCTCTCAATCAAATAAGCCTGAGTCGGGGCGGGTGAAGTGTATCACCCGCTCCGTTATTATTCATGCAATGACTTGAAAACGTAAAATTTTTACACGCTTTTAGCGATATTTTCTGAACCCACAATTGCAAATTTTTGTTAATAGGTTACCATGTGCTAATATGCTTCGTTTACGTATAGAGTGAAAGTAACCTCGTGATCGTTCAGGATGAGCTAAAAAGTAAATTTATTTCTCCACCTGATTTACAGCGTTTGATACGAGAAGCACTTCATGAGGCTTTGACGGGTGAAACTGCGTCCCTCCCCATTGATGACGATGCAGTTCCACCAGAAGCGTCCGTAAAAGTCCGCACCTCACCATCGCCGCAACCCCTGACACGCTTCGATCTGGATCATTTATACGACGATTGACCAGTCCGTCAATCACTTCGTTTCGCGTCATACTCCCCTCATCAACCATGATCAGGGGATTTTTTATCAGAAAAGCGCCGTAAAACCCCTGCCTTCAGGCATGGGGGCTATCTCGATAAATACGCCAGGCGACAACGGATTTTCGCAGTGCTTAAACACACGCTTATCGGTGATCGCTCCTGTTTCGCGTTATCATTGCAGCATTCACTCTCGAAACAGGAGCACAGTACCCTATGGCAAATTTTGACCTCATGCGCCGCCTGACCGTCGATGAAGGTGGCAAAATTATCTTACTCGTCATGGATGGCTTGGGCGGCTTGCCGCGCGACGTGGGTGGTTTTACCGAACTCGAAACGGCGCACACCCCACACATGGATAAACTCGCGCGCGAAGGCAGCGTCGGCTTGAGCATCCCGGTCGCACGCGGCGTCTCGCCGGGTTCGGGTCCTGCGCATCTCGGTTTGTTCGGCTACGATCCACTCGTGTACGACATCGGGCGCGGCGTGCTGGAAGGCATCGGCATCGGCTTGGACGTGAACGAAGGCGATGTCGCGGTACGCGGCAACTTCTGCACGCTCGGTGCCGACGGCAAAATCACGGATCGGCGCGCGGGGCGCATCAGCACCGAAGAAGGCGCGAAGCGGGTCGAAGTGCTGCAAAATATCCCACTGCCCGACGGTGTGACGGCTGAAGTCCGCATCGCGGAAGGCTATCGTTTCGCCGTCGTGCTGCGCGGCGCGAACCTGAGCGCTGAGATTGAAGACACCGATCCGCAGATCACCGGCGTGCCGCCGCTCAGCGCCAAAGCATCGATTCCCGACGCCGAGTATACGGCGGGCTTGATCAACCAATGGGTTGCCGAAGCGACGCGCCGTTTGCAAGGACACGAACCCGCCAACGGCGTGACTCTGCGCGGCTTCGCCACCGACCCCAAACTGCCGAAATACAGCGAGGTTTACAAGCTCAAAGCCGCGTGCGTCGCGGTTTATCCGATGTACAAAGGCGTCGCCCGTCTGGTCGGCATGGACATCATCGAGACCGACCACGAAGATACGCCCGCGCAGCAGTTCGAACACGTCGCCCGCCACTATGATCAATATGATTTCTTCTTCATCCACATCAAACCGACTGATAGTCGCGGCGAGGACGGCAATTTCGATGGCAAAGTCGCCGTCATCGAGCAGGTGGACGCCGCGATCAGCATTCTGACCGACCTCAACCCCGCCGTCTTGATCGTCACGGGCGATCACAGTACGCCCGCCACGTTCAAGGCGCATACCTGGCATCCCGTACCGACGCTGCTCTTCGCGCCAGGCACGCACATGCCCGATCGTGCCGAAGCCTACGGTGAGCGTGAATGTATGGGCGGCGCACTTGGTCAGTTCCCCGCCGCCGACCTGATGCCAATGGCGCTGGCGCACGCCAAACGTTTGGTCAAATACGGCGCGTAATTAAATCACCTGTGCGGGCATGGCGCTGCCATGCCCGCCAACGGGCAACCCGCCGGATCGCCCCTACGAACCACCGTTTCTGAGTTACAATAGACATATCCAAGAGGCGAGAACATGCATAGCTGCGCTTGCCGATATGACCCGCGAAGCGCTTGAAAATTTGACCGACCCAGCGGCATGTCAAGCTGTGAAATACATCGCCGTTTTCGAGATGTCGGTGTTGAGTTGGAGGAATGATAGGGGATGAACACCATTAATGATATGACGCTCGAAGAATTGCGTCACTTTATTCGCACCGAAATCAGCCGTTACATCAATTTTGAGGCGGATCAATTTGAACTTGCTGACGATGCGCCGCTAGACGTGACAGATCCTGAAACGCTACAGGCACTTTTTGACGAAATCGATGATGACATGTGGACTCCACCGCCCGGTACGCCGTCCGTCGTTGAATTAATTCGTGCAGACAGGGATAGTGCATGACAACCTGTATCTTAGATGCAAGCGTTGTATCACAGCGATTTGTCCCAGATACCTATTCGACAAATGCACGAGCTTTGTTTAAGCGGTTACCAGACGGCGATCAATTTGTCATACCTGAATTTTGCTATGATTCGGTTTATATTGTGATGGGGCAAACGCTCAATCTTCCCCTTATCACCGCCGACCAAAAGCAAGCGCGCGCCACCGCCGAAGGCGTGACCGTCAAGCCGATTACGGATTTCGTGTAACCTCATGCCCGATGTCATCATCGTTGGCGGCGGCTTGACCGGACTTGCTGCCGCGTGGGAATGCGAAACGCTCACCCTCGATTACACACTTATTGAAGTCAAACCGCGTCTCGGCGGATCGATCCGCACCGAGCGCCGTGACGGATTTATTCTAGACCGCACCGCATTTATCATCGAAAAATATGGCGCGTGGGATTTTCTCGACCCGCTCGGTTTAGCCGACGCGCTTCGTTATATAGGGCGCTATCGTGATGGTCGCCTCACGCTGTTCAAAAATGGCACGCAAACCTTAATTGATGCGCTTGTATCACGCCTGACACACCCGATTATGATGCGCATGGCGGTTTCCAGTGTCGGCACGCTTGATCCGGTTGCCAGCGCGCCACACTACGGCATTTGTCTCGAAAATGGGCTGCTGCTCGATGCCCGCGCGGTCATCATCACCGCGCCCGCCCGTCATCTGGCGCACATGTTGTATGCGCTCAACCCGAATGCAGCGCTGTGTTTCGATGATTATCAATATGACTCGATTGCGCGCGTCCATCTCGGTTATCGCGCATCCGACCTTGACCCGACTTTTCCGGTAGCGGACTCGCCGCCGTCGCTCAAATATATCGAAACTTATGACCACGCGGATCGTGTCCCACCCGAACACGTCTTGATCCGTGCTGGCATTCGGCTTGAAAATTCTGCGCCACTGGACGCCGACGCGCTGATCGCGCTGACGCGCACGCTGATCCCGACACATGCTGAACCGGTTTTGTCATCGGTCGCATATTGGGCGGAAGCCGACCCGCTCACCCGTCATCTGCCCGAATTTGCCGCGATCATGGATCAAGCCGAGTCACTGCTGCCGCCGACGATAGCGATTGCGGGCAGCGATTACCGCGCCAAGCGGCTTGATCAGCAGGTGAACGATGGACGTGCCGCCGCTCAAAAAATCGCCGCCGCGCTAAAATCCAGTTAATTTTTATCAAGGAGCATCATGCGATTGAGCCAGCGTTTAGAGGAAGCACGCGCTTTACCCACCGATGTGAAAACGCGCCGCTCGATGGCGGGTAAATACATCGGCGATGTCGTATACGGCGGGTTGGATGGCATTATCACGACTTTTGCCGTCGTCAGCGGGGCGGCGGGCGCGGAACTGGGCGCATCGATCATCTTGATTTTGGGGATCGCCAATTTGTTGGCGGATGGCTTTTCGATGGGGACAGGCGATTATTTATCGACCAAAAGCGAACGCGAATATTATGCGCGTGAACGCCAGCATCAAGCCGAACGGATCGCCGCATCGCCCGACGAGGAACGCATCCGCTTACAAGCTTTGTATGAACACAACGGCTACACGACCGATGACGCCGCAAGTATGGTCGAAATTCAAGCGCGCAACCCGGATCGCTGGGTGAACGCGGTTATGATCGAAGATCGTGGGATGCTGCAAGAAGACGGCAATCCATTTTATAACGCGCTGGCGACATTTCTCGCCTTCGTCGTCGCCGGGCTGCTGCCGTTGATCATCTATCTGATCGGGCTGGTCACGCCGATTCAACCATCTGTCTCGTTCGCGATTTCGCTCTTTTTATCAGGCGTCGCGCTGTTCACACTCGGCGCGGCGAAGGTCTTCGTCACAGGCATGAACCCCATTCGCAGCGGCATCGAAATGCTGACTGTCGGCGGGTTCGCGGCATTCGTCGCCTATGTCATCGGCGCAGCACTGAAAGGTATCGGCGGCGCGTGACAGGTCTAAAAAGGAGTCAACCGCAGAGAGCGCAGAAATGATTTAACACGCTGCGATCTCTGCGGTTCAGATTTCTTTCAGCCCGTTATTCTGACGCTGGCGTTGATGCACATTGCATCGGGGATCGTCGCGTTCGTGCTGATGCCGCGCGAGTAGTGCTGCGTGTTTCAGACTCGCCACATCAACCTGACATTTACGGATCGGCGCAGCACGCGCCGCCAATCCGTAAATGTCGATTTTTAGTGAGAGAGCGACCGTGGGTACGCGGGTGCAGCATGCTGCGCCGCTACAGGACCAGTCGCGGAACAAGACTAGACCGTTTTTGTGAACGTGAACACCCCCGGTAAACCGTCGGCGGTGGTGTAATTGATCGTCAGCGTGTCATCGATGATCGTGTAGGTCGTCGCGCTCGGCAGTCCGCCCAACAACGCCTGTTCCTGTTCCATAATGCCTTCGCACGCCATCAGCGTACCAATCAACTGCGTGAAGGTGATCGTGCTGTTATCGTAGGTGAAACCACCCCCAAAACCATTGCAGCCCGAAGTCCCGTTGACGCCTTCGGCGCTGAACGTAATCAATGCTGCGTTTCCACCCATCGAGTCTTCGGCGCTGAGCGCGAGCGTCGGCGCGGCGGGGTCGCCATACGAGACCAACGTCCAGGTGCCCAACAATCCACCCAACGTCGGGTCGGTGTTGACGACGGCGGTCGCTGTCGCTTCTATGGGCGGCTGAATTTGCGGAGTCAGTCGCAGATCGGGCGTCATACCGGGCAATCCAATCGTGAGCGAACTGACGAGATCATCGAGCAGTGTCGTCGCCGGAGCGATCACGGTATCGGCGGCTTCGATGCGCGCCACGCTTTCGAGCAAATACGCATCAAAGTTCGCGCTGAATGCAGCAGGATCGAACGCTTCTGCTGCTGCCGGGAACGCATCGACCGTAATCTGTTGAATGGCGCTGACATAATACGCCCCGTCACTGCTCAATGCCTGAATCGTATACACGAATTCATCTGCCAGAAACGGCGATACATCCTGACGATATACGGTGATATATGAGACGCCGTTAAAGCCGGCACTTTGTACATAATTCGTGCTGGCGCGCAGCACTTGTCCTGCCGGATACACCGGTAAGAAGGGCAGCAGCGTCGCTGTCGCTTCTGCACCCTCATAGGTGGTCAAATCGGGAAGATTGGTCAGCAACATTTGCAGCGCGGTCAGTTGATCCTGATAGCCTGTATACGGCGCGAGGTCATCGACGCGGTAGACGCTGACCGACGCATCAGCCGCGGCTGTGCCAGTCGCATTGGCGAAATCATTATACAGATAGAACGTCACTGAAGGGGGCTGCGCGCCGCCGGGTTGCAAGACATCGACCGCATCGCCGCCAAAGGGTTGAATGTTGACGTTCAATCCGAGCGCCGTATCATAGCTAAAGCTGATGCTGTTGAACGACAGTGTATTGGTGGTAGGCGTCGCTTGCTGTGCCAGAATGGGCAGCGCGCTCAACACGAGCGCGACCAGCACGAGGGTAAACCAGCGTTTTATCACGATAAAGGCTCCTTGTCTGTGTAAACCGTGAACAGTGTATCGTATGACGACGACAAGGTGCTGAATGTTCCTGCTATCTTTAGATGAGACGTTTGACCTAGATCAGAAAAGCGCGGATCGCCTCGTAAGCTGCATCGACCGTGATCCCATCTTGATCCCATGACCAATCGGGGGGCACGCCAGCAGCGACTCCGCGCGTGCTCACGCGCGATGGACGCCATAAGGTAAGCGCGCGATCGGGCGGGACGAACGGCGCGTAACGGCGTGGGTCGGTGGGCCCCAAAATCATGATCGTGCGCGCACCTGCCGCTGCCGCCAGATGCGTCAGCCCGGTGTCATTGCCGATATACGCGAACGCGCGCGCCGCCAGCGTCGCGATTTGCGAAAAGGTGAGCGTGCCGAGCAGCACGGTATGCGGCGCGCTCAGGTTTTTGGTCACGGCGTCGATGATCGGCTTGTCGGCTGGCGCGCCGATCAGCATATACGGCAATCCGTAATCGGCGTACAGTCGATCCGCGAGTGCGGCGAGCTGCGACGGCGGATAGCGTTTGAGGTCGAGCGTCATGCCGGGATTACGTCCGCCCGCCGGATTGAGGATGATGTAAGTTTGGGGTTTACGCCACGACTTAACTCCCTCCCCGAATTCAGCGCCGGGAGGCAAATCCACTACAGGAATATTCGCCCAACAATCGGACGTATCGAGCCTCAACGCACGCACGACATCGAGATAAATATCGCCTTCATGACGCACGACATCTGGGTCGATGCGGGCGCGGTGGTTGTAACCGAAGCCGCGTCCGTTCGAGTCGAGTCCGGCACGCTGCGGAATACCCGACAGCCAGACGGCGGCGCTCATCAGCGGTGAACGCACGAGCGAGACGGCGAGATCGAAGTGCCCCGCGCGCATCTGATCCACCAGATATGCAAAGCCGCGCGCGGTCTTGACCGGATTGCTGGCATCCCCCGTATTGAGGATCGCGTTAAGATCGGGGTGACTCTCAATAGCGGCGCGCGACCAACTGCCAATCGCCCAGGTGATGTGGGCATTGGGATAGGCACGGCGGAGCGCACGCAAGACCGCCGTAGCGATGACGACATCACCGATACAGCATGGCAGGATCAATAAAATGCGCCGCATCAGCTTTCGCGGATGACCGAATCGATCATCCAGCACTTGCGGTACGGTTCTTCGGGCTGGCGCGACAAAATAAAGATGTAGACGGCACGGCGTGTTTTGTGAATGATGCGGACGCGCATCTGGGAGACATCCCCGACGAGGATCGGAAAGCCGACTTCGGCGCGTTCGAACCCGATCAAATCACGATACATGACACTATTGACGATGGTGATGAAATGGTCGATGGGACCTGTAAATTCACGGTTGGCGGGTGAGGCGAAGTTAAAAGCGAGACGAATCCCGCCATTATCGGGAAGCAGATCGTTGTTTTGTAAGGCGTCAAGCTGGATGCGGATCACTTGTTCCGGGCTGAGTTCAGGGTGGGGCTGCGTGATAACCGGCAGCAATAAGGTCGTCCAATCCATGCAAGGATGCTCCGTCAAAACCAATAGGATACGGTGTCACCTCCATTCTAACGCACGCGCACCGCATGTCATGGGAAAGACTGCCTATTGCTCAAGATAATTTACAAATTTTGGTTAATCGATTAAAGCATCATCAATATGGATCAGTGAAACGATTTTTAAGCAGCAGCGCTATCGCACCCGCGCGATTCTTGACGCCGATTTTTCTGAAGATGCTGCTCATGTGTTTCTTGACGGTGCTCACGGCGGTGCTGCGTTCATCTGCGATCTTGTTGTTACCTGCCCCCTGTATGAGCAGCAGCAGCAGCACATCCCGTTCGGCACGGCTCAGTTGTAAAAAGCCTTTGACCAATGGGTCTTGCAGCGCCATCTGCCCCCGTCCAGAAATTGACACATTATCGCTGCTCGTGCTGCGAATCATTTCGACGAGGATCGGCATATCCTGGCTGTGATCTACATAGCCGAACACACCGCTTTCGATTGCAAGTGCGATCAACAACGGGTCACACGACAGCGAATACAGCACGATACGAACGGAGATCGCTTCGTCTAACGCTGTCACAAGCAGTTGTCTGATGCAATCGAGCATCGGCGTGATAGGCAGCGACAGACCGAGCACAATCACATCGGGCTTGAGCGCGCCCATTTGTGGCAGGGCATCGTGGATATTGTCGAATGTGCCTTGTATCACAAGATCGACCTGTTCGCTCAATTCACGCGCTAAACCGCGTCGTGAAATGGGATGGTCGTCGATAATGATCAGTCGGATCAAACGTGTGACCGATGAATCAAAGAGTAACATTTTCGAGTCTTCCTATGTTAGTCATCGCGCTTGTCGAAAACGATTACAAGTTACAGCAGCGGCAGGTCGATTTGTGAACGCACGCACAAAGACGAGTTTTTATCAAGAATGTAAATAAAACGTGAGTAATATACGCACCAAGATTCAGATTAGAGCGAGCAGCGTAGTATACAGATGATTGAATCGATTGGCTATGAGGATTATAAAAACAGCGAAGAATTCACAGTTGCGTAGGTAACCACCCCGAATCGCTGATCGCTGATTTTCTGACAGAATATTTTTTTGGGAGCGAGCAACAGGCAAACACTTATTCACTCACCTTACGCAGATTGCCCTTATCCTAAATCCTTCTCCCTGAGGGAGAAGGACTTCCCTACCGCGATGGTTTTTCACCCCTCGCCCTGAGGGCGAGGGGCAGGGGGCGAGGGCTGAAAACGAGCGGCTTGCGTGAGTTATTCAGTCTGTTTCCTTTTGAAAACTGACACGATCCTGTCGCTTTTTATCAGTTCGCTTGACGAGAAATTCAAAACCACCTTGCGCGCCATCTCATTTACGTTCAAAATTCGCGGCGTTCTCGTCCACACATTGAGGCAACTTCATGCAGCATCTCCCTTTTGACCAACCAGGCAAGTTCTACAAAGGCAACCTGCACTGTCATTCCAATATCAGCGATGGGCGACAATCGCCTGAATACGTTTGTACGTTTTATCGCAGCGCCGGTTATGACTTCATCAGCGTGACCGATCATTTTCTTTCGCGGTACGGGTATCCGATCACCGATACCACGGCGCTGCGAACCGAGCATTTCACGACGATCATCGGCGCGGAACTGCACACGGGCACAACATCGATGGGTGAAATGTGGCATATTCTCGCCAACGGGCTGCCGCTCGATTTCGCGCCGCCGCTGCCTGACGAAACCGGACCCGAACTCGCGCGGCGCGCGCTTGAAGCGGGCGCTTTTGTGACATGCGCGCATCCAGCATGGTATGCGCTGCCAGAGGCTGATGTGATCGCACTGGGAGATGTTCACGCTATCGAAATCATCAACGGCATCGCGCGTGACCACAGCGACAAAATCGACAGTACCTATATGCTCGATGTCATGCTCGGACAAGGGCGGCGCTACTACGCGCTGGCAACCGACGATACGCACTTCCACGAAAAGCACGGCGATCTGCTGCTGGGCTGGATTAAAGTCAAAAGCGAAGCACTCACGCCGGAGTCGCTGCTCGATGCGATGAAGCGCGGGCATTATTACAGCAGCGAAGGTCCCGACTTTTTCGATGTTCGTATCGTGCCAGGCGATTCCGTACAAATCCGCTGTTCGGCGGTCAATCATGTTTTCGTCACGGGAAAAGGCTCACAATCGATTTATCTGCATGGCAACGGATTGATCGAAGCCGAATTGAGTTTGAAAAAGTGGCGCAGCGATTTTTGCCGTATCACAATCCGCGATGGACACGGGCGGCGCGCGTGGACAAATCCGATTTGGTTCGACGAGTAGGACTCGCGTACTGGTCAACTGCCCGAAACTTTTAACTGCCTAACGACTCGGTAGAGGTGTCAATCGAATGTTCACAGGAGTGAAAGTCATGTTGTCCTCTATGTTCCGCAAAAGTTTGTTGGCAGTGGTCAGTGTCGCGCTATCCGTGAGCGCGGCGTCGGTTTTTGCAGATCGCCGCATCGGTGAAATTAAATTGGAAGGCGTGCTAACGGCGTATACCGATAGCACGATGACGGTCGCGGGTCAAACCGTCGATGTCACCGATGCGAGCATCGATGAAGGTGTCGAAGTTGACAGCGAAGTCGAAATTTTTATCGACGCGACAGATACGGGCGAGTGGGTGGCGCGCGCGGTCGAACTCGATGACGATGACCGCGACGGCGAAACCGAGATCGAAGGTGAAATCCAATCGGTGACGGAAAGCGAAGACGGCATGTTGATCATCGTGATCGGCGGGCGCACGTTCGAGATCGACCCCACCGAAGTCGAAATCGACGGCGTGTTGATGCCGGGTCAAACAGTCGAAATCGAACTCAATGATGATAGCTCGATTGGCGTGTATGTCATTTCCGAGATCGAAACCGATACCGACGACGATGGCGATGTCGATGGTTTCGATGATGGTGCGGATGACAGCGACGATGGCGACGACCGCGATAC
>JBBRAA010000082.1:0-13133 GCA_038207205.1 Aggregatilineales bacterium
AAGCGTAATGAGAAGTACACACGAGCGCGGGCGAGCCTGAAGATTGAAGGCGTGACCTATCGGTTTGTTCAACATCGCCCAATGCTGGGCGAAATCAAGACGTTGACGGTCAAACGTGATAGCGTGGGCAGACTATGGTTATTTTTCAGCGTTGAGGAAACCATGAGTATCCCCGAAACCCGCACGGGTAAAAGCGGCGGTTTCGACTTCGGACTCAAAACATTTCTCACCGACGATGAAGGGCGCGCCTATACCAGCCCGCAATACTTTGCTCACAATCTTGGAGTGGGTGGCGTTGAAGCGCGGGAAGTCGGTTGTGAAGATCGGTCGCTTCGTGCCAACGACTAAAACCTGTTCCGGTTGTGGGCAGCGCCATGATCTGACTTTGCGCGATAGGGTGCTACATTGTGATTGCGGACTGACGATTGACCGCGACCACAATGCCGCGATTAATATCAAACACAGCGGGGCATCGCTGTGTTACCGGAGCGACGATAAGACGAAAGTTCGCCTTCGCAGTCGCATTGAGGGTAGAAGCCCCCGCCTTTAGGCGTGGGGAGTATGTCACCTGTAATCACTGCGTTATTGGAAAATTCGTGACCCCGACTGAACCACGCCCGACGATTACCGAAATGCCCGATCAAATGCCGGGTTTTTTGGCGCGCATCGATGACCCATGGGGGTTAAGCTGGCGTATCGCTAACACGATCAAGCGCTTCGACGCGCGCCGTAGCGCGCGGCTGCTCGGCGCAATGCTGCGCGGCGTGCATTACGAACGCCCGGTCTTTGTGATCGGCGTGCCGCGCAGTGGTACGACGATGTTGTGGCATATACTGCGTGCCAGCGACGATCTGGCATCGCTGCCGCGTGAAGGGCATGACTTGTGGCGAACGTTTCATCACCCGCGTTATTCGGGCTGGAACAGTGACGCGGTCGGCGCGAGGCAGGTACGCCCGTTCGAGCGGCGCTACGTCAACGGCTATTTTTATGCCCATTTCGGCGCGCGCCGATTCGTCGAAAAGACGCCGGAAAACGCGCTGCGGATTGCGTATTTACTCGATTTATTTCCCGACGCCCGTTTTATCGTGATCAAGCGTAACCCGATGGACGTGATCAATTCGTTGATCACAGGCTGGCGACATCCGACCGGACGTTATCGGGCATATTATGTGCCAGCAACCTTACGCATTCCCGGCTATGACCACGATAAGCGCTGGTGCTTCACGCTCATAGATGGCTGGCGCGACCTGATCACATCACCAATACCAGAGATCGCGTTCGCGCAGTGGCGGGCATATGTCGAAGCCTTCGTGTATGGGCGCGCGAACGTTCCGGCGGGGCAGTGGCATGAGGTCTATTTCGAGGACATTTTGCGTGATCCCGCCACCACCATTGACCAGATCGGTGCGGCGGCAGAAATCCGCGTGACCGACGCCATGCGCGCCAAACTCGATGGGCTGATCACGACGCCCATCAACGCGCTCTCCGCGCCTGTCGAGCATAAGTGGCGACGCGATCACCCCGACGAGATCGGCGCACTGTTGGAGCGAATCGCCGCGCTCGCGCCGTCGTTGGGGTATCAAATCGACGCGACGACAGGCGATTACCAACTGCTTTGACGCAAAGCAGCAACGAAAGAAAAAAGGCGCAGCGCCTTCGTGTCAGGTTTCTCGCGGTTTGTTCATCTCTGAGGCATTATGACGGATACCAATCAGGCAGATCGCGCGTTTTGGGACGCGACATGGATGAGATGGGCGGGTCAGATCGATGCGCCCGACGCACTGACATGGCGTAACGAGATGGATAAACGCCGCGTCGATTTTCTCACAGATGATCTGCCGCCTGGCGGCGTTATCGTCGAAGTCGGCGCGGGCAGTGGACGCTTGATGGCACGGTTGGGCGCGATCAATGGTGCGCGCTTGATCGGCGTCGATTATTCGATCCCGTCGATGCGTTTGCTCGGCGCGACGGCGGCAGCATTCGGTGTCAACATCATGCCGATGGGCGGCGATGCGTTTCAACTGCCGATTAAAACCGGCGCGGTCGATATGGTGATGAGCGGCGGCTTGCTCGAACATTTTGAAGACCCGCGCTTGCACTTGAACGAAATGACGCGCATTTTGCGACCTGGCGGCTTGTTTTACGCGGGCGTTGTCCCGCGCCGATTTTTCTCTATTCACCGCCCACTCCATCGCTGGCGCGCGCCGGATGTCTATCGGTCGTCGTTTGGCGTGCGTGAATACGTGGCGTGGCTGCGCGAACGCGGCTGCATCGATGTGACAGCGATCAATGTCGGCGCGTATCCACCGCTGATGCAGCATTTGTCGCCTGTGCCGCGCGGCGTGATCGAGCGGGCGTTTCGAGCTTTCGACGGCACGGTCATTGCGGATGCTGTCGGCTATGGAATTTTGATCAAAGCGCGCAAAGGCTCAACCAGCGTATGACGACTGCCCCGCAGATTTATGCTTACGACTATTACGCCAAGCTGTACGCGGTTGAAGAAACGCACTGGTGGCAGCGTGGAATGCGCGACGCGATGGACGCGGTTTTAGAACCCGCGCTCGCTGTGACCCACAGCGGACGCGCTGTAACCGCGCTCGATCTGGGCTGCGGCACAGGCTACTTACTCGATTATGCGCAGCGTTATGCCACGCAGCCGATGATCGGACTGGATATTTCGGCGCATGGGCTGCGTTTTTGTCAGCAGCGCGGTGCCCATCATTTAGTGCTTGCCAGCGCTGTCGAGCCGCCGTGCGCCGACGCCAGTTTTGATCTGCTCTTTTGTATCGATACGATACAGCACGTCTCACCCGCGCACGCCGACGACACGTTGATGCGCGAATGTGCGCGTTTGCTGCGCCCGAACGGATTGTTGTTCCTTCGTACTAATGCGGCGCTCGGTCATGCGGCGCTCGAAGGTGCTGACCCGAATTTGTATCGTCGCTATCGTCGGCGCGATTTAGTCGCACTGGCACAGGCGGCGGGCTTGCACGTCGAACGCGCGTGCTATGTCAATATGCTGCCTTCGGTGTGGGGCATGATTGGGGAATATGTGCGGGCGGCGCGGCGCGGAATCACTCATGCCGATGCGATAGGTCCCGGCTTGGCGATGCGACCGACTCCGCCGCGCGCGGTCAACGCGCTTTTACATGGTATCCTGCAAATCGAAGCGGCTGCGATTCGCTGGGGCGTCGATCTGCCATTTGGACATTCGCAAATCTTGTTGGTACGCAAAGTGTGAACGAAAGCCACATCTATGATGAATAAGACACTATTTTTAGGGTGGTCATTATCACGGTGGGTCACGCACGGCGTCATGTTGGCGCTGACATTGTTGGTGTGGGCACTTACAGCGGCGCTAAAGCCCACTTTGCAAGCGGTGCACAGCCTGACCATCGCGACGGGCTACGCGGCATTCATCATGCTGGTATTGACGCTGGTCATTGGCATGTGGACGCTGTTACGTCGTCAAACACGGCGCAACCCGATCAATTTATACGTGCGCCGCGATATCGGCATCTGGGCGGCGTGGATCGGCATCGCCCATGTGATTTTCGGCTTTCAAGTCCATTTGCGCGGGGATGTGGTGGGGTATTTCTTCGATCAAGGACGGTTGCGGCTTGACTTGTTCGGCTTCGCTAATGATGTCGGTTTGATCGGCGTGGTGATCTTGATCGCGCTGCTGGTGCTTTCCAACGATTGGTCGATGCGCTGGCTCAAAGGCAAACGCTGGAAGGCGATTCAACGCTTGAACTATATTTTGTTCGCGGCGGTGGTCGCGCACACGCTCGCCTATCAAAGTGTGGTGCGGCGCGAGACCGCGCTCATCGTCGTCGTCATCGTCATGACGCTCGTGGTGCTCATCGTTCAGGGCATTGGTATTCGCTGGGTACGCGCGCGCAGTCTGCTATAATGAGGACATGAATACACGACCTCATCGCTTGATGCGACGACTCTTGATCGCGGCGCTGTGCTTGACAACAACGAGCACAGTCAGCGCGCAAACCACGCCGATCTCACCGGATGCGGTGCTGATCGACGCAACAGTTTATCAAACCACCAATTTACGACAGGGTCCGGATACGCGCTTCGAGATTTTGGGGCGGCTGGCACAGGACGATCGCGTGCAGGTTTTTGAACGTGAAAGTGATGCCGCGCGCTGGGTGCATGTGATCAGCGAGACGGGTGCGAGCGGATGGATTCCCTCGTTCAGCGTTGAACTCGCCGCCGGACGCAGCTTGGACGAACTGCCAATTTATGACTCCGCCATCCCCGACCCGACTGTGACGGGCGAAGTCACGGTTACCGCTTATGGACGCATCAATGTGCGCGGCGGTCCCGCGATTCGCTTCGAGATCGTCGGTACGCTCGACGTGGATGAAGCAGCGACGGCGACCGCGCGCAGCAACACACTCAATGATTGGCTGTATATCGAAGGTGATCGTGTCGAAGGCTGGGTCGCATTCTTCACCGTGCGTTTAGAAGGCGACCCGAACACACTGCCTGTGTTGGTGCCCGACAGCGAAGGCGACGAGTTGATCTCGCCGTCGCTGGTACTGCGCGCGCGCTTCAATGTGCGGCTGCACACCGAACCCACGCTCGATTCGCCCACGCTGCTGGTCGTACCGTTCAACAGCCGTGTCACGCTGCTGGCGCGCACACAGGATGCAGGCTGGTTGTATATCGATTACGACGGCACAGCGGGCTGGGGCGCGGCGGGCTTGTTCAGCACGCCGCCGGATGCCAGCATGATTCCAGTGTACACACCCGACTTGATTTTGCCAGAGATCACGCCTGAGGCGGAAGCGACCGAGAACGCGCCCAATTGAGTCCACAAGCTGTAAACGAGCGCATCATGGGAAAATGATCGGGCGCAAAATTGCTAAAACCGCGTGCTGCTCCCGCCCGCCGTATTCCCGCCATCGACGACTAAGAGTTGTCCGGTCATGTAGCTGCTATCGTCGCACGCGAGAAACAAGACCGCGCGCGCAATTTCGTCCGGCGCCCCGACACGACCCAACGCGAACGACTCGCCCAACTTTTTGGTATACGATTCAAAATCGGCGCTGCCCGCCAATTCCGGGTTGTGCTTGACGCGATCCTGATACGTGGTTTGCCAGCGTTCGACCGCCGTATCGCCGGGACACACGGCATTGATACGAATCCCCGACCGCCCATAATCGAGCGCGACACATTTGGTGAACTGCACGACCGCGCCTTTGGTCGCGCTGTAGGCGGTCGCGTTTTGCCCGCCGACGACCGCCCAATCACTGGCATTGTTGATGATTACGCCGCCGCGGCGCGCGATCATGTCTGGTACGACGGCGCGCGTCATATAAAACGTCCCATGAACATTGGTGGCGAAACAATCGAGCCATGTCTCGACCGACGTATCGAGCAGCGTCCCGTACGGGACAACGCCAGCATTATTGAACAGCACATCGACCTGACCGAACGCGGCGACAGTCGCTTCGACAGCGCGCGTGCAAGCGGCAGGTTCGCGGACATCACACGCGATAAACTCGACGATGCCACCCGCCGCGCGGATCGAGGCGGCGGTCGAGGCGGCTTTGGCTTGGTCACGGGCGGCGATCATGACGCGCGCGCCCTCTTGTGCGAACAACAGCGCGGTCGCTTTGCCGATCCCCGAATTGCCGCCCGTGATAAGTGCGACTTTGTTTTGTAAGCGCATCAGAAAATCCTTGCTGACCATGACGAAATTTGTGCGGATGATACAGGCTTGTCAGCAACTTTCAAAGCGGCGTCAATTTGAGTGGGTTGATCGGCATAAACAACCTGCATTAACCTGAGTTTCGGATAGCTTAGGGACTAAAGCAAGCGCTTTAGCCTCACGAGTTGACCAGTGAATGGCGGGTTTCTTGGGCTGGTATCTGTGAGCAATCAAGCCCGCCACGACATTGACCACGAAGTTAACGGGGCTGCGATGACGCGAATGCTCGATTTGAGACTGATTCTTCAGTTGGTCGTTGATGGTCTCGATGACGAATCGTTTACGTAACAGGCGCTTATCGCTCATCAGCATCAAGCGATTTTTCGTGTTGGGATTTGGATCGTGTGTGGCGCACCCTCGATTATATGGCTTTTGGGCATGGTCGCAGCGACGAGGTAATTGCGCACGATGAAACATTATCCCGACGATATGGCGCGCGGCATCCACATGGCATTATCCACCGACCCAAAAGCGGTCGAAAAGCAGTTCGCCGCGTATTTGCCGCCGCAACCCGCGTAACGTCGTGATTTATAGGGGCGGCATTTATGCCGCCCGATTGCTATAATGCACGTCTTTACACGGATGATAGAGCGATGATCTTAAAAGAACTGTCAGAAGCCATCGGCGTTAGCGGACAAGAGGACGCCGTACGCACGATCGTGCTGGATGCGATCAAGGGGCACGCCGAGAAAATCGTGATCGATCCGATGGGTTCGGTGACAGCGCTCAAGCGCGCGACGGGCGACAATGCGCGCCGCGTCATGGTCGCCGCGCACATGGACGAGATCGGCTTCATGGTGATGGGGTTTGAAGGTGACGGCACGATCCGGTTTGCGGCGGTGGGTGGCGTGGATGATCGGCTTTTGCCGGGATTGCGCGTGAAAATTGGCGATGCCCATATGCAAGGCGTCATCATCTGGACGCCGATCCACAAAAACCGTGAGCAAACGGTCGTCAAGCTGAGCAATTTGCGCATCGATATCGGCGCGACCAGCAAGGATGAAGCGGCGGGCAAGGTCAAGCGCGGCGACCGGATCGCCTTCGACAGCACCTATCAGGACATTGGCGATCACGTCATGCGCGGCAAGTCATTCGATGACCGCGCTGGATGTTCGCTGTTGATCGACGTGCTGCAAGGCGAGCCATATGCGGTCGATGTGCTGGCGGCGTTCACCGTGCAGGAGGAAATCGGGTTGCGCGGCGCGCAAGTGGCGGCGCAGCGCTTGCAGCCCGAAATCGCGCTGGTTTTGGAAGGCACAACCGCCAACGACATTCCCAACCCGATGGCGAACCTCGATGACGAAATCGCGCTCAACCCGACGTGTCGTATGGGCGGCGGACCCGTCATTTCGGTGATGGATTCGAGTATGATTGTGCATCCACGCTTGCTGGCTTTCGTGCGCGAAACGGCGGCACAGGCTGGCATTCCGTATCAGATTAAAAGTATGGTCGGCGGCGGCACGGACGGCGGCATCATCCACCGTTCGAATGCGGGCGTGCCAACGGCGGTCATCAGTATGCCATGTCGGTATATTCACAGCCCAGCGGCGCTGCTGCACAAAGATGATTACGCCAACGGACTCAAGCTGATCAAGGCGCTGTTGAATCGGCTGCCAGAATTTACGTTGTAGGATCGTGGTCAATCTGGCTGTGGGTATGCGCGTCGTCAGAACCCTCGACGACTCAATGTTTGCATCGCTGCTCAGCATCAGCGTGGATGAGGGGTATACATTCGTGCAAAAACTCGCGGATGAATTTGTGTCGGGCGTCAACCGTTTCGACGCTCCGGGCGCGCTGCTGCTCGCTGTGTATGAGGATGAAACGATGATCGCGGTCGGCGGCGTGCATCCCGACCCATATCTACCGAGCGACAATGTCGGACGCATTCGTCATGTGTATGTGCTGCCTGATCAACGTCGTAGCGGAGTCGGTCGGCGGCTTGCCGCGTTTTATCAAGCGCTAGGCTTTAATGATCAACCGCGTTTTGCTGACGCGACACACTGGATGTCTTTGAAAACAGACTTTATTGGCTAAGGGATAATCGTGAACGAACTCATTCAAAAATTGGTCGAAGCGTGGGGACCGTCGGGTTATGAACATCATGTCCGCGACTTGATCCGCGCTGAAATCGAAGCGTATGTCGATGACCTGCAAGTCGATGGCGTCGGCAATCTGATCGCGCGCGTGGGCAGTGGCGGCAAAAAAATCATGGTCGCCGCACACATGGACGAGATCGGCGTGATGGCGTTGTTTGAAGAACCGAAAAGCGGTTATCTGCGCTTCACTAATCTGGGCGGCTTGCTGCATACGACGATGGTGGGTGGACGTGTGCGCTTTGAAGATGGGACGATTGGCGTGATCGGCGTGCATGATTATTTTGGGGCGGCGCGCACCACCGTGACCGAACTCGACGAGTTTTTCATCGATGTGAGCGACGGCGAGACCGATAATCGCGGCAAAATCGCGCCCGGCAGCCCGGCGGGATTTTGGCGACCGATGGAGACGCGCGGCACGCGCTTGATCGCCAAATCGATGGACGACCGCATCGGCTGCGCGATTGCCATCGAGGCGATCAAACGGCTGAACAAATCCGCGCCCAACGAGATTTATTTTGCGTTCACAGTGCAAGAAGAAGTCGGCTTGCGCGGCGCACGTCCGGCGGCGTTCAGCATCGATCCTGATGTGGCGATCTCGCTCGACGTGACGGCGACGGGCGACATGATCAAGAATACGCGCAACGATGTCGTGTTGGGCGGCGGCGCGGCGATCAAAATTCACGACGTGCAGCATATCGTGCCGCCCGCGATCCGCGAGTGGATGATCGCGCGCGCCGAAGCCGACGACATTCCATATCAGCGCGAATTGCTCACGCTTGGCTCGACCGACGCGGCGGCGATCCAAACCTCACGGGCGGGCGTGCCAAGCGGGTGCATCTCGATTCCGTGTCGGTTTGTGCATACGACCAGCGAAACCGTCGATACGCGCGATGTCGAGGCGTGCGTGCGGCTGTTGGTCGGGTTGGTGGGGAATGCGGTGGAGCTGTAGGGGCGGAATTTATTCCGCCTGCTAATCGTTCTCCCCGACAATGGTAAAGCGCGCGATATTTTGCGAATGGTGCTTGAAAAGTACGCCGAACATGGCATTACCCAGTTTGCGCTGGACGTGCTGAAAGTGCCGCTCAGATCGTGCCGATAGCGGGTGTCGGCGTCGCGGTCGGGGTACGGGTGGGGGTGCGCGTCGGCGTTCGGGTTGCGGTGGCGGTACGGGTTCCCCCTTTGTGCCTTCGTGTCAGGCTTTTACGCCCTTCCGTTACCGGCTGAGGGCAGCCCTTACTCTTCCCTCATCACTTGCCTCTCCCTGCCCGTTCGTCTCGGTTGACGCGCCACGCCACAAGTCCGTATAATCGAACAAAGTCCGTAAGAGAGAAAGTCCCCCGTCATGGACAAACGTATGGTCGATTTCATCCGCGCGCTTCGGGCGGCGGGTGTCCGCATCTCGCTGGCAGAAAGCATGGACGCCATGCGCGGTACTGAGGCGCTCGGCATCACAGACCGCGAGGTCTTCCGCGCCGCTATGAAAACTACGCTCGTCAAAGAGAACAAAGATCAAGGCACGTTTGAAGAATACTTCCCGTTGTTCTTCGGCGCGTCCGTCCCGCCGATGCAGAATATCCCCGATAACCTGACTCAAGAAGAACAGCAAATGCTGCGCGAGGCGCTGCAAGCGTTGATGGGCAACCTTAATGCGCTCCGCGACCTGATGCGCCAGATGATCCAAGGGCAGCCGTTCAGCCAGGATCAGCTCGATCAACAGGCGCAGCAAGCTGGGATGCCGCAGGCGGGCGGTATGTATCAGCGTCCGTGGTTCGAGCGGCGGATGCAGCGCCAGATGAACCTTCAGCAGCTTCAGCAGATGATCGATCAACTGATGCAGCAGTTGGAGGAAATGGGTATGAGCGCCGAAGCGCGCCAGGAACTGCGTGAAATGATGGAGCAGAATGCGCAAGGCTTGAGCGAGCAGGTCTCGCAGTATGTCGGCGCCACTTTAGCCGAACAACTCGCCAACCAGGAGCCAAAGCCCAAAGACGACCTGCTCGATGTCCCGTTCACACGTCTGAGCGACAGCGAAGTCGATGCGATCCGCGATGAAATTCGGCGCTTGGCGGCACGACTGCGCAGCCGCATTTCGTTGCGGCAAAAGCGCGCCAAAACCGGCACGCTCGACCCGCGCAAAACGATTCGCTCAAATATGCGCTACGGCGGCGTCCCGCTTGAACTGCAATACCGCGAACGTCATGTCAAGCCGTGTCTGGTCGTCATCTGCGATCTGAGCACGTCGATGCGCTACTGCGCCGAGTTCTTGCTCACACTGGTGTACGAACTGCAAGATCAAGTCACGCGTACTAACAGCTATATTTTCATCAGCGATATGCGCGACATCAGCATGGCGTTCCAGGAACTTCAGCCGCAGGATGCCGTGAGCAAAGTCCTGACCGATAACCCGCCTGGTCATTACAGCACCGATTTGGGCAACAGCCTGAACACGTTCAGACGCGATCATTTCAGCGTGATCACCGCTAAAACCACCGTGATCGTGTTGGGTGACGGGCGCAATAACTACAACGATCCGCGCACCGACATCATGCAAGAGATCATGCGGAAAAGTCGCCGCTTGATCTGGTTCAACCCCGAACATCAAAGCCAGTGGGGAACCGACGACAGCGATATGCACCTGTACGCGCGGCAATCGCACGGCGTCTTCCGCGTCACCAACTTACGCGAACTCGCGTCGGCGGTCGATAAAATTCTGGTCGATGGGTGATAACAAAACAAATCCGTAAAATAAGTTGACGCCGCTGCGTCTCTGAGTTACATTGATTTCACGCACTTGTTACCGAGATAAAACCAATGCACATAGATGTATGTTGTTGTTGTCTGAATGTGGGCGTCCACCCTTCAGGCAGCAAACAGACTTTCTAGCGATTTTGACCATCGCGGCATAACGCCCGATTTTTCAAAACGCCGACTTTGCCAATGAAGGCGTGAAGCGCCCCGACCGGGAATTACCCGGCAGGTGACTTCGCGCTTTTTTGTTGGCACGTCGGCGTTTTTTGTTGATTAAACAATCGTAGGCGCGGGATTCAGACCCGCCTATATACAAGGAAAAACAATGTCACTCGTTTACACGCCCGCCCGCCCGCAAGCCGCTAATCTTGAATCGTTGATCGGCAATACACCGTTGATCAGTTTTCGGCGCGTCACCGCGCATTTACCCGACAACGTACAGATTTATGCCAAAGCCGAATGGATGAATCCTGGTGGCAGCGTCAAAGACCGCGCGGCGGCGAACATCATTCGTCAGGCAGAAATTGACGGGCGGTTGCAACCCGGCATGACGATCCTGGATAGCACGAGTGGGAATACAGGCATCGCTTATGCCATGCTTGGCGCGGCAAAAGGCTATCCTGTCAAGCTGTTTTTGCCCGCCAACGCCAGCCCGGAACGCATCACGATTTTGAAGGCTTACGGCGCGCAGTTGGAACTGACCGACCCGCTCGAAGGCAGCGACGGCGCGATCCGCGCGGTGCGTGCGCTCGCCGCCGCCGACCCGGACGCTTATTTCTACGCCGATCAATACAACAACCCCGCCAACTGGCAAGCACATTATCAAACCACAGGCGTAGAAATCTGGGAGCAGACCGACGGCGCGCTGACGCATTTCATCGCCGGATTGGGAACGTCGGGGACGCTGATGGGGACAGGTCGCCGCCTCAAAGACTATAATCCTGATGTGCAGGTCGTCGCGCTCCAACCCGATTCGGCGTTTCACGGGTTAGAAGGCTGGAAATACATGCCGACGGCGATCAAGCCCGGCATTTACGACGAGTTCTTTCCAGATCGTCAGGTTGGCATCAGCACCGAAGCCACACACGTCATGCTGCGGCGTATGGCGCGCGAAGAAGGCTATTTGGTTGGCACCAGCGCGGCGGCGGCGTTGGTTGGGTCGCTGCAAATCGCGGACGAACTGGCGGCGGCAGGTGAACCGGGCGTCATCGTGACGTTGTTCCCCGATAATGCGTATAAGTATCTGAGCGACAAGCTGTGGGTGGAGTAATCCACCTTGCATTCGCACCCCCAAAACCGCTATAACTGCGCGTAACTGACCGTTTTAGACTGTGACTCAACATGACTGCTTTGCTCGACTGGCGCGCCGAATTTCCCATTCTTTCGACCTGCACCTACTTGATCTCGAATTCGCTCGGCGCGATGCCGCGCGCCGTCTACGATAAACTCCACGAGTACGCCGATACCTGGGCGACGCTCGGCGTGCGCGCGTGGGGCAATTCATTCGCGGATCAACCGACATGGTGGGAACTCAAAGGCGCGGTCGGTGACAAAATCGCGCCGCTCATGGGCGCGCCCGCCAAAAGTGTGCTTGTCCACGAAAATGCCAGCATCGCCAACAGCATTTTGGTCGGCGCGCTTGATTTCAGCAATACACGCCGGAATAAAGTCGTGATCAGCGACCAGGATTTCCCGTCCGATGTCTACAGCGTGACGCGCAATCTGCCCGCCCATATCGACGTGCAGATCGTGCGCTCGCACGATGGCATCACCCTCGACACCGACGAACTTTTGGCGGCGATTGACGAGCGCACGCGCCTCGTTAGCTTGAGTCATGTCCTGTTTCGCAGCGCGTATATTTTGCCCGCCGCTGCCATCATCGAAAAGGCGCACGCGGTCGGCGCGCAGGTTTTGCTCAATGGCTATCACAGCATCGGCATTATCCCGGTCGATGTGACCGCGCTCGATGTCGATTTTTATATCGGCGGCACGCTCAAATGGATGTGTGGTGGACCCGGCGGCGTCTTTATGTATGTCCGCCCCGATTTATTACCCACACTGCAACCACGCATGACCGGGTGGTTCGCCCATCAGCGCCCATTCGCCTTCGATGTCGAACACTTTGAGCTGCGCGATGACAGTTATCGCCTTGCCAACGGCACACCCGCCATCGCTGCGCTCTACGCGATTCAGCCGGGTATAGACATCATCGCTCAGGTGGGAATCGATGCGATCCGCGCCAATTCGATGCGCCAGACCACGTTCTTGATTGAACGCGCACAAGCGGCGGGCTTGCAGGTCAAAACGCCGCTCGATGCTGAGCAGCGCGCGGGCACAGTTACGCTGGCGATGGATCACGCCTACGAAATTTCGCGTGCGCTGATCGCGCAAAACATCATCATCGATTACCGCGAAGGGGCGGGCATTCGCGTCGCGCCGCATTTCTATAATACCGATGAAGAAGTGCACGCGGTCATCGATGCCATCCGCAATATTCAGGCGAGCAGCGCTTGGAAAGATTACACCCCAGATCGCTCATTCGTGACGTGACACTCCCC
>JBBRAA010000083.1:0-12938 GCA_038207205.1 Aggregatilineales bacterium
ATCGGGCAGCGCACGCCATGACTCGATGCGCGGTCGGGCTGTGGTTTCAAGCGCGGCGCACGCGGCTTGCAGTTCGGTCACATGGTTGAGGCGGGCGTGCAGCATGTTGAGCGTATCTTTTTCATCGGCACAGCGCGCCAATATATGCGCCATATTGCGGTAGTTGCGCGTCAGCAGTTCGAGCGCGGGCGTGGTTGTCTCTCGCTTCGCGGCGTCGAGTAAATCGGCTTCGGCAGCCGCCGTGCCGCGCACGCTGGTTTTGCGCGCCAGATAACGTAAATCGAGCGCGGTCGTGATCAAGTCGTCGCCGCGCTCCGCTTCGATCAAGTGATAGGCGAGGTGATCCCACAAATATGGCTCGTCGGTGGGTAAATCGCGCCAGTGCGTCAGGGCGTAACGGTCGAGGAAGGCATTGTGCATCCCGCGCAGATCCGCCGCCGACTCGACCAGATGCCGCCGGATGACATCGTGCAGGCGGATGGTCTGTGTGGCTTCATCGTAGCGCAGCAGCAGCGAAAAGCTGAGGAAGGTCTCGCACAGCAGCTCGGCGCGGATCGGTTTGACTGCCCACAAGCGCGCCAACGTCGTCAGTGGAATATCGACATCGTCCGAGAAAATCGCCAGCTTTTCATAACAGCCGCGTTCCTCGTCGGTCAGTTGGCGGATACTGGCGCGGATCGCCCCGGTGATTTTGCGCTCCCGATCCCCCAAGTTGATCCCGTATTCGTCGTATAACTCATCGAGGTAATCGAGCGCTTTGTCAACACCGCGCTCTTGAGCGCGCTTGTTCAAAATCCCATTCGCCAGCTTGAGCAGCAGCGGATACTCGCCTAAGCGCGCCGTTAGCGCCGCCAGCCGCTCCCGCTGCGCCTCCGCCTGATCAGCGGGCAGCCCGACCGTGAGCAGGGCATAGGCTTCGTCGCGCGCCATCTCGTTGACATCGACTTTGCGCGCCCTATCGGGGAGTGATTCGCCCATACGGGTGGTGATCAGCCGGGCGACGCGCGCGCCGCCTTGCAAAAATGGCTCCAGATGGTCGCGCTTCCACACATCGTCGATGACGAGCAAAATATCGCGGTCTGCCATGAGTTCGCGCAAGTGGGTTTTCGCCGCTTCCAAACTCGGCGCGTCGTAGCGTTGTCCGCTCAGCACGGTGATCAGGCTGTCGATCTGCTGGCGCACGGTATCCATGGTCGCGCTTTTGCCCAACGTCACCCACAAAATGCCGTCATCGAATGCTTCCTGAATGCGTTCGTCGTGGCAGATGGCGCGCGCGAGCGTGGTCTTGCCGTAGCCGCCCGCGCCTTTGAGCGCGAACGCGCTGGTGATCGCTTTCGGTTCGTCGCGGTCGGTATCGATGAGTAACGCGATCAGCGCGTCATATTCTTTGCTGCGCTGGATATACACGCCGAGATCGTCCGCCATGAAGGGGACGCGGGGCACTTCGCATTTGGAGCGTAAATCGTTGAGGAAACGCAGCCAGTTGGAACCGCGCTCGAAGTGCTCGGTATCGTGCCCAAGATCGTAGAAATGCGAGTCGCGCATCCAGCGGGGTAGTTGATTGATGAGCGGATCGAACTCAGTTTTGGGCGTGGCGATCACGGGGTAGACGCACACGCCCTGCTGACGGGCGAAACGCCATTCCTTGCGGACGGTTTTGCTGCGCATGGCGGCGGGCGTCATGACGAGGACGAGAAATTCGACGTTGTTGATCGCGTCCTGAATTTGCGTCCACCAATCGCGTCCGCCTTCCATGCCGACAATATCCTGCCAGCAGTTCAGGTTTTCGCCTTCGAGCGTGTCGCGCAGCTTGCCCGCGAAGGCTTTGCCATCGGTGCGCGCGTAACTGATGAAAATACCGTCTTTAGCCTTGAGCGGCTTGCCCGCGCTCGCCACGCCACCGATCTCTGGTTGATCCGCCATCGTCGCCTCTGTGTGCTGCTATGAAGACTGGAAAGTATAGCGCTGATGTCAGCGGGTTTCACCACACACGAGCCATTCGCCATCTTCCTGCGTGAGCGCATAGGCAGGAAGCTGCCATTCACGCAGCACGCCGTTATAGTCGGTTTGAATCACACCGTCGCAGGCAACCGCCGCGTCGGTTTCGGTCTGCGAGACGGCATAACAGGCGACATCGAGCAGTTCGGCGCGCATGGCGCGGAACGACTGCGATTGGAGCATGGCTTGTGAATCCCAGCGCGCGCACGACAACGCCTGCATTTGCGCCGCATCCGAGACGGTACGCGCAGAGAGATAGTTGAAGATGACTTGTTGCGGTGGCAAGCCAGCGCCATTTACGACGGTGGTGACGATGGCGTTTGTGTCGTCGAGCGCGTCACAGGGCACAAGCGGATCGACGAGGCATTCATCCGGCTCAATCGCCAGCGCTTGCATCAGGTCGAGCGCAGGGAATAGCGGCAGCGGATCAGGGATGGTCGGTTCGTCGCCCCACAGAATCACATCGCCCGCTGCCAGTGTCAACGGATTGTCGTCGCTGCCAAGCGTGGTGCTGCCCGCGAGCGCGAAAAACTTGACGCCGGACTCTTCCAATGTGATAAATAACGCGCCGTCGGTGATGGCGACGGGCACCTGATTGAGGGTGAGCCGTTGTGTCGTCGTACCGTCAGCGCTGATGAACGCGCCCGCCTGACTATCGGCACAGGGCGATTGTGCCCTTTCAAGGGTGACGGTGTAGCCCGACGCAGCGGACGCGTCTTGATCAACGATGGGCGGTTCAGCGCGTGGGGTATCCGTTGTGACAAGGGCGGTCATGTGGCTGTCAACCAGAGTCAGGGTCAGGTCGCCGCCTAGCCGTATCACCTGCGGCTGCGTTGACGCTGTGGATTGATCGAGGGGGGTTGTCACGCCTGTTTGGGTGCACACGGTATCGACAGCGCTGGCGCTGCACGCCTCATTGAGCGCGGTCAGTTGATCGGCGGTGGGCGCTTCGCAGGTTTGCTGCGCGAGCGCGCGCGTGACCATGAGTACAGTTATGAACAGACCAGCAAAAAGACGCGCAAACGGATGATGATTAGCCATGTTTAGGTCTCACCTGGCAATAAATCGAGTTCGGTTAAAAGGGTGTCGAGCGTTTGTAACGTGACGAGGTTACGGATGGTGTAGCCTGTCCGTAAGCTGTCATCAGTGAACGAGGCAGCGCTTTCTGGCGCTTCGGGGTGGGTCAGATGCAGGGTGTCGTCGAGATCGATGCCGTCATTGGGCAGCGGATCAAGCGCGATGACCAGATTGATCACAGGAAGATCGTAATCAGCGCCGATTTTGAGGATGATTTGATTGAATATGAGACTGCGCTGCGGGGCTTCGGGTCGAATCGGCATGGTGTACAACACAGGTACGACATCGGCATTGATGGTTTCGAGCACGACCTGACGCAGGAAATAGTCGAACAGGGGTTCATCGAAGGTCATGACGTCGTTGGTGCCGAACATAATCAGGGCAAAGGCGGCGTTCGCGGTGCGATATTCACAAGCCAACGGGCTTTCGTTCGGCTCGCACACGTCAGCGACCGCCCAGGTGCTATCGAGCGCGCTTGCAGTAGAAAAACCGAGCGCGTTGGCATAATTTTCGCGGTTGAATGCATTCTTGATGGTGTCTTCAAAGGGGGTGGAGAAGAATGCGACCGCAGGTTCGAGATCGGCATACGCACCGAGATCATAGGCGTCAGTGCCGAAATCGACGAGGAAATATGGCGAGGCGGTCATCGAGTCGCCGACTTTGGAAAACATGTGCGGATCGCGCGGCACGTCTCGCGATTGCCCGCGCTCAAAAATGAGGCGCGCATGGGGAGTCAAGGCTGGCACGATTGGAACATCGGCAGGATCGATGTCGGTAAGCGCGGCGGGATCAAAATCCCCAAACGTCGGCGGTGTCAGATCGACCACTTGCTGAGCGACGCTGGCAGAGACGGTGATCGCCAACAGGCAGGCAGCCACGAAAAGAGGCATAAAGCGTTGTTTAAGCATAAATCGCTGTGAGTCTCCAGACGAGTAAGATTAGCAGGGACAGCTTGCGCTAGTACGACAGCACGTAGCGCCAGACCGCATCGAGTACTTCGAGCGCGGTCAAATTTCGGATGACATAGCCATATTGCAGGTTATCACCGCTGAAATTTGCCGATAGCCCGAAATCGGATTCGGACGGATACGACGGATGCACGCCATCGGGCGAAAGACCGGTGTTCGGTAAGATTTGCATCGCGCTCCAATAATCCCAGAGCGGAATGCCATTGCTGGCGGCAATTTGCATCACCGTTTGATTGTAAGGCGAAACATCAAAACCACTGCGATTAGGAATGGTGCTGACGACGGGGATCACGCCGCGGTCGATGCTGATTTGCACGATGCGCTGCAAGTTGCTGCTGTATTCGCCGACGGGCACGCTCGATAGGTCGTTGGTGCCCACCAGAATCAGCGCGACTGACGGCTGCACCACGCGGTATTCGCAGTCCAAGGGTGTTTCGCCCGCTTGACACGTGCCACCGCGCGCGCGTCCGGGGTCAAGAATATCGCGGGTCGTCCAACCGTTGTCGGCTGTCAGCGAGATATTGGCGTACGAGTTGCCTTCGCGGGCGTTGGTCGTCGAGAAGAAATTGACGACCGATTGCAGATGTTGAAAGCCGCCCAGGTTATAGCTGCCCCAGCCGATGGGATACAACACAAACGTAGCGACGGTGAGGCTGTCGCCGACTTTCGAGAAGACATCGCGGCGGTTGCCCATCGTCTGACCACGTTCAAAGATTTGACGGGAATTGCTGCCAACGCCGGAGACCACGCTGGCGTTGCTGGCGCCGGGCACAGTCGGGATTTGCAGGGATTCGCCCGTGACGGGGATCGTGTTGGAATCCACGAAAAGACGCAGATAGTTGCCCCATACCCACCCGGTTGTTTCATCATCAGTGACGATTTGATACCAGCCGCCGTCGCTGGTGCGCCCGACCAGCCACAACTGAGTTCCAGCCGCGAACGTCGTCACGACGCTCGCGGATAAACCAGGTTCGGAGCGAAGGCGCAGCCCCTCACCGATTTCCAGTACTTCGGCACCGGGGGAATCGGACGTCGGCAGCACGGTAACTTCTGCCGTCGACTCAAGTGTCGCTGTCGCCTGTGCTGCTTCCAGCGGCGTTTCTGTCGCGACTGGGGGCGCGGTTTCTGTAATGATCGGCGACAACTCGCGCGTTTGCGGGGGCGCCTGGGTAGGCGGCGCTTGGATGGTGACAAAAGTGGGTGTGGCGGCAAGCGCTACAAGCGTTGGTTCTGGTGGAGCGACAAAGATAGCAGTGCTTTCTTGCGTCTGACACCCGCTCAACCCAAAGACCGCAAGAAACAGCATTAGTAGAAGTACATATTTCATACTGTGGTTTTGACCTGTTCTATGACCCGCCGACGTTTGCATCGGCGGGTTTGGGATCGTTATCGCTGGAGTACTTCACGGCGGAGTACGTCTAAAGCCTGAAGCGTGAGTAAGTTGCGCAGCGTGACGCCGTACAGCGCTTCATCACCGTTGAAGTGGAAGTAGCGCTCACCCTGCGTGAGATGCACGACATCGTCCGGTTTTGCGCCGCCATCGGGCAAGGCTTGAAGCGCACGGTAGAGGTTAATCAACGGGATATCCATCTCATTCGCCAAATTGATGACGATGGTGTTGTATTGAATGGTCTGATCATAGCGATAGCTCGCGTGCATGGGGAAGGTCGTGAAGACTGGAATCACGCCCAGCGACTTGAGATCGACCGCGATTCTGCGCATATTCTGCTGAAAAAACAATGCATCAAACAAACGCACGTCCTGCCCACCGAACAACACAATGGCAACGCTCGGACGGACAATATCATATTCGCACTCCAAAGGCACAAGCTGTCCGCAGTACGGCGGCGACCATGTGCCATCGAAGACAGCGCCAGAAACGAACCCGTTGACGGCGGCAACGCTGTTTTGCACGAATGAATTGGAGACATTTCTGGCAGGGGATACGGAGAAGAAATCAATCGTCGCCTGCAAATTGGCATACGATCCCAGATCGTAGTTGCTGCTGCCAAAACCGGCTAAAAACGGCTGAGTCGCGGTGACGCTGTCGCCCACCTTCATGAAGGTACGCGCATTGTTGCCCAACCGCTGCCCGCGCGCAAAGACGGTGTAAACCGTGCTGGTGGTCATGTTGTGGAAGATTGGCGTTTCCATGATGAATGACTCGGACGCCTCTGGGATGAACTCAGGGGTGCTGGTCGGGGGTGTTATGATCGTCTCAGTGGTGCTGGCTTCGCCTTCGCCTGCGACGACGGGTGGCGCGGACTCCGTCCTAATCGGGACCAGATCCAATTGGCTGGCGTCATAGTCGATGTAGCTGGATGATGCCCACCCCGCCAAACTGCCATCTTGAGTACGAATATAGAGCCAGTCGTTGGCGGGGGTGCGTCCTTCGATGATGACGGGTGTCTGCGCCGTGAGCTGCCCGATGGTATTGTCGGATTCGACGGCGGGTGTGCTGCGGACATTCAAATTCCACGCAATAACACGCCCATCGATGCTTTGCGCGAACGTGATCACGGAGGATGAGAGCAAAAAGAGCAAAATCAAAGCGACAACGCTTCGGTTCAAAGATTTCACAGTTATTCCTCTGGTTTTAGCTCATTCAACGCCTAAATGAGCGAAAGCGTTGGGAAAAGTATAGCACATGGCATTGCGATCATTGCAGTTTTCAGCGCTCACCCGCGCGCGCTTACCCCTCACCGCCAACCCCTCAGCCCACGCAAGCGGGAGAGGGGAGAACAGCTAAATGCCGCTGTGGTGGGGTACTTAGTGTGTTTATTTGTTCACGACAAAACTTCAAACGCTGGCTGGGGGGTCGTCGGCGGGCACGCCCAAAATCCGCCTGATCATGATGAGCGGCTTGAACATCGTCGGCATCCAGGACGCTTTTTTGAGTTGTTCGGGGGTGATGGTCATGAGGGGTCGCTCGCAATTCCATGGTATGTTCGAGCATGAGCCCCAACAAAAGAGCAGAAATGGTGCGCATCGTCAGATCAATATCGATGGGTTTGATCTGCTTAGCGGCTGCCTAACGCTCGAAGAACTGTTGTGCGCCGAGAATCGTCGGTTCGAGGATGGTTTGATAACAGCGCGTACGCAGCGTCTCGTTGACCATGATTTCGGAGATGACGACGCGGAACAGATCGAAGTTGTTGGCTCGAAGCGCCATCAACGGATGGCGAAAATAGGCGTGCAAGAACGTGCGCAGATCGAGTTGGCTGAGCTGGGCAGGATCAAAATCGGCTTGAACCGATGTGCGCATACGATCGAGAATGCCGAGCAGCAGCGCGGTTTTATTTTCGAAGTAGTTGTAGATCGTCCCATCGGCGATGCCTGCTTCTTTAGCAATATCCTTGATGGTCGTCGGGTGAAATCCCTTGGCGGCGAAGACGCTGGCGGCGGCTTCCAGAATTTGGTTGCGGCGCGCCGCGATATGCAGTTCTTGAACGGTATCCTTCATCGAAGCCTTGAATCCTTTCTATTGAACAGTCGCTCACAAAAATGAATGAACGTTCATTCATAACCCAAGCCGATTTAGTGGACGTGTCAAGCCCCTGCACTAACCGAGTATCAGCGTTAGAAAGTTAACGTTCGCACGCTGCACGCGATTTTTGTTCAGCCAGTATCCACGCAGCAGCCCTCTAACAAAGCATAAATGTTTGCAAGTTATGACCTCGTTCTAACGCCGCATGAATTGACTCGATCATACTATCAGGCGTTCAGTTTAAGAGAAGGTTTTTGCATGAATCTATTTTTTTCAGCTTGAGAGGACACGCCATGACCGCCGGATTCTTAGTCGTCCAGCCCAGCAAAGGCGCGCAGACCATTGCCGCGCTCTATCGCACCCGCGCCAAACGCCGTTTCATGCTCGTGCTCTCCAACCCGACCGATATTATGAACAAGACCAAGCTGTATACCGTCGAGGTGCGCCCCGGTAAAGATGCCGAAACACTGGGCGGACTGCTGAACTCGATCAACAGCGCGCCGGGTCATTTCACCGTGAAGGTCAAGCGAAAGACGGCGACCTTCAATACTGAAGTTCATACCGAAAGCGGCATTATCCGCTTTGAAAGCAAAGGCATGGCGCTGACGTATACGCCCGCCGATACAGTGAAGGCGGACAGCGACGGCGCGATGATGCTGTTGAGCGTGGTTGGCATGTTGGTGCATGGCGACGCGGGGAACAAATTCTCGATCAAGATTGAAAATGGGAGCGTGGGCGGCTTCGCGGATGTCGTGATCAAGGATATGGTCAAAGCGGCGGCGAAAGTCGATGCAGCACCCGCCCCTGCCGCGGAACCGAAAGCCAGTGCCAAGCCAGCCGCGAAAGCCGACTCCAAACCCGCCGCCAAGACGACATCGAAAAGCGCGCCGAAACCGGACAGCGTCCCCGCCAAAGCGAAAAAGACCGACAGCAAATCCACCGCCAAGAAACCAGCGACCAAAAAGGCTTAAGCACAATTCATTTAATCGTTGGGGCATGGCAACGCTGTGCCCTTTTTAATTTCCCCGAAAATGCGCCGATTGACCGATAATACCGATTGAACTTACATTCGTGACGAGAGGGGTCATTATGCCCGTTTTACTGCCTTTCAATCACGATATAATGCGGCGCAAGTGAGTGAGAGGTCATGCCGATGCACACCAGTCTGCGATTTTGACTCTCAACGACGTATCAGAGTCGATTTGGCTGGAAATGGAGAGGAAACACAATCGTTGTGGATTTGAACTCGGTTTCGAGGTGCGCTGAATGGTCACTTCGATTTAAGTCATTCCGCTTTTAATCCGTTACGCAATTTTCTCGTGCAAATCAGCAACATCTCATAAAGGACTCGCATGAACATTCGCCCTTTGTATTTTCTACTCGTTTTCGCGGCGGCAGCGATTGTGCTGCGCATCGTTGGCGGGGTTGACCCGGTCATCGTGTTCATCGTCGCGGCGATTGGCTTGATCCCACTCGCCAAATTGATCGGGGACGCGACCGAAGAATTGGCGCTGTACACGGGTCCAAAACTCGGCGGGCTGCTCAACGCGACGTTGGGCAACGCCGCCGAGCTGATCATCACGATCATTGCGTTGAACGCAGGGCTGGTCGATTTGGTCAAGGCGTCGATTACCGGGTCGATCATCGGTAATCTGCTGTTGGTGCTCGGTCTCAGCCTGTTATTGGGCGGCTTGAAGCACGGCACGCAGGTGTTCAATCGGCGCACGGCGGGCGTCAACGCGACGCTGCTGATCCTGGCGGTGGCGTTACTGGCAATCCCGTCGTTGTTCGACCCCGCACTACTCGATGTACCAGAGCGCGAACTCTTGTTCAGCGAAGGCGTAGCGATCATCGCCATTATCGTGTACGGCTTGAGCGTGTTGTACTCGTTCACCGCCAAAGAACCGACTGTAAACCCCGATAATCCTTCCGCCATGCCCACTGGTGCGGCGGTGATCACCCGTGAACCCGCCGCCGCAGATATTCATGAGGCACGCTGGACAGTGCAGTTTTCGTTGATCGTGCTGGGACTGGCGACGGTTGGGACGGCATTCGTCAGCGAGATATTGGTCGGCGCGGTCGAACCCGTCGTCGAAACACTGGGATTAAGCGAATTTTTTCTGGGCATCATCATCATTCCGCTCATCGGCAACATCGCAGAGCATCTGGTCGCGGTGCAGGTGGCGCTCAAGAACAAAATGGAACTCAGCCTTGCGGTCTCGTTGGGGAGCAGCTTGCAAATCGCGCTGTTCGTCGCGCCCGTGCTGGTATTCGTTGGGCTGCTGCTCGGTCAACGGCTGCTGCTCGTATTCAACACCTACGAACTGATCGCGCTGTTCGTCACGGTTTTGATCGCGGCGTTCATCGCGCTCGACGGTGAATCGAACTGGCTGGAAGGGGCGATGCTGCTGGCGCTCTATATCATCATCGTGATCGCGTTCTTCGTGCTGCCCGAAATCGCCGTCAAAGGCGCGGGCGAGGCATCGGCGCTGTTGGTACATTAGGAATTGGCGATGTCGTTCACGCTTTCTCAAGCCGCTGCGCGCGGTTTACGGTCGGGCGGCGCTTTTCATGTGCCGCCGCAAGCCGCGCCGCTCGGTTCAACCGTGACACTGACCGTGTACGACATGCCGAGCGCGCCCGAAGCGGTCATCATCGATACGCGCCGCCCCGAACTGACATGGAAAATTATGCTGAGGGCGGGCGGCGACGGCACGTATAGCGCCGATCTCGTGCTGCCATCACAGCCGACGACTTTGACGTATACATTTGCGTTCATAGCGGGTGCGACCCTGCGCGAAAAACGCCAGAAAGAAGGGCGCAATACGCCGATTTATGGTGAATGGGAGGAATTCCCGTTCAAAATCGCGGTCTATGACCCCGATCAGATGCCCGCCGACTGGACGCGGGCGTAACGATGTTCAAAAAGTCGTTTTGTCGTTAGCGTGTCTTGGGTTGGTGCGCCATCCGCACATGCGAGTCTTTAGCAATCTCTGAGCGAAAGCCCTGCAACAGCAGCACCCGTTTGTTGCTGAAAAGCACTTAATCGGTTAAATTTTCAAATGGGTATTCCGCTCTATTTTGTTTTAAGGAGATGCAACCGTGGCAGACTTCGACATCAGCGTCGTTATTAATCGTCCTATCGAGATGGTTTTTAGCAATACGACTTGTTTAAAAGGCTGTGTCAATTGGTTTTCGGGTGTACGCAGCGCCGAAAAGCTCAATGATGAACCTGCACAGGTCGGGTCTCGTTACAAACATTCCGTTGGAATCATGGGCATTTCCACGGAAGCTTACCCGACAATCACCGCAATGGAAGCTCCCCATCACTTTGCGTTTGCCGATACTTCTAACGCCAACTATCAATACGATGTGACCTACACCTTTGAAGAAACGCCCGAAGGCACGCAGGTTAAAACCCATGTCGAGCTGCAAACAACGCCTTCTGCACTGGGGCGGATTGCTGAACCGATTTTGGTCATTGGAATGAAGCGCCAATTTCAAAACGACCTGCACACTTTGAAAGACCTGTTAGAAAATGACATTGCGGTGCAAGCCACTTAATCTTGCCCCCACGACGTGAGGCGCTCTATAGACTCCCATCATTGGAGCGCCTTCAATAGCACAACCCTAACCCTTCCCATGATTGCCTCATCCAAAAGCGGTTTTTTAACCGTCAGGACTTTGGCTAAAATGCTCAAAGTGGACGCGGGCGTAACAGTGTTCAAAAAGTCGTTTTGTCGGTTTCGCCTCCACCCTCTAAGCCCCCGCCCGTATAAAACGAGGGGAGATAGTCGGCTTGTGCAGACGTGTCGCCGCTTCCTGAATATCGCCCAAGCATCCCCACACAACGACGCTGGAATTACAGCATGAACCTGTTTTTAGCGGCATATGATGCGCTGTACACGGGCGTATTACGTCCATCCTTGTTTCGAGAGTCGGCGGGCGCGGCGCATGAGCGCGTGATTGCCCTGCTGCGCGCAGGCGATGATCGGGCGTGGCTGACGCCTGTCATACGCGCTGTGAACCGCGCGTCATTTCCTGATCAACCGACGCTTGTGGGTGGGGTTGTGCTGCCACATCCGATCATGCTGGCGGCAGGGTTCGTCAAAGGCGATGGCTTCGCAGATGAAAATGCCGCGCTGGCGGCGGTGGATGCCGGACACAACATTATTCCTGGCTGGCATATGATGCCGTCGTTGGTCGGCGCAGTCGAGTTCGGGTCATTTACGCGCCATCCGCGCATGGGTAACATCGGCGTGGTCGTGTGGCGCGACGCCGCAACCCAATCGACGCAAAATCGGATCGGCTTACGCAATCCGGGTGCGCGCGCAGCGGCGGCATTTTTGGCGGCGCAACCCAACGCGCTCCCCGCCGTATATGGGATCAATATCGCTGTCACGCCAAACGTCGATGACCCTGACCGCGACGCTGATGAGATCACACAAGCAGCAGGTTTTTTCGTTGCGGCGGCTGTGCGTCCGTCATGGGTGACGCTCAATTTGAGCTGCCCGAATACCGACGATGATCCACGCGGCAACCAGAGTGAAGCGAAAGCGCGGCGGCTGTGCGCGGTGTTGATCGGCGCGGTCGATGTGCCCGTGTGGGTCAAGATCAGTCCGGGCTTGAGCGACGCGCAGCTTGAAAGCCTGATGCGTGCGTTTGCAGACTGTGGCGTGCGTGCCGTGATCGCTACGAACACACGCGGCGAACCGACGCCAGACGGCGCATCGAGCGCCGGCGTTGGCGGCGGACGTTTGTACGCCGACGCGCTGGATACGGTGCGAAGGGTGAGCGCGATCAAGCGCGCGCATGGTTACGCGGTCGATGTGATCGCGTGCGGCGGCATTTTGAAGGGCGCGCATATACGCGCGTATCGTGAAGCGGGCGCGGACGCATTTCAAATTTGGTCGGCGCTGGTATATCGCGGGGTGTTGGCGGCGGCGCTGATTTTGGGGGAAGCGCAAAATCTGTCAGACCCCCCTCCATCCTTTTCAAGGGTAGGTATGGGGAAAGATGGGGATATCAGAAGAGGCATAATTGTAAACTCCCCGCTTGGGCTTGTCGGACAGGCAGGTCACACTTTTGATCAGGCGTTTTCCCTGCTTCTAGCGGGTCGAACACCAACTGCCCGACTCGTCATCCGTTCTTGTAACCCTTGACGGCTGATACCGAAACCCATTTTGCTGGCAAAAACCGTCAGCTTACTCAAACTGGCTTTCGGTTCTGCTAACCACCTTAAGACCAGCGTTTCCACAAAACCAACGGCATCCAAAGTCCGCTTGCGTTGACTAAATCTGACCCATTCGTTGGCTTTTTCAACCGCGCTCTCCAACAACACCTTTAAACGCTCGCCTTTCGCTTTATAATGAATTGAGGAAGACATGATTTACTCCTTTTTGTTCGGT
>JBBRAA010000084.1:0-12914 GCA_038207205.1 Aggregatilineales bacterium
GGTGGAGGACTGTGCGCAGGCGCACGGCGCACGCTGGTGCGGACGACTGGTCGGCACGTTCGGGCAGATGGCCGCCTTCAGCTTTTACCCGACCAAGAACCTCGGCGCTTACGGCGATGGCGGCGCCGTGCTGACCAATGATACGGCGCTGGCGGCGCGGCTGCGGCGGCTGCGGAGTTACGGACAGAGCGCGCGCTCTGTGCACGACGCGCACGTCACTAAAAGCCGCTGACGGGGGATGTCAGCACGGCGCACTCTGACTCGCTGATAAACATCAATCAAACCTGATCACTTACGACGCCACACCATCTGCGCCCGCCCCGCAGACCAACACGCAGATTTCTTCGCCTACGCGCGTCGAAAACTTGTGCTCCAGCAGCGCTACCATGCTCGCCGTGCCGCTCAATTCAGCGCCAATCGAGATCACAACGGTATCGACATCGGGCGCATCGTCGATAATCTCCAAGCCAATCGTGCCTTGTCCGGCGATGATGAGCGGGTCAGCGAACGGATGAATATACGTCGCACCATTTTGATCCGCGATTTACAGCGCGAGGCGCTGTGCGTCGTCGAACACATCGCCCTCAAGCACGACGCTCGCGCTCCACCGCTTGAGCTTATCGATTTTGACGGGCGGCACATTGCGCGCATGCGTCGGCACACCCGCAGCAGCGCATACAGCCGCCCCACCGGATACTGCGTCCGCTGCTCGACGATGAATCGGCAGCGGCTCACGACTCCCCCCGCGAGAACACCTGAATGGCTTTTTTTAGGATGTCCCGCTCCTGCTTGACGATCTCTAACTCCCACCACCATCGCCAGCACATCCCGCTTGAACTCATCCGTGTATTTTTTGTAGCGTCCCATCGTTCACTCCTTACACTGAGTCTAACGGACATTTTCTCCGTCCTTCCAAACTGGGGTAAGATCAGTACTGTGGACAGTGGCGGGGTGTTTGGTCTTGTTGTACTTACCCACCTACAGCCCATGGCTGAACCCGATTGAACGACTGTGGCGGCAATTTCGTCGTGAAGTCACCCATTGTGAGCTTTTTGAAATCGTCAAAGCACTCCTTCAGGCGTCCCTCGACTTTTTTGTCCACTGCAACGCGCAACCCGATAAAGTCTTATCCATTATCGGGTTGCATCCGTAATGTCTTTTTTGGATGTATTTAGACGGCACTTTTTTTATGATCTCCCCACGAATAAGTTCAAACAAACGCTCGGTGTTTTCTGGGTGCGCCAAAAATGCTTCAAATTCCGCACCTGTCGCGCCGATTTACGTTACAATCATCAGCGCATTAAGGGGGAAACAACATGGCTTTATCCTTGAACTATCCTGATTTACTCGGCTTTGTCACCGATGGCGCGCGCCTCAATATTGGACCCGCGCAGATCGCCGCTGCGATACGCCCGGTGGAGCCACGCGCCGGACAAGTCATTCATGTCGTCGTGCTGGTGCAAAACGCGGCGGATGTCGATATTGACCTGACCATCACGATCAGCCCACCAGAAATGGATGTGCGTAAGCAGCGTCATAAATTCACCGCCAAAACACAGCGGGTGCTGGTCGGCATCAAAGCGGCGGAAGTCGGCACGTTGACAATGCCCGTCATGACACTGCCCGATACTACACCCGGTCAGGGCTATGTCATTGGTGTCGAATTGGAAGCGAAAACCGTCGCCAAAGGCGGACTGGCGCGCCAACCGAATGGCGGCGGGCTTGTCGATGCGGATTATTTGCCCCCTAAGGCGCTTGAGGCGCTCAATGAACTGAAAACACTCACGTATATCACGGAAAAACGCGGCACACGCAGGCTCGATCTTACTTTCGATCTGCTGCCACCCAAGCTGCACATGGCGGTTGATACGTCTAAAGCGGGCTGGCACAGCATCGCCAAGCTCGAAGATTATAAAGACCCGCGCCTTGCGCTTTACAAGTATGCCGATTTGCTCACGCTTCAGCTTTTGCCGCGCCTTAAAGGCGACACGATGTTCCCGGCATTGACCGCCGCGACCACCGAACGTTTCGCGCAAGGGGGGTATCCCCTGCGTGAAGTCGAAGCAAAACTGATCGCGCGTTTGATGACGTTGATCCTGGAATACGCCGCGCCAAAAGAGACGCAGCATGGCTTTGTCGCTGCTGGCACGTTCAATATACGATCGTGGATCGAAAAAGACCCGCGACTGGCTGATTCCGCGCTTGAGCTGCCGCGCTGGTTTTTACGGATGCTGTCCGCTATCGGTCAAGACGAGCGAGTCGTCACCGCACCAGAACGCGTCATTCCGAAATTTCTGTATTTCGATTTGCTGCATGACGCGACCCGCTATGGCTTCGAACTGGTCGAAAAGGCAACTGGACTGGAACTGGGAATGCCAAAAGAGATCGACGAATACGCCGTGCAAAATGCGCAGTATTTACAAAGTGGGTCGGGTATGGATTATAGCCGCGCGTATTTGCCGTTGGTTATGGCGGGCGCGCTGATCAATGATCGGATGGTGTTCGACAAAGAAGACCCGGCGGCACTCATCCGCGAACTGGCATCGGTGATCGAAGAACGTGTGTTTGAAATTTCGGAAGCAGATATGCCGGTTTACGAAATGGCGAAGCAGATTATTGGACAAAGCGGGCATAAATTTCGCATGGATATCGAAGAATGAGCGACTTCGCTCTGCTTGCGCCGGATGTGTTAGGCGCGATTACAGGTGGGGTGCGCATGAGCATGGGTGCGTTGCAGTTCGCCGTCGGTGCTGCTCCCACCATGACGTACATCGGACAGCCGCTTGAGATCGTCGTTATCTTGCAGAGCATGATCGATGTGTCCATCGACATCCGCATCAGCCTCAATCTGCCGACGCGCACGCACGACAACAGACCGATCAACCTGACCACGCCGCGCAAGGTCGTCTCGCTCAAACTGGCGGGTGGTGAGGTCGGCGTGGCGCGGCTGCCCTTGATTCCGCTGCTGCCCACGCCCACGCCGCTCGATGAACTGCCCATTCGCATCGCGGTGCGTCAGCGCGCGGATACGCAGTCGGTGCGGTTTCTACGTGCGTCGCTGGGCGGCGCGCCACCTTCCGAACTGGCGATCAATCCGTTTCAACTACAAGTGCTGCGTGATATTCAGTATATCGAGCACGCGTGGGATCAATCGCCGGAATTGGTCGAAGTACCGATTTCTGTGGCGGCGGGCGATATACCTGGACGTTCGAGCGCGCTTAAAGCCAAACCGCGTTACACCGCGTTGTGGACGCTCGATAACATGGTGGTTGAACGCGACCGCGCGGTCGCGCAGATAGACGAGGCGCGTTTTATCGCCGCTGACCTGATGGCAGCGACCGACGCGCTGTATCCGACGATCTGGCGCGGCGTTGATACGGCATTCGCGGCGCGCGGCGAACCGCTTAAACCTGGTGAAAGCAAGGCGATTGCCAAAATGGTGACGGCGGTGTTTCGCGATCGGTCAACGGAAGATCAGAATTTTCGGCTCGAAGCGCTGCACTGGTTTCAGACATTGTGTCAGGTCTTGGCGTTCGATGAGTCGGCGGTGCGCCGCCCTGCGCCGGATTTGGTCATGCGTTATTTGTTTCATGCGGCGATCTTTGACGCGGTGCTGCTCGCCTACACAGCAATTCGTCCGCGCTTGCGAATCGATTTAGGGGATCGATCCGCACGCAGCGCGCAGGCGAATCGCATTTTGACGTGGTTGGCGGGGCATGTCGAAGGTGATCCCGCTTTTATTTTTATGCCATTGGCGTTGGGTGGGTTAGCGCTGCATCTGGGCTTTCCCATTGCGGACGAAGATTTGTGGGTGATGGTCGAAGAATTACGCGAGGCGTATCGGCTGCGTGTGCGCGTGGTCGATCCGGCAATGGCGGGCACTTATGAGTTGATGGATAAGTTGCTGAGTCAGGTTGAGGCGGATTTACGGGAGAAGCATGTGGGTTAACCGACTATGATTTATATTCAGGTGCCAATTCAAAAGCACGCGCTACCAGTGCTTTACTTGAAAACAATTTAACAGGGTCTAAAGACAGGGGTTTTACGGCGCTTTCTCGATAAAGCGTCATTCACCTCACGCCAATAGTTTTCTTACGCGGCGCGTCTATACTAAAGCACTAACACTCCATTGAGGGATTCGTAAATCTCATGATGCGTTTTGACCGATTTACCGAACGCGCGCAAGACGCGGCAGCCCGCGCCTATGAAATTTTGCAGCGTTATGGACACAACCAGGTTGATACCGAACATATTTTACTCGCGCTGCTCGAACAGACTGATGGTGTAATTCCGGTCGTTTTGGAGCGGCTGACGGTTGATGTCGAGGCGATGCGGCGGCGGCTCGATGAGATTCTGCGTGGCAGCCCCAAGGCGAATATCTACGGCGGTGGCACAGGACAGGTATTCATCACCCCACGCGTCAAGCGGATTATCGATCTCGCCAACGAAGAAGCCAACCGCTTGAAAGACGAGTACATTTCGACCGAGCATATCTTCTTGGCGATCATCAACGAGCGCAACAGCGCTACGCCCGTCGCGCGGATATTGAACGACAATGGCATCACGCGTGAGCGCGTGTATGAAGCGATCAAAGAAGTGCGCGGTGGTCAGCGTGTGACGGATCCACAAGCCGAAAGTCGTTATCGTACGCTGGAAAAATACAGCCGCGACCTCACCCGCATGGCGCTGGAGGGCAAACTCGACCCGGTGATCGGGCGTGATGCCGAGATCATGCGGGTCATTCAGATTTTGTGTCGGCGTACCAAAAATAACCCAGTGTTGATCGGGGAAGCAGGCGTCGGCAAGACCGCGATTGTCGAAGGCTTGGCGCAGAAAATTGCCACCAGCGATGTGCCAGAAATTTTGCAGGGCAAACGTGTTGTCTCGCTCGATTTGAGCGCGATGCTGGCGGGAAGCCGCTTTCGTGGGGAGTTTGAAGAACGCTTGAAGGCGACCATTGAAGAAGTGCAGCGCGCCGAAGGCGAAATCATCCTGTTCATCGACGAACTGCATCAGGTTGTCGGCGCGGGCGCGGCGCAAGGCGCGCTCGATGCGGGCAGTATGATGAAGCCGGCGCTGGCACGCGGCGAACTGCAATGCGTCGGCGCGACGACATTGGATGAATATCGCCAGCACATCGAAAAAGACAGCGCGCTGGATCGTCGTTTTGCGCCTGTTTATGTCGAAGAACCGAACGTCGAAGACACCATCGATATGTTGTTCGGGCTGCGTGACCGTTACGAAGCGCATCACAAAGTCACCATCAGCGACGAAGCGGTGGTCGCGGCGGCGCGCTTGTCGGATCGTTATGTGTCGGATCGGCGTCTGCCGGATAAAGCCATCGACCTGATGGATGAAGCGGCGTCGCGGCTGCGTATTGCCCTGTATTCGATGCCGCCGCACCTCAAAGAAATGTCGGAAGCACTCAACCGCTTGAAAGCCGACGAAGAAGCGGCGGGCTTGACGCGCGATTATGAACGCGCTGCCGAATACAAGATGCGTCGTTTGCAGATGGAACAAGACTACGATAACGCGCGCTTTACATGGCAAAAAGAAAACACGCTGGATGAAACGGTGGGCGCAGAAGATATCGCGGCAGTCGTCAGCCAGTGGACCGGTATTCCCAGTACGCAGGTGCTGGAAACCGAGAGCGAAAAACTGCTGCGCATGGAAGAAGTGCTGCATCAGCAGATTGTCGGGCAAGAAGGCGCGGTCAGTGCGATTGCGAACGCGATCCGCCGCGCGCGCAGCGGCTTGAAAGACCCGCGCCGCCCAATTGGTTCATTCATCTTTCTGGGATCGAGCGGCGTCGGTAAGACACAGTTGGCGAAAGCCCTGGCGAAGTTCATGTTCGGCGACGAAGAAGCACTCGTCCGCATTGATATGAGTGAGTTTCGCGAACAGCATATGGTCAGCCGTCTGTTCGGTGCGCCTCCTGGTTATGTCGGGTATGAAGATGGGGGTCAGTTGACCGAAGCGATCCGCCGCCGCCCCTATCGCGTCGTGTTATTTGACGAGATCGAAAAAGCACACCCCGATGTGTGGAACGCGCTGCTGCAAATTTTAGAAGATGGTCGCCTGACCGACGGTCAGGGGCGCGTGGTCAATTTCAGCAATACGGTCATCATCATGACCAGTAACCTGGGCACAGAGTTCGCGCGCAAAGGTGGCGCACTCGGCTTTGTGCAGGCAAACGACGAACAAGCGGTCGCGGATCATCAAAAGATCGAGCGGGCGATGCGCGAAACGTTCCGTCCCGAATTCCTGAATCGCATCGACGAGATCGTGATATTCGAGCCGCTGTCGCTGCCGCAAGTCGAACATATCGTTGACCTGCAAATGCGCGAGATCGCCGATCGGTTGGGTGAGATGGGCTTGCAGGTGCATTTGACCGAATCGGCGCGCAATTGGTTGGCGCTCAAAGGTTTCGACCCGCAGTTCGGAGCGCGTCCACTTCGTCGTGCGCTTCAGCGTTTTGTCGAAAACGAGCTGAGTCAGCTTTTGCTGCGTGGCGATATTCGAAATGGCGATGTGATCGTGATCGACGAAATTGAGGGCAAACTCAATTTTGCGTGCGAAGAAAACACCGTGACAGATTATATGCCTGTGCCACAAGACCAGGATACGCTGGTGGAGTAGAACCAAACGAGGGCGACTCATCAAGTCGCCCTCGTTTAATATAATAGAGACGAAGGACTAAATAATTAAGCAGCAATTTAAGACAGGATTTTCGCTCAGGGCATAGAAAAAGCTGGAATGCAGGGCAATCGCGTTCTAAAACGATGCGGCTCTAAAAATCCATAATGACCATTACGTAACTACTACGCCAATGTCACATTAGATGAGCGTTCTAAAAATGCCGAAAAAACCTGATTGCTTACATGCGCAAAAAGGACTAGACGAATTTATGCCGGTCGCGATCTGCTTTATCGTGCTGCTTATACTCACGGCGTGCGCGCCTGACCCTTTACAAACACCCAGCGCTCAAAGTTTGCCCGCGACTTCGATGCTTGCCACATTGGAGCCGACCCTGACGACAGCCGTTTTACCCACACAAACTACTGCTGTACTGGAAACACCACCGATCACGACGTTGGTTATCTGGCTGCCAGAACCCCTCGCACCGATCGATAATGAAGATAGTGCGGATATATTGTCGGAGCAAATCAGTGGCTTTCTCGCTGCCAACCCCGATATTCGTATCGAACTGCGTCTGAAGCGCGCAAGTGATGTCGGGGGAATTTTGTCAACGCTGCGCAGCGCGAATGCGGTTGCACGCGATGCATTGCCAGATATTACGCTGCTGCGGCGCACTGATCTGACTACGGCGGTTGATGCGGGCTACATCACCGAATTCGTGACCGATCAGCCGCTCGCATTAGCAGATGACCTGACACCCACGATTTTGACGTTAGGTACTGTTGGTGAGGCGCTTTATGGACTACCGTATGCGCTCGAGCTTTGGCACACCGCCTATGATCCGTCTTCAGTCGAAATAGAATTGTTGACGATCGACAATTTGCGCGCTTCTCAAGCTGCGTTTTGGCTGCCCATCAATTCCTCAAGCGGCATAAATGAGACTTTATATGCCCAAATTATCGCGGCGGGTGGTGTGTTTGAGACCGACGGCGGTCTGACCATTGACGAAGACATGCTTGCACAGGTATTCGCATTTTACGCGGACGGCATCGCGCAGGGTGTGATCCCACCCGATACTTTGATGGCGACAGATGCAACAGCATATCAAGATCGACTGCTGACAGGCGAAGCAATGGTAGGGGTGGTCAGTACACGTTTGTATCGTCAGCTTGTAGCACAAAACGATGCGCTGTTACCGGCATCGCTGCCTACTTTAGCGGGCGAGCCCATCACGGTGCTCGACGGGTGGATGTGGGTGAAGGTCACAACGCCGCATGTAGAACGTCAGCGTGCCGCAGAAAAGTTTATGGCGTGGATGTTCGACCCAGAACGACAGACCGCGTACACCAGCGCCGTGAGTTACCTTCCATCACGTCAAGCGGCACGTGGGCTCTGGGATGATCAGGCGTATGCAGCATTCATCGAAACCCAGCTTGAAAACGTCGTTTATCCGCTTACAGGCGAAGCCGCTGTGACGGGACGCATCATTCAAACATCCTTGCTCGATGTGATGAATGGAACGCGCACCGCCGATGAAGCGGCTCGCGATGTGATCACGCAAATTGGTGGGTAAACTAGCGCGCAGATAAAAGCAATATTTTTAACTTTTCGCAGGTTAATTCCAGAGGATTTATTACTTCCGCAAAATCTTTCCATCGTTTTTTTTTTCTAACTCATCGATTAATTTATCCAGGCAGCAAATTTCCTGCATAGTTGGTTCTTCGATGACTTCTACTCGGACACTACAAACCACGCCTTTAATTAAAATCCGCGTCGGATTCAGCTGCGGAGCGCCCGCTAGAAAAGTCTCAAAATCTGTTTGTTTTTCCAGTTGCGCTTCTAAACACTCCCTGACCATGTCCTGTCAACCAGCAAATAATTTCATCGACTTCTACTTTCGTACGTCCCTTTTTTTCTGCCTTAGCGACATATTTGGGATAGACACGTGAGAAACTCATCGTATACATCCGATGTTTTATCATGAAGCCTTCTTTTTTCTATGGTTGTTTTATTTTAACACGAAGTGGGAACAGAAGAATAAAAAGTTCCGACATAATCAAGCAGTGACAGCAGAAATCACCGCGTTCAGAGCAGATGTAGCTCCGAACAGTTTTCCCATCTTTGTAATCCGCGAAGAGTCATACAAGATGCCTGTAGGGTGGAAAAAACTCATCCGATCACAGATTTAGTGCTTTAATCAGGTCACACCAAAATATTAGCACAACCTAGTAAACGCCAACCGTCACTAATGCCGCTTTGATGTCTTTGAGGGTCATCGGCTTGACCAGATAACCGTTTGCGCCCGCTGTCTCTGCCTGTTGATACATGGGAGGAGCAGCCGCGCTAACCATCAAAATCGGGATGTGCGCGGTCAATGGATGGGCGCGTAAATCACGACACAAATCGATTCCGTTTATATCTGGCAGCATAATATCGAGCAAAATCGCGGCGGGGTTACAATACTGCATCCGTTCGTGGGCTTGTTGGGCAGAAATCGCTTCGATGGTTTCGTGACCAATAACCTTGAGCAGTGCCCGCATCATTTGCAGCGTGAGCAGTTCATCATCAACAACTAATATTGTTGCCATCAAGCGATTCTCCGTTTTGAGTGCTTATGCGCCTGTGGGTTTCTCAAACAGACGAAAACGTTTGTAAGCGATGCCGCCAAAGGTTTCAGCGATGCCAATCATGTTTTTATTGATCTCTAACACCCAGCCTGAGTCGTTGTGTGGGTAGGGAGTTTCGGTCAAAATCGTGCGTAGTAAATTAAAATACATAGTCGCATCGATGCCTTTGCCACGATATTCGGGTTTAACTCCCATAAGCGGAATGCGCGTCCATGTCATAACCGGGCGAACTTTCCAGTGAAACAACGCGATGATGAGTGATAGGAATTCGGGGATGCCAGGACGCGCCTGGGTTTTTTGCAGCACCTGGTTGAAATCGGGCACGGCAAGAATAAAGCCCGCAGGTTGATTATCGACATAACTGAAATATACTAAGCGCGGATCAAGAAATATGCCAAGCGACTCGATTAAGCCGTTCAATTCGCGTTCGGTCAACGGAACAAACCCCCAATTTTGTTCCCAACCGGCGTTGTAAAGTTCTTTGAGTAACGCAAATTCTTCGCTTTTGCGCTTAATATCGAAGCGGCGCACTGTGATTTTGTTGCGCTGCATCATACGCGTTGTCACTTTATCGAGGCGTTCCAGTGCATTCGATGACAACACAGTTTCGCGGTCGTACGTAAAGCTCATCATGTCCATTACCTTGACGAACCCGGCGGCTTCGAACAAGCGTGGATAGTACGATGGATTATAGGGCATAAGCAATATCGGGCGTGAAAAGCCTTCTACCAGAGCGCCGACATCTTCGTGTGTGGTAAAGGTTTGTGGGCCGCGAATCGCTGAATAGCCTTTATCTTTCACCCATGTCACGGCGGTATCCAATAATGCTGCTGCCACCTCGTGGTCGTCGTAACACTCGAACGCCCCGAACCAACCAACCTGTTCTTGATGAAATTCATTGTGTCGATGATTGATATAAGCAGCAATCGTGCCGATTATCTTGTCACCACGCCATGCTGTAAAAAAGTCGCCTTCTAAATATTCCCACGCAGCGCCTTTTTCTTTATCGAAAACTTCATGGCGCATCGAGAGCAAAGGCGGCACCCAATTTGGGTCGTTTTTGTACACTGTCCATGGAAACTCAAAGAACGCTTTGAAATCCGCTTTCGTTTCGACCCTGCGAATGTTGATGGGCAATGCTGCCATATGAGTGGCTTTCGTTGCGTGACTTTCTAATTATCTGCATCATCTTAACGCGTTTTGTGAAGAAAACCACCTTGACACTTTCGCCTAAACGATGTTATTATTCCGTCGCTGCAAGTATTTATTCCACAGTAGCTCAGCGGCAGAGCAATCGGCTGTTAACCGATGGGTCGTAGGTTCGAATCCTACCTGTGGAGATATTTTTTCTCACTTATCATCCCACTGATTGACAATTCCCTCCAGGTTTCCGCTATGTACGCCAACACGAAAGTTACAAGTATTGCGTACTCCAAACATGCACGGGAGCGGATGGAGCTTCGTGCCATCACCGAAGAGATGGTGCTGAAAGCGATCCGCAACCCAGAGAGAACTTATATAGAGGACGATGGGGACACGAAATTCATTAGTAGAGTGAATGGCGTGAGATTACATGTTGTCTGCAAGTCCCTCCCCGATGATGTCAATTTAGATCAGCAGTTCATTTAAAACTTCCACATCAAGAGACCCCCTGGATTAGGGGGATAAGTAACTTTCTTTTGCGCTAGAATAATTGCAATTGAACAAAAGCATTATCGGTAGACTGGGCAAAGCGTAAATTTCGGCGAAGTAAAACCTTCGTTTAAGAAGTGGACGGGTTGCAAAGTAAGCCGACGTTAATTCGCACCGAATGTGCGGGTTACGTCGGTTTTTTTCGTTTTGGGCCAATCACGTAGTTGAACTTATCAGTGAGCGAAAGGACATTAATGGCGATCACACAGCTTAAATCCAAGCCAACTGCGCCTGCAAAAGCGGCATGGCACACCCAAGAAACGATACCGATTCTGCACCATCTCAACGTAACAATGGGCACAGGTTTAACCGGTCAGGACGTAAGGGAGCGCCTCAACCAGTATGATGCCAATGAACTGGTTGAACGTGGGTTAAACAGCCCTTGGGTCATCCTGCATGAATAACTCACGAACTCGCTGGTACTTCTACTCATTTTTGCGGCGCTTATTTCGGCATTGCTGGGTAAAGCCGACAGTATGATTGCCATCAGCGCCATCGTGATTCTTAATGCAGTGCTGGGTATAGTGCAGGAATATCGCGCCGATCAGCCGATGGCGACACGCAAGAAAGTGGTTTGGAATTAGTCATGATTACCAATCGCGGTGTCAAGGTATGGCCGCATGGACAACCAGAAACCTTCTGCACCGACCATTGGCGCTGCCGCTTTATGTCCTTCGAACAGGGTTTCCATTTCACCATTACCCAGGTTGTCAATCTGCTTCAGCGAGTCATGCAGGCGGATTTGGAATTCATCAAGATCGAGAGTTTATGTATGTTCGATGGGAAGCCCAGTTATTCCCTCGGTCAGGGGCAGTGATAGAGCTGCTTGATACGCTGGTATCGCTTTCACAAATCGAAATCGCATAATCAAAACAAAAGAGGGAACAATGAAAAATCATGTGCTATCCCGATGGTTACTCATTATGCTGCTGATGCTGACCTTCGCTCTATCCGGCTGTGGTGGGGGCGATGAAGACAATGGTGACGAAGATGAAGGGCGCTCCAGTGAGGTGATCGGTGAGGGCGAAGAAGCTGAGCCTGAGAATGAAGGCGAAGGCGAAGATTAAACAGCCTTTGCTGAGAGACTTCAATGGGAATCCCGGTGCGATGTTTGTACCGGGACAAACCCTGTCAATCATTCTGAATTTAGACACCATAGCAGACCACAAGCTGGTTGGACAAACAGCTGTCACGGTCAAGACCTTGTCGACCGCTCGCGAGACTCAGTGGCAAACAGTGAATATCCGCCGCGCGGATCGGGGTATCTTGCGTACCGACTTTTCGAGTAAATATTGGCGGACTTCAAAGCCGGAAAGTTCGCCCTGCTAATATTCCACGCCCCTGATTTCGGCATTCTGCATCAACTGCATATCAAACTTCAACAATTCCTGACTGATGCTGGCGATAGGACAAGCGCGATTCAACCGACACAGCCATGTCCAGATGTTCTCCACGCGGCTTTGTAATGACGGCGGCAGCCACCCTCCCAGTCTACAACGATTGAGAAACCGCGCCTGTCGATAGCGCGTGTGTCGTGCGCATCGCCCTCGTCGCAATGCCCTTCTGGACTCCAATGCGTTCTTGATTTGCTGACCACGATGTTCGAGTACCGCCGCCCAAATCGCGACTTTGCCGCGCTGGAAATCTGCGACCAGTGCGATCCCAGTTTCTTGGCTACCGGGATCGGACTTGAACACGACGGGCTGCACATCGCCGCCCTCGCGCTCCGTCAGAATGATATTGAGGGGGAACTGGCGATACAACGCCGCCTTTCCCTTCCTGAGTAGCCCGCGCCAGATGTGTCGGCATGAGCGGCTGCTTGTTCTTGTCGACCACTAACACACGTTGCATGATTGAAAGTTACCTTTCGCTGCTGCCCTCACGGGCGTAAAGTTCACCTCGACAAAGTTATACGATAGTTTAATGTGAACGACACTGTTTGCTCCCAAGCATTCT
>JBBRAA010000085.1:0-12706 GCA_038207205.1 Aggregatilineales bacterium
CGCACGCGGCGATAATGCGGAGGCAGGCGCGAAATACCACGAAGCGCTGATCATGTTCAGCGAGATCATCGCGCGCCCTTTGACGCTGCACATGCTGGTCTCGATAGCCAGACTGCATACCGAGACGCCGACCACGCGTACACGCGGCTTGCAGGTGATCGGGCTGGTGCGCGTTGACGCTACGCTCAATGCCGAGACGCGCGTGCTGGTGGATGTCGTTGAGCGTGAACTCAGCCAAGGGCTGGATCAGACGACGATCACGGCGGCGCTTGACGAGGGTGCGGCGCTCGATGTCGATACCGTGGTTCGGGCGGTGTTGGGGCGGCGCTGGTTTTAAGCCTCACACACCAGGTAGACGGTTTCAACCGACCGAAAATTCCTGTTCCGGTAGAATATCCTTGCAGAAGTGAGGGTATGATCTGGGTTGCGTCGATGTGTCATCTGCTCAAGACCCTCACCTCTTATTTTCAATTATTTTCTTAGTTTGCTGCGGTTTCGGTCAGGGGCAGCCCGCTAAACGTGCCCGTGATCGTCACCGTTTCTCCCGCGTCACCAGTTACGCCGTCTACAGCGGTGTACTCGAAACTGCCGCTGAAGCCGCTGCGGTCGCCTTCTAATGTCAGAGTCCCAGCAGTTGCAGTAAACGCGCGCATCGATGGGGTGCTTTCGATATATAAGCCAGATACACCGTTCGGGTTCGCGACCGGATCAGTCGGCGTGATTTCGTACGTCCCTGCGGCGGGTTCTATTCCAAAGAAGACGATACTGGCAGCACGTCCATTAGCGGGATCGCCAAAGTAGAAGGTATACGTCTGCGTTTCGCCCACCACCGCGCTACCCAGCAACGACGTGCCGCTCGATTGATCAATTGTTACCGCTGCTGCCCCATTGACTGTGAGGGTGAAGGTGGAACCTCCAATGCTGCCGTTGTTGGCAGCCGTCCCGCCACATGCTGTCAGGATGAGCATCAGCGTCAAACCGAATACAAATATAAGTTTCATGTGTTTGCTCCCATGCCGTTGGTACAGAGTAGTCAATATGGCAGCATTTCGATATGAGCGCAAATCGCTTGGTTGAACTCTTTTACTTTGCCTCAAATGCCATTCATATAACCATTAACCATGCTGCGCCCGTAAAACCCATAAAATCGGTTGTGCATAGTTTGTTGTCTGCGGCATGAGTTTTGAAGGTCAAACTTCTTTGCGCGATAACACCAATGCGTCTTCGCTTTAACTCTGATTGTAGATTTTGTCCAGTATTCGCGCTCGGTGGTAATCTCTACCCGTCGTCAAAGTAACGAGGTCAACGGCGCTATAATACCAACGCCATTGTGCCAAACCCGACGGGTAGTTTCTAATTGCTTTGGATGTAAGGCGTCGCCAAGAACCGTTAAATCGATCATCTATTTCATATCTCTATCGTTAGCTGATAAAAAATACAATTACCACACTGTAACGGATACCCTCATGCACCAGCTTCGTAAGACCATTTTGCACCTGCTCTACATCGACAGTAATGACGAGTCGGCGTCGTAAATGCGCGCGTATTATTCGGATACGTTCGTGCTGCCGCTCCCGCCCGATCATCGTTTTCCGATGACGAAATACGGCGGGCTGCGTGCGCGTTTGTTGGCGGATGGCATTTTGCAACCAGACGACTTGCTGCTCCCCGACGCGGCGGACGACGCGCAGTTATTGCGCGCGCACACGCCCGATTATGTGCATCGCGCGACGCACGGCTTGCTGACCGAGAAAGAAATCCGGCGCATCGGTTTTCCGTGGTCGCCCGCCATGATCGAGCGCTCGCGGCGGTCGAGCGGCGCGACGATCGCCGCGTGCCGTGCCGCCTTCGAAGACGGCATCAGCGCCAACTTAGCGGGCGGCACCCACCACGCTTTTCCTGACCACGGTGCGGGGTACTGCGTATTCAACGATGCGGCGGTCGCAGCGCGCACGATGCAGGCAGAAGGACGCGCGCGGCGCGTTGTCATCCTCGATTGCGATGTGCATCAGGGCGACGGCACGGCGGTGATCTTCGCGGACGATACCAGCGTGTTCACGTTCAGCGTGCACGGCGCGAAAAACTTTCCGTTTTTCAAACAAAAAAGCAGCCTCGATGTCGAGCTGCCGGATGATACGCGCGACGACGATTATTTAGCCGCCGTCGAAGAAGGTGCGCGCCGCTCGATTGCCGCGGCGGGCGCGGACATCGCCATTTATTTAGCGGGCGCAGACCCGTATGAAGGCGATCGGCTCGGTCGCATGAAAGTCAGCATGGCGGGATTGGCACAACGTGACCAGATCATTTTTGGCTTGTGCGGTGAGGCAGGGCTGCCCGTTGCGGTGGCGATGGCGGGCGGCTACGCGCGCAACGTCGAGGATATTGTCACGATCCACGCCGAAACGATTCGCATCGCCGCCCAACGCGCGTTTTGAGCGAGTCGTTATCGTGCTTCAATCATCAACTAACTACACTTCGGGTATCTAAACTTAATTACTTCGCCAATGTCACATTACACGCACGTTCTAAAAATGTCGAAAATCTTCCTAGAAAACGGGCAAATATAGGGACGCGCAACGGCGCGTCAGCGAATTTATGCCTACAAACGGACGCTCCATTGGTCGTGCCTACATAGAGAATCGCGTTTTTGCGCGTTGGTCTGTTCAAAAATTAGAACAGATTTTTAATGTGACATTGGCGAATTACTCAGCTTACGCATGTCCCTCGTTTTCAGCCCTCACCCCCTGCCCCTTTTCAAGGGTAGGTCTTTCATGCTTTTTGGTATTTTGTCGGAATCATTCAATGTATTCTCAATTGGAAGCGAATACGCGAACCCTTGAGAACCTTAACAGCCCCTTTAGTAGGCTTTTCTCGCTTTTCTTTGCGGCAGACGGACGATTTATCGTCTAGCGACAAAACACCTACCCTTGTGAAGCCCCTCCCTCCAGTCCCTCAGGGCGGGGGGTGAAAAACCGTCGCGGCAGGGGAAGTCCTTCTCCCTGAGGGAGAAGGATTTAGGATGAGGGCAATCTGCGAAGGTGAGTCAGTAAAAACCTCAAGCATTTACTGCCGGAACACCTCGTAAATGCTCACACGCTGCGACTTGCCTTTGACCTGAATCGGGTCATGCATATCGAAACGCACGCCATCTGCCATTTCTACCTGCCGATACGTTGCTTCGCTGATGATGATCTGCCCACCCGCCGCGTTTTCTTCCAGCCGCTTGGAAAGGTTGATCGTGTCGCCAATCGCGGTAAAGCTGCGACGGTTCAAACTGCCGACATTGCCTAGTGTCGCTACGCCCGAATGAATGCCAACGCGGTATAAATGTGGGTCGGGCGCGACACCTAAGCGATGATACAAGCCGATAAATTCCTCACGTAATGTAAGCGCCATGCGTACCGCTGCTATCGCATGATCGACGTTCGGGTTCAACTGGGTATTGAACAGCACCATGACCTCGCTGCCCATGTATTTATCGATGATGCCTTGCGCGTCGTTGATGACCTGTGTCGCGACTTCGAGATAGACGTTGAGCATCGCCATTACCTGCTGTGGGCGCAGTTCGGCGGCAAGTGACTTATAGGGGATGGCATCGATGAACGCACAGGTAATTTCGCGTCGTTCGCCGCCCAACGCGAGGTCTGCAATCTCATGGATTTTCTCGACCATCCCTGGCGGCAGATAGCGCGTCATCAGATTGAGCGTTTCGTCGCGTTCGCGCTGTTCGGTCAAATCATCGATGACGAGCGCCGCACCTTGTATTTCCTGATTGGCATTCTTGAGCGGGCTGACGCGCATCGCCAGCGCGATCCGTCCACGACCGGGAACATCAGGCTCGGCTTCGGTGGCGAGGCTTTGACCGTGTTCGCGGACTTGAGTCAAAAAAGTATCGATGCTTACACGCGGCAGCAGTTGTTCCAGCGGGTGACCGATCACGCCTTCGCTTGGCGCATTCAAAATCGAGCTGGCGGCATTGTTGAACGTGGTCACGATATCATCGGCGTTGGTGGTGATGATTCCGCTGGTGATCGACGCGAAGACGTTTTCAATCAACTCTTTGATCTGAGTGATTTCGTTCAATGAGGTTTGCACGCGTGAGAACAAAATCGCGTTTTCGATAGCGACAGCCGTTTGGTTGCTGAACGCGGTCAGCAAATTGAGTTCGCGCTCAGTGAATACCCCTTCTCGAAAGCGGTTATCGAGATAAATCGCACCTGTCAGCCGTTCGCGGTAAATCAACGGCGCGCACATGACCGACCGCAGCACAAAGCGCGCGATCGTATCGCTGCCGACCAAACGTGGGTCGGTTTGGGCGTTATCGGTGAGCAGCGGACGCCCCGTTGCCAGGACTTCGTTCAAAATCGTCCGGCTGACATGACTTTCGTCGGTGTCATTTTCTTCGCTTTTGGACGACGCTTCGATATCGCGCGCGATGCGAAATTCGAGTTGATCATCATCGTTATCGCGCAGCAAAATGTAGCCGCGCCCTGCGCCGGTCATATTCAGGATTTCGTCAAGCGCCTGCGTCAGAATCATATCCAGATCGAGCGACGAATTGATCATCGCAGAAGTTTGCACCAGCGCGTTCAGTTGTTCCAGCTCGGTGGCTTCGCCCGTGAGCAGTGATTCCAGCCGGAAGAAGTCATTTTCGACAATGCCCAGTTGTTCCATCAATTCGGGCATGAGCATGATATTCCGCAGTTTGAGAATATCCTGCTGATTGTGCAGCGACGCCGAGACTTCATCGGCGAGCGCGCGCAGCGCCGCAATTTCGGCGCGCGCAGCCGCACCAGTATCGGTTATGGAAGGGGTGGTCATGCGGATTGGCGTCCTATCACAAGCATGGTATAAGCACGTTCATTATAGCGACATCCGCCTCATACGGACAACTTTAGCAGGTGATTGGATTAGTTTTTTTTCGCAGTTCGACCCAGCATATACCACATATAGCCTTTACGGGGCGCGAACAAAAAGGCAGCGATAAAAAAGGCTGTCAGCGTGAGGACAATGCCCGCGCTTGGCGCGATACGCGCGTGCCACGTCACATACATACCGATCACACCGCCTACCGCACCGATCAACGCCCCGCCGATCATCAGGTGGTGCAGGCGTTTGGTGAACATGCGCGCTGTCGCCGCTGGAGTCACCAACATCGCCGCCACCATTGCAATGCCGACCGCTTGCAGACTGATGACGACCGTGAATGCCAAAAGTACAAGCAAGAGCAGACGCAGGGCTTCGGCAGGCAAACGTAAGGTTTGCGCGAGCGTTGGATCGAACGTAATCACCAAAAATTCTTTGTACAGCAACCCGATGACGACCAGCACAATCGCACCGACGACCGCTATCAGAAGCAGATCGTCGTTTTGCACCGCTAATAAATTGCCGATGAGTAAATGGGATAATTCGGTCGTGTAATTTTGCGCGCGCGAAATAATGCCGATTCCGAGCGCGAGCGCGCCAGCAAACACGACACCAATTGCAGTGTCTTCGCTCAAACGACCGCCGCGCGTCAGCATACCGATGCCCAATGCGGAGAGTACGCCCGCGATCAAACCGCCGACGAAGACCGCGTTCGGGTTGCCGTTGGTCGCCAAAAATGCGATGGCGACGCCGGGCAAAATCGTGTGCGCGAGCGCGTCACCCAAAAACGCCATGCCGCGCGTGACGACATAAGCACCGATCACGCCGCTCACGCCGCCGATCAAAATGGTAGCGAGCATGGCGCGCTGCATAAACGCGAACGTAAGCGGTTCGATGAAAAGCTGCTGAAGAAAGTCCACAAAACCTCGTGAATGATACACTGTATCAAGAAACGATGATTATAGACTTTTTTTGTGCTTGGAAGAAGTGGACGTTCCCATTTTACACGAATTGATTAACCGAGCTTGAGTTTACGTGGGTACGTCGTCAGTACATCTGCGCCCGTGTCGGTGATCAACACATCATCTTCGATACGGACGCCGCCCAAACCCGGCACGTAGATGCCTGGCTCGACGGTGAACACCATACCCGGCAGCAATAAATCTTCGACGTTTCCGGCGATCTGCGGGATCGGTTCGTGTCCGTCCATGCCTAAACCATGTCCGGTGCGGTGCGTGAAATACTGTCCATAGCCCGCCGCGTCGATGACGGTGCGCGCCGCGATATCGACCGCTTTCATCGGGACGCCTGGTGCGGCGGCGGCTTTGCCCGCTTCGTTGGCTGCCAGCACCGTATCATAAATGCGCTGCATTTCGGCGCTCGGTTGACCGACGCAGAATGTGCGCGTCAGATCAGAACAATAGCCGCCGAACTTGGCGCCCCAGTCGATCAACAAAAATTCATCCGCTTGTAAGGCGCGGTCGGTGGTCGATCCATGCGGGTTGCTGCTGTTCGCGCCTGTCTGAATCAACGCAGAAAATGCGACACCTTCCGCGCCGAGATCGATCATGTGCTGGGTCAGACGCGCTGCGATCTGCGCTTCAGTCATACCGACTTTGACTTCACCCAGCAGCCGATCCATCGCGCTTTCGCTGATTTCGACTGCGCGGCGCATGGCGGCGATCTCGTCAACACCTTTGATCGCACGAATGGCAATCAAAGCGCGTTCGATTCCAGTCATGGTCAGCGATGAATCGAGCGCGTGCAGCGCCGTCCATTCGGTGACGCGCATCGTCATGCCATCAATGCCTAAGCGCGCGCCTTTTAACCCTAAGCCTTCCAGCACTGCCGCAAATGCGCCTTCATACCCCTGCTCGTCCGACCATGTGAACGGACGCGCTTCTAAATCCGGTCGCTCAATCAACTTGGGCATTTCAAAGTGGGGCAAGACTAAACTCAAGCCGTCGCCTGTGAGAACCGCCAGCACAGGACGTTCGCTCAAATGAAAATTCAAGCCGATAAAATACTCTAAGTTTGCGCCAGGAACCAAAATGATCGCATCGACCGCGCCTGACGTTAGCCCACCCGCCGCGCGCAACCGTTCAATCCGCGCCTGATAATCCATTTGCATAAGAACCTCATGGTTGACGTTATTTTGAGTTATCATCTAAGCAGATTCAGATTGTAACATGCCACAGGAGTCCACTCCATGCGCCTCTTCATCAGTTACAGCAGTCGTGACCGCAAAATTATCGAACAGCTTCGGGTCGATTTGAGCGAGATGCTGACCAATCGCTATACAGCCAGTTTTTCGGGCGGTATAACCAATAGTGGGGCTGCAAACGGGTTGATGGCGATTTGGCAGCAGCTCATGTTTTGGGAAAAAGTATATCTGATCGTCTCGGCTATGTTCGTCGTGATGCTAGGGGGCGCGCCGATTGGCTTCATTATGTTGATCGGCTATGGCGTGTACAAGTACAACAAAGGGCGTCACGCTTGAACATCATGGTTCGTCATCGTTGAGAATAATCCCGCGCGCGGTACGATGCTGACGATAAATTTTGCCCATCGCCTCAAGTTTTTTGAGGTGGTAGGGAACCGTGCTGAGCGCGACGAAACAGCCTTCGCTGACCTCGCGCATTGTCGGGGAGTTGCCCGAATGGTCGCGCTTATATTGTTTGATAAATTTCAACACGTCACGGGTCGTCGCGTCTCTTTGTTCAGCTTTACGTTTATTGGTCATGATCAGCCTTTCTTATTGCGCTTCACAAACGTTTGTTACAAAACATCAACGTAGTAACATGCATCCTAGCACACATTTTAGAACCCATGTGCTAGGATCACGATATAAGTCGGTTCTTAGACCGTTTGTTCGTATTGTGCGGATATGCTCATGGTGCTGAAAAATCGACGGTATACTAAGAAAGTTTTACGGCTCAAATGATGTGAGGCATGTAATGGGGTTTTTCAAAAAATTGTTCGGGGGCGGCGGATCAAGCAAAAGCAGTGGATCACGCGGTTTTGGCGATGATCGAGGTGTTTACTTTTTCGTACAGCCGACCGGATGCGACGAAGTTATCCGCGTGCGCGTTGACCCAATGAACGATTTAAGCGAAAGTGACGAAGGCGGGACATTTTTCGTGCGTAAGGGTGTGGTGGGTCAAAAATGCTTTAAGCCCGTCAATCTCGAATTGACGTTCAGCGCCGCTAAACAGTTGGTCGCTACCAAAATCGAGGGCGGTGTCATGATCGATGAAGCGGCGTGGAAAGCATGGTCGGCACAAGCGCAGTAAGCTACCGTGCCTCAGCGGTATATGCACAGCGCCCGTGCGAAACGGGGTTTAGTTTTTGAGTGCGCCCATCATGCCAGTATTTTTCAAGGCGTCCGAATCGCTCGCATAGCAGTCTGTAGTGGGGTGGACATGCCGTCGTGCTACTCTTTCAGCTTTTCGGAGGGCGTGACGGTCGCCATCAGCGCGGTCTTGATGGCGTCGGCGTCTTTATACTCGGTTGTGCCGCGCTCGATCATACCGGTATGCAGCTTGAGAAAATCGGACGGCGTATCGGACTCGCGCTCGTTTGGGCGGTAGAAATGTTCGATGGATTGGCGAATACGGGTTTCAATGCGCGCGCGGATCGCCGCCGATTTTTCTGCCGTCGTGATAATCACGAACTCACTCGGATCAAGATGACCGATAAAATCGTCTTCGTTACCGTCGTCGCGGGCTGCATTACGGATCATGAGCGTGACGGCGCGCAGCAGTTCATCTGCCGCGACAAAACCGTAACGCTCGCGCAGCGTATCCAACCCGTCGATGCGGACGAGGATGACCGACCAGTCATGTTCCGCCAGCACGAGATGATTGAGTTTTTCATCGACCAATGGCGCTTCGGGCAGCTCGGTGATCGGGTTGGTCAACGCTTGCTGGGCGGCGCGCTGGATGGCATTGCGTACACGCAGCCGCAGTTCCTGAATATCGAACGGCTTGGTGATGTAATCGACGACGCCGAGTTCTAAGCCTTGCAGCTTATCGACGCGGTCGCGTTTTTCGGTCAGGAAGATGATCGGCGTAGACTGGGTGCGGCGCTGCGCGCGCAGTTGACGACACACTTCATAGCCGTTGATGTCGGGCAGCCGAATATCGAGAATGACCAGGCTGATCGCTTCATCGGCGGCAATTTTGAGGGCTTCTGCGCCCCATGCCGCCGTTTTCACCTCATAATCCTGCGTGGTGAAATAAGCGTTCAGCATATCGCTCAGGTCGAGGTCATCTTCGACGACGAGCAGACGCGCCTTTTCATCAGCCATGAGTTAGATCAACTGCTCCAGAATTTGGACGGTGCGCCCGATTTCCAGGAAGAGCATTCCGGGCTTGGCTTCTTTGCGCGCCAGCACGGTTAAGACTGCTTCTTCCCCGACGGCGTTGAGGATGACGTAGCCGTTTTCGCCTTTGACATAGACCTGTTCGAGTGCGCCACGACCGAGTTCGGTCGAAATGCGTTCACCGAGCGAGAGCATGGCGGCGCTCATGGCGCTGACGCGGTCTTCTTCGTAGCCTTGCATGAGCGATGAGGCAAGCGGCAAGCCATCGACGCTGACAATCGCCGCCCCTTCGATGTTTTCCGAATTTGCTTGTAAATCGCGCAACCGCGCGTTCAATTGATCTGCCCGTGACTTGCCCAACGTGTTGTTCCTCCCAAGGTGGGTGGATAGGTGATGTGTGAAAGGGAGTATAAACCTAAGTGGTCGGTTGTGGCAACAATTTGGGAAGGTGAATAGCAAAGCAGGCGTAAGGATTGCGGACTGCGTGAAGGTGACGAGAAGATGATGAGGGACGATGATGAGGGACGATGATGAAGATACTTCCAGATACTTCCAAAAAATTCGGGTCAATTATCATGTAATGTTAATTAAGCGTAAGGGAAGCGTAGGGCAAGCGTATGTGCGTGATCATAATCCGTCAAAATGAAGTCGTGTAGACTGCGCAGTGTCTAGGGTGGGGCGACTTCATGGGCAGCGAATTTACGCCCTATTATTACGCGGCACTGCGTGCGTGATGCTGCTGCTCGCTCACGAGATCGCCGCGCAAGAAATGACCGATGAGCCGATCAGCGCGCCGACGGACACAATGATGGAGACGGCGACGCTACCACCCACCGAAACTGTCACTTACACGGCGACCGCCGCGCAGATTCCGTCCGCGTGCGCCGCAGACTTGATCGCCATCGCGGCGGCAATAAATGTTAGGCAATAAATAAACGTGAACCTGAGCGGACGGGATTGCATTGCGCGTGAACGTGTGCTATAGTGGATTTCGCGACGCTTTTTCCTTCACCATTCTTCTAAACAGCAGTCCATTCACCACCTAAACAGCGCAATACAGCACTTTTCGGCAAGCACGACCGTGTGCGAGCGATCACGCAAGACTCCGGTTTGACTCCTGTTCGCACTTCGCACAACCACCGTCCTTTTACACACCTAATCAACCTCAGAAAGTTCACCTCAAAACCTCTATGGACATTGTACAGCTTGAAAACCAGACCCTGGAAGATTTGCGCCACACCGCGCGCGATTTAAATCTGAGCAACATTAACCGTTACAAGAAACAAGATTTGATTTTGGCGCTGCTGCGCGAGAATGCCGAGAAGCAAGGCTACAAGCTGCGCGGCGGCGTGTTGGAAATCGTCGAAGACGGGATCGGCTTTTTGCGTGCCGAGAAATATTTGCCGGGACCGGAAGATATTTATGTGAGCCAGACGCAGATCAAGCGCTTTAACCTGCGCACAGGCGATATGGTCATTGGTCAGGTACGCGCGCCGAAAGACAGCGAAAAATATTATGGCTTGCTGCGTGTCGAGTCGGTCAACGGACAAAACCCAGAAGACGCTAAAGTCCGCCCGCACTTTGAAGACCTGACGCCGATCTTCCCCGAAACCATGTACGACCTGGAGACCAACCCGCGCGTGTTATCGACGCGGATGCTCAATTTAATTGCGCCGATTGGTCGTGGTCAGCGTGGATTGATCGTATCGCCCGCCAAAGCGGGTAAGACGACGGTTTTGAAAGAGATCGCCAACGCCATCAGCGAAAATTACCCCGACGTGCATTTGATGATGGCGCTGATTGGTGAACGCCCAGAAGAAGTGACCGATATGGATCGCTCGGTCGATGCCGAAGTGATCGCATCAACGTTCGACGACCCGGTGCAGCATCATGTGCGCGTCTCTGAAATGGCGCTCAACCGTGCCAAACGACTGGTCGAAATCAAGCGCGATGTTGTAATCCTCGTGGATAGCCTGACGCGATTGACGCGTGCGTACAACCTGGTGGTGCCGCCGAGCGGACGCACACTTACGGGCGGTCTCGATCCTGCGGCGGTGCATCCGCCCAAGCGTTTGTTCGGCGCGGCGCGCAATGTCGAAGAAGGCGGCAGCCTGACGATCATCGCGACGTGTTTGGTCAACACCAACAGCAAGATGGACGACGCGATTTACGAGGAGTTCAAAGGCACGGGTAACATGGAACTCCATTTGAGTCGTAAACTGCAAGAACGGCGGATTTTCCCGGCGTTCGATATCGAACAAAGCTCGACGCGGCGCGAAGAAATGCTGTTGGGACCCGATGTATTGCAGCGCGTATTCACACTGCGGCGCATGTGGAATCACCTGGCAGAAGATTCGGAAATCGGGCACGTCGGCGCGACCGAACAACTGCTCAACGATTTCCGCCGCAGCGATTCGAACGAGGAATATCTCAATTCGCTGCCGGGTTACAGCAGCGGCAATGGGCGTCACGGGTAGAATCAGTGATGCGTGCCGAGTCATGCGTAACGGCAAAAACAATACACAGCGAAAATAGGCAATGAAAGGGTGTGGCGGCGTGCCAGACCCTTTTTGATTCCAACCGCGCCTAATCAAATGGATAGGATACGCAGCCATTCGATGAGATCACACATAATCGGTGCAACTCCACAAGGCGACGCGCGTATATGCTTATAACAAGATGACAGACCAGAGATGAAGGAAACGATCATGTGGGGTTGGCATGGACATCGCGGTAGCAACGGACAATGGCGCGGCAGAGGACGGTTTAACTGGTGGATACCGCTCATATTTATCGGGCTGTTCTCTTCGTTTGGTGGTGGATTGCGCTGGTCGTGGGTGCTGTTGTTCGTCATTCCGGCGATTTTGTTCTTCGTGATCCCGATGATCAAACGTGGACGCGCGGAATGGGGTGGCGATGAACAGGCGCAAGAGAAAATGAAGCGTGACGAGTACAGTACACGGGACAATGCGGGCGAAAAGCCGAAACGCACCCCGACGTATGTGATGGGCGATGACGGCGAAGTTCACCCGGTGCCGCCGCCCGATGCGCCGCGCAAGCGCGACGACGACAACATCGAATACGTGTGACATACTCCTCAGCGCCTAAAGGCGGGGGCTTCTACCCTCAACGCGACTGCGAAGGCGAACCTTCGTCTTATCGTCGCTCCGGTAGCACAGCGATACCCCGCTGTGTTTGATGTTAATCGCGGCATTGTGATCGCGGTCAATCGTCAGTCCGCAATCACAATGTAGCACTCTGTCGCGCAAGGTGAGATCATGGCGCTGCCCACAACCGGAACAGGTTTTAGTCGTTGGTGTAAAGCGACCAATCTTCACAACCGACTTCCCGCGCTTCAACGCCACCGATTCCAAGATTGTGAGCGAAGAATTGCGGGCTGGTGTAGACGCGCCCTTCATCGTCCGTGAGAAACGTTTTGAGTCCGAAGTCGAAACCGCCGCTTTTACCCGTGCGGGTTTCGGGGATACTCATGGTTTCCTCAACGCTGAAGACCAC
>JBBRAA010000086.1:0-12393 GCA_038207205.1 Aggregatilineales bacterium
TCCGACCTCGATCATAATCCCGTAATATCGCAATACCGTAGTTAACGTCAAACACAGCGGGGCATCGCTGTGCTACCGGAGCGACGATAAGACGAAGGTTCGCCTTCGCAGTCGCGCTGAGGGTAGAAGCCCCCGCCTTTAAGCGTGGGGAGTATGTCACTACGCCGATTTGTGTTAAATTGAAATAAAGCGAATGGCGGCAGTGATGCCGCCCTTTTTTTTGGCAGTCTTTTGGCAGGTTTGATGATACGTACAGCAGTGATCGGACTCGGCAAGGCTGCCGAGCAGCTCCATTTACCTGCCTGTGCGCGTATTCCGGGAATGCATGTCGTCGCAGGCTGTGACTCGGATGTGCGTCGGCGCGATGCGATGCGCACACGTTTCGCTATCCCTGCGGTATACGATGATGCGCAAACCATGATCGCGCGCGAAAAACCAGATTTCGTCATCGTCGTCACCCCGCCTGGTACCCACTGCGAGATGGTCACGTTAGCGCTGGAAAACGGCGCGCATGTTTTATGCGAAAAACCCTTTATGCAAACCCCCGACCAAGCCGATACAGTCATCGCGCTGGCTGACCGTCAGCATAAACTGCTGCGTGTCAACAACCAGTATCGGTATATGGCGACGTACGCCACACCCCGCCAACACATCGCGCGTGGCGATTATGGACGCGCATATTTCATGCAGTGCTGGCAGCAGATGTACCACCCCAACAACGAAGATGCAACCGCATGGCGCGCCGATTTGCATCAATCGACGTTGTACGAGTTTGGTTCGCACGCGCTCGATTTGATCAGCCTGTATTTTGATGACGCGATTCCAACCCACGTCCACGCTGTGATCCCGAACGTGCACCGCAAATTTACCAGCGATGTCCTGATCCAATTGACGCTCACCTTCCCCGATGATCGCATGGCGACCCTGATGTTTAACCGTGTCAGCCATGCGCCAGAACGGTATCTCGAAATGCGGCTCGATTGTGAAGACGCATCGCTGCGGCTCTCACTGGGTGGCATTGCCCGCTTCAGCGCCGAAATCGGGCGTTATGACGGGCGTAATTTTCCGTCGCTGCGCGTGGGGTGGGTGCGCGGTGGACAAACGCGCGTCGAACAGCGCGGGCGCTCGCGTATCATCGCCGCCGAACGCAGCGCGGCGTTTGCCAGCGCGACCGCCGCACATTTAAGCGAAATGGTGGCGATGATCGACGCCGATAACATCGATAATGCCCGCGCACGTCACGCCCGCGATATGCTGCGCGTGATTTTCGCAGGTTACGAAAGCGCACGCATCGGAAAAGCGATACAGTTAACGTAAATACCCCCGTGTCCGTGTCATTCATCGGAGTCACTTGTGAAAATCACCGCGATACAAACAGGCGTCACACGCATCAAGGCATCGTTTCGGCGCGGCAATTCAAAAGTCGGTATGATCGGCGCGTTCGCCGAAATCATCCCGGATAATACATTTGAAGAACTGCCTATTTTATGTTGGCTGATCGATCATCCTGAAGGCTTGATCCTGGTCGATACGGGCGAAAGTTCCAAGATTGGGCGCACGTTGGTCGCGGAGATGGTCGTCAAGCCCGAACAAGAAGTCGGCGCGCAGTTAAGTGCGATGGGCATTAAGCCGAGCGATATTTCCAAGCTGATTTTGACGCATATTCATACCGATCATATCGGCGGTATAGCGCCGTTTCAAAAGACGCCAATTTTTGTGAGCGACCGCGATCATCGCATGTTGAACAATGCGCCGGAGCGTATATTCAATGCGTTGATCACGCCGATTCCGTCGTGGTTTCACCCGGAGCCGCTCCCGTATGATGATACGCCACAGGGGACGTTTCCGCGCAGTGCGCCGATCACCGCCGCAGGCGATATTGTTGCCGTGCCGACGCCTGGACACACCCCCGGTCATCAATCGATCATCGTCATCGATGGCGACCAGCGTATTTTTATCGCGGGCGATTTGACCTACAACGAAAACGCCTTAATCGAACGCAAGCTCGAAGGTATCAGTTTCGCTCTGGACGAACATCTCCCGTCGATCAACCGCGCGCGGTCGTACGCGATTGAAAATCCGACCGTGTATTTGCCAACCCACGATCCAGAATCGCCGCAGCGCTTGAGCGCACGCGAAATTTTCCCATTGTATTCTCATGCCTGACCTTTCGATCATCGTCGCGGCGGGTGATACTCGCACGTCTGCGATCCGCGCGTGCTTGATGGCACTACAACCGAACGCCAGCGGCGCGCATACCGTCGTTGTCGTCGATGCCGTTGACGCCGATACGCTCGCGCGTGAATTTCCGCAGGTGCGTGTCATCGTCGTGGATACGCATATGCTGACGCCGGATCGGTGGCGCGTCGGCATCGAGGCGGCGACCACTGACTACGTCGCGCTGACGATCGCATCGTGCCTTCCACCGCCCGGTTGGGTCACAGCGATTCAGCATCTTTTGAAGACCACGACCCATGCTGGCATCGGCGGCGCACTTGACGCGCCGATAAGTGGATCGGCAGTTGCTTGGGCGATCTATTTGGCGCGTTACAGCGGGTATATACCGCCTGTTGAAGCGGGATTCATCATGGATATTGCGGGCGATAACGCGGTTTATCGACGCGCAGCGCTCGAACAAGTCCGCGAGTCGTGGCGCGGCGGATTCTGGGAGACGCTCGTTCACCACGCACTGCGCGCGCGCGGCGGCACGCTGGCGCTCGACCCAACCATGACGATCCACTTTGTCGGTGACGTGCCGCTCGGTGTCATGGCACGTCAGCGCTTCCGGCATGGGCGGCATTATGGCGCGACGCGCGGCGGTGATCGGCTCGTCCGCTTGATCACCAGTCCGGCGCTTCCGGTTGTGCTGCTGACGCGGATTTATCGGCGTGTACGCGCCAAACGTCCGGACTGGCTGCCGAAATGGTGGCGCGCGCTGCCCGCGCTGCTCGTGCTGATCATCGCGTGGTCGGCGGGTGAAATTGTCGGTTACGCGACGGGGAAGCGCTAAACCTCACCAACTCCATCCCTAACCGTGAAGTGGTACAATTGACCCATTCATAAAACCTGTTCTGTGAGACCTATGTCGCAAACCCCTCAGCTTTCCGTGGTTATCGCGTCCTTGAACGGACTGCGTTATATCCGCGCATGTTTGGAATCGCTGCACGCCCAGACGGGTGGCATCGACGCTGAAATCATCGTCGCGGATTGTGTCGGACGCGACGTGACCGCCTTCATCGCGCAAACGTATCCCGATGTGATGGTGATCGCGTTCGACACGCCGAAAAGCGTGCCGGAACTGCGCGCGGCGGGGATTTTGGCGGCGCGTGGTGATATTGTGGCGATGACCGAAGATCATTGTTTAGCGACACCAGACTGGTTCGCGGCGATGGTCTACGCACATCAACGCCTGCCTAACTACGCTATCGGCGGTGCGGTCGATAATGCTGCGACCGAAAGCCGCATCGATTGGGCGGTGTATTTCTGCGAGTACAGCGCGTACTCCAGCCCGATTTCCGAAGGCGTCACGCATGACCTGCCAGGACCGAATGTGTCGTATAAACGCGCGGCGGTCGAAGCGATGCGTGATATGCTGCAAGCGGGCGGCTATTGGGAGACGTTCTTGCACGAACGGCTCGAATCGATGGGGCAAGCGTTGTATGCCGACCCGACGATCAGGATTTTGCACAAGAAAAATTTTACGCGCGCAGCATTTTTAAGTGAGCGTTTTCATTATGGGCGCTGGTATGCCGGGACGCGTAACCAGTTCATCAGCACTGGCAAGCGCCTGTTTTATCTGATATTTTCGCTCGCCCTGCCGCCGCTGTTGATCAAGCGCCTGTACGACCGCGTCAAAAGTCGCGGCGGACACATGAACGAGTTCAGGCGTTGTCTGCCGTTGATCGCGCTGTTCACCCTGGCGTGGGCAGCGGGCGAGTTTGTCGGCTACGCGACGGGCGCGGGTCAAAGCGTAATGAAACTGAGTTAATGTATGCGCATTGGTATCGATGGAACACATTGGAGCAATCAACGTGGGTATGGACGCTATGCACGCGGCTTGATCACGGCTGTGTTGCAGCAACCCCACGGACACGACTATATCTTGTTCGTCGATACCCATACCCACGATCATGCCCCACTGCCCACTACTATCGAGATCGTCACCGTGCAAACGCGCAGCGCGCAAGCGGCATCAGAAAATGAGCGGCGGTCGGTGGGCGATATGCTGGCGATGGGCGCGCGCGTCGGGCGTGCCGATCTCGATGTGATGGTGTATCCGAGCGTGTACACCTATTTTCCGGCGTTGACGCGCGCAGTCAGGTTGGTCGGCATTCATGATGTGATCCCTGAAAAATATCCGGCGTTGATCTTTCCGAGTGGCAAAGGGCAGTTAGCGTGGACGGCAAAATCGATGCTGGCGCGTTTACAGGCGGATGCGCTGCTGACGGTGAGTGAGTACGCCAAACGTGAGATCGTCAAAATCTTCAACTGGCGTGCTGACCGCACCTATGTCGTCGGCGAAGCGCCCGACCCTGCGTTCATGCCGATCACTGATCCGGTACGCATCGATGCGGCGCGTGACCAGGCAGGCGTGCCGCGAAGCGCGCGCTATTTCGTGTATTTGGGTGGGGTCAACCCGCATAAAAATGTGATTGCGCTGCTGCGTGCATTCATCGAAGTTTCGGCGCGCGATGCGATGCGTGATCTGCATCTGGTCTTGATCGGACCGCAGTCGAACGACGTGTTCACAGCGGGGATCGGCGCGGCAAAGAGTGAAGCGGAGCGACTCGGAGCGCTTGAACGAATCCACTTCACCGATTTTTTGCCCGATGAACAGGTCGCGTTGTTGTTGAATGGGGCGGTCGCGCTCATCCTGCCGTCGCTCGAAGAAGGCTATGGCTTACCGGGTATCGAAGCGGCAGCATGTGGAACACCCGTCATCGGCACGATCAACAGCGCGTTACCCGATGTTTTGGAGGGCGGCGGTATCTTCTTCGATCCGCGCCAGCCGGACGCGCTGCGCGCTGCAATGGTGGATTTATTGAGCGACCCGGCACGGCGCGATACGCTGGGACAAATGGCGCTGACCCGCGCCCGTGCGCTGACATGGCAGAACGCCGCCGCCCAGTTTGACGCGGTGGTCACGGCAATCACACAAGCGCGAGGCAAACGAATCCGATGAAGTTCTTAATGGTGACAACGTTTTATCCGCCGCATAATTTCGGCGGAGACGGTGTATTCGTGTACCGTTTGAGCAATCTGTTGGCGCGGAACGGGCATGAAGTCCATGTCGTTCACAATGTCGATGCGTTCAATTTATTGAGCGGGATGAAACCAAAGCCAGCACTGGCGACCATCGGCGGCATGAATGACCGCCTGGTGACGATACATTCGCTCAGTAATGGGCGTCTGGCATCGCTCGATACCCTGGCGATGCATCAACTGGGGATGCCGCTGTTCAAGGCGGCGTACTTGCATGATTTACTCAACGACCCGACGTTCGATGTAATCCATTTTCACAATGTGTCGCTCATGGGCGCTCCGCAAATCTTCACCCAGGGCAGTGCGATCAAACTGGCGACCCTGCACGAAGAATGGCTGGTGTGCCCGATGCACATTTTGTGGCGCAACGACAGTGAGCCGTGCCAGAATCGCACGTGTATCACCTGTTCGCTGCGCGGCGGACGCCCCCCGCAGTGGTGGCGTTATACCGGCGTGATGGATCGCGCCGTGAAGCACGTCGATGCCTTCATTGCGCCGAGCCGTTTTACCCGCGAAATCGTCGCGTTTCACGGCTTCAAAGAATATTTGCATCACATCCCGTATTTTATGCCGACGAGCGAAGTCAAACCGGTTGATCCGACGATTGGCGATAGTTTCGTGCCGTCGCACCCCAATCGCCCGTTCTTTTTATTCGTCGGGCGGTTGGAGAAGATTAAAGGCGCGCAGGTTTTGATCGACGTGTTCAAGCGCTACACACACGCCGATTTGCTCATCGTTGGGCGCGGCAGTTATGAAGATGAACTGCGTTCGCAAGCGGCGGGTATGAACAACATCCATTTTGTCGGCTATCTCAACCACGATCAACTGCGTGTGTTGTACAACCGCGCGGTCGCCAGCGTCGTCCCGTCGATTTGTTACGAAACGTTTGGCTGGGTCACGCTGGAAAGCTACGTGATGCATACCCCCGCGATTGTCCATGACCTGGGCGCGCTGCCCGAAGTCGTGAATGAAGGCGGCGGCGGATTCACCTATAAGACCGAAGATGAATTGATCGTCGCGATGGAAACGCTGCGCACGCAGCCACATACGCGCGCGAAGATGGGCGATCAAGGTTTTCAAAGTTATCTCGATCATTACACCGAAACCGGACATTTGGCACAGTATTTCGGTTTAATCGACTCGATACAGGCGAAAAAAAATATCACATAGAGGCGAGAAATCTGACATGACCACTCACAATCTGCGCGTCGCGTTGATTGGCGCGGGCGGAATCGGGGCGATTCGAGCGGCGGCGCTGGCACAAACGGCAGGCTTGACGCTGGCGTACGTCGTCGATATCGATCAAGCGCGCGCCGACCAGGTAACGGCGGCGCACGGGGGTATCGCCAGCACCGACGCACACAGCGTGATCACCAAACCGGATGTCGATCTCGTCATCGTTTCGACGCCACCGAATTTACACGGCGATCTCACTATCGCGGCGCTTGACGCGAAAAAACATGTCATCTGCGAAAAACCGTTGGCGCATACGCTCGCCGATGCCGAGCGCATGGTCGCGGCGGCGGAACGTAACGGCGTGCGACTGATGACCGGCTTTAATCATCGGTACTTTCCGCCGATGCAGTACGCACGCGCGCTTATCGACGCGGGCAAAATCGGTGATGTCATCAGTGTGCAAGCGTATGCGGGGCATCCTGGCGGCGCGGAGTTCGGTCACGAGTGGGTGACGAACGGACAAATCACGGGTGGCGGCGCGCTGGTCGATAATGGCATTCATATCCTCGATTTGACGCGCTACTTTTTCGGAGAAGTCACACGCGGCAAAGGCTACATCACCAATCTCGTCTGGCAGTTTCCGACGGCGGAAGATAATGCCTATGCGCTGTTCACCAACCCTGTGCATCAGGTCGCGCAGGTGCACGCCAGTTGGACGCATTGGCGCGGGTATCGCTGGTGGGTCGAGATTCTCGGCACACGCGGTTATGCGCGCGCGACGTACCCGCCGATGTCGGTTGAATGGGGACAAACCCCCGAACCGGGCATTCGTACCAAGCGTCAATGGGAATGGTTTCCAACGCTGCAAATTCAGGAACGGCTCAAATCGTGGCGCTTCACCGCGATCAATTCGTTCGTGCGCGAAATGACCGATGTCACCCACGATATTCTTACAGGGGCGCACACCGCGCCGAGCGGATTCGACGGTTTACGCGCCTTGCAAATGGCGCACGCGATTTATATCTCGTCGCAGCAGGGAATCGAGGTTGACGTTTGAACGTCCCGATTTTTACGTACCACGCGCTTGGCGTAGAAGACTCGGTCATCATGACCGCGCCGGAAAAATTCGCCGCGCATCTCGATGCGGTGGCGCGGGCGGGGTATGTGACGGTCACAATCGGGGACTCGATGAAGAAGGTTCAGGCAGGGCAGGTTGGGCAGGGCTTAGCCGTGCCCCTAGGGACATCGGATACTGTCGTCGGGGCGGAACTCACACCCGCCGCCGCCGTGATTCCCACAGGGTTGGGGGATGAGGTTAAAATCGCCCTCACGTTCGACGACGGCTACGCCAGTGTGTACGAAATCGCGTATCCGTTATTACGGGCGCGCGGCATGACGGCAACCGTGTACGTAATCAGCGATTTTGTCGGCAAAGACAATCGGTGGCGTGGTCAGCGCGCGGATATACCAGCGCTGCCGTTGATGACATGGGATCAAATCGCGGAACTGGCAGAAAACGGCTGGGAAATCGGCGCGCACACGCGCACGCATCCCCCGCTCACACAAATCGACGCGACACGGCTGGAAGACCAGATTGCCGGGTCGCAGTGGGCGATTCAGGCGCATATCGGGCGCGTGGCGCGCGCTTTCAGCTACCCGTATGGCGTGGTCAACCAGAAGGTGAAAGCAGCGATGCTGCGCTATTACGATACAGCGGTGACAACACGACTCGGTATCGCGCGCGATACATCGAATCGACTGCTGCTGCCGCGCATCGACGCATATTATGTCACGGCGAGCATGATTACACGGCTGGACTGGGTCAATACGCGCATTGGCTTGCGCCTGGTCGATGCGGCGCACCTTGTGAAACGGTTTGTGCGGCACGATTGGGATGAACGGATAGAATGGTGAAAAGCAACCTCACCCCCAACTCGCTCTCTGTGAGGAGAGGTGCGCCACACGTTAGCGCGTGCGAGGTGAGGTTTATTAGCAGTGTCCCGCCTTGTAGCATTCGGGCAGGCGACAAACGTAGAGTGTATGATGATACTTGAGGATATAAACCTGTGCTGTCCGCGCTGCAAGGGTGATTTGATCGCAGCCGACGACGGCTACACGTGTGCGGTGTGCGCGGTCGTCTATCCGATCATCGCCGGAATCGCGGATTTTCGTGTGTATGCCGATCCGTATATTGATCTCGCGGCGGATCGTGCGAAGGCGCTGCATGTCGCACACATCGCGGAAGCGCGCGGGCTGGATTTTGCAGGGGTCGTGGCTTATTACTACGACATTACGCCGGAAGTCACGCCCGATCAACGCGCGCATTTCAGCGCGCACCATCACTATGGCGTCGAACGTGGGCGCGGTTTGATCGAGCGCGCGCGTGATTATGGGTTATTGTATAAGTCAACAGACATGATTTTGGAGATCGGCTGTGGGACGAGCGGGTTTGTCGCCGCCGCCGCGCAAGCCGGCTATCAAGTGATTGGGATCGATGTAGCATTTCGTTGGCTGTTAATTGGACGCTATCGATTGCGCGATTTGGGAATCGACGCGCGCTTAATCGCGGCGTGTGCCGATTATCTGCCCTTCAAAGCGCATCAGTTTGGCGGCGTAGTCGCGGAAAATGTCATCGAACATACGCCAGACGCGGGGCGTGTATTCGCGGAATCCGCACGTGTCATGCATGAAAGCGGGTGGTTTTTAGGGCGCACCGTCAACCGTTTTGCGCCCGCGCCCGACCCATATGTCAACCTGTGGGGCGTCGGCTTGATTCCGGCGCGCTGGCAAAAAGCCTATGTACAAGCGCTCAAAGGGCGCGACGTGCGTTACGCAATGCGACTGCTCTCGATTTTTGAGAGTCGCCATGCGTTAAAGGTGCATCAGTTGTGCGGGTGGCAGGTCGGCGCGCCGCGCATCACCGATGGCGATCTGGCGCATATGTCGGCGCGGATGCGCGCATTGTTTCGCGGCTACCGATCATTGTTGGCGCGCGCGCCATTGCTGCGTCCATTCTTGACGCTGATGGCGCCGTTTCTGGATATTGTCGTGACGGGCGAGTCAAAATCTGCCCCGACAAACCCGAAGATGTAAGTAACCATGACCAGCCACACCGCCGCACAACCCAGCCCAGAATCACGCCAGAACTCGCGCAAGATCACGCGCAATTTTGCCGTGCTCACGCTCGGACAGATCGTCAGTCGCAGCCTGGCGGTGATCTCGAACGTGTATTTGGCGCGCGTGTTAGGCGCAGAATATTTCGGCGTGGTCTCGTTCGCGCTCACTATTTTGACGTACCCCGATTTGATCGTGAACGCGGGCTTTATGCGGCTGGGACCGCGCGAGATCGTGCGCGATCCATCGCGGCACAATGTGCGTAAATTAGTCCGTGCGGTCATCACGATGCGGTTGTTATTGTCGGTCGTCGCGTTCGTCATTTTCATGGTGATCAGTGCGATACTGCCTGAAACCACCGATATCGAGCGGCGCGCGACGTTTATTTACGGCTTCGCGCTGTTTCTGGTCGTGATCGATATTGGCTGGGTGTTTCTCGGCACTGAACAAATGCAGTGGGTGAGCATTGCCGATATTCTGATGCAGATCGTGACGGTGATCGGCACGTTCGTATTGATCGATCAACCCGAAGACTTGGCATGGGTCGGCGTGATTTATGTTGTCGCGCAGTTGACATCGACGGTGCTGCTGTTCGTCTTGTATATCCGCCGTTATGGCGCGCCGCGTTTGGGTGTGCCGCGCTCGGTGTGGCGTCCGTTGGCGAAAGCCGCGCTGCCGCTGGCGGTGACGCGCAGCATGGCGACGCTCAATCTGAATTTCGACTCGCTGCTGGTCGGCTTGATCATGAGCAGTTACGCGACCGGACAATATGGCGCGGCGTATCGCTTCATCTGGGTGCCATCGCTGCTGCTGGCGATCTATTTCAGCGCGCTTACGCCCGCTTTTGATCGAGCGTATAAAGCGGGGCTGGAGTCGATTCGTATTGTGCTCGACCGCTCGATTCGCTTGACCAGTGCGCTCGGTATCGGCGTTGCGGTGGGCGGGGTCATCACCGCGCAAAAAGCCTTCGATTTCGTGTATGGCAGCGAATATCAGGATGCGGTGCTGCCGTTTCAAATCCTGGTCGTCTCGATGGCGTTCATGTTTATCAACCGCAATTATCGCGTGCTGCTGGTCTCGTTCGAGCAGCAGGGCGCGCAGCTCCGCTTGATCATGATCGCGGCGATCACGAATGTGCTGCTGAATATTTTGCTGATGCCGCGTTATGGCTTGGCCGGTGCGGCGCTGGCAACCGTCGCCAGTGAGGCGATCACACTCGTCACCAGCTACGGTTATGTCCATCGTCTGATCGCGCACGTCGGTTTTGGGCGGCATATGCCGCGCGTATTCGCGGCGGCGGCGATTTTAGTCGTGACACTGCTTGTGATGGATGGCGCGCATGTGGTGGTGCAGGTGCTGGTCGGAATAGCGGTGTACGGCGCAGCGATGCTCGCGCTGCGTGTGATCACACGAGCGGAGATCGAGCGCGTGGTCGGCGCGTGGCTGCCCCGCCCGAAGCCGCCGGGTGGGGTATAATCCCGAATATGACCCGAAGTAGCGTTATAAGCGCTTTGAACCACACAGGATGCAACCAGAACAGACAGAATAACCCAATCCTGTGTGTGCTCCGCGCGCGCTGCGCTTCAGGCGTTTGACTTTTTATCTGAAAAGCGCCGTAAAAACCCCCTGCCTTCAGGCATGGGGTTTTACGGCGTCGGTCTTGTGCTTTTTCTGCTGAAATAGGGTATGATAGGGGAGGTTGAGGATGGAGAAACCACCCCCAATCAACTCCCGACGTAGGAGGCGCCGAAAGCATGAGCGACTCTATCACCCTTCGCAAGATGTACAAATACCGACTTTTCCGCGCCGACAAGAAAGATCGGAAGCTGCGGCATAAGCTGTTTGTTGCGTCTACGGTGTGGAATCACTTCATCGCACTCCAACGACGTTATTACCGTCTGACGAAGAAATACATTTCGCTCAATGCGATGAATAAGCACGTCCTCAAACTGCGAAAGACGGAGCGGTTCACTTTGTGGCGCGCCCTGTACTCGCAAGTCTGCCAGAATGTGTGTTGGCGTGTGGATGATGCCTACCAACGCTTCTTTCACAAACTGGCAAAAGGGCGTCCGCGGTTTCGCAAGGCGAAGAAATACGCCTCGTTCACGTTCCCGCAGTCGGGCTATCAACTCGTGTCCTTCGATCAGAACGAAGTTAAGCGTAATGAGAAGTACACACGAGCGCGGGCGAGTCTGAAGATTGAAGGCGTGACCTATCGGTTTATTCAACATCGCCCAATGCTGGGCGAAATCAAGACGTTGACCGTCAAACGTGATAGCGTGGGCAGACTATGGTTATTTTTCAGCGTTGAGGAAACCATGAGTATCCCCGAAACCCGCACGGGTAAAAGCGGCGGTTTCGACTTCGGACTCAAAACGTTTCTCACGGACGATGAAGGACGTGCCTGTACCAGCTCGCAATTCTTCGCTCACAATCTTCGTAAGACGCGCAAACTTCACCGCCACTTGTCCCGTAAGGTTGAAGGTTCACATCGCCGCAAACGGGCGCGACGGGCATTAGCAAAGCACAGCGCGGACGTTGCCAACAAGCGACGTGACCATCACTTTCAACTGGCACATCGCCTGTGCGACGAGTATGCAATCCTGTACTTCGAGGATTTGAACCTTGCGGGCATGAAAGCGCTGTGGGGACGCAAGGTGAGCGATCTTGGCTTTGCCAGTTTTCTCACAATCTTGGAGTGGGTGGCGTTGAAGCGCGGGAAGTCGGTTGTGAAGATTGGTCGCTTTACACCAACGACTAAAACCTGTTCGGGTTGTGGGCAGCGCCATGATCTCACCCTGCGCGATAGGGTGCTACATTGTGATTGCGGACTGACGATTG
>JBBRAA010000087.1:0-12277 GCA_038207205.1 Aggregatilineales bacterium
TTCGTCTTATCGTCGCTCCGGTAGCACAGCGATGCCCCGCTGTGTTTGACGTTAACTACGGTATTATGATCGAGGTCGGATTTTTACGTCTCGTACCTTAACCTCCCTTCATCATACCCTATTTCAGCAGAAAAAACACAACACCGACGCCTTATATCCCCATGCCTGAAAGGCAGGGGTTTTACGGCGCTTTTCAGATAAAAGGCGATCTGCACCTTGCTCATCCCCGATCAGGGGAAGTCTTTCTCCCCTTATGGGAGAGGGACTTAGAGTGAGGGCGTAGCAGTTACCAGCCAAGATTCATGCTGGTTATCCGTCTTCTGAGTCTTCGACCGGAAGAATTAAACGTTCCGCATCGTAATAACCTTCGCCATCGACTTGCAGCAACCCACCGCGAATCTCGAACAGCCAATCCCATAAAACATCGAGCTTTTCCGCGTTGTAATGCCCCATCTCGTCAACACGCAGCACAACCATCGCGGTCGCATCCGCCAACAAGTTGCGCACGTATGGCGCTGCGGGTTCGTAGATTTTTTCGATTTCGTCGCTCAATTCCTGCACGTCTTCTTGAAACATAATGTCGCGCACGGTATTGAGTTCGATTTCTCCGTAGATATCGTCGCCGCGCATCAAATCGCCCGATTCTTCGTCAGATACGTCGATATGAATCACAAATTGATCATCTCGTGCCGCCAACGCTGTCTGGATTTCGGTTAGCGTGATCGGGTCGCCATGTTTATAGATAAAACGCATCAAATAGGTCATTGTCGGTTATCCCCTTGAGTCGCCTATCATAATAGACCGAATCGCGCTCAAAATCCGTACCGAACATGAATTTTACAGATGAGCTAGTGCTCTGTATCGAGAGGCAGACGCACAATAAATCGCGTTTCGCCAGGCACGCTGATCAGCACCGGTGTACCGTTATGCTGCTTGATGATCCGATACGCGATATCGAGCCCTAAACCAGTCGTACCCTGCGCGAATTTCTTGGTCGAAAAGAACGGCTCAAAGATGTGCGGCATGATGTCATCGGGGATGCCGCGTCCGCTGTCCGTGATTTCCACCATGACGAACTCGTTTTCGCAGCGCGTAATCACTGTCAAAACACCGCGATCTTCCATCGCATCGAGCGCATTTTCGATCACATTCGTCCAGACTTGATTAAGATCGCGACCGCGCCCCAGAATATGCGGCAGGTTCGGGTCATAGTGGCGCACGACTTGAACATCGTGCAACCGCCCCACCAGCATTCGCAGCGTCGCATCGAGATCGCGATTGAGATCGACCGCTTGTGATGTACCACGATCCATATACGTGTATTGTTTGACGCCATCGACCAATTCCGCGATACGGGCGGTACTACTCTCGATCTCGTTGAGTAAACTCGCGGCATCCAGCACCGAACTCAACCACTCCACGACGACACGGATATGATCAGCAGGCAAATGCGCTGTGAGTGCGCTCAAATCATCTGGATCGACACCCGCATTGACGAAGATATAGGCAATATCCCATGCTGACGCGACACCCGCGTTTTCCAGCCAGTGACCAATGGCGTCCTCGCCGTCTGCGCGTTCAATCGGGCTCAAAATGCGCCAATGCGACGCATCGTGGATCGCGTCTGATTGCAGCGCCGCTAAACTGCGTATTTGCACATCATTCAAACCCAGCGCACTTAATGCCAGCGTATTCCGTTGCAACGCGGGAAGTGTATCTGAACGCAATGTCCGTGATGACTCGCTGGCAGCCGACGCAGGATTGTTGAGCGAGTGTGCGAGGTTTGCCGAAAATGTATTCAGCGCCTCGATTTTTTGCTGCTGCGTCACCTGAGTCGCTAAACCGCTGGTGCGTTCCATCGCGATTTGCAAAATACGCGCACCCAAACTTGGAATTTCCGCAAAAATACGCCGGAACGTATCCACATCCAACAACATCAATCGTGTGAGAACAATCGCCACCGCATCAAATTGCGCAACCTGATCGAACAACACCGACATTTCGCCGCCGATGATGCCGCGCGGCGTCGTTCCCATCACACGCTTTTCACCATTTAAGATGCGCGTGATTTGTAACTCGCCTTCCAAAACAATATAGACACTTGTAATCACGTCGCCGTGATGCGACCAATAGTCACCAGGGTTTAGCCATAGTTCGCGCGAATTTGCTAAGAGCCAGCGATAATCATCATCGCTGAGTCCATCGAATAACGCGATTTCGTAAATCGGATCGATCATTGCTGCCTCATGGATATAAAACTTGTCGTACTTCCGCATTATATCCATAAGTCCATCACATGCCGCCTAAGTAAAGAAGTTTGTTACGATGTATGATGAAGTTTCAGAAGGTAACGACAGGAAACAATTGTGAGTAGTTTAAGTGTTTTCGCGCGCATGATGTCCTATTTTCGCCCGTATCGCGTATGGGCAGCGCTGGCATTTCTGGGCGTGATCGGCAGTACGATTTTGACGATTGCGATTCCATCGGTGCTGCGTGATGTCATCGATATTGGCGTGACGCGCGGCGATGGCAATTATATGTTCCTGGCGGGCGCGCTGGTTATCGGTTTAGGGGTGCTGCGCGGCATCGTCGGTTTCGTCTATCGTTATTTTGGCGAGGCGCTCTCGCATTACGTCGCCTTTGATATTCGCAATCAGGTCTACGACAAAGTTCAAAATCAGTCGTTCAGCTTTCATGACACCTCGCAAACCGGTTCGTTGATCACCCGCGCGATCAGCGATGTCAGCGAAATGCAGCGCTTTTTCGCCTATGGTTTGATCGACGGCTTAAATACTGTCTTGTTGATTGGCGGCGTCGCCGTGATTATGGTGATCAGCAGCCCAGTATTGGCATTGATCGCACTCATTCCGCTCATTCCATTGATGATTGAATCCAAACGTTTTGGCGAAATCGTCGATCCGGCATGGCGAGCGATCATGGATCGTGTGCAAGTTCTGGGCAATCGTATTCAGGAAACAGCAGTCGGCGCAGAAGTCGTGCGCGCCTTCGCCCGCGAGCCACACGAGATCGCTAAATTCAGCGCTGACAACGAACAGTGGTATCAAGATCAGGTCAAACTCGTCAGTCGTTGGGGCAGCTACCTGCCGTTGAGCGCATTTATCATCGCTTTTTCGACCGCGCTTGTCTTGTTTGTCGGCGGCTGGATGGAGCAAAACGGTTACGGTGGTGTCACCATCGGCTTGATCGTTGCCTTCAATGTATACGTGCTGACGATGGCAATGCCGATACGATTTTTAGGGTTTGTCATTGTTCTGGTCGCGCAAGCGATGAGCAGCGCGACTCGCGTCTTCGAAGTGCTCGACGCCCCAGAAATTCTTAACGACGCATCCGATGCTCAAGCGATGCCGAACATGCGCGGAGTCGTCAGGTTCGAGGATGTATCATTTCGCTTTCAAGCCGCACCACAGCCGACGCTGACAAAGATTATGTTCGAAGCGCAACCCGGACAAGTCATTGCCTTGATTGGCGCAACTGGTTCGGGGAAGTCGAGCGTAGTCAGTTTAATACCGCGCTTTTACGATGCGACCGAAGGTCGCGTGACCATTGATGATGTGGACGTGCGCAAGATCAAACTCGTCGATTTACGGCGACAAATCGGCTTCGTATTACAAAGTTCGCTCTTGTTCAGCGCGACCGTGCGCGAAAATATCGCATATGGCAAGCCCGACGCGACCGAAGACGAAATCATCGCGGCAGCAAAAACTGCCAACGTGCATCCGTTTATCAACGAGTTCCCCGACGGCTACGACACGATGATCGGTGAGCGTGGCATCACGCTTTCCGGTGGACAAAAACAGCGGGTTGCCATCGCCCGTGCCCTGTTGATTGACCCGCGTATCTTGATCCTCGATGACAGTACAAGCAGCGTCGATACGCACACCGAACGCGCCATCCGCGATGCATTGGCAACGTTGATGCGCGGACGTACGACTTTTATCATTGCGCAGCGCTTGAGCAGCGTACAAAACGCTGATCTCATTCTTGTCTTAAAAGACGGCGCGATCGCCGAGCGCGGCAAACATGATGAACTGTTGGCATTCGACGGTTACTACGCCGAAATTTATCGTTTGCAGCTTGCCGATCAAGAACGTGTACGCCGCGAAATCGCAGATTTTAGCCGCATCAGCCAATACCGAGAACAGCAAGTCGGACAAAACGAAGATGAATCCGCACGCGCCGTGCTGGAATCATCAGGCGATTAAAGGAACAAAATGGCTCACCAACCTGAAGAAACAGACCGCACTAAATTCGATTTGCAGACCACACGTCGCTTGCTCACCTACATTGCGCCGTATAAACGCAAAGTCTATATCGCCATGCTGATGGCGCTAATCACGGCGGCAACCAGCGTCGCCGCGCCGCCGATTATCGCGTGGGCGGTCGATCAAGGGATACAACAGCAAAATCTGAGCTTGATCACCGTTGGCGTGATCGTGTACTTGATCTTGCAGGGCATTGGCGCGCTCACGTTTCGCTGGCAGATTTTGCTGATGTCGGTTGCCGGGCAGCGCGCGATCCAAAAACTACGCGATGATCTCTTCGCACATTTGCAGCATTTATCGCTTTCGTTTTTCGCCACGTACGAAACTGGTCGATTGATCTCACGCATCATCAGCGATGTCGGAACACTGCGCGAAGCGATCACCTGGGCGATGGTCGGCACGTTCCGCGATTTACTCTCGCTCATCGGTATCGTCATCACGATGGTAGTGATCAATTTACCGCTTACACTGGTCGCGTTCGGCGTGTTGATCGTCCTGATTTTGATCGCAAATGTATGGCGTGTTTACGCGCGCAAGACGTATCTCACGGTCGTCGAAACCAATGCGCGTATGAACGCAGAACTCGCAGAGGCGTTCAACGGCGTGCGCGTTACCCAGGCATTCACACGTCAGGGGTATAACCTCGATCGGTTTCAAACCACCTTTAACCTCAACAGCCGCACGGCGAATATGCGTGCCACGCTCGTAGCATCCTTATTCTTTCCAAGCATCGAACTTGTCAGCGGGGTGGCAACCGGACTGCTCATTTATGTGGGCGGCACGCTGGTTTTGCAGCAGCAGCTCAATATCTTCACCCTACTCACATTCGTGCTGTATATCGATCAGTTTTTCCAGCCGATCCGCATGTTGGCACAACGCTACAATCTGTTTCAATCGGTCATGGCGGCGGGCGACAAACTGTTCATGCTGCTCGATCGCCCTATCGAAGTCAGCGATAAAGATGGTGCGTACGAAATGCCATCGATGAACGGTCATGTCAGCTATCAACAGGTCGATTTTGGCTACGCCGCCGATAAAGATGTAGTCGTTTTGAAAGACATCGACCTCGATGTGCCAGCCGGAAAAACGGTCGCGCTGGTGGGGCATACAGGCGCGGGCAAAAGTACGATGGTCAAGCTGCTGATGCGTTTCTACGATATTCAGAATGGCTGCCTCAAAATCGATGGCATCGATGTGCGCGATGTCACACAGCGCAGTTTACGTGCACAAATGGGCGTCGTGCTGCAAGAAACGTATTTGTTCAGCGGAACGGTTATGGACAATATCCGTTACGGACGCCTGAACGCGACCGACGCCGAGGTCATCGATGCGGCGGCGGCGGTCGGCGCGCATGATTTCGTCATGCGCCTTGAACATGGCTACCAGACCGAAATCCGCGAAGGCGGTTCATTATTGTCGCAGGGACAAAAACAATTACTCGCATTCGCGCGCGCGCTCCTGGCGAATCCGCGCATCTTAATTCTGGACGAAGCGACCAGTAACATCGATACGCAAACCGAAAAAATCATTCAAACCGCGCTCATGCGCTTGCTGCACGGGCGAACCAGCTTCGTCATCGCACATCGTCTGAGTACGATTGTCAGCGCCGACCTGATCGTCGTCATGGATCACGGTCAGATCATCGAGCAAGGCACACACGAGACACTGCTGGCACAAAATGGCGCGTATGCACGGCTGTATACGCTGACATAAAGCGGTCGTCTGACGAAAAAGCACCCAACAAAAATGGGCTGCTCGGCGAGTCGCCTTTTTTTGATTCAGGTTACAATCAATGTTTGACGTGAAAGGGAAAAATCGTGAGTGACAAAATCCGTTGGGGTATTTTGAGTACAGCCAAGATCGGACGTAAAGTTATTCCTGCAATTCATGCATCGAACAATGGCATTGTCGCGGCGGTCGCCAGCCGCAATATCGCCGCTGCCGAATCGTTCGCAGCCGAAATGAACATCCCGCAGGCGTATGGCAGCTACGACGAATTATTGGCGTCGCCACATATTGACGCGATCTATATCCCGCTGCCAAATGGAATGCACCACGAATGGTCGCTGAAATGCGCGGCGGCAGGCAAACACACGCTGTGCGAAAAACCGTTGGCGGATAACGCCGCGCAAGCGCAGCAAATGGTCGAGGCTTTTCACAACGCGAATCTTAAATTTGCCGAAGCTTTTATGTATCGTTTGCATCCCCAAACGCAGCGTGCGCGCCAAATTATCCAGGACGGCAGCATTGGTGAACTCAAAATCATTAACGCGTCGTTTTCATTTCGTATCAAGGAAGAAAACGATGTGCGTTTGCAGGCAGATTTAGCGGGCGGTGCGCTCATGGATGTCGGCTGTTATCCAGTGAGTCTTATGCGCTTGATCACGGGCGAAGAACCAATCCGCGCTGAAGCCGTCGCCGTCTTTGGCGATGCCAGCAATGTCGATGAAGTCATGACAGGCGCCTTGTATTTCCCATCGGGCGTCGTCGGTCATTTTGATTGCAGCGTGCGCGCCTTCTTCACTGCACAGTACGAAGCGCGCGGTACACATGGCAAGGTGTTTGCTGATCCAGGATTTCCAATGCCCCCAGACCAGCCAACGACACTTCATCACTGGCGCGAAAATGACGACGGTCAGGTCACACACGATACGATCAGCATTCCAGCCGCCGACCATTATCAGTTGATGGTGGAAGATTTTGCCGACGCGATCTTGAATGACCGTGCTCCGATGTTCCCCGGTACCGATGCCGTGCTGCAAATGCGCGCCATCGATATGTTGTACGCATCGGCAAAAGAGAAAATCTAAAAATCGTATCGAGGGCGACTCGTTGGGTCGCCCTGCTTCGTGTCTCCGTATTATGTTTTTTGCTTTTGCTTTGCGCTTTTCATGCTGTGCGGAGCATGTCCAACCTTGTCGTGTTTTTGGACAAGGCGTGCCTTTCGCTACAAAATAATCCGTAGGTTGGGCACTCCGCTTTGGTTGAATCTTTTACTTTTAACTCTATAATGCCGCCCATGATCATCACGATACCTTACCTCAGCGCGCTCAATCTCGATTGGCAGCCCGATTGGTCAGCGATCTTCGGCGCTGACCGCCGCTTGATCGTCGAAATCGGTTTCGGGCGCGGCACTTTTCTCGCGCACCTCGCCCGTACTTTTCCTGATCACAATGTGGTCGGCGTCGAAGTCGCTAACCGCTCGCTCGAATCGGCAGAACGCATGATCGCCTATGAACGACTGGAAAATATTCGCGTCGTCCATTCGACAGGCGAAACCGCGCTCGCGCATTTGCTCGCGCCCGCCAGCGTCGCGCAGTTTCATGTTAATTTTCCTGATCCATGGTTCAAAACGAGCCACAGTCATCGACGCATCATGCAGCGCGATACGCTCGATGCCATCGTCAGCCGTCTTATGCCCAACGGCTGGTTTTACCTCGCCACCGATATTCTCGAATACGCCGAGATGACCGCCGCCCTTTTGGCGGCGACGCCCGGCTTGACCAATCAGCTTGACGCACCGTTCGTGCATGAAATATCCGGTCGCGTTGTCACCAAATACGAGGCGACTGCGCGCATGGAAGGGCGTAATTGTCATTATTTTGCCTATCGGCGTAATACGCAGCCCGCACCACTTATCCCTGTCATCAAGGAACTTGAAATGCCGCATCTGGTTTTTTCTACCCCGCTCACCCTCGATGATATGTTCGCCGCGTTCAAGCACACGGTAGAAGGCGCGATCAGCGAACATGAAACGTATATCCATTTAGTGGCGGCGTTTCGCGGCACCGACGACGCGCTTTTGGTCGAAACGTCAATCACAGAGCCGACGATTCAGCAGCATATTGCCTTGAACGTGGTCGGTCGCTGGCGTTCTGGTCATCCCGGCGAATATACGGTGCAAGTCAGCACGATTGGACACCCACGTATGACGGCGGGCGTGCATCGTGCGGTCAGGCTGTTGGGCGAGCGGCTGATCGCACTGCACCCGGACGCGCGCAAACTCCACGATAAATTAAAGGATTAACGTCTTCTGAGAACCAAGCGTGTGTTATGATCGGCGTACATCATCTATCCGTATGTTCGAGGGAACTCATGTCGGTTCAATTCCAGGATAATAAAAAGTCACTCAGCCAAACCCTGAACGATGTTTCGCAATCGGTCGAAGGCGAGTCGATCACGCTGCGTCAACTGCTGTCGCTGGTGGGTGAACAAGGCTTGCTCTTGTTTTGCATGATCTTGATCATCCCGTTTTTGCTGCCCGTCTCGATTCCAGGCGTCAGCACCGTCTTTGGCTTGTTGATCGTGTTGATTGGTATTGGTATCACGATTAATCGTCTGCCGTGGCTGCCCAATCGCCTGATGGAACGGTCGTTGAAGACGGCGGATTTACGCCCCGCCTTCGAGCGCGGCGCGACCTTATTTGCGCGGCTGGATCGCATCATTCGCCCGCGTATGCTGGCGCTGACCAGTAATACCATCAGCAATCGCATCAACGGCTTGGCGCTCACGTTTAGCGGCGTGCTGCTTATGGCACCGCTCAGCCTGATTCCGTTCTCGAATACGATTCCCGGCGTCGCGGTCTTGTTCTTCGCGGTCGGCATTTTGCAGCGCGATGGCTTGTTCATCATTTTGGGTTATTTGATGATGATCGCCACGATTGTGTATTTCGGCGCGCTCGCACTCGGCGCGATTGCCATGGGACAAGGCTTAAGTCAGTTCATCGGCAGCTAGATTTACAAGCACAAGCATTGATAGCGTACGGCGACTCGGTGGGTCGCCCGTCTATATATGAGTGTGATAGTTTATGACCCAACACTTCAAGACGTTGATTCGCGCCGTCGAAACGACCTCGCAGTTGATGGAGATCGCGCGCAGTTCGCAAACATATCGCTACACCGTCAGTGCGCGTGCCAGCGTCTATTTGCATGTCATGCACGCGGATGTCTTTATCGCGCGCCATGACAGCCCAACCGTGGAGATCATCGCCAAACTGGGCGCGCCGTTTGCATGGCGCATCGCCGCCGAGCAAGACGATGCGGGCGTGTATTTCGTCGCGCATCGGCGCGCGGTCGTCGGGCAGTTGGCGGGCGCGCTGGCGAACGCGGTCTATATTTTGACGCTGCCGAGCAGCGCGCATATCGTCCTCAAACTGGAGAATGTGCGCGTCTCGTTGGGCGGTCTGACGGGTGACTACGAAGTGCTGCCCGAAGGCAAAACGCCGACGCCGTTGTTACGTCCGAAAAATCGATGATGCAGGGGCGTATATGCCGCCCAGACACGTCACTGCAACCCTAATTCCCTGCGCTGTCAAGCAGCGCTTGTACGTCCGCTGCCGGTAATGTATTCAACCACAGTGTATCCCGTCGATCAACTGCATTTACCAGTAACCGAAAGACGCGACCCGGCTCGGTGAACGCGCCTTCGTCGGGTGTCGTCACATCGGCAGAGTCGATGATCGCTTCGGGCGTTACAGCAATTGGCGTCGCAAAACGCAGCAGCGCGACGAACTGCCCGTTTTCATTCGCTACCACCTGACTTTCGACCGCTTCGACGCGGCGGTCGCTCAGCATGTCTCCCCATGAGCGCCGCGAGACCAACGACGGAGTGCTTTCGAGTCGCTGTGGTAAAAGCGCGGCGGCGGTTTCGGCGTCGTCACGATTGGCATAAACCAACCCCACCAGCGCGATTTGTTCGGTGTTGCTCGTCACATCCGTCATGATCACCAATTGATAGGTAGGCAAATCCGCGGACGTTTGCGACTCATCCAAAAACGAATCGGCGTAAATCTCAATCACTTCAGGCGGACTCCGAAGCACAAACATCTCCATCATATTCAAGCCACTGATATAATCGAGCCTTTCACCCCCAAGCACCAGCGCTTGAATCAACACCCCTTGCGCTTCAACCGCCGCGACCGCCGCTTGATAACGCGCATCATCCGCCAATGAGTCGGCAGAGTCGGCGCTCATATCCAAATAAGCATCAATCTGCCCGATGTCAGACGAACTGACCAAGAGGTTATCACCGATGACGAGCGGCTGTTGACGACCGAGATCGCCACCAAACGGATTTGACAAGTTACGATTTAATAAATCGACCATTTGCCCGGCATCGCAGCCCGCTTCACCACACCACAAATCACCCCGTTCATCGTCCGCCTGTGTAAATCCAAGCGTCGTGAACGCAGCTTGTATCACGCTTTCATCGAATTCACCTTCCAGCATCACGACTTGAGACGGCAGCATCCCATACGCGAGTTCGCGCTCAACCGCGAACACATCGAAGCCGACAGTCGCGGGCAGTTCATCGTCCGCGACGAAAATGGATGGCGTACTTCCATTGAGGAACACCATCCACCACGCCTCTTGTGGAAGCGTTGTCGGGTCACGCCCAAGTTTTTCTAACGCCGCCCAATCGGGAATGCGCTCGGTTTGTGGATATGCCCGATCAATGGCGGCAGTGTCGAAAAACGTCAAATAATCGCCTTGTGAATCTGGCACACGCGCCAGCATCCGCAGCAGCGCCGACTCATCGTTTTCTTGCGCGTAGCCGCTCACCGTCAACGCCATGCCGACGCTCAACATCAACATCCATCGAAAAAAGCGCATGTTCACATCCTCTCGCCATTGATGATCTCCATTATAGACTTTTCGCCACATATCACCGCACACAAACCCCTATGTCGGTAACAAACCCGTGACAAGCCGCGTCTCATCATGAATAGACGTTGAACTCTCCGCGCCGAAAAGCTATCATGATCGGGCGCTTAACCACAGAGGAGCGAACACACATGGCAACTGAAATCGAATCGCGGGGTTATGCCCGCCCGGATGTACTCGTCTCGACCGATTGGGTCGCGGCACACCTGCAAGACTCGAACGTGCGCGTGGTCGAATCGAACGAAGACCCGTTATTGTATCCGTCGGGGCATATTGCCGGCGCGGTGCAGGTCGATTGGACGCACGACCTCAACGACCCGATCCGCCGTGATTACCTGAGCAAAGACGGTTTCGACGCGCTCATGTCGCGCATTGGCGTGAGCAAAGAAACGACCATCGTTTTTTACGGCGACAAAAATAACTGGTGGGCGACCTACGCCTTTTGGGTATTCCAGTTGTTCGGGCATACCAACGCCCGCATCATGGACGGTGGACGGACCAAGTGGGAAAAAGAAGAACGCGATTTAACCCGCGAAGTCCCGGCGTATACTGCGACGAGCTATAGCGCACCAGAACGTGACGACGAGACCATTCGTGCGTTTCGTGAACAAGTATTGGCGCATGTCAACGCGGGTAAGAAATTGGTCGATGTGCGCTCGCCGCAGGAATTCACAGGCGAGCGGATGCACATGCCCGATTACCCCAACGAAGGCGCGCTGCGCGGCGGGCATATCCCCGGCGCAAAAAGCATCCCCTGGGCAAAATCGATCAACGCTGACGACGGCACGTTCCGCCCCGCCGACGAACTCCAGCAGATTTACCAGGTCGAAAACGACTTGCAGCCCGGCGATGACGTGATCGCCTACTGCCGCATCGGTGAACGCAGCAGCCATTCGTGGTTCGTGCTGACGTATCTGCTCGGCTTCAACAACGTCAAGAATTACGACGGCAGTTGGACGGAATGGGGTAACTCGGTCGGCGTCCCGATTGAGAAATAACGTACTGCGATTGTTTGTTGTCTGATTTTCACCGCCGCAGGCTAAAGCCGTGCGGCGGTGCAGCACTTGTAAGCCCACTAAAGGGGCTATCGTTTGGTCTCATAATGACCCGTCAAAATCGAGCGGGGCAAGCCTCTTTAGTGGGCTTCCCGCCCGCCTCGTTAATGGTAGGTTTTAACGTACGCTGAACTTCAGTGACCACGCCGTCGCCTAAAGGCGCCGGCTTCTCAGACTACGCAGGAGCTAATGCTCTACGTTAACGCCTGACGGCACAGTCCATGCCGACTTGAACGCTAAATGATAAATGTTTCGAGCGGCGTTCTCGTCTCTGTCT
>JBBRAA010000088.1:0-12045 GCA_038207205.1 Aggregatilineales bacterium
GCTGCGGCTGTGCCGCGCCTTCACCAAACGCCCCCGAATCTGGTATTCGAGATAATCGGCAGCGCGCTGCGCTTCCTCGCGGAACATCTTGATGTGTGACGATCCCATGACGGGATGGGCGAAGTCGTAGACCATGCGCGGCGTCATCACTTGGACATTGTGTTCCCGGCACGCTTCGATGAACTTGTTGGTCTCGATCATCGTCACATCGCGGAAGAAGCGGTCTACATCCTGCGATGCGACCAGTCCAAGCTGATCCGATTCGATCATGTCGTAAAGCTGAGACATGCCCTTCCGTTCACGAATTTTCTTCGTCCCGCTGACGGCGGCATCCGCGTCAATCATGTGGACGTTCTCACGCACCCAGCCCCGATCCAGCAGATGCTCGATCATGTCGATGGTCTGGAGGGTAGTCATGACGTTGCCGATCTGTCCCTCGGATGACTGACGATAGTACACGGCTGCTGGACGACCGAGCGGCAGGGCTTGTGCCTTGTACGGGTCGATAGGCTGCTCAGGGCGTTTCAATGGGCGTGGCATTCATTTTCCTCCTCTCTGGTTCCGCACAACGAAAAAGCGCCCTGCTCAAACCGTGAGTGAATACGGCAAGAGCAGAGCGCATGAGATACAATGCCTCTAGCCCTGCACAGTGTCTTCACCACTCGCGGGGTCAGCCGGATCGTCGGGTTGGCGCTCGACGGTCTGGCGTTCATGTAACTCAGTATAAAGTGGACTTTCCAAACGCGCAACAATCCGTATGATATGGGGTGCATTTCAAGTTGGTGCATAGCTATGATTTCATAACAAAATACTGAATTTAAGCCACTGACTTAGTTCAAAATACACATATTTTGTCGTGAAACTGCTCGATATTGAGACAATAAGGCATGGAAAAACGGCTGTTTCGCTTTCGTAGCTACAACACAAAATTATGAAGTGCGAGTTTTGCACTAAAGTGAAATGCACCCCGCCTTATATCCCCATGCCTGAAGGCAGGGGTCTTACGGCGCTTTTCTGATAAAAAGTGGGTGGTCGCGGCGGCTGCCAACCCAAACCAGGCAATATCCAGGACGAGATGACGTACATTTGATTGTTCGGTCGGCGTAAACGCGAGTTTGGAATTTGCCAGCATTAGTTCGTCGCACGGTCGGCGCTGCCGCCGCGCTCCAGTCCTTTATGGATTGATGGTGAGTTGAAAATGGGCATTTATAACGCCACACTTACCCTAACCCCGCGTTCGCCTGCCTACAATAGAACCACCGGGTTCAGGTTGGACTTATTGGTACGCCAATAAAATTCGAAGGATAAACAATCATGTTGTCAAATTTACAGATCGCCCAGCAAGCTACACTCAAGCCTATCCACGATATTGCAGATTCGATGGGGCTTACACCCGATGATCTCGATATTTATGGAAGTCCTTACGTTGCCAAATTGCGGCTTGAGGCGCTGGACAAACTTAAAGATCGCCCGAATGCAAAATACATCGTCGTCACGGCGATCACCCCGACGCCGTTGGGCGAAGGCAAATCGACAACGACCGTCGGTTTGGGGCAGGCGATGCGTCATATCGGTAAGCGCTCGGTGATCGCGCTGCGCCAACCGTCGCAGGGTCCTACATTCGGCATCAAGGGTGGCGCGGCGGGTGGCGGTTATTCGCAAGTCGTGCCGATGGAGACCTTCAATTTACACCTGACAGGCGATATTCATGCCGTGAGCGCCGCCAATAATCTGCTGGCGGCGATGATCGATAACCGCTTACTGCGCGATAATCCACTCAATATCGACCCAGATACGATTACATGGAAACGGGTGCTGGATGTCAACGACCGTGCGCTGCGCGAGATCATCATCGGCTTGGGTGGCAAAAATGTCGGCGGAATCCCACGCGAAAGCGGGTTCGATATTGCGGTCGCCAGCGAAGTCATGGCAATTCTGGCGCTGACCACGTCGTTACAGGATATTCGCCAGCGTTTCGGACGTATCGTGGTCGGGCTGACCAAAAACAAGCAGCCTGTCACTGCGGAGCAAATCGGCGCGGCGGGCGCGATGACGGTGCTCATGCGCGACGCCATTCGACCGAATTTGCTGCAAACGCTGGAAAATACGCCCGCGTTGGTTCATGCGGGACCGTTCGCAAATATTGCGCATGGCAACAGCAGCATTCTGGCGGACATGTTCGGCATTAAATGTGGTGACTATCTGATCACCGAAGCGGGATTCGCGGCTGATATCGGCGCGGAAAAATTCTTCAATATCAAATGTCGCGCCAGTGGATTGATACCCAACGCCGCCGTTTTAGTCGTCAGCGTGCGCGCGCTCAAAGCGCACAGCGGACGGTATCGGGTGGTGGCGGGCAAAAGTTTGCCGCCCGAAATGCTCGAACTCAACATCGCGGATGTCGAAGCGGGCGCGGCGAATCTGATCAAACACATCGAAAATATCAAACATCATGGTGTGACGCCTGTCATCGCCATCAACGCTTTTGACGGTGACCACGCCGAAGAACACGACGCGATCAAGCGCATCGCCGTTGAAGCGGGCGCGTTGGGCGCGGCGGTGGCGGCGCATTTCCGCGCTGGTGGGGCAGGCGCGGTCGAACTGGCGGAGATGGTGATCAGCGCTGCCGAAAGCGAAAGCCAGTTCAAGTTCTTGTATGACCTCGATCAGCCGATCAAGACCAAAATCGAGACGATTGCGACCAAAATCTATGGCGCAGCGGGCGTCGCCTATGAACCTGCCGCCGAACGACAAATCCGCGATTATGAAGCCAATGGGTTTGGAAAGCTGCCAATTTGTATGGCGAAAACACACTTAAGTTTGAGCCACGACCCAACGCTTAAAGGGGCGCCGACCGGTTTCACACTGCCGATCCGTGAGGTGCGCGCGAGCGTAGGCGCTGGCTTCATTTATCCGTTGTGCGGCGATATGACGACCATGCCGGGATTACCTGATCACGCGGCTGCCGAAAAAGTCGATATCGATGATCAAGGCAATATTGTAGGCTTATTCTGATACAGGACTTTCGCTCAGGGCATAGAAAAAGCCGGAATGTGAGGCTGACGAAGTTGAGCGCGGAGGTAATCACCCAGTCAATGTCGCCGTTTGTGGCAACTCCCTTGAAGAGCTGCACGCGAAAAGGCAAGTCTTTGAGTTTGACACTCAATCCGTGTTCAAGGGCATCAGCGTCCCAGACGAGTGCTTGCAAGTGAACACAGCCGCCTTCGGGGGTTAAGCTGACCATCCGGTTACTTTTCAGCGTGGTCACAAAATATAAGCCCAAGCGCACGATCAGCTTGAGATTATCTGCTGCGGCATACCAACTATCAAATAGCACGGTCTTGGCTTTCAAGTTCTTGTCACTTTTGGCACGGACGAGCATTTCCGAGAAATGCTCGTTTTTACTCTTTCCGTCTTGCTCCGCTGCGTAGGTACGGTAGTCGATCGGGTAAAACACTTCCCCATTGCTGTGGACGAGATTAACCACCCCAATCCCGCGTACCAAGCCATGTTCCACCCCACTGTACTGCTGTTTCACTAGCTCGATACGCCGCGAATATTGCTTGTTCTGCACGCTGTCATCGACCAGCAGATACGCCACTTCGCTGTCGTTCACGAGCGGCTGCACCCGTTCCCACAACGCACACGCTGTGAAGTTGGTCCTCACACACGTAATCGCTGACCGAGTCATGGCTCACACCGTCCAAATGCGCGGCTAAATTTGAACAGGTGTAGTTGCCTGACGTGCTGATGAGATATTCGATATTTTGGCATCGGTTGACCATACCTAAAAATTATCCACTTTTTGCCCTGAGCGAAAATCCTGTGATATAATCACGTTACTTCGATTCTATGCTTATGATGGGCAACTGCGCCTGTATAAGCTTATTCAGGTGTGTGATTAGCGCTTATGATTCATGTCCTGTTTGTGTGTATGGGGAATATCTGCCGCTCGCCGATGGCGGAGGCAGTATTTGGGGATTTGGTCGCGCGCGCAGGACTTGCCGACCAGTTTGTGATCGATTCTGCCGGAACAGGCGGTTGGTATTCAGGTAGTCCACCGCATTCGGGGACTCAGCGCGTATTGGTGGAGCAGGGCATCGTCTATAAAGGTCACGCCCGCCAGATCGATTGGAGTGACCTGGAACGTTTCGATTATATGCTGGCGATGGATCGGGAAAATATGAGCGTTCTAAGACGGGTGGTGAACAACATTCCCATGGGTAAGCCGAACGTGAATGTCCATCTGTTTTTAGAGTTCGCCAAAAAAACCGATATGATCGCGGTCGATGAAGTCAGCGACCCATACTATCATGGGCGATTCAACGAGACATTCGCAGTTGTCAGTATTGGCGCTCAAGCGCTGCTCAACCACATCCGCAAAGAGAGACAGATTTGACCTCGTTGTATCCAGTTGTGTATGGGCATGGCACAGCCATGCCCACCCTGTAAATAACCTGACTGTTCAAAGATAGACGGTCTTATTTGCCCTTCCACACAGGCGCGCGTTTTTGCGCGAACGCCATGAAACCTTCTGCGCCGTCTTCACTGTACAGAATTTCACGCTGATACTCAGCCTCGCGCGCCAGCGCATCGTCGTAACTGCTGTCTAACGACTGCTGTACCGCGCGCTTGCCGAGCCGGAGCGCGGCGGGTGACTGCTTTGCAATGTGCGCCGCGTATTCCAGCACACTGCTCATAAACGTCTCGGTCGGATACACCCGGTTTGCCAGCCCGGTTTGTACGGCGGTTTCGGCGTCTACATCCATGCCTGTGAACATCATTTCGAGCGCGCGCCCCGTGCCGACAAGACGCGGGAGCAGGTACGTCCCGCCGCCATCGGGAATCAGCCCGATACGAATGAACAACTCCGCGAATTTAGCGCGCGCGCTGATCAAGCGAATATCGCACGCCAGCGCAATATCACAGCCGATTCCAGCGGCAAACCCATCGACTGCCGCGATGACAGGATAGGGATAACTGCGAATCGCTTTCAGTGTCGGTCCGTACACATCGGTCAACATCCGATAGGTGCTGTCGCCGGTCACCCCATTAGCGACCGCTTTTTTGATGTCCGCACCCGATGAGAACGATCCGCCCGCGCCCGTCAGCACGACACAGTGGGTGCCATCGTGTTCGGCGTCGCGTAATGCCGCATGGATCGCGGGCATGACGATATCATCGACCGCGTTCTTGACTTCTGGACGGTTGATGGTCAGGACCGTCACCGCATCGTGCTTTTCGATCAAAAGGGCTTCTGTCATCAAATCGGCGCGAGATACCACTGTCTTTAGACATGGGGAGGGATAGCGCCTTTTTCCTTTCTGTTATATAATCAGGACAGTCGAAAAGGCACTCTGCTCAGGCAGAGAAACGGTTTACTCTGGCTCAACACCAGACCGACAATGGAACGGGAGTTCCAGAACGCGGCTCGTGTAATTGCGAGCCGGGCGGCAGTCAATCCGCCATACGCGGTGTGTGTCTTGGGCTTCGCGCCCGCCATAACTGCAAGCCCCTGGCTTTGGCTATGGGGTCGTTGACTAACTGCATTTCAAATAATCCTTTATCTAATCGGCGTTCGATTAATGATAACGCAAAGACAAACGATTCAATCTAAAAGCGAAAAAACATAACACGGAGACACAAAGGCGCGAAGGCACAGAGGACATGTAAGGGCGCAGCGTGCTGCGCCCGTTTTTGAACCGGGTGGGGTTGAGCGAAACTTACCGATATGTTGGTGTACTTGGCGGGCGCGCGGCGGGGGTAGTGGCAGTACTGGTTTTGCGCGCTGTGCTGCTCGAACTGGATGACGCTGTTTTTGGCTTGGCAGCAGCGGGTTTGCTCGTGCTGGCGCGGCTCACCGGTTTAGCGGCGCTCTTGCTCATGGGTGATGTCGCGCCCATTTTCTTGGGGGCGACTTTTGGGGGCGTTTCTTTGGCGCGCAGCATCTTCATCAGTTCATCGAGCAGATACTCACTATTCTGGTCATCGCCGCGCAAAATGATGAACAAATATGCCGCCGCCGGAATCACCGTGAACGCGAGTAAATTGCTGCCGCCCGATAACAGCACGAGTGCGACCGCCGCCATGCCCGCCAGCATCAAGCCAATACCAAAGGGTGATGCGCCGCTTGGCACATCGCCGCGCACCAGGGTATAGCCGCTTTCGCGTTCGAGCTTGGCGCGCAAGTTCGTTCGGCGGCGCAGCTTGCCGACGACTATACCATTTACGCTGACCGAAAACATGCCACTTTTGTCGATCCAGCCGTCTAAACCGGGACGGCTGTTCGTACCTTTAACCTGAAGCCGTTCGTTGACGGACTTCAAACATTCATTGACGCTTTTGTCGCTGTATAAAATAAAATGCACGAGCGTCCTCCATAGAACATGTGTGCCTATTTTACGCGATGGGGGATAATTTATCAACGATGATTACAGGAGTGGAATCGACAAGCCGCCATCGACCACAAACACCTGCCCCGTCGTATAATCGGAAGCGGGCGCGGCGAGATAGAGCGCGATCCCAGCAATGTCATGCGGCTCACCGATCCGGTTGACGGGTGTGCGCTGTGTCACGTTGTTGAGCAGCGTCTCGTTTTCCCATAAGACGCGCGCGAACTTGGTTTTGACCAGACCCGGCGCGATCGCATTGACATAAATATGATCGCCCGCCAATTCCATCGCCAATGTTTGCGTCATACTGATGACAGCGGCTTTGGTCATGCTATAAATTCCTTGCATACTGCCGGGACGAATGCCGTTGACCGACGCAATATTGATGATTTTGCCGCCGCCAGCGTTTCGCATTTCGGGCACGGCAGCCTGACACAACCAGAAATTGCCCATGATGTTGACCTCGATGGTCTTTTGCCACAGGCTGTCTTCGGCGTCGAGCATCATACCAAAATGCGGATTAGTCGCGGCATTGTTGACAAGAATATCAAGCCTGCCGTAGGTTTGTACAGTCGTTTTGACCAAATTTTGCAGCGCGTCTTTTTCACCATTGTGCGCAATCACCGTTGTCACGTCGCCGCCGCGCGCCTTGATTTGCGCCGCGACTTCATCGAGTCCGTCTTGTTTGCGGCTGCTGATCACGACTTTTGCGCCTGCGTCGGCGTAGGCGTCGGCAATCGCTTGCCCGATGCCGCGTGATGCGCCTGTAATGATCGCCACTTTGTCGCGTATATTGAATAAATCGACCATCTTTGACACTCCTAAGTGAAAAGGCAGAGTATAGCCTATATAGCGGTCAGCGATGAGCGGTTATCCAAAAGCGAATCGTCAACGGATGTATGTCAAAAACTAATCGCTAATTGCTAAATGCTTCTGTACACTACGTCTATTCGAAGGAGCACTGCATGATCTATGACATTACACGCACGGTGCGTCCGACGTTGGCGGTCTGGACGGGGGATACGCCTTACAGTGTCACGCCCGCGCTGCGCATCGCGGACGGCGCATCGGTCAATCTGACCACGCTGGCTCTGAGTCCGCACACAGGCGCGCATGCTGATGCGTATTATCATTATGACGACAGCGGCGTGCATCCGGCAGCGATGCCACTCGAACCGTATATCGGGCGGGCACGGGTGGTCACGATCAGCAAGCGCGTTGGTGCACTGATGCCAGATGATTTCGCAGGCGTTTCAATAACGGGCGCGGAACGGCTGCTGCTGCATAGTTGGATCAGCGATGAAACTGCCGACGAAACATTAGCGACCGAGTTCGCGTATTTAAGCGTGGCGCTGATCGAATGGCTGTCTGCACACGGCATCGTGCTGATCGGGCTGGATGCGCCGTCTGTTGATGACTTCACCAGCACAGACTTACCGTGTCATCACGCGCTCAAACGTCACGGCATGGTCAACCTAGAAAACCTGTATTTAAGCGGTGTGCCAGACGGCGATTATGAGCTGATCGCGCTGCCGCTCAAGCTTGATCTTGCGTGCGGGTCGCCCGTGCGTGCTATTTTGCGAACCCTATAGGAGCGTGTGCCTATGCAATCACCCGTCGCGTTCGTGTTCTTCGCGTTTTTCGCGCTGATTTTATTCGTCATGTATATCCTGATCCGGCGGCATATCGGCAGCACGGTGCTGGTCGCGGCAGGCGGGGTGATCGGCAGCATGATCAGCATGATGCTGTTCACGCTGGCACAAGGCAACACCGTCGGTTGGGCGATCCTGATTGGGATCGGTGTCGGCGGGGTGTTCAGCGCGGGCACGTTGGCGCTGGCGTCATATTTTGCTGGCAGCGACGCCCGCAAAGCGACGTTTAACCCGTATGCACCACCAGAAGACGACGGTACGCGTTAAGGGCGATGGGTTCGCCCCTACGAACCAGCGACAGTGATCTCGTATTCACCGACGCCGCTAAAGCGACCCGCCTCCAGGACATAGCTCCCATCGGTAGGGAACGTCAACATCAATTGGGCGTTCGTGCCAAGCGTAATGTCTTCGGCATCGTCGTTGAACGCAAGCGAACGACCGTCGTCCATGAATACTTCGAGGGTGGGGTCAAGATCGCCCGCTGTCGCGGTCATGGTAATGGTCGCGGTTTGCCCTGCTGTCGCCTCGAAAACAAAGCGCTGAAACGTAAAAATATTATTGATGCTGCCGACCGCGAACGGCGCGGCGATCGCGCTCGACGCGACCGCAATCAACACATCAGCGCTGACCCCTAATGTATATATGCCTGCGCCCGCCACCCATTCGATCTGCACGGTATAAATACCGGTCTGGGTGAGCGTGACTTCTGCCAAAATTGCATCGTAAGCGCCGAACAAATCGGTGCCGACTTGATCGTCGTTGTAACCAAATTCTGTCCCATCCGGGTTGAAAACGCGGATCGCCATATCCAGACCGAGATCGAATACCTGAGTGCGCGCCAGATCGACCGCCGTAAACGATACGATGTCGCCTTCGCGCCCGTCGAATGTCCACTGCTGCGTCGGGTTTAGCGCACTCACTGTGCCTTGTACGGGCACGCGCGCACGCAGCGCGGCATTACCAACCCGATCTGGCGGAAACGTCGCTGGAATGCGCGGCGTGCTGTTTGCTCCGAAGACCAGCCCATAAGTTGCGGCGTCGGCGCGACGGGCGAGCGTCGTTTCGTCGGACGCGGTGACGATGATGATCAATACGCGCTCGTTGGGCAACCGACCGATTCGCCCGCGTGCCAATAATCCCGTCGCGTAGTCGATGCCATCGACGCGCCAACCGGGGCGACCCCATAAAGTAAGGCGCTCATAAGTTGTCAGCGTCAAGCCGTTGACAGTGACACCGTAATTCAGCATCGCGGTTTCGAGCAGACTGTATAAATCCACATTGATGATGTCGATCTGAAAATCAAGCACACCATAGTGAATTGAACCATCATCGGTTTGCGCCGTCAGCGCGCTGCTATCGTCGCTGATCTGAGCATCTGATGGTACAAATATCGCCAGATCACCAGTTTCCCACCCATATGCGATAAATTCGGTGCGCGGCGTCGGCGTGCCAGCCGGTTCGTCGGTTTTTTCGGGCGCGTCGGTGACTTCGGGTGTGATTTCGGCGGTCGATTCAGCAGTTGGGGTGGATGCTGCTTCGATAACCGTCGGTTCAGGTGTGATTTCGGGCGTCGATTCTTGGGCACGGATTATCGGCGCAAGCAGCAGCAAGAGTACAATAAAGGACACGAGTCGTCGTTTCATGGTGAGTTTATCGGCGTGGAATAGTGGACAAGACGGGTAGACCAAGCGACTCGATATCCTCGCGGCGGCGCATCGCGGGATCGAGATAATGTGCGAGCAGTGCCAAGCCAATACCAGCAAGCAATCCCAGCCCAATCCGCAGCAGTGGGGCGACGCGATCTGTGATGGGCGGCGGTGCGGCGGTGATTGCCGTTTGATCCAGAATTGTCACGGTCGCGGCTTCACCCCCCAACTGTGCGAAATACGCTTGATTGCGCGTCGAAAGCACAGAAATTGCGGATGATGCGATCGCGGTCAACGCTTCACCATCGGGATAAGACAAAAATAGTTGACCAACACTGCGTTCGTTATCCGCGTTGACACCGAGTGCCGCCGGGTCGATCGTCACGCCTGTTTCTGCGACGGCGGCTATGATCTCGTCTTTGAAACGTCCACCCGTCACCCAATCGGTGAAGGCGTTGACGGTGAGTTCGGATGACAGCCAGATATCTTGATAATCGCCTTGGTTACGCGGGATCGCCTCGAACGACTGCGCCGCGCTGTAGGTAATCACCGTTGAAAAGCCGCCAGATGCGGCAGTCGTGCGGTTGAGCAGAGCGGGCAGCGTCACCGCCGCCGCGATCAGCATCGGAATCGCGGTCAACCACCAGCGACGAAGTAAAATGCGGACAAACTGGAGTAGTTCCAAGCGTCACCTCTCGTGTTCTGGTTCTAGTACGCTATCATAACCATCGGACAAACCAAAAGACAAAAAGGTTCACGAATTTGTGACTAAAGGACTGGATATGATCCACAAAACGACCGACGCCAATCATCCCGATGCCCGTCACGGACTTTCACAGCGCTTGTTTGCATGGGCATATGGACAGATAGAAGGCGACCCCGATTTTTATGAACAAACCGTCGGTGATTATAAACGCTGGTTGTTTAGCGATATCACCGGGATGATCCTCGAAATTGGTGCAGGAACGGGCGCGAACTTTGCGTATTATCCGCGCGGCGTGCGCTGGTTGGGCATCGAGCCGAACGTGTTCATGCATGACAATTTGCTGAAAATGGCAGAAAAGCACGGCATTCAGGGCGAAATTCGGGTGGGCGTGGCGGAACGGCTGCAAGCAGACGACAACAGCGTCGATGCGGTGGTGAGTACGCTGGTGCTGTGTTCAGTGGCGGATCAAGATGCGGTGCTGCGCGAAATTTTGCGCGTGCTGAAACCTGGCGGGCGTCTGGCATTTGTGGAACATGTCGCTGCTGAACCCCATACGCGCCTGCGGACGTTTCAAGCGTTGATCAAACCCGTGTGGAAGTTTGCCGCGGATGGCTGCAACACTGACCGTGATACGGCGGGCGCGGTGCAGCGCGCGGGCTTTTCGAGCGTGGAAATTAAAGCATTTCGTGCGCCGCTCCCTGTTGTCAGTCCCCATATCGCGGGCAAAGCGATAAAATAGCGGCGCTGTTGCCATCGATTGATCAACGGTTGCCTGAACGAATGCAACAAAACGCCCATGCATATACACGGGCGTTTTGTTTTGTGGTCTACTTCAGAAACGTGTTGACCATGCCTTACATACCGCCGACGAGTTGACCGCGCAGCGCACCATCGGGGAAGTCGGAAGTGTGGATGTTCACGTAATGACTGCTGGGATCAGCGAGAATTGCCGCGACGACTGCCGCATCAGCGGTCGTGCAGCCGCTTGCTGCGCCATTCGCATCAGGTGCAGTCAATGCGACGACAACCGGACCTGCTACACCCAGCGCGCCAGCGTGAATATGTGCTGCTGCCGCCGGCAGCATGGCACCAGCAACCGTGATATCCCAGCAAACTTCGTTGGTTTCGGCATTGATGGAGATAAGCGCGCTGCCTGTCGAATCGGCATCACCGGGACCGGGGACTTCTTGTGGACCCGATAACGGCGCGGTATACCTGATCGCCATCTCTGCGTCCATACTGGCTTCGCCAGTCGATTCTATCATCGGCAAAACTTCCATCATGCCCATCCCCATCTGCATATCGGTAAACACCAACACCGTAAAGAACTGTGTCAGCTCCGCGCGGAGCATGGTACATGCTTCGTCTTCGTCGGCAACGGTGGCGGGCATCATCATCGTCATCGCGGACATATCGGTTCCGGTTGCAGTGGACATGGCGTCCATCATCGCCGCATCATCCATCATCATCATGTCAGACATGCTCGTCATCATGTCTCTGTCCATCATACCCATCATGGCATCGAACAGCGGCGCGAATTGTCCTTTATCAATCGTGGTGAGATCGACCATCGCACTCGTGTCGGCGTCGTCCATCATCATGTCGCGCAATGCGCCGAAACCGAAGTAGCGTTCGGCAATGTACAGATT
>JBBRAA010000089.1:0-11818 GCA_038207205.1 Aggregatilineales bacterium
ATGAAATTTGTGCGCAACGCAGATACAATCAGCGTCACACAAGTTGTAATCGAAAAGCGAACCGCATGTCCGGTGTGATTTTCAAACGTACGTTTCGCGTGCGCACTTATGAATGTGACTCGTATGGGCACGTCAACAACGCCAATTATTTGCGTTATATGCAAGAAGCCGCAACGGAGGCATCGGCAGCAATCGGCTGGGACGAAACCCGTCTGCGCCAAAGCGGTCATTTATGGATCGTCCGCGAGACCGACCTCGAATATCTTGCGCCAATGAAGTACGGCGATACGTGCGAGATTACGACATGGGTGGGAGATTTCCGACGGGTGCGATCCGTGCGCTTTTACGAACTGCGTAATCAGCGCGGCGAGATGGTCGCGCGTGCCAGCACCGATTGGGTGTATATCAATTTGGCGACCGGGCAGCCCGCCAGCATCCCACTGGACATGATCGCCGCGTTCGCGCCGCCTGATTTAGCAGCAGTCGCCGATGTGACCGATACCTTGCAGTTGAGCACGCCGCGCAAAAAATTTCCCCCTGCGCCGCCGCCGCCGCTCGGTATGTTTACACAGCGCCGCACGGCAGAATGGCGCGATGTCGATCAAGCCGGACATATCAACAATGCGACCTACTTGAATTACATGGAAGAAGTCGGCATACAAGCGGCAAAAGCGGTCGGATGGTCGATCAATCGGATGCGAGCCGAAGGTTTCGCTATCGTGGCGCGGCGCGTACAGATTGAGTATCGTCTGCAAGCCGTGTTAGGCGAAGAATTGACCATCAGTACCTTTTTATCGGATGTGCGCCGCGCCAACGCGACACGGCATTACATCATCGCGCGCGCCGACGATGGGGCGTTAGTGGCGCAGGCACGCGGCGTATTTATGTCCGTCAGTCCTACTACCAATCAAATTGTCAGGATGCCACGCGAGATGTTGGACGATTTCGCTTCAAGCATCAGCGAGTGAGCATTGGCGACACCAGGAATAAAGCGAACAACATAACGCACAGGCACGCGGATATGAAGATTGTAAAATCGTCGTACAGGCGGTTGTCAAACGTCGCTTAATGGTATCAGTGCCGTCGTGTGGACTCACAGGGTCTCCGGCTACAATCAGCGTGATACCCTGATGAATGAACGTGGAGTACCCCCCCAATGACCCGCTTGGTACGTTTAATGTGCGTGTTGATGATCGTCGCCGCGCTGGCGATTGGCGTCAGCGCGCAGTCTGTCACCCCGCCACCCTCAATCAACGTCGCGCTGCAACAACTGAGCACGTATCTCGGCTTTCCAATCACACTCAATGATCTGGATACTTTTAACTGGCAGGGTGCGCGCTATCTGGACAGCGCGCTGGGCTGTAATTTAATCGCTGGCACGCCGATCCCCGAAAGTATTGTCGGTTATACGTTCTTTTTCACCTATAACGGGACAACATATGAGTTCCGCGCTTCGGAAGACTCGACGTTAGCATTCCCGTGTGATGTCAATTTGCTCGAACAAGGACCCGCGATCAGCGCGCAAGCGACCGCCGCCGCCGCGCAGATTAGCGCGTGTCCGCCCGCGTTTCCGGGTTATTTACGTCCACGTTTGCGCGCGGGCATCCAGGCGGGCATCGATCCGAACGGCACGCCGAATCGTCTGCGCGAACTACCGAGTTTGAACAGCGTGCAAATCGGCATCATTGAACCGGGCGCGGTCGTCGATGTACTGGCGGGTCCGTCGTGCGAAAGCCAAGCGGTCAATGGACAGGCAAACATCGTCTTTTTCCAGGTGCGCATTGCCGGACAAGTCGGCTGGACGGCGGAAGGACTGCCGCCAGCATCGTATTATCTCGCGCCGATCGGTGATATTTCGGTCACGCTGTCTGCCGAGCGCAGCTTGATTGCGCCGAGCAATGTACTCACACTCGCCCGTCTGGGCTCGGTTATGCAGCCCGCCGTCATCGATATGGATATCGCACCAGAAGGCGAAAGCGGCGCGGGCGTTCTGGTGGCGCTTGGCAGCACGGGCGGCGAATTTTACAACCTGGTCGATTTTGCGCCGCTCGGCACGACCGATGAAGCGTACGGGACTTCCACCGCCATCGCGTTAAGCCCTGACGGGCGTTATCTCGCCTTCGGATTTTGCGAAGGGCGTTTCGGCATCATCGATACGACGATTAATTCGGTCAATGTATTGGAAGTGCCCGAACGCGGCTGCGTGACTGACCTGGCATTCGACCCGAATGCGCTCGATGGACTGACGCTGGCGGTGGGCTTTCAAGTCGATAACGTCGATGGATCGCAGACCGGCAAATTCGTGATGGTCGATGCAGTCAACGCACAGCTTGGCGAATTTCTGATCAGCGTCAGCAGCCCTGCGATTGTCACAGCGGTCGCTTACAGCGCGGACGGCGCAACTGTTTCATATTTGAATGATGCGCTGCATGTTGTGAACGCTGAAACGTTGGGAGAACAAGGCACGATCGCGCTTGAAGCGACCAACCCGATTGGAGTCCTCGCCTATCGTCCGCTCGCAGACGCAAATGCGGCGGATACACAGATTGCTTATGGAGAAGGATTTGTTGTCAACCTCATCAACCCCCTATCGGGTGTTATCTCGCTGTTCGAACTCGACGAGGGGATGTTTCCGACGGCGATTGCGTTCAGCAATACTGGGTCGCTGATGGCGGTGGCGGTGAATATGGGCGACGTATCCCCTATTTTGCCGCCTTCACTGCTCGTATTCGATGTCGAAACAGGTGATGTCATCTATCAGGCACCCCTCGTTGACAACATATCGGCGCTGGCATTTACGCCTGATGGCACCCTTTTAATTGTGGCGTCGGGTGACGAATTATTGGTGTATGGAATCGTATAACCCATAACACCGTGCGGCGGTGGAATGGTCGTCAGGTGCGTCCTATCCTTTCTAAGGACGATCATTCCCACGCGCTCATGACGCTCTGGTTTATGCTTGAACCTGATCAACGGGTGGCTTTGCCATGCAAAAGCTGCCCACCCTGCTTTTGTACGTCACTATCCCACGAACAGTTCACCCAAACTGTGGATTAGTCTCTCACCTTACGCAAGCCGCTCGTTTTCAGCCCTCACCCTCTGCCCCTCGCCCTCAGGGCGAGGGGTGAAAAACCATCACGTCATCCTAAATCCTTCTCCCCAAGGGAGAAGGATTTAGGATGAGGGCAATCTGCGTAAGGTGAGTTAGTCTGTTGGATCTATTCGCAAGCAAGTCGTTCACCTTTCAATCTTTCACCCCTTATCGGCTATAATCAACCCCACCAAAACAAAAACATTTCGCCAACTAAAGGATTCTCAAAGTGGCAGACGTGATCAGCATCAGGCACATCGCCCAGCACGTAGGACAAGAGGTGACGGTACGCGGGTGGGTGTATGACCGCACCGATAAGGGCAAACTTCAGTTCATCATGGTGCGCGACGGCACAGGCATCGCGCAAGCGGTCGCGTATGCGCCAGAACTGCCAGAAGAAATCGCGGCGCTGGCGGGCAAACTGACACAAGAATCAAGCATCATCATCACGGGTGAAGTGCGCGCGAACGCCAAATCGAAAAAGAGCATCCCCGAAGGGTATGAGATCGGTGTCAAGACCATCGAACTCGTGCAGATGGCGGACGAATACCCGATCACGCCGAAAGAACATGGTGTCGAGTTTTTGATGGACAATCGTCACCTGTGGCTGCGATCCAACCGCCAATGGGCGATTTTACGCATCCGCGCGACGATTGTGCGCTCATTACGAAACTGGCTCGATGATCACGGCTATTTGTTGGTCGATACGCCAATTTTGACACCGACGGCGGGCGAAAATACGACCAATTTGTTCGAGATCGATTACTTTGGCGAACCCGCGTATCTGGCGCAAACCGGGCAGCTTTATAACGAAGCCAATATGATGGCGTTCGGCAAAGTCTACTGTTTCGGCCCCACATTCCGCGCCGAAAAATCCAAGACGCGCCGCCATTTGATGGAATTCTGGATGCTCGAACCGGAGATCGCGTACTGTTCGCTCGAACAACTGATGGAACTCGAAGAACAACTGCTTGGTCATGTCATCGAGCAAGTACTGACGCACCACCGCCAGGAATTGGCGATCATCGGGCGCGATGTGAGCAAACTGGAGGCGATCAAGCTGCCGTTTGCACGCATCAGCTACGATGAAGCGGTCGAGCGCGTGCAAGCGGCGTATGCCGCCGAAACCGACCCAGAACGCAAAGACTTTCTCAAGATTGAATGGGGCGACGATTTTGGCGCGGCGCACGAAACCGCGATTGCCGATATGTTCGACCGTCCGGTGTTCGTGTATCACTACCCGTCGGCGGTTAAGGCGTTCTATATGCAGCCCGTTGATGGACGCCCTGAAGTGTGCCGCAGTGTCGATCTGCTCGCGCCGGAAGGTTATGGCGAGGTCACGGGCGGCAGTGAGCGCATTTTCGATTTGGCGCTAATGGACGAGCGCGTCAAGAATTTCGGTATCGACCCCGAAGCGTACAAATGGTATTTGGATTTGCGCAAGTTCGGCAGTGTGCCGCACGCGGGTTTCGGTTTGGGGCTAGAACGCACCGTCGCGTGGCTGTGCGGGCTGGATCATGTGCGTGAGACGATCCCGTATGCACGCTTGGTCAGCCGGAAATATCCGTGAGAAGCAGTTAAAAGTCACCTTACGCAAGCCTCTCGTTTTCAGCCCTCACCCCCTGCCCCTCGCCCTGAGGGCGAGGGGTGAAAAACCATCGCGGTAGGGGAAGTCCTTCTCCCTGAGGGAGAGGGACTTAGGATGAGGGCAATCTGCGTAAGGTGAGTACATAAATCAGTTCGTCGTCCACCAAGTATTAATCAAATGGCAGATTTGCCGTTGACCTTAGCGCTGATGTGGGCGTGGATTACTTATCGTCGCTTCGGTGATCATCCGCTTCCGGGCGTGTTGCTCGGCATCGCTCTGTTGACCAAGAACGAAGGCGCGATGTTCGCCGTCATTTTTCTGGTTATCGCGCTGGTCGAACAGCGTCGTTTGCCTGTACGATTGTTGTTGGGACTGCTGCCCGGCATACTGGCATTAATATTTTTCAAGACCGTGATCGCACCGACACCGACCGATCTGTTTGAGGACGGTAATGCGCTTTCTCGCTTGCTCGATACCAGTCGATACGCCTATATCGTGCGCGAAGTCGTCGTACAGTGGTTCAGTTGGGGATATTTTGCGTTTCCCATCGCGCTGGTGTGCGCGTGGGCGGATAAACGCCGCGTCGATGTCGGCGCACTCATCGCTTTTATACTGGCAATTCTCGGTTATATGTTCATTTATGCGCTTACATCGCAGAATGTCGTCACTCATATTCAGACAAGTCTGCTGCGCTTGATTATGCACACATTCCCGTTTTTTATGTTTGCGGTCAGTATGCGCATACATAAGCCTGTTATGACTTCCTAGTGATAACCCATCTATTGGGTGGTTGACGCTCTCTCTGGGATAAGCTACGATTCTTATGATTGTTTCTCATAGGATCATTTTTCTTTCCTTGTCTTCACCATCTTGGACGCTTGCCAAACTCATTCGCAAGTCTCCCTAAACACGGAGTACAACTTATGTCTGTCGATTTCATCTCCCGTATTATTGGGATGATCGTCTTTACCGTCGTTGGCGCACGTATTGGCGTCAGCGCTGCCGAATCCCTCAACTTATCTGATCAGGTGCTTGGGTTCTTTTTCGCGCTCACGGGCGGTCTTTTCGGGTTAATTATGACGCCGATTTTGACCGTGCGTCCGCTTCGCCGCTTGCGCCGTGCCATCAACGAGCAGCCCATCGAAATTTTGTTTACAAGTTTGCTTGGTTTAGGCATCGGCTTGGTGCTGGCACTGCTTACCGCCTATCCGCTCTCGCTGCTCGATCCGCCACTGCGTAATGTACTGCCGCCAGCGATGGTCGTGGTATCGGCGTGGTTGTTCGTCGTGATTTTCAGCGCGCGCTCGCGCGAAGTCTGGCAGTTCTTATATGAATGGCTTGGTATCGGCAAAGCACGCAGTTTTTTCGGCGCCAGCGCGGAACGCCCACTGCTGCTTGATACGAGCGTCTTGATCGACGGGCGCATTGTCGATATTGCCAAGACCGGCTTCATCGGCGGTGCGCTGCTCGTCCCGCGTTTTGTGATCAGCGAGCTGCATCGCGTCGCGGATTCCAGCGATCCACAACGGCGTTCACGCGGGCGGCGCGGCTTGACAAAACTCAACGATTTGCAGCGCGAGCCGACGATCCCATTCAAAATCATCGAAGACGATGTTGAAGACATCGACGAAGTGGATGATAAGCTGATCGCGCTGGCGATTAAGATGAACGCGCCGATCCTGACCATCGATTACCCGATGAACCAGGTCGCGCGCGCGCAAGGCGTAATCGTGCTGAATATCAACGCGCTGGCGAATGCGGTGCGCTCGGTTTATATTCCCGGTGAAAGCTTCACAATTCGTGTCATTCAAGAAGGTAAAGAATCCAATCAGGGCGTCGGCTATCTCGAAGATGGCACGATGGTCATCATCGAAAATGGCAAATCGTTCATGGATCGCACGATCTACGTGACCGTGACCAAGCTGATTAACAAAGACACCGGGCGCATTATTTTTGCCGCGCCGGATAAGCAATAAAGAGACAGGAGAAACCACGATGAGCGCTCAATCATTTAATGATTGTATTCAATCTGCAAGAAGTGGAACAGCTTGAACTGTTGGCGCAAAAATATGGCTACGACTCGGTTGTAGAATAGGTGCGCGGCGTGGCATTCGACGATGATACAAGTGATGAAGAGGACAATGCGGACGATTTTGATCCGGTTGAGGGTTTTCGACGCGGTTGGGAAGATATGATCCACGGTCGGGTACTCACTGAAGAAGAATTCTGGCAATCGATGCAAGAAGATGACGCAATTGCCCATACGTCTTGATTACGCTGTAACCATCCAACACGATTTAAAAAGACTGCGGCGTAAATATCGCCAAATCGAAGCTGATATTCGTGCATCTGGCGAACGCTTAAAAAGCGGCGAGACCCCCGGTGATCATGTACAAGAAGTGACACCGTTTGTGGTTTACAAAGCGCGTGTTAAAAACAGCGACGCGCGCAAAGGCAAAAGCGGCGGCTCGATAACGCGCGCGGGGTATTGAATGGGCGCGCGCAATTGATCATGCCGTTCGAGATCAAGCATAAGTGGTCACTGCTCAGCCCTCACCCTTAAATCCCTCAGCCCACAAGGGGAGAGGAATTTTCTGCCGCGTTTCTCCCGTTCTCCTGCAAACGTGAGAACGGGTCGGGGGATGAGGGCTGAGCAGTGACCTCGACTCAACCCATTATTTTCGTCAAAATCCAGCGCGTGCTATACTCCCGCCTATGTTGACAAACGCGCAGGTCGCATGGGTAGACGCAGTCAAAGCGCGTGGATGGTCTGATGCGGCGATCACACTGATCGACGCGCTTGAACCACTCGGCGTTTTGGGTGCGCAAATGATGTATGTCGCGCAGCCCCTGCTGGGTGTGTTTGGCTGGCGCGAGTCGATTGGCGCGCTCGCGGGCGCGTTGGAAACGCCGGAAGGCATCGCCGCGCTCAGACAAGCGTTGGAAGCGGAAATGGGCGATTAAGTCTGCCGCCATCGGCTGAAACCGACTCAAATAACTGGTTTTAACCCTTTGCGAGCACTGTTGGTGACGATGAGAGAGCAGCGAGTGATGGTATGGACACAACAACCCGCACATTGACCATCGTAATTCTTGTGGTCGCGTTCGTAGCGCTGGCAGTGCTGACGCAGTTCGCGCGGCGACGGCGGGCGGCGTATCCACTGCGCATGATCGCTGCATATGAGGCGATCCCGCTGTTGATTGGCGAAAGCATCGAAAGCGCGCGTCCGTTTCATGTATCATTCGGGAGCGCGGGCATTGGTGGGCTGCGCACGGCGTTAGCATTGGCGAGCGCCGAAATGGTGGTACAAACCGCACGCCGCGCCGCTATTAGCCCGACCGCGCCCCTCATCACGGGCAGCGATGCCTCGTTTTTGCCGCTGGCGGGTGGCGCGTTATTGCGCGGTTATGCCGCGCGCGGTCGCGCCGACCGTGTATCCCCAACCAGTTTGCGCTGGATACCTGCGCTCAACGGCAGCAGTGGATCGCTGGCGTTCGCCGCCGCGCTCACAGGTATGATCGGCGTGGAACGGGTGAGCGGCAGTATTCTGGTCGGCACCTACGGCGCGGAGATCGCGTTGGTTTTGGATGCGGCAACGCGCGGCGGTCGCGCGGTGGTTGCCGGCAGCGATAATCTTGTTGGTCAGGCGGTCGCTTATGGCATGGCGACCACACCGCTGATTGGCGAAGAAATGTTCGTCGCGGGCGCGTATCTCGGCGATGACGCCGGGACGTTGGCAGGCGCAGTCGCAACCGATACACTGCGTTGGTTGTTGGTGGGTGGCATGATCGCGGCGATCAGTTTCGTAATCGCGTCGCGTTTGGCAGGGGGATGAAGTCGTGAGACGATTACTCGGCGTTCTGGCGATAGCGCTGGTGATAGGCTTCGGTCTGCTCACGCTGATCGGCTTGTTGACCGGGCGCGATTCTGGCATCGTTTATGATGCGACCATGTTCTTTTTGCAAATCACCGCTATCACGCTCGGCGTCGCCGTGCTGATCGGTCTTTTGAACTTATATAATGTGCATATCCGCCGAGTTGTCACGCGCGGGCGCGGTTTGGGCTACAGTATTGTCTTATTGGTCGCCGCGTCGCTGGTCTTGATTTTGTGGCTGACGGGGCAAGACGCAAGCAACCGCGCGCTGCTCGAAACCGTGCAGGTCGCTTTAGAGTCCGCTTTGGGCGGGTTGGTCTTTTTCGCGCTGGTCTACGGCGCGTATCGGTTGATGCGGCGCGGCGTCACGGTGAGCGGCATTGTGTTCACCATCGTATTACTGATCGTATTGCTCGGCGCGCTGCCGGGACAACGTGGCGACACCATGATCACAAGTGTGCGTGCGTGGCTGCTATCAGTGCCTGTAAGCGCGGGCGAGCGCGGTTTGCTGCTTGGCATTGCGCTGGCGACGGTGGTCACAGGGGTACGCGTATTGGCGGGGCAAGACCGTAATCTTCGGGATTGAAGGGTGAAAGATGGCTAAGAAACCCAATAATCTACCGCCGTGGTTGATGGATGACGGCGAGGACGAGCCGGCATCATCACCGCCGCCTGCACAGAAACCGTCCTCGCCCAAGCCGATCACACCACCCGGACAAAAGCCGCCACAAGCGCGTACATCGGGTCCTGCGCCATGGCTGCAAGGCTTGGATGAGCAGGGTGAAGAAGCCGAACGCAGCGATATGACCGCTGGGGCATCGCTCAACCGCGATTGGTTGGAGTCGGGCGCGTTTTTGGCGGATAACGTCGAAACCAACCTGACGTATGATGAATGGTATGCGCGCCAGGTCGAATCCAAGCGCGAACGCAGTATCGAAGAAGAAATTCCTGATTTTGTCGAAACCGATGATGTGCCCGTCGTTGCGGGGGCGGAAGAACCCGCCGCCAAAGGCACGGGGATGCTGCCCGACTGGTTTTTGGGTATGGAATCGCTCAACCCTGAAGAAGAACCCGAATGGATGCGCAAGGGCGATACATTCACTGCCGAGCCTGAAGCGCCGCCCGCGCCCCCAGAACGCGATTTGCCTGGTTGGATGAAGCGCAGTACCGACTCGTTTGAAGCCACGCAAATCCCCAAATTTGAAGGATTTACAGGTGGCGATGCCGCGCCTGCTGACCCCGATGACGCGGTCACGTCGTTCTTCAATTCGCTGAGCGGCGACGAAGACGAACTCCCGCCAGAATTTTCGGCGTCGTTTGGGGATGTGAATCCGCCAGCGCCGACGCGCCCGCCCGCGCAGGTGCAGATCGAGCCTGATTTTTCGCCGCCCGGCGATGATTTTGACGACGCACTGGCAGAATGGAACGGCGGCAGCATCACCGCCGAAATTGCATCCGCCGCCGCCGCCGCAGGCTATGAAACCCTGCCAGAAGCGCCGCGCGCCAAACCTATCGACCCCGACTCCATTGATACCCTGCGCGAATTGTTCGGTGATCTTATGGACGACGAAAGCGAGTACATCGGTCCCGCCGTCACTGATCCGTCGATGCTGCCAGAGAACGTAGACGCACTGATCGCGGCGGGACCCGACGCCAGTTGGTTCGATGACTCACCGCAGTACGCGTCTGATACCGATGAACTGGAAGCACTTCAGCGCCCGGTTGATACCGCGATTTTGCGCGATTTAGAGGACTTTTTTGGTGATGTCGCCGCCACACGCGCCGAAAACGAAGACGACGGCGGCGCTGACCCCGATCTCGATTGGTTCTTGAACGAGCCGGATGTCTCTCCGACGCAGATGTATGCACAGCGCGACCCTGTTGCGTGGAATGAAGACCCGAACGCCGACCCGAACGCGCCCGTCGAAGAACCAGCACCCACGAGCGAGAATACCCTGAGCTGGCTGAGCGAACTCAACAGCATCGTCAACAAAGCGACTCGCTCATCCGACGAAGCGGACGCGTTTGACTCATTTGCGATGAATGACAACGATAGCGACGACGATGACTCATTCTATGGGTCGCCCGCGCTGCCGCTATCGCCTTCTTTTGAAGAACTTGGCATTACGCCAGCCGATTACAGTGGCGGCGATGACGACGACATGCCCGAAGACACGCTGGTTTTTTCTTCCGACGACCTGCAGGAAGCGCGCGACGTACGCACCAAATTACGCACATCGCAAGAACAAGCGGTCATTGTGCCACCCGATACAGGTGCGTTCGATTGGGATAATGCCGAAGCCGCGCCTGATCCAGAACCCGTCGCCACAGACGGCATTAACTGGCTCAATGCCTTTGATACTGAAACCATGCGCTCCGCGCAAGCGGAGCAGCCGCCACCCGCCTCACCCGACTCGCCGGGTTTTACCGGACTGCTCACTCGTTTTGCACCGCCGACGCCTGAACCGGAGATAACCGACGATTTAGCGTTCGGTTTTTTCGACGCCAACGAACCGGATCAACCAGCGCGCGGGTATACGCCGCTTGATACCGAGTTTGTCGCGCCGCCTGTCGTCGGTTCGATGTTCGACAGCAATAGCGCAGATAATCTCGACGATTTACAGTTTCCCGATTTGTTTGGTGGGGATGCGGACGAGAATGACGCGCTGCGCGATGCGTTGCTGACCGACTCGTTGTACAGCCAGACGCCAGATATTCCCGCCGCGCCGACGACCGATTCGTCCGAGTTTCCATCCTTCAATTTTGAACCGGAAGCGCCCGCCGAAGCGCCCGTCAACACCGACGATCTGTTCGCGTCGTTCCAACAGTTCCGCAGCGAAGCCGAAATCGACGTTGAACAAAATATGATCGCGGAAGCCTACGCGCCGCTCGAACCCATCGACGCGGCGCTCGATGACGGCGACCAGAATAGTGACTTTTTCAGCTTGATCCAGCGTGACCCAACGGTAAATCTATTGTCCGATACAGAGCAGAACGCGGCTGATTTACAGGCTGAACCAGCGACTTTCGACGCCGACGAATTGTTCGCGGCATTCGAAAGCGGGCAATCCGATACCAACACCATCGAGGATGACGCCGAAACGGGCGGTCTGTATGCCGCGCCGACTCAAAACGCCGAGCCGACGTTTGACGACCTCAATTTCGACGCCGACGAATTGTTCGCGGCATTCGAAAGCGGGCAATCCGATACCAACACCATCGAGGATGACGCCGAAACGGGCGGTCTGTATGCCGCGCCGACTC
>JBBRAA010000090.1:0-11610 GCA_038207205.1 Aggregatilineales bacterium
CTAGACAGAGACGAGAACGCCGCTCGAAACATTTATCATTTAGCGTTCAAGTCGGCATGGACTGTGCCGTCAGGCGTTAACGTAGAGCATTAGCTCCTGCGTAGTCTGAGAAGCCGGCGCCTTTAGGCGACGGAGTGGTCACTTTCCTGAGCGAACAGCGACACAGCGCTTAACACAAGAAACCCAATGCTTAACCATCGCAGCGAACCAGCCATCACACGAGCGTGTATAGACATAGGACACCCTTGCTCTGAAAGAAACGAAATGGATGAATGCGCACCGATTATGCCGGGACATGTTTCCCGAAAGCGGGCAGTACACCCTGTGCATATGATTCAACAATTCGCTCTTCGTCGCCACACATCAAATACACGTTGAACTGAGTCACGCCGACAGCTTCGAGTTCTTTAATCTTTTCCACATGTGCATCGACATCGCCCAGCACGCCAAAACTATCGATGATGTCGTCGCTGATAAAATCGAGATGATCGGCGTCTTTATCGGCGTGATGTTTATAATCGTAGCCTTTGCGCCCTTCGACATAATCGGTCAGGCGCTGCGGGATTCCGCCCCCGCCGTCACGCCCATATTTATCGACCAAATCCGCGACATGATTACCGACCATCGCCGGAAACCAGCGCGTTTGTTCGCGTGCTTTCGGCATATCGCCCAACCAGACAGGCGCGGCGCTCATCACTTTGAAGCCGCTCATATCTTTGCCTGCCGCGCGTCCGGCGTCCAGTGCTTGATCGGTAAACCACTTGACCAGCCACGGGTCGGCAAGCTGAATGATCAAACCGCTGCCGTGCGTGCCCGCTGCCGCCAGTGCTTTAGGTCCGTATGCCGCGAACCACACAGGCAGTTCATAGCCGTTTGTCCACGGGAGCTGAACCTCGGCGTATTCATCGCTGTACTTCACGGTTTCACCACGCACCATCGCGCGGACTTTTTCCGCGAAATCGCTCATGCGCTCGACATTTTCCGGCTTTTTGCCCATCATGCGGCGGCTGCTATCCCCGCGCCCAATGCCCATATCGAAGCGCCCATTGCTTTGCAGCGCCAGTGTTGCGAACATACTCGCCGCCACCGACCAATCGCGCACGCCAGGATTGGTCACACACGGACCAAAGCGCATGGTCGTCGTATGTTCCATACACATCGCCATCGTCACGTAGCATTCGCGCCATAACACATGTGAATCAAAAAACCATGCGTAGGTAAAGCCCGCTTGTTCCGCCATCTCGCACAAGCGCACCGTACGACGCGGATCGATATCACCTTTGAACGTAATTCCGAATTCCATGAGGGGTTTCTCCAACGGAGTCGATAAAGGAACGATGTGGGTTTCAATACTGGGCGCAGCACGCTGCACTGCGCCCTTACGACAAACGTTTAGCTTCTCTAGCCTGCGTCAGCAGGCGTCACACTGTCACCCGGCGCGAACACATCGAGCAAGCCATTGGTGATGACATACCCGCTGTTATCGCCCAAACCCAGCGTCGCGCTGCGCAAATCGAGCGTAATCACTGCGTTCGTGCCGCCCACCGTCGCGCCGTCGCTGGAAATGATCAGGATGGCGTCGTCGGGCAAACCGACCGTGATCGTATCGGGGTTGGCATATGCCAGCGCGATCATGCGTCCCCAACGATTATCCGCCATGACCCGCGTTTCAATGTTGATCGGCAAGAAGCCCAATCCAGCCGCCAGCGTCACGCCGCCTTCCAGCAGCGTGCCTTGAGTCGCCGCTTCAATCAGCAGATCGTCTTCACTGTCATAGGGCGTGGGCGGCATAGCGCTATACTGCTGCCCGATAATCGCGGCAGCGGCGTCATCCAACACAAGCGTTTTGCCCGATAACCACGCATCCTGAAGCGGCGCGCGCAGCGTTTCGACATCGATCGACGACGCATCGCCCGAATACACGACGATCCGGTCATACGGGGTCAAATCGGGGACTCGCCCATCGTCGCCAAGCGTGAATACCGCAGCCTCAGTCCCAGCGAATTGATCGGCAATCGAAGTCATCGCTTCGAGTGTATCGAATGCAGCAATGATGACAGCAGTACGTTCTTCGAGCGCCGCGATCACATCATCCGCCGGCAGACTGCCGTACAAAATCAGCGTTCCCGCGCCTTCAGGTAGTGTCAAACCGTCGAATGCGCGCGTGACGCTTTCCAGCGCGGGCGTTGTCGAAGGCTGGCGCGTGTTGAGGTCGTAGCTGTAATCGCCCACCGCGAAGGTATGCAGCAGCACATTGCGAACGCTTAAGACTTCGGCGTCATTACTAAAGCTGGCGCTTTCAACGGCGCCGAGCGTTTCAGCGTCCAAAATCGCGCCTGTGTATAACCCGAACGGGGCTTCGAGCGTCGTGTTATTGGTGATCAACGCGCCTGTGAAGCTATCCACGCCAATGCCGACATGCGGTGCGCCCTCTTGTACGATGGCGTTGAGCAAGCGAGCGAAACGCGCGCGTTCCCAGAAATGTTGTTCGAGCATGGCGTTGGTGATGCCGAAATCGAGACCACGTTCCAAACCCGCGTCATCGGTCGCGTTCCAAATATCGACCGCGCCTTGCAGCAGTGCGTTTTCGGGACCAAACGCATCGCCGCCGTAGCCCGCGATCATGGCGCGCGATTCGAGCGCGAGTCCGGCGCTGTTGCCGCCCATAACGACGCCGCGCGCAAACGCATCCGATAGCGCGGCTTCCAGACCCGTCCCGGCGGTGATTTGCATGGCGTAGACCTGATCGCCGCCCATGAAATACACCCCCGCCAGATCATCCGCGAAATAATCGAGGACTTCTGGCGCGTCGGCGGCTTCGCGGGTGTAAATCGGCGGCACGACAACCTCACAATAAATTTCTGCTGGCACGATGTCGCGGCACGCATCTTCAAGCTGACGACGACGGCGCTCACTATCCTGCGTATTGACGATCAAGTCGGCGCTGGTCAATACATACGGGTCGTAGGTGAACGACATTGGCATCATTAAAATATACAGGCGGTCGGTCTCAAAGCGTTCGATGTTGGGCAGCGCTGCATCGATGAATCCTGGAAATGTATCGGGGTAAAAGCCACCAATCGGTACCCAGGTCGTTGGTGCTGATTCTTGCGCCGCTGCCGGCATCACTGCCAGTAACGCGATCACGAACAAAAACAGGCTGATTTGACGACGCATTTTTATACGCTCCTATAGATGCCAATCCGTTCTCAATAAAAACTAACCCCTCCCCGAAATCGAAGAGAGGTCAAAAACCTATTTATGCCTCGGTGATTTTCCCATACATATCGGGGCGGCGATCACGGTAGAACTGCCATGTTTCGCGCACTTCTTTGATCAAATCGAAATCGAGATCGCGAACGATCAACTGTTCTTCATACGCATCCCCGACATCGCCGACGAATTCGCCACGCGGTGTACAAAAGTAACTTTGACCATAAAAATCATCGTCACCCAATTCAGCTTCGATGCCGACGCGGTTGATCGTGCCGACGTAATAGCCGTTGGCGATCGCGTGGCTGGTCTGTTCGATGCGCCACAGATGTTGGCTCAACCCGCGTGAAGTCGCGGATGGAATGAACACGATCTCCGCGCCGTTCAAACCCAACATGCGCGCGCCTTCGGGAAAGTGGCGATCATAGCAAATATACACGCCTACTTTGCCGACGGCAGTATTGAACACCGGATAACCGCTGTTGCCGGGCTTGAAGTAATATTTTTCCCAGAAACCGGGCAAGTGCGGGATGTGCGTCTTGCGATATTTGCCCAGATACGTGCCGTCGGCATCGATGACGGCGGCGGTGTTGTAATAAATACCCGGACCATCCTGTTCATACATCGGCACGACCAGCACCATTTTGGTATCGCGCGCCAAATCCTGCATCAAGCGTGTAGTAGGTCCATCGGGGATCATTTCGGTCAAGTCATACCATTTGCGATCTTGCACCTGACAAAAATACGGTCCGTAAAACAATTCTTGAAAACACATCACCTGCGCGCCTTCCTGGGCGGCTTTGCGGGCGTATTCGACATGTTTGTCGATCATCGACTCTTTGCTGCCCGTCCATGTCGCTTGAATGAGCGCGCCGCGAACGATTCGAGCCATGTTGCTATCTCCTTACAACGGTGAGTAACGCTTGAAAGATTCGATTCGTGTAGTGTAGCGCTTGACGTGAAGACGACAAAAAACCCGTTGCGATGAACGGGTCGATTAGCGTGCGTATTGAAAAAACATGAAGGCTTACAAAGGTGGTCAGTACCCCCCCAGTAAAAACATCTGATTACACGATAGGATCAACGTCTTCGCGAATCGCGTTGCCCATTGACCACAACGTTGGTGCCCACAAACCGATGAAAATTCCTAAACGTTCAGACGGGGCGCGATCGTCTTTATCTCGTCCTTGTAAAAACCATATTGCGATGCTGCCGATAATCGATATAAACGCGGCGATATACATCAAGTCCGCTGTAACCCCGAAACTACGCAATTGACGAATCATGGTGTTATCCCTCGTTGCTATCATTCACTTATGTGAATGTATCTGGAGGGTATACGCGCCGCTAGAGTCCTACGCCCGATTTAACTAAGATTTGAATGAGCATCTTAAGTGCCTTACAACCCTTTCGCTCGATATTCGCACGGCAGCTATTCGTGCGTTTTTTGTCCATCCGCGCGCACGCCGACCATTTCTACGACGGATTTTCCCTCTTGTTCTACCCATACGCCGCACGCCCCACCGTCTGGGCTGGTTTCCAGCGTGATTTCGCTGCCATCCATGCGCAACGACGGGTGATAAAACGATGACACTTTTTGTGCATCACCAACGATATAATGACCGATCAACGCGCGCCGAAACCGATCCGTACTGGTATTCGGTGTGCTGCCGTGAATCAACTGACCATTGAAGAAAAGCACATCGCCCGCGTTCATAATCATGGGGGCGGTCGTCATACCCGCTGGCAGCGGCACGGTCACATCGGTGAAACTTTGCGCGGTATCCGCTTCGATGCTGCACAACAATGGCAGCGTATGACTTTGCGGCACAACCTGCATACATCCGTTTTGCTCATCGCACGCATCAAGCGCTAGCCATGCCGCCATACAGGTTCCCGGCTGCACGCGCAAATAATATTGATCCTGATGCAGCGCTTGTCCACGCGCACCCGGCGGTTTGAAATACAGCATGGTTTGCACCGCATACGGCTCGACGCCCATCAGCGCTGTCAGCCATCTGTTCAAGCGCTGATCGATCAGCCAGCGCCGGCTGACCGCATCCCAGCGGTGCATATGAATCATGCGCGGAAACTGCTTGAGGGGGTCGCTGCTCGACAAATCGATCCCGGCAAAATCGCCCGGATATTCCCCTTGTTTGCGCAGCATCATGTAATGCTCGCGCAGTTGTTCCACTTCATCCTGCGTAAATAACGCAGGCACGATTAAGTAACCGTCGCGTTGATAATCGAGTAACGCCTGTGTCTTTTCAGTCGCCATCAGTCGCCTTCACATTTGCCCATATTTATTATAACGTGGCTTACGCCAGTAGAGTGAAGCGCAAACATGGAGCAATAGACATTTTCATTATCCCCTGCATTTCTCCCTCAAGGTTGAGGATTTAGGATGAGAGCAATCTGCGTAAGGTGAGTCTATAATTAATGTTGTCTATTTCCTGTTTTCCCGATAAGGAATACTGCATGAATTTCTCTGGCATTTCAAGATCATCTGTTTTAGGGTTTTTGCTCCGCTTACCGCTGAAACTTGTGCCGAAAAATGCGGTTGTGCCTGTCTTGCAGGGGAAACTTCGCGGTAAAAAATGGATCGCTGGGTCAGGTAATCATGGCTGTTGGCTCGGGAGTTATGAATTTGAGAAACAGCAGTACATCATTCAAACGATTCAAGCGGATGCGACAGTTTACGATGTGGGCGCACATGTCGGTTACTACACATTGTTATTCTCTGAAATGGTTGGTGACAGCGGGAAGGTGGTCGCTTTTGAGCCACTGCCCAATAATATTGCTTATATCAAACGACATCTGGAATTGAACAACCTTCACAATGTCCGCTTGATTGAAGCTGCTGTTGCTGATCAACCCGGAAAAACGTATTTTCAAGTTGCTGTAAGCAGCTCGATGGGACATATCACCGATACCAAAACTACTGATACGGTTGAGGTTGATCGCGTTAGTCTTGATGATTTAATCGCACAAAATAATCTTCCGCGACCTGACTACATCAAGTTTGATATTGAAGGGGCAGAGTTACTCGCTTTGCAGGGCGCACTCAACACGTTACAACAGCATCACCCAACGGTCTTTTTAGCGACACACGGTAAAGATGTCCATGCGGGCTGCTGCGCTTTGCTGAGCAATCTCGGCTATAGTCTCTCGACAATTGATGGTTCAGCCGTCATGGAAACCGATGAGATTGTAGCGACGTTTGCCTGATTTGATCTTCAGTAGCACACAACGCCATAATGCAGGGTATAGAACACGGTTTTGATCCACTCGCTGCTGATGTAATTGCGGACGGTTGCATCGTGCCACCAGCCATCAGCAGCAACGTGATCGTCATAGGCGGCGTACAATACCTGACCATCGACGCCAGCGTGATGAGTCGCGCCGTGCTGGAAAAATTCGGTTTTGAACTTTTGTGCATGACAATCCCGTTCGCGTTTGGGGAATGAGATATACTTGACTTGAAGTATGGCAAAGGAGTTCACGACGATGACTGTCAATCTTGATGAAATAACCGCGTTAGCTCAACAGCTTGATCCTGAAGATCAGAATTTGCTGATTTATCGTCTGCGAATTAAGCAGATGGTTGAACGCTCACGGCAAATCGATCGATCTAAGTTCAAAGAAACACTTCGTCTTGTAAAGGATCAAACGAAGCATATTGATGTTTCTGAACCTTCCCGCCAAGAACTTATTCAAGAATTGGAAACGTTACGTGCAGAGGGGGCATTTGACTCAGTCGAGAGTTTGTATGGTAAATATGTGAACGCAAAAGTCCCAGAAATGAATGAAGAAGCTTTTCATGCTCAACTAAACGCGATTGCAACCGAATGGGAGCAGGAACTTGACGACCTCGATACAAGCTCTAATTGAGCCGCTTTATGTTGTCGATACTCACGCGCTGATTTGGTACTTATTGCAGGATCGTAAATTGAGTCATCGGGCGCTTTCAATTTTTCAAGCGGCAGAACGTGGGGAAACCCGCCTTATTGTATCTTCCACTGTCTTAGCGGAACTTTATTACGCCAACGCGAAAAACAAATGGTTTCCCGATTATGCTATAGTTTACAACGACATATTGAGCAAGCATTTCTTTCGATTTTTATCTTTTAATTACCCACATATTTTAGATTTTGACCAAGATATGCTTGTTCCCGAAATGCACGATCGCATTATTGTAGGACTTGCCCGCCGCTTGAAAACGCCTTTGCTCACTTCCGATCCATTAGTTAACCTTCACAATAGCGAAGTGGTGATTTAAAGTTGAGATGTGTTTTGCTATGCGCGTTCAGAACAATGATACAGCTTGTAAAAGAGAGCAACGTGTCCTTTGTGAGCCGTTTTGACATCCACTTTAGCACGCCAATTTGCGTTTCTAGCAGAGCAGGAATTTCATCTCAACTATTCCATTATTGTGAAGGTTAACTATTGATTGCAGCAGCAGATATTGTGAAAATCGTTTGGTGACTTCACCCGACTCCATGCCCGCGCCCTGCCCGCTCTAACGCGCGCTGCGCCTCGCGTACATTGATTTTCGGGGCGGCGTCCGCATAAAAGCGCGCTGCTATCGTCGCGGCAGTCGTCATGCCTGTCGCGCTGATGTCACTGGTATCGATCGGATAATCGTCACCCTCTAAATCCGTGATCGGTTCGAGCTTGATCTCGGTGACATTTTCGCGCCGCACCCGCTCCAGCGTCACACGGCGTTTATCGCAGTCCGCCGCGCGCGCAGTGTCGCCCGCCGCTGTGTAAAAATCGCGCAGTTTACTTTCCATCTCGATGGCGAAGCTCATCACCGCGCCGAAATTATTGAGTGCTGTCATTTATTCCCCTGATTGTCGCTCATAGTTTCGCTTGATCATACCGGTATAGCGCATCATGCCAAGCCGCTCATAAAAAGGCTGTAAATCGTCATCGCAGATCAAGTCGATCATGTAGATCGCGCGCAGTTGTTCGAACATGTGCGTGACAAGCGCCGTACCAATCCCGCGTGCCTGATAAGCGGGCAGCACTTCCAGATGTGGGATATACGCCGCCAATACACCATCTGTAATCGCGGTAATATAGCCGATCACGGCGTCGCCGTCTTTCGCCAATACGACATGCGTGCTGCCATGCAACAAACGCAGGTGTGTTTGTGGCGTCGGCGGGTGTTGCCAGCCCTCGAAAAACCCGCCGCGCAAGTGTTCCGCCGTGACGCTGTCGAGCGTTGTCACATAAACGATCTCGCTCATGCGCTACGTTCTTGCTCACTCGTGTCTTCCGCTTCAATGTCTTGCATCGGCTGCCACTGCTGATCTTCTGGCGGTGAGAAGATACGTGCCAGTTTAGCGACCGTCCGCGCGCCTTTGAGATGCGTTTGTCCGGTCAGCGCGGCGCGCAGCGGACTTAACATGCCGAACGCCATCGTTTTCAGATACGTATCGATGCCGTGTTCGACCAGTACATCGCAGCGCCCGTCGGCAGGTTCGCCATCGGCGACTTTCGCCCAGCCTTTATCGATCACATACGTCCATGCGCCACCGCCGTCACCCGTTAAGCGGTGCAGCCATACCAGACGCTGTGGCGCGTGACGTTGATCGACTGCGCCCGCGATTTCGTGCATATGAAAATGAACCGCGCGGTGCATCATGTCAGCATCGATTGGTGGCAGTTCGTTGGTCAACCGCAGTTGTGCCTCGCTGAAATGCAGCCAGTTATGCCAGTACATATATTCCAGCACAAAGCGCATCGAATGCCATCCGCGCGCGCGCATCAACGGAAACCACACCTGACGATCCAGGTTTGGCGTCGTGCCATCGCCCGACGCTTTGATCGCGTCGCGCAGGATTTCTTGCGAACGCTTGAACAGATTGAACGATTGCGCGCCTGTTTGATTGTGCGGGCGCTCGGCAAATCGTGACTTATTGAAGGCAGCGAGTTCGCTCAGTGTACGGACTTCGACCAGTTCATCCTGAGCGGCTTCGCGCCCGTGCTTGATCGCATCCGCCGCCAAGATGTGAAAATACTTGAGATGATACGGGACATCCCCAAAATTCCAGTCTTTGCCATGCGGACGCCCCCAATCGCTGGATGCAAAATGCGCGAAAAACAAGTTGATCGCTGCCCATAATTCTTCGGTGTGCGCAATTAAAAGCGTGTCGTTGTGCATAAGCCTCTGATGTGAGAATGACTGATACGTAATGGGTGAAGTGCGCTTTTCTTGCTGTTCGGCAGCGAGATATTTTAGCATCAGGCAGGCTGGGCGAGAAAAACGATAGTTGCAACCAGCACAACGGCTATTGAAGGGGCTTGTACGTTGCTTTAGTGGAGACCCATCGAAACAGGCGGGGTTAATGCGCCTTTTACAGCGGTTGCGCTAATCATCTTGAGAGATAGACTATCTGACACTATTGTTTCTCACCCCAATGATGATGTAGGGGCATGACTGTGCCATGCCCACAACTGCTTCTTATATCCAGCGTTCGATGACGATTTTGCGGTCGGTGAAAAAGTCGATCGCGTCGGGACCCTGACCGTGCAAGTCCCCAAAGAACGAGTCTTTTTGTCCACCGAATGGGAACGACGCCGACGCCGCTGCCACGCCGACATTGATGCCGATATTGCCTGCCTGGACGCGATACTTGAACTCGCGCGCGTCTTTGCCGCTGTTGGTGAAAATGCTGGCGGCGTTGCCATAACGACTGCTGTTGATCAAATCAACAGCGGCGTCGAAGTCATCGACGCGGATGAGCGCCAGTACCGGGCCAAAGACTTCTTCGCGGGCGATATTCATATCCGCTGTCACGCCATCCAGAATCGTTGGTCCGACAAACGAGCCTTGATCGAAGCCGTTGATGGTGACACCGCGCCCATCGAGTGCCAGTGACGCGCCTTCTGCCGCCGCCGATGTGATCATGCCCTCGATACGTTCGCGTGCCTGCGCGCTGATCACCGTGCCCATTTGCGTGCTTTCGTCCATGCCATAGCCGACACGTAAACTCGCCGCTTTGCTGATCAACGCATCCTTGAGCGGTTCATACGCATCCCCGACCGCGACGACGACCGACCCCGCCAGACAACGCTGACCAGAGCAGCCGAACGCCGACCCCATGATGTTGGAGACTGACGCGGGAATATTGGCGTCGGGCATGACGGCGATATAATTTTTCGCGCCGCCTTGTGCCTGCACGCGCTTGCCATGCTTGGCGCACGTCTCATACACGATTCTGGCAACCGGAGTCGAACCGACGAAGCTGACGCCGCGCACGAGCGGATGCTCCATGACGGCGGTGCTGGCTTCTGTGCTGCCGTGTACCAGATTGACCACGCCTTCGGGCAAGCCGAGTTCATCGAGCACATCGAACAACAAATCCATGCTGACGGGCGTTTGCGGCGACGGCTTGATGACATACGTGTTGCCACAGGTGATCGCCACTGGCAAAAACCAGAGCGGCACCATGAACGGAAAATTGAACGGCGTGATCGCCGCGAATACGCCGATTGGCTGTCGTTCGGCGGTCTCGTCGATGCCCGAACTGATATCTTCCAGCGTGTAGCCGCGCATCAACGATGGGACATGCGTAGCAAAATCGACGCTTTCAATGCCGCGCCGTACTTCGCCACGGGCTTCGTCGCGGGTTTTGCCATTCTCTTGTACGACCATGCTGGCGAGTTCTTCAAAACGGTCTTCGAGCAGCGTCTTAAAACGATACATGTACTGTACGCGGCTCAAAATCGGTGTACTGCGCCACTCGTCGAAGGCATCCGCCGCCGCACGTACCGCTCGATCGACATCGGCGCGTGTGCCATCGGGGACATAAGCGATGGTTTCGCATGTCGCCGGGTTATTGACGGGGATATTTTGCGTCGCGTCGGACTCTATCCATGCGCCGCCGATATAATTTTTCAGCGTTTTAGTCATAATCGGGGATGCTCCAAAATGTAACGAGTGTATGTCTTAAAGTGTAACACAAGGAAAGTTAAAAGTTAAAAGGTCACCTTACGCAAGCCCCTTCGTTTTCAGCCCTCACCGCCTGCTCTTCTCCCTCAGGGAGAAGGATTTAGGATCAGGGCAATCTGCGCAGGGTGAGTTAATAAACCTCACCCCGCACGCAGGCGCGTGCCGCCCGTGTGTTAAACCTGCCCTCTATCCCACAGAAACGGGGCTACGGGTTGAGGTGTTACCCCCCGGCGCGCACCACATTCAACGCCAGCAAACGCCGTAACAGTTCTTCGTCGCCGTCCGCCGTCCGCAAGCGATCCACCAGATCATCCCAGCCATACGCCGCCAGCACCGCCTGATCCAGCGCGTCATGAAGCGCATGTAGGCGCGGCGCGAATTCACGCGCGGCTTGTCCTTCTGCCCCTCTCCGAATTCGCGGCGGCGGTTGAGGGGTG
>JBBRAA010000091.1:0-11593 GCA_038207205.1 Aggregatilineales bacterium
GGCTACATTAACTCCGCGCCGTCAATTCCCTGCCAATCCTTACTATGTTCAAGATAGTCGAGATGTTTCCGATTTGGCTTTATCATGGGTGCGCGATGTCGCTTGGATTGGGAATGAAATTGCTCAAGCTGTTAGCGGTGATGGTACGGTGCGTCGGTGGGATATAAATGGGCGTTTGCTCAAAGAAACACAGATTGGACAGCTCGACACTGCCTCATGGAGTCCATATGGCGCACGGTTGGCAGTGCAGGGGGGAGCGAGTTCAGCCGTTGGATCGACAGAGAGCGAACGACAGATGGAGTCAGATGGCATGTTGCACATCGTAACACCGTTCGTTTCCCCTGAACGCTTCCAATCCATCGCGCAGGCGTGCGGCGCGGATCAAGTCATCAGCGAAACCGTTACCGACGCGGCGCTGTCCACCGTCATCGCGCAGTTATAATCCGCGACCGCCGCGCAGATTCCGCCCGCGTGCGCCGTTGACTTGATCGCCATTGCTGAAGCGCTGAATAACACACAATAACTACAAAAACATGTTTAATCGTCATGGCGGCAACAAATTGCAATAAAACCTCTCTCAACCCAAATCTGCGCGGCAGCAAAAACGGGGGTCGGCACATCCGCCTACCCCTTCGTCTAGGTTCATCCCCCAACGCACGCGTTCCGCGTTACAATACGCATCTCGATTGCGTCGCCCCTTCTCGAACGTTGTGTGTAGCTTTTTAGGATAACCCCACCCATGAGTAACGACATCAACCGCGTGAAAACCGACCTCCGCGATCAGCAGTATATCGCCACCGATGATATCGCCACCGTCATGTATCTGGCAGAACGGCTCGGCAAGCCTGTGCTGGCAGAAGGTCCCGCTGGCGTTGGCAAGACCGAACTGGCGAAAGCATGGGCGACCATGAGCGGCAAACCGTTGATCCGCTTGCAGTGTTACGAAGGCTTGGACGAGAGCAAGGCGCTCTACGAATGGGAATACGCCAAGCAAATGCTCTACACCCAACTGCTGCGCGATAAGCTGAGTACACTCTTGAGCGACGCGGCGTCGCTCACCGAAGCGGCGGATCGGCTGGCGCGCGAAGACGATGTGTTCTTCAGCGAGCGTTTCTTGCTGGCACGTCCGCTGCTTAAGGCGGTGACGAGCGACGAACCCGTCGTCCTGCTCATCGACGAGATCGACCGCGCCGACGCCGAATTCGAGGCGTTCCTGCTCGAAGTCCTCAGCGACTTTCAGGTCTCGATCCCCGAACTGGGCACGATCAAAGCCAAGCATCAGCCGATTGTCCTGCTCACCAGTAACAACACGCGCGAACTGAGCGAGGCGCTCAAGCGGCGCTGTTTGTATCTGTTCATCGATTACCCATCCGCCGAAACCGAGATGAACATCGTGCGGATGCGTGTGCCAGCGTTGAATGCGAAACTGGCGCAGCAAGCCGTCGAAGTTGTGCAGGGCTTACGTCAAATGGATTTGAAGAAGAATCCGAGCGTGAGCGAAACCATCGATTGGGCGCGCGCGCTGGTTATGCTCAACGCCGACTCGCTCGATAAAGAGACGCTGGAAAATACGCTGACGGTGCTGCTCAAGCACGAGAGCGACGTACAGAAAGCCAAGCGCGCGCTGCTCAACCGCCAACACCCGATTGAGCGTGACCCGCGCGATCCACGTAATCGCGGCGGCAAAGACAGTGGCGGCAAAGACAGCGGCGGGCGCTTGCGCGACTGGAACAACTAAAGCTGTTGTTATCCGATAAAGGGCGGCACTCGCGCCGCCCTTTGCGTGTCCTGAACACTCCACACTACACAACTCCGTAAGTCGTGCCAAGCAATGTCAGCGGGTAGTCAAGCACAAACGGCGGCGTATATGGCAATCCCCTTTTTGCACTATAATCGACACAATACACTGAAGATTGCTATGGGGGTATTACACCGTGCAAAATTTTGATGCGCACGCGCTGCGCGAAGAAGTCGAACGACAGGTGCAGTTGCAAAAGAAGATTGGTAAAGCGACCTTCTTCATCATCAGTCTTGTGATGTTCGTGCTGCTCAGTTTGATCAGCGTCGGCATCATCAGCAGCGTACCCGCCACCGCCACGCCAGAAACGACCGGCGCTATCATCGGGGCGGCGGTCATGATGGGGTCGGGTTGGGCGACATCCATCATGTTTCACGGCTTGTCGCTGCTGCTTGATAACAAAGCTGCGGAACAATCGTTCCGCGACCGCGTGGGTGGGCGGTTGATCGCGCGTCAGTTCCTGGAAGAAGCTGCCCAAAAGCAGAAACGCGACGATGCGTCCGAAACGCGTTACGAACTCCGCGACGATGGCGAGATCGCACTTGCGCCGCACGTAGTGACCGACGAACAGCACGCGGAAAAACGCGCATCGTCATGATCGACACGCGTTTGGATGGCAAAATCGCTTTGATTACTGGGGCGAACAACCCGCACGGCATCGGTGCAGCGATGGCGCGCGGGTTGGCGGCGCAAGGTGTGCAGGTGTTCATCACGTATATGCCTGTGACGAAAGACACCGATATCAACGCCGCGACCGGGCAACCGGGCGAAGCCTTTTATCGTCAACAAATCGCGCAGCCGCCAGATGTCGTGATCGACTCGCTGCGCGGGTTCGGCGTGCGCGCGCAAGCAGCGGCGGTCGATTTAACCGATGCGCGTGTGATCGCACCCTTGTTCGATCAGGTCGAATCGACGTTGGGAGCGGTTAACATTTTGATCAACAATGCGGCACATTCGACCGCCGACACGTTCTTGCCCGACTCCGCCTTGCTCACCAACACGCGTTCGGTCGAATGGCTCACGTCTGGCGTGCCAACGTTGACCGCTGACAGTCATGACGCGCATTTTGCCATCAATACGCGTGCCGCCGCGCTGATGATGACCGAATATGCCCGCCGCCATATCAAACGTGGCGAAGATTGGGGACGTATCATCAATCTATCGACCGATGGGTCACCCGCTTTTCCGAGCGAAATCGCGTATGGCGCAAGCAAACATGCGCTCGAAAGTTACAGCCGCGCGGCGGCGCTTGAACTCGGTCAATTTGGCATCACCGTCAACGTGATCTCGCCGGGACCCACACAAACCGGCTGGATCACGCCGCGTATGGCGGACGAAATCACACGCGCCACGCCGTTACGCCGCGTTGGTCGCGCGGATGATCTGGCGGATGCCGCTGTCTTTCTCGCGTCGCATCAAGCGCGCTGGATCACCGGACAGGTCGTTCACGTCAACGGCGGACATCGGGTATGAAGCTTACGCGCTTTTCGTGGGATCACTATGCTGCACTCATGCCTAGATTTTCTGGATATTGCGCGCGCTTAATCCGGTTTCAGTTTCGACGACTTCAAAGCGGACTTTGGTTTCTTGTTTGATGGTGCGGTAGCCGTCACCAGGAATCGCGGTGAAATTAAAGAAGTAGTCCTCACCACCCGCCTCAATCGTACCGCTCCCGCTCGACAAACTGAACCGTTTGACGACGCCATCCAGCACTTTGAGACCGTTCGCGCCGAGCGGCGGTGCGCCGTCTACCCACTGCGCCGCCGGAATGCGAATTTGCTTACGCATATCGGTATTCCATGCGTCGTAGTGATATAACAACTGCATCGCCATGATCTCACGCAAGCGCGCACGCAGTTCGCTGTTGCTGGGGCGTCCCATAAAATACCAGCCGTCATAGATCGTGTGAATCGTCAGATCGGGGTTGAGCACGAACGTAAACGGACGCGACACATCGGCGTATTCGCCTTCGGTTTCGTCGAGGATCCCCAACTGGCGGATGATTACGCGTTCGGTATCCGCCAAAAATGTCCACTCTGCGCCTAATCCATTACGAAATGCGGCATGAATGATCGGTTCTTGGATTCCAATCGAGACAACTTTGGTATACGACACATCAAGTTCGTCTTGCATTGCCACCAAATCGCGGAACTGCGCTTGATCGCGCGGACAGAAGAAGCCGCGATAAAACACGACGATTAATGGATAACCTGCGGTGAAGCCGAGCCGTTTGTCCATTTCGGATGCGCGGTTGAGGCTGGATAGTTGTGTGGGTTCGCCTGTGTGATCGGGAAGCGTGAAATCGGGCATGGAGTCACCGATTTTGAGGATGGTCATACATCCCTCCTATGCAAACTAAAACACTCCTCAGTATATCGAGGAGCGTTTATCGAAGGATGAGCCACACGGTCAGCCTTTTTGAGAAAGTTTAGGGGAGTTTAGAGATCGCGCGTTTGCAAAAACAACGCCCGTTTAGCACCGGGCAGCGTGTAATCGAACCCGCATGACTGGAAGAAACCATCCGACGACGTGATCGCCATCACTTCTAAGATGCCGCGTTCGCGTGCCAGATTGACACACGCATCGATCAGCATTTTGCCGATGCCCTTGCCCTGCGCGTTGGCTTTGACTGCTAAACTGCGAATTTCTGCCAGTTTACGCGAGTAAATCTCTAACGCGGCACAGCCGACGACTTCGCCGTTTTCTTCGGCAACCGCGACAAAGAATGTCGGCAGCAGGTCTTCGAATTCGTCGTAAGTGCGTTCTAATAGTTTGCCATCATCGACAAATGGGCGGATCATGTCGGTTATTGCAGAAATATCCTCGCGGTGAGCGAGGCGAACAAGAATGTCGGTTTGGATCATCGTGGCTTCCAGCATCTTGGTGACTTGGTACACCTCCTCTAGCATAGTGAGTTTTGGCAAATTGCCCAATCAATCCTTTTATCATAGCAAAGATTCGCACAGATTGATCATCGATTTGCCGACGATTACCCTCTTTTTCGGGGGTATTTGTTTCCAGGCATGTGTCCAATTTTGTGGAGTTTTGGACACAGCACACTTTTTCCGAAAAACACCAGCATAGTCACCACTCGCGACATTCTGAATTTTCTTCGCGTCTTTACGTTATGTTTTAGCTTTATTTTTTGCGTCGCCACACAAAAAAGTTGCCGATCCGTGTCTCACGTTCATAGTTGAAAATGAGCCAGTCGTTCAAGTCCGTGTATTCTTGCAACAGCGTATTCGAGTCGGCGTCGGCGCGCCCTGTCACCCAATCAAGATAATCGACTTGCAGCACCAGCACATAGGGCGGCAGCGCCGCCCATAAAATATCGACGGTTTGGTCGCGCCATGCACGCGGATACCAATCCGCGACGAGCGGGTAATGAAAGATGAATCGGACGGCGGGCTTCAATTGACTCAGGTAATAGACTTCTGGGCGAAAGCCCCAGATGAATAACGAGTCACCCGGCACGACGCGCGCGCGTAAAAAATCCGCGACTTTGAGCGATTCATCCGCGATAAATTCACCCGCTTGAAAGCGCGCAAAATAGGTTGTTTGATCTTCTTGTCCGGTCAAATACGGGATGGTTTTCGTGCCGATCACCACTGCCAGCACCGCAAGGAACAGGGCGGCAGCCGTTCCCCGCAGCGCTGCGTCTGCTGCGTGTGATCGGACGCGGTTGTCAACGAATGTGATCACCCGTTCTATCCCTGCCGCGCCAAACATGACGAGCGCGGGCAGCAAAGGCAGCCAGTGGTAATCGTAAAACTTCGCTTGCACAATCAGAATGCCCAACGCGGCGATCAGCCAGCGCCTCAGCATCAGGCTGATTTGCCGATTTGAGTCGGCTGTTTTTTGGGGAATTGAGCCGATCAATGCCAGCCCTACCAAACCGATCCACGCGACGCGCATGGGCAGGGCGGTATTGAGTGCGCGCATAAATTCATCGGCGTCGAAGCCAAGCGCGGTGTAACCCGCCGTCACGCGCGCACTTTCGACCAGCGCGTCGAGTGCGCCTATCGATGCCAGGTTCAAGACGCCGCCAAGCAACACAGCGAATAATCCGCTTATAAACGCGAACAAGATCGCCGCCCGTCTGTTCCACCCCACGCTTGCAGCGCGAGGCAGCAAGGCGACAGCATTTTCTCCGCTCGCCGAATTCGGAGCGGAGGCAGACGGTCTCAGCTCAAGATAGCCGATAAACATCACGGCGATGAACAACCCGAACGGATACTTGAACCAAAACACCCACCCACATAACGCACCGCACGCCAGCGACCATAACCACGCCCACCGCCCCGCCTCCACCGCCTTGAGCGCGCACACGGCGGCAAGGCACAATGGCAGCAGGGCGATGCCGTCGTTTTGCGTGAGCGTCCAAAAGGTTTCGGTGAAGTAAAACACCCCAAACAGGATCACCGCCCATTCGCCCACGCGCGCGTTTTTCCAGCGCCGCCCCAACCAATAGAGGCACAACGCGATCACCGGAAACATGAGCAGATCAATCGCGCGCAGCGCCATTACGGTGCGCCCGAAGAGCATCATCGCGCCCGCGTAGATATAAAATACGGCGGGCGGCTTGGGATCCCATAAATCGACATACGGCACGCGCCCGTCGAGCAGCCCGCGCCCGATCACGGCAAATACACCTTGATCGCGTCCCAATGGATACGTCAGCGTCGGTAACGCAAGTATCAAAATTAAGCCGATCAAGATCGCTAGGCGCAATATGTCTCTCTTCCGAAAATGAGGGGAGAGGTGATTAGCATTCAAATCTGCCACCGCCTTTTGCATCGTGAATTTTGGCATTTTACCCAATCAATCCATGTATTTTATCGAAGACTCACACCCTGATCATCGACTCACAGGCGATTACGCGCTTTGCGTCCTGTGCGGTTCACACACTTTGAATTGTATGTATTGCAGGTTACGCCGATTCCGCGCATAATGTGAACAACATCACAATCGAAAATTTCGAGTACGGCAAGAGGTGAATCGCATGGGCAAGGTCGGGCTTTTTTATGGCAGCAGTACCGGCAATACCGAGTTCGTATCGTATCAAATGAAAGAAGAATTTGATAAGCGCGCGCCCGGTCTGGTCGATATTTTCAATATTGGCAGCAGCAGCGTCGAACAATTCGCAGGCTATGATTTCATGATTTGCGGCATCCCGACATGGAATACCGGACAATTGCAGGATGACTGGGCGATCTTCTTGCCGAAGCTTGAAAGCACGACGTTGAAGGGCAAAAAGATTGCCGTCTTTGGCTTAGGCGATCAAAATGGCTACGGCTTCAATTTCCTGGATGCGGTTGGCACACTGACCGATGAACTGCTCGCCAGCGGCGCGGAATTATGGGGCTTGTGGCGTACCAAGGGCTATGAGTTTGCCGAATCAAAAGCGCAGGTTGAAGATCATTTTCTGGGTTTGGGCGTCGATCAAGATGGTCAGCCCGAACAAACCAGCGCGCGCGTGCAGCGCTGGGTCAATCAGGTATTGGGCGAGTTCAATTTAGCATAAATGGATGGCAGTGCGGGCGACCAATCAGGTCGCCCGTCGTGATTATAACAACATATGATCAGGCAGTGAATCGGCAAGCGCCTTGTAATCAGCGCTGTTCAGGTCAAGTTCGGAAGCGAACCACGTCCGCGCATGTTCGGGTGTGAGTTCGCCGTAACATGCAATCAGGGTATCGATGCCAATACCATCGACATCGTTGACCATGTACTGTTTGCTCGCCGGGTTGCGATCGCGCGTCAGCAAGCGCACGATTTCATCGATGACGGTTTCAGTCGCTAATTCGCGCAGATGCCCGTAAATTTCTTCGTCGTCGGCTTCCGGTTCGTACACAAAATTCGTCACATCCGCGATAGCGAGCCGGAGCGCAGGCAGCACCTGATTCAGCACCGCTTGCTGGGTTTTAACGCGCAAATCGAGCCGAATACCCTGATCGGACGGCAGTTCGTAATCATTATTTTCGCGGACAACCATGTGATGCAACACTTTCTCAAAAGGTAACCATGTTCTTAATCATGACTCAAAAAATTTGGTGTAGCGTGAATTATCTGTGAATTTTTGTCCCGTAGCGTCGATATAACAGAATTGTAACATGGATTACGCTTGTAATACGACCTCTATAACGTCAAAAAGGTATATTTTGATGGTACTTTGGGGCGACCTGATGCAGTCGCCCTTGAATATTGCTGCAATTATGACGCAGGCGCGACCAATACCTGATCGATAACGTGGATAACACCATTGGTGGCAAACACATCCGCCACCGTGATAGTCACACCGTCGGTGCCTTCGTCATTGGGGTTAAGCAGGATGCTGTCTGCCGACACGACGACGGCAGTATCGACGCCGTTCAACATCGGAATCAATGCCAGACTCGCCACATCGTCGCTGAACAACAAGCCGCGCGACACATGGTAGCGCAGGATTGCGTTCAACAAGTCGGGATCGCTGAGCAGTGTATCGGTATAAAGACCCTGTTCAGTCAGAAAAGTAGTGATTGTATCATTGTTGGGGGCAAAGAATGTGAACGGCGAATCCTGGTCGAGCATTTCGAGCAGCCCCGCCTCAACAATCATGGCATATAGCAGCGAAAAATCTGAGCTTTCTGCCAGGATCGCAGCAATGCTTTGCGTGCCGCTTTCGGTCAGCGCAATTTGTGGTTCGGCGGCATCGCCATAGATTCCGATCATATACAGCAGGTCGCGCCGCAGTTCGATCGTGTTTTGCTGTTCGACAAGCTCACCTTCGGCACTGGTGACACCGAGTTGTAACAGTGCGTTGGTGGGCGATGGATTGAGCATAGCAAACGTGTTATAGGCGATATCCGCCGCCGTTCCGCTGTCAATGGGAACGCCGACTTCGGCGTTGTAAAAATCGACGTTCATGGTGGTATCGGGGATCGCGTTAAACAGGATGGCGTGGGCACGCTGGATCAAGCCCGCCGCGATGATCGCACTTTCGTCGATGAGCGTAACCCCATCAGGCGCAATCGCCAGCGTATACAGGCTTTCACCATCCAAGCCGACGGTGATCGGTTCGAGGATGGGTGCCGAAAGCGCACCATTCGCATTGGTGATTGTGATCGTGGCTTGCGCGGAATCGAGCGAGACGTAATTGGTCATCGCGCCATATGGAACAGCGCTATGAGTCACCTGTGTATCGATATACACATCAACGTCCCCAACACCCGCCGCATAGTGACCGACTCGCACGCGCGCATAGCCAGGCGTGAGCGGCGCGCTGGTCGCTTCGGGGGTGGCGATCTCCGGTGTCGTTTCGGTACTTTCAGCAGTTATTTCCGCCGTTGCGTCACTATCAGGCGTCGCTTCGGGCGTGGTTTCCTGCGCCATCACAGGCGCAATCGTCATGAACAGCGCGCAGCACACTGCCGCCAAAAATCGTTTGGTCATGCCATCGTTCCATCGGGTTTTTAGGATGATGAGACTGATTATAGCGCATGAACGTTAGCGTACAGACATTACGGAGAAAAACAAACGGGCGACTCAAAGAGTCGCCCGCAGGATGCATTGCTCTGTAGGAGCGACCTGGTGGTCGCCCGCACAGCACACTATCGATTTAATATTCTGGCATTTGCGGTGCCGAAGCGCCGCTGTTCTTTTCCACGACATCGGTGATCAGGACTTCGGTGGTCAAAATCATCGACGCAATCGACGCCGCGTTTTCAACCGCACCGCGCGTGACTTTCGCCGGGTCAGGAATGCCCGCCGCGATCATGTCAACATATTCGTTGGTCATGACGTTGTAGCCGATTTTCGTATTGCCCGCTGCTTTTTGAGCGCGGCGCACTTCTTGAATGACAACCGCGCCATCGATGCCCGCGTTGGCGGCAATCTTACGCATCGGTTGTTCGAGCGCACGGCGTACAATCATGACGCCCGTGTTTTCGTCTTCGTTGTGGAACTTGAGGTTATCGAGCGCTGCGACCGCGTTGATCAACGCGACACCGCCGCCAGGAACGATACCTTCTTCAACCGCGGCACGGGTGGCGCTGAGCGCGTCTTCCACGCGGTGTTTCTTTTCTTTCAATTCGGTTTCGGTCGCCGCGCCAACACGGATGATGGCAACGCCACCGCTCAACTTCGCAAGACGTTCTTGCAGTTTTTCTTTGTCGTAATCGCTGCTGCTGAGTTCGATTTCCTTGCGGATTTCATCGATACGACCCTTGATCGCGCTTTCTTCGCCCGCGCCATCGACGATGACGGTGTCATCTTTGGTCGAAGAAATTTTTGCCGCGCGTCCGAGGTCTTGCAGGGTGACGGTTTCGAGCTTGCGACCGGTTTCTTCGCTGATGACCGTGCCGCCCGTGAGGATGGCGATGTCACGCAGCATCGCCTTACGGCGATCACCGAAGCCTGGCGCCTTGATTGCGAGCACGTTCAACATGCCGCGCAGTTTATTGAGGACGAGCGTCGCCAAGGCTTCGCCGTCTACATCTTCCGAGATCAGGACAACATCACGCTTGCCGATCTGGACGAGTTTTTCGAGCAGCGGCACAATATCTTGCGCAGCGCTGATTTTCTTTTCGTAAATCAGGATATACGGTTCTTCGATGACGGCTTCCATCGAATCGGGGGCAGTAATGAAGTACGGGCTGATATAGCCGCGATCAAACTGCATACCCTCGACGTATTCGGTCTCGAATTCCAGACCCTTGCTCTCTTCGACCGTCACGACGCCGTCTTTACCGACTTTGTCCATGACTTCGGCGATCAATTGACCGATTTCGTCATCCTGCGCGCTCACACTGGCAACCTGCGCGATTTCGTCTTTCGACTCAATCGACACGGCTTGTTCGCGGATGTTGCGGGCAATCGCTTCGGCGGCTGCCATGATGCCACGCTTGAGCATCATCGGGTTCGCGCCAGCGGCGACGTTCTTCAGACCTTCGTTGACAATCGCTTGCGCCAAAACGGTCGCGGTCGTCGTGCCGTCACCGGCAATATCGTTGGTCTTGGTCGCGGCTTCTTTCAGAAGCTGTGCGCCCATGTTTTCATACGGGTCTTCGAGTTCGATTTCCTTGGCGACGGTCACGCCGTCATGGGTGACGGTGGGCGCGCCGAATTTTTTGTCGAGCGCCACGTTGCGACCCTTCGGGCCGAGGGTGGTGCTGACCGCTTCTGCGACTTTATCGACGCCGCGCTGTAAACTGCGGCGCGCTTCCTCACGGAAAATGATTGTCTTTGCCATGAGCAATGTTCTCCTTGAACGTTATCTTGAATTGATGTAATCGGGTGTTGAGTGATAAAAAAACAAGGTCGTGGACGAGCGGTTAGCTGACCAAAACCCCTAGAATATCGGCTTCCTTCATAATCAGAAGCTTCTTGCCATCCATCTTGATTTCCGTACCCGCATACTTGGCAAACAACACTTTGTCGCCCACCTTGACATCCATCGGAATACGTTCACCATCTTCATCGCGCTTGCCTTCGCCAGCGGCGAGCACCATGCCCTGCTGTGGTTTTTCCTTCGCGGTTTCTGGCAATACCAGCATTCCGCCCGCAATCGTTTCTTCCTGTTCGACCGGTTCGACGATCACGCGATCCCCTAAAGGACGGATGTTGACGTTCGTCATGTGTAAAAACCTCCGGGTTGTGAGTCTTGTAGTGTAAATGAGGACAAACTATTTAGCAGTCTCACGTTTGAGTGCTAACTTACACCTGTTACTATAGCTTCTCTAGCGGCAGGCGTCAAGTGGATTTAGCACATTTCTAACACTTGTGCCAAAAAACAGGCTGTACAGTGCTTCAAGCGCA
>JBBRAA010000092.1:0-11281 GCA_038207205.1 Aggregatilineales bacterium
TTTACTTCCGCTCTTCGCCCCGCCCTAGACAACCCGCCAATCACTTGTATAATCGACGTTCTGTCAATTCGTTAAACAGAAGAATGGATGCGAACATGCACGTATCGGCATCGGTTAAACCGCGCTGCCCAAAGTGTCGCGTCATCAAACGTCATGGTCACGTCATGGTGATTTGCTCCAACCCGAAACACAAACAGCGTCAGGGCTAAAGCAGACTCGCGGCAAGGGTGAGGTAGAACGTTATGGCACGTATTGAAGGGGTCGATTTACCCCGCGACAAGCGCGTCGAAATTGCGCTCACGTACATTTATGGAGTCGGGCGTGTGACCAGCAATAAACTGCTGGCGCAGGCGAAGATTGACCCGAATGTCCGTGTGAAAGATTTGACGGAAGCGGATTTGGCGGCGCTGCGCGAAGCTATTGGTCCGTATACCGTCGAAGGCGATTTGCGCCGTGAAGTGGCGATGAACATCAAGCGTTTGCAGGAAATCAACTGCTATCGCGGCTTGCGTCATCGTCGCAACTTGCCGGTTCGCGGTCAGCGCACCCGCACTAACGCGCGCACGCGCAAGGGCATCAAGAAGACCGTTCCGGGTCGTGGTCGTCGTCGCGGCGCCACCAAGAAGTAATTGAAGTAAGTAGAAACAGTGTCGAGTACCGAGTACTTTCTTTGCACTCATTACTTAGCACTATCCGTAATGGCGCTGCCTATCTGCGATGACCTCACCGGGTGTTAGCACCGATGTCACCCGGTTTCAGTAAACCGCAGCGCAATTGAACGAATGCAGCACACCATACGCCCTGCGATCCTTGCAGGGCGTATGTTACCCATGAACCGGGTAAACATTGGTTGGAGTAGGAGTAGGTATGGCACGCACACCCGCATCAAAGGGCAAAGCTGGGGCAGCGACTTCTGGTCGCCGCGCCACCACGCGCAAAGCGACGAAGAATATTCCTTACGGGCAAGCGCATGTTTATGCGACGTTCAACAACACCATCGTATCGATGACCGATCAATCGGGCAATGTGATTTCGTGGGCAAGCGCCGGGACGAGCGGGTTTAAGGGCAGCCGTAAAAGCACACCCTATGCCGCCCGTGTCGCTGCACAGTCCGCGTCGGATGCTGCGCGCGATCAAGGGATGCAGGAAGTCGATGTTTTCATCAAGGGACCGGGTCCCGGTCGTGAAGCTGCCATCCGCGCGATTCAAGCCAGTGGCTTGAAGGTGCGTTCCATCACCGACAAGACGCCGATCCCACACAATGGCGTGCGCCCACCAAAAAAGCGCCGCGTGTAACAACGCCTCACGTCTTTATTATCAAACGGTGTTATTACGTTGGGGTTTATGAACACGAGGAGCGCGGTCTTGATCACGAATAATATGGTGCTGCCGCACGAAGTCAAAAGCGATGCCGTCACACGCAACTATGGGCGTTTTATCATTAGCCCGCTGGAAAGCGGTTACGGGCAAACATTAGGGACGGCGCTGCGCCGTATCCTGTTATCGTCGCTGCCGGGTGCTGCGGTCACGTCGATCCGCGTCAGCGATGTACATCACGAGTTTAGCGCGATTCCGAACGTGCGCGAAGACATGACCCAGTTGATCCTTCAGGTCAAGCAGTTACGCTTGCGCCTGGAAGGGGCAGATGGGGCGCGTTTGCGTCTGGAACATCGCGGCGAAGGCATAGTGACGGCGGCGGACATTAATGCGCCGGGTGAAATCGAGATTGAAAACCCCGATTTGTACCTGTTCACTGCCGACTCCGCTGATGCGCACATCGAAATCGAGTTTGAAGTGATGATGGGGCGCGGCTACAGCCCCGCCGAAGAACGTGGACGGCTGCCGATTGGCGAACTGCCCATCGACGCGATTTTCAGCCCGATCCGCCGTGTGAACTTTGAGGTCAGCCCGGCGCGTGTCGCCCAGCGTACCGATCTCGATAAGCTCGTGATCGAAATTTGGACGGACGGTACCATCCGCCCCGAAGAAGCGTTGAGCGAAGCCGCACGGATTATGATGAAGCATTTGACGGTGATCGGCGGCGTTGTCGAACCCATGCCGTATGAAGGCTTGGATTCTGGCGATGACGATGTGCGTTCGGATCATGCACAGTGGTATGACCGCCCGATTGAAGAACTCGATCTCAGCGTGCGCGTATTCAATTCGCTCAAGCGCACCGGCATCACCACGATTGGCGATGTGCGTGATATGCTGGATCGCGGCACCGACGCGATGCTGGCAATTCGCAACTTTGGCGAAAAATCGCTGCAAGAGCTGGTCGATAAGATGAAAGAAAAGGGCTATCTGCCCAACGATGTGGAGTTCCCATCGGAACTAGGGGATTAAGCGATGAGACACCGTGTATACGGCAAGAAACTTTCACGCAGTACACAAGGGCGCGGTTGGCTGCGAACATCGCTGGCAACGGCGATGATCGAACACGAGCGCATTGAAACCACGCACGCCAAGGCGATCTTCATCCGTGATGAAGTCGAAGGCTTGATCACCACCGCTAAACGCGGCTTGGCGCATCAAGACCCGAACCGCGCACTGCACGCCCGCCGCATCGCTGCCAGCAAGTTGAACAACAACCGTATCCTTGTCGGTAAGTTGTTCGATACGCTTGCGCCGCGCTATGAAACACGTCCCGGCGGTTATACGCGCTTGATCAAGATTGGTCCGCGCAAGGGTGACGGCGCTGAAATGGTGATCCTCGAACTTGTGGATCGCTCCACCAGCGAGTAATGATGAACCTCACGCCCCAACCCTCTCACTATATGAAGAGGGGAAGTCAACCGAAGGTTGTCGAGGGTGAGGGTTGACCCGGTATCGCGCGGTGCTGGCGTATGACGGCGAACGCTTTCAAGGCTTTCAACGTCAGGCGGATGGCATCCCGACGATACAGGGCGCAGTCGAAAGCGCGATCCGGTCGGTGACTGGGTGCAGCGTGACGGCGATTGGCGCGGGACGCACAGATACAGGCGTCCATGCGACCGGACAAGTGATCGCCTTCGACCTGAGTACGGACGAATGGCGGCACGGCGCGGACGCGCTCATGCGCGCGATCAACGTGGCATTACCGGGCGATATCGTGTTTCAGTCGCTCGTCAGTCTGCCAGAAGGCAGCAGCTTTCACCCGCGTTTCGACGCGCAGGCGCGCATTTACAAGTATCATGTGGTCAGTGCGGCGGAACGTATTCCGTCGCTGCATCGGTTCGCGTGGCAGGTGCGCGTGCCGCTCGATGCGAATGCGCTCGATGCCGCTGCCGATCTTATGATCGGTACGCACGATTTTGGCGCATTTGGCAAACCGCCGCACGGGGATAACGCCGTCCGCACAATCTTCCATTCGTATTGGGAGCGCGCGGCGATGCCCGAAAGCGCGGGCGCGGTCTCGTGGCGCTACACCGTCGAAGGCGATGCGTTTCTGTACCATATGGTGCGACGCTTAGTGGGTTATATGGTCGATGTCGCAAGCGGCAACAAATCGCTGGCGCAGTTAGACCGGGTATTTCGCGGCGCTCAGCTTGTCTCAAACTGGACAATCGCCCCGCCGCACGCACTGACGTTGGTGCAGGTGAAGTACAATAGCAGCAGCTAGCTAGTGGTGAGTGCTGAGCACTGATAAAAAACAGCAGACAACACTTTGAACTCGTTTGTTTTAGACGCGGGTGAGACGCCCGCCAAGAGGTGAATATGCATCAGAAAACTTGGTCACCGACCCCCAAAGATATCGAACGCAAGTGGTGGGTCGTGGACGCCGAAGGGCAAACATTGGGGCGTCTCGCCACGCAGATCGCTACGATCTTACGCGGCAAGCACAAACCGACCTTCGCGCCGCACATGGATATGGGTGATTACGTCATCGTGATCAACGCCGAAAAGATTTACGTGACGGGCGACCGCATGGAATCGAAAATTTATAACCGCCATTCCGGTTATCCGGGTGGTATCAAGTCGATTACGCTCAAGGATCAAATCACCCGCTTCCCAGATCGTCCGATCCGCATCGCCGTCAAGGGGATGCTGCCGAAGAACAAGCTGACCGCGCAAGTCTTGGGCAAGCTGCATGTGTATGCTGGCAGTGAACACCCGCACGAAGCGCAAAAGCCGGAAGTGTTGAAGATCGAAACACGCAAGCCAGGGGAGAACTAAACCGTTATGTCGTCTCAATATTACGAAGGAATCGGTCGTCGCAAAGAAGCGACCGCCCGCGTCCGCCTGTTTCCTGGCGGAACGGGTCGCGTGGTCATCAATGACCGCGACGCGCTCGAATACATGCCGCGCGAAGGTGATCTCGATCTCGTCTTGTCACCGTTAAAGGTGGTCGGTCAGGAACGTGGTTACGATATTTCGATCCATGTCAACGGCGGCGGCATCAGCGGTCAGCGCGATGCGTGCAAGCTCGGCGTCGCCCGTGCGCTGCTCAAAATTGACCCTGAACTGCGCCCGTCGCTGCGTGATGCGGAACTGCTCACCCGTGACCCGCGCGTCAAGGAACGTAAGAAGCCAGGTCTCAAACGCGCCCGCAAAGCGCCGACGTACACCAAGCGCTAAAGCGTTTTCGGCTCAAGCACAGAAAATACACAGGACACAGAGGGTTTGTGTCCTTTTTGCTATACAATGATGGTGTTCGTCCGTAACGAGGATCGTTCTCATGCTCGCGCCCGCAAAATCTGTGTCTGTAGAAGCGTTCGAGGCGTTCATCAACCTTCCCGAAAATGCTGACCGTATTTTTCAACTTATTGGAGGGGAGATTGTCGAAGCGCCATCGAATATTGCGTCGTCTCATATCTCGTCGCGCATCAACCGCCGTATGGGTAACTTCGTTGAAGATCGGGAATTAGGTTATATAACAGGCGAAGCCGGCGGTTACACGGTTTCCGGCGAGCGTTATGCACCCGATGTTGCCTTCATTGCGAAGCCAAAAACTTTAACGACCGAATGGTTCGCGCCTTTTCCACCTGATTTAGCGGTCGAGGTCGATTATCCCTCATCCCTTGAATCGCGCCGTATTTTGAGTATAAAAATTCCAAACTACCTATTGGCAGGGGTCGTTGTATGGGTGGTGTATCCGCAAGAACGACTCGTCCATGTGTACGAGCCGACACAACCTGTCAAGATTTTGGGTGAAAACGATACACTGGACGGTGGTCGTGTGCTGCCTGGTTTTACCCTGCTTGTCAAAGACATTTTTGATTGGAAATAATTTCTCGTATGACCCTCACCCTGCTTGGACTTGGACCCGGACACCCTGACGATCTTTCGCGCCGCGCGTGGAGCGCGCTTGAAAACGCGCCACGTGTGATTTTACGCACGCGGCATCATCCGTGTGTGCCAGCGCTGCCCAATCAAGCGGCGATCAGCGCGTGCGACGATTTGTACGAGCAACACGCAGCATTCGCCGACGTGTACGCGGCGATCATCGAGCGCGTGATGACTGCCGCGCATGTAAGTGATGTCGTGTATGCTGTACCGGGCGACCCGATGGTTGCCGAAGCGACGATTATAGGGTTGATCGCGCGCGCCAAAACTGAAAATATACCCGTGCAAATCGTCAATGGAATCAGTTTCATCGAGCCGACATTGGCGCTGGTCGGCGTCGATGCGATTCACGGATTGCAAATTTATGATGCGATCACGATTGCCGACGCGCATCATCCACCGCTCAACCCGGATGCACCCGCACTGCTCGGTCAGGTCTATAACCGCGCGATGGCATCCGACCTCAAGCTCACGCTGATGAACCAATACCCCGACGATTTTCCAGTACAGTTGATCCATGCTGCGGGCACGCCCGACGCGAGCGTCGAAACGGTCGCGCTCCACGAAATTGATCACAGCGACCGGATCGCGTATTTGACCGCGCTGTATGTGCCAGCGTATCCGCGTTTGCGCGGCTTCGAATCGCTGCAAGAAACAATCGCTCACTTGCGCGCGCCAGAGGGCTGTCCTTGGGATCGCGAACAAACCCATTTATCGCTGCGTAAATATCTCTTAGAAGAAACGCACGAAGTCCTCGACGCGCTCGATGCCGAAGATACTGACGCGCTGCGCGAAGAACTAGGCGATCTGCTCTTGCAGATCGTGCTGCACGCGCAAATCGCCGTTGAAGCGGGCACGTTCAGCATGAGCGACATTATTATGGCACTCAATCACAAGCTGATCCGGCGTCATCCGCATGTGTGGGGTGATGTCAGCGTTGGTGGCGCGGCAGATGTGGTGACAAATTGGGAGGCGTTGAAGAAGCAGGAACATGCCGAAAAAGGCGTGCTGCGTCCCTCGATTCTGGACAGCGTGCCGAAAAGTTTACCCGCGCTGGCGCAAGCGGCAGATTACACCGCCAAGGCGGCAAAAGTCGGTTTTGATTGGGCGAACAGCGCCGACGTAATCGCCAAAATCCGCGAGGAATTAGCTGAACTGCTCGAAGCGACCGATCCCGATCATATCCGCGAAGAAATGGGCGATCTGCTGTTGATGATGGCAAACTGGGCACGTTGGATCAAGATCGACCCCGAAATTGCGCTGCGCGAGAGCAACGCCAAGTTTTCGCGGCGCTTTCGCTATGTCGAAGCAGGCGCGCTAGCACAAGGGCGCGACCTGAAAGCAATGACACTCGCCGAGATGGATGCGCTCTGGGATGAAGCCAAAGCGAAGGGGCTGTAAATGTCCAGCGTGCAGCCGCCGTTGATCCTTGAAGGGTTGATATCGATTGAAGCGGCGTTGAAAAGCGGCAGCCGCGAGGTCAATACACTGGTCGTGCGCGAAAACCACCGCGATTATGAAGTGACCAAGTTGATCAAGACCGCCGAGGCGAAGCGTGTGCCAATTTATCGCGTGCCAGAAGACGAGATCGATGCGCTGGCGCAAGGCAAAACACACGGCGGCGTGCTGGCGTTCGTTGGTGAACGGCAGTTTATCGAGCTGGAGATGCTCGTCAAGGGTATCGAACGCCCGTTCATCATTATGCTCGATGGCGTTGAAGACCCGTTCAACTTCGGGCAGTCGATCCGCGCATTTTACGCGGCGGGCGCGCATGGCTTGGTTGTACGTCCGCGCAACTGGATCGGCGGTGCGGCGGCGATTGTCGCACGGGCGAGCGCGGGCGCGACCGAATGGATTCCGACGGCGATTGCGGACACGGTGGAAGAAGCCGCGGATTTCTTCAAGATGCGCGGTTTGAAGGTCGTCGTGGCGGATCAACGGCGGTCGAAGCCAATTTATGATGTCGATCTTAGCGTGCCATTATTTCTGGTCATCGGTGGCGAAAAGCGCGGGGTGACGCGTTCGTTCGCCGATAGCGCCGATCTGCGTGTGAATATCCCGTATGCGAGTGACTTCGAGCAGGCGCTTGGCACGACAGCGGCGAGCGCGGTGCTGGCGTTCGAGATCGCACGGCAGCGACGGGGGAAAAACAATTAAAATAGTCTAAAAAGGGGATGCGCAGTAGTCATCACGCTATCAATGGAGAGTTTAACCTGCCGCGAACACTTACTTTTGTCGGGGAGGCGGGATTCGAACCCACGACCTCAGCTACCCGAAAGCTGCGCGCTACCAAACTGCGCCACTCCCCGCACTATCTTCTCAGTGTAATACACCGTCAGTCTCGGCGCAAGATCGAAACATAATAGCGAGTGCTAATATCGTGGACATCTTTCGTAGGGATAAATCACGCATTGTCCGAAAAACTATAATTTATGACTCGCCTTACGCAAGCCCCTCGTTTTCAGCCCTCACCCCCTGCCCTTCTCCATGAGGGAGAAGGGGAGAAACGCGGTAGAAAGTCCTTCTCCCCTTGTGAGAGAAGGATTTAGGATGAGGGCTGAGCAGTTACAAAATCTTAGTCAACTTCTTAGCGTGGGCATAGCTGTGCCATGTCCTCCATAGGATGCAATTTGGGCATGGCACAGCCATGCCTCTACCCTTTATACTCTCGTACATGACCACACCACCCACAGCATCAACCACCCTTTCGGATCGCGCACGCGCCATATTCGACGGCGTTACCCGTCGCGCCGGAAGCGCCGTGCATCGACTTGGGATTCATCCCGATACGATCACGATTGCCGGACTGATCGTGATCGCCATTGCGGCGGTCGTGATCGCGCGCGGTCAATTGCAGATCGGCGGTTTGCTGCTGCTGGCGAGTTTCCCGCTTGACGCGCTCGATGGCGCGGTCGCGCGGGCAATGCAGCGCACCGATCGTTTTGGCGCGGTGCTGGATTCGACGCTGGATCGCTACGCCGACGGCATGATTTTCGGCGCGTTGACGGTTTATTTTGCCACGCTCGATCAATTTGACTATATGGTGCTGGCGCTGCTCTCCCTGATCGGTAGTTTTGTGGTAAGCTACGTGCGCGCACGGGCAGGTGAAGCCGATCTCAGCGTCAAAATTGGGTTGTTTTCGCGGTTCGAGCGGGCAGCGGTACTGATCATCGCGCTGTTGATCGCGCCGCTGACCATCCCGATGTTGTGGATACTCACCATCGGGACGAACATCACCGCTGTGCAGCGTTTACTTTACGTGTACCGTCATCTCGACAAGTAGAGGTTTCAGCAGCATGGAATTTCAAGCCGAATACATCGAATTATTTGACCGTCTGCAAATTCGTTATTACGGAATCATCATCGTTCTGGGCATGCTAGTGGCGGCGGTTATCGCCGCACGGCTGGCAAAGCGCGATGGACAAGACGCGGATCATATCTGGGGTGGGCTGACATGGGCGATCATCCCGGCGATCATCGGGGCGCGTTTATGGTATGTGTTGTTCCCGCCCATCGACGCGATCGCGCGCGGTCAAACGACCGAATTTTATTTCCAAAACTTTTTCGATCTGCAAAACGGCGCGATTGCGATCTGGAGCGGCGGGCTGCACATCTTCGGCGCATTTTTGGGCGGCGGCATAGGCGCGTATCTGTATATGCGCCATAACAAGCTGTCGGTTCCATACTGGCTGGATATTGCTGGCGTGTGTATTCCGCTCGGTCAAGCGATTGGGCGATGGGCGAACGCGGTCAATCAGGAACTATACGGTATCCCGACCTCGCTGCCGTGGGGTATTTTGATCCCCACCGACAAGCGTGTCGGTGAATACAGCAGTCTGGTCGCGTACCCCGTCGAAACGCGCTTTCATCCGTTGTTCTTGTACGAATCGCTGTGGAATTTTCTCGCCTTTATCGTGCTGCTCAGTTTATGGCAGCGCGCGCGCGGAAAAACACTGCGTCAAGGCGACATTTTCTTGCTGTTCGTACTTCAATACGCCGCAGTACGCTTCTTTCTGGAATTTCTGCGCGTGCCCGTCTCGCTCGTCGCAGGTGTCAATGTGTCGCAAGCGGGCGCTGTGATCGCGTTCGTGATCGCGCTGATCGTGTTCATCATGCGCCGCCGCAGCGCCGACGCGCCGACGAAAGTCGCGGCGTAAGCGGGGCAATCGTCGAGCGGTTCTCCCCCTCTCCTCAGCGCCACACGGAGATGGGGTTGGGGGGTGGAGGTTCGACGCCATCGATTGTTAAAGGTGTCTTGCCCGCTCCGAATTCGGGTTAGGGGTTGAGGTAAGCCCCACCTTTTTTCGCTGCGGTCTGCCCCTCGATGATCTGTCCCTGTTCGCCGCTGTCATCACGGCGCGCGAACACCGTGCGGAGCGCGTTGGCGACGAGCAGCGCCGCCCCCGCTTCGTCCAGGTTGCCGACGAACGGGATCACATCGGGGATGAACTCCAACAAGCTGAACGACGGATAGACCAGGTAAATCGCGCCGATCACGCCTAAAATGCCGCTCACGACCACGCGCGCCACCGACGGATTTTTGATCGCCGGAAAAATCCGAAACATGATCGCCGCCAAAAACGTCGCCGCGACTTCGTCGGCGTGACCAACCACCGGAATCGCATCGGGCAGCGGTTCAGCCAGCCCTAAATTTGGAAAAATCAGATACAGAACGCTCAACGCGCCAACCCCGTAGCGTGTCAGCGTTGCCATGAATTGGTTCATGTGTTTCCCCCTGAATTGTGATCGCTAATTGCCTTATTGTCGCGTATAATACCAGAAACGTCAGCGCCACATAACCGATCCTGGATATATAGACCGATGACACAACCGACACGCAAAATCTTCATCAGCTACCGCCAGGCAGATAATGCCGACTTTGTATACCGTATACGCGATTGGTTGATCCAACGTTACGGGCGCGAGCATGTGTTCATGGATTTTGATAATCTGCCCGCGTTCACACGCTTTGAGGACTATATTAAGACGCGCATCAGCGAAAGCGATGTGGTGCTGGCAATCATCGGACCTGAGTGGCTGCCATTGCTGCAGGCGAAAGCCACCGATGACGATATAGACTATGTGCGCATCGAGTTGGAGACGGCGTTGAGTACGCCGACGACGATCCTCGCGCCGGTGCAGATCAAAGGCGCGCGAATGCCAAACCGCCGTGACTTGCCGGAGAGTTTGCGTCCGATGTGCGACATCAACGCGGCGCGGCTGGATGGCGGCAAAGCGTTTTACGACGATATTGAGCGGTTGATGCGCGACATTGAGTCGATCTTGACGCGCACACCCGCACCGTCCGTAAAACCAAAACCGAGCGCGCCAGAAGTTCATGATCCGCCGTTGGGGTCGGCGGCAGCATATGTGACGAGGGCAAAGCAGCGTATTCTGGCTGAGGATTACGACGGCGCGATAGCCGACGCAAGCGAAGCGATCCGCCTGAATCCTCAAACTCAAAACGCCCATAATAATCGCGGCGTCGCGCGCAATGCGAAAGGCGACTTCGACGGCGCGATTGCCGACTATAACGAAGCGATCCGTCTTGATCCAAAATTTGCCTTTGCTTATAATAATCGCGGCGGAGCGCGCAATGCGAAAGGCGACTTGGACGGCGCGATTGCCGACTATAACGAAGCGATCCGCCTGAATCCTCAATCTCAAAACGCCCATAATAATCGCGGCTTCGCGCGCTATGCGAAAAGCGATTTCGACGGCGCGATTGCCGACTGTAACGAAGCGATCCGCCTGGATCCAAAACTTGCCACTGCTTATAATAGTCGCGGCTTCGCCTATGAAAATAAAGGGATGTATGCCCAAGCCAACGTCGATTATCACCGTTATATTGAGTTAGGGAACTTAAGCGACGCAAAGCGTACACAAGTTGAAGGTTGGATACGCGACAACGAAGCAAAAATACGCGAACAGAAATAATCGCGCGTTCGTACGGGCATGGCAGCACGGGCGCGTCTGACTGAGTCCCGTCCCTACATATCTCTCTGTGCCTCCGTGC
>JBBRAA010000093.1:0-10972 GCA_038207205.1 Aggregatilineales bacterium
GCTGCCGTGTTCGGCGGTATTCGCCCCAGGTTGCTTCGTTCCGACAGGGCGATGCAGCCTCCTTTTGGGCGGCTTTCGCACGAGAAAAGCGCTTTGTTTCTCCCTATCCCCTTCCCCAAAAAGATGTGGGTAATGCATAGCCCTCAGGGCGAGGGGTGAAAAACTGTCGCGATAAGGGAAGTCCTTCTCCCTGAGGGAGATGGATTTAGGATGAAGGCAATCTGCGTAAGGTGAGCTCTTAATCGCATCGTGTTGGATTATATGACAAGGTTCGTTAAGAGCAATTAAAGTGTCCTGTTTATTTCGACGAAGGCGCTCGTTATAATCGAACCGTCGTTTAATAAACATTTCTTCGGAGTATAAAAATGGTCGATCATGTGATGACATCGGCAGGAATCAGCTTTGAACTGACCGATGAACAAAAGATGCTGCAAAAGATGGCGCGCGAATTTACCGAAAAAGAGATCACCCCGGTCGCGGAGCATTTTGATCGCACCGCCACTTTCCCAATCGATATTATCAACAAAGGGCGTGATCTCGGGCTGGTCAACTTGAATATCCCCTTCGAATACGGCGGACCCGGCGCGAGCGTCTTTGAAGAATGCTTAGTCGCGGAAGAACTCGCCTATGGATGTTCCGGCATCAGCACCGCCATGAGCGTCAACAATTTGTCGTCGCTACCAATCATGATCGGTGGCACGGACGCACAAAAAGACTTGTGGCTGGGCGATCGCATGGTCGGGCAAGGGCAGCTTGCCGCGTACTGCGTCACCGAACCGGGCGCGGGGTCGAACGTGGTCGGGATGCAAACACGCGCCGAGCGTGTCAACGGACACTATGTAATTAATGGCAGCAAGATTTTTATCAGCAATGTCAATTACGCCAATTTTTACACCGTGTTCGCCGTCACTAATCCTGGCGCGAAACACAAAGGCATTAGCTGCTTCGTCATCGAGCGCGATACGCCCGGAATCAACGTGAGCAAGCACTTTGATAAGCTCGGTCAGCGCGCCGCCGATACCGCCGAGATCGTGTTCGAGAACGTCGAAGTCCCCGCCGACCATCGCATCGGTGAAGACGGCATGGGCTTTATGCTCGCCATGCAGGTGTTCGATCACAGCCGTCCCGGTGTGGCAGCGGGCGCGGTCGGCGTCGCACGGCGCGCGCTGGAAGAATGCGTCAAGTATTGCAAATCGCGCGAAACCTTCGGGCAGCCGATCTGGCAGCATCAGGCGGTCGGTCACAAAATCGCGGATATGGCGATCAACATCGAAGCCGCTCGCTTGCTGGTCTGGCAAGCGGCATGGTTGGTCGATCAAGGCATCGCCAATCCCAAGCTGATCGCGGCGGCGAAAGCGTTCGCGGCAGATATGGCGATGCAGGTCACGGTCGATGCGGTGCAGGTGTTCGGCGGCTACGGCTACATGAAAGAATATCCAGTCGAAAAACTGATGCGCGACGTGAAAGTCTTTCAAATCTACGAAGGCACGAGCGAAATTCAGCGCAACGTCATCGTGCGTGAGTTATTCCGGTAATCCAATCAGGTGTAGGGGCGCAGCGTGCTGCGCCCGCTCACTTCATCATCACAAATTCCTACGTAGAACGCGATTTGATGATCATGATGACGATAGGAAACGCAATCTATGACTCAAAAATCGATCACGCTCGAACTTCCCGACGACTTATATCATCGTATCGAAGAAGCGGCGGAATCCACCGACCGACCGATGGAAACAGTGTTGTTGGAAAGTCTCGATGTGCTTTTTCATGCCGCACATCGCGAGCTAGAGGCTGATCTCACCACCTGCATCACCCCGCAATTATGGGCGGTCGTCTATCGTCGATTATCAGATCGCCTGACACTATTCCGTTCGCAAGCACTTGTAATTCTCAAAGCGCGCGGCGAAGATATAGACCGCTATATCTACGGGGCATAGAGAGGACACGCCCTGTTTGCCGCAGAACTGACTTACACGTTTTTGTCTAGCCGCATGACTTCAGTCTGCGGCGATGATAAGCGGTAACGAAAATGACGAGCAATCACCGCAAATAATTTCATTTCTCACCAAACCCCTCTGTGTTCTCCCTGTTGTCTATGGTAAGTTTTATTTTTTTACATAGACCTTTTTAGGACACTACTCATGACCCTCCCCACCTCATCAACCCTCATCGTCGGCGCGGGCATCGCCGGGCTGACCGCCGCCCGCGTATTGCTCAACACACAGCATCCTGCCCTCGTCCTCGATAAAGGGCGCAGCGTCGGCGGACGTATGGCGACGCGCCGTATCGGTCAGGGGCAAGCCGATCACGGCGCGCAGTTTTTCAGCGTCCGCGACCCGGTGTTTCGTGCCACCGTCGATCAATGGCTGTCCGCCGGGCTGATCTTTGAATGGTCGCGCGGATGGAGCGACGGCAGCGCAAGCGGCACACGCGACGGACACCCACGCTACGCCGCCCATGACGGCATGAACGCCATTACCCGCTACCTCGCGGATGGAATCAACACGCGCGTCGGTGTCGAGATTGCATCGATTGCCCATGGCGCGGATGGCTGGCAGTTGACCGACAAACACGGTGTGATCTTCGATGCACACGGGTTGATTCTGACCGCGCCCGTGCCCCAGTCGATCAAACTGCTCGACGCAGGCGGTGTCTCGCTCAATACCAGCGACCGCGCCGCACTGGACGCAATCCATTATGATCCGTGCATCGCTGGCATGATATGGATCGACGGCGATATCAATTTGCCCGCGCCCGGTGGGCTGCAACGCCCGGACGCCCCGATCTCATGGGTCGCGGATAACAAAGCCAAAGGGTTGTCGCCGCATACCTTGATGACCGCGCACATCAACCCGGAGTACAGCCGCACCTATTACGACGCCACCGACGACGACATCATCACGTTTTTGCGCGCCGAACTGACGCCGATCCTCGGCGCGCAGCCCGATATCCGCGAAATACAGGTCAAACGGTGGAGGTATTCACAGCCCCAAACCACGTATCCTGATCGGTGTTTGATCGCGCGCGATTTACCGACCTTGATTTTCGCGGGCGATGCGTTCGGTGGTCCGCGCGTCGAAGGCGCGTTTTTGAGCGGCACGGCGGCGGGCGAAGCACTGCGCGCCTTTCTTGCCTGACAAACGGAGCAACAACCTACATAATCCCATCCCGATGGGTGGCTGCTCTTCTCTCGCTCCTTGTATACGGGGAGGCGGTCGGGGGATGGGGCAAACGCAATATATTCACCTTTCACCTATCACCTTAATCAAGGAGACCCGCATGTTATTTCCCGATGAACTGGGTGAAGACAAAGAAGCACGCCGCGAATACGAAGCCGAATACTGGCAGCTTGCCGAAGATAAACAGATCGCAGAAGGCGATATCACCGTCTCCGAAACTGTAGACGGACAAGACCCAACGCCTGATATCGATGATGATTTTGAAGATTTGCTGGAAGACGATGATCTCGTCGTTGAAGACCTCGATGAGCTTGCGTTGAGCAACGATCCGGTCGATCATTATCTCGATGACGATGACGATGAAGATGAAGATGAAGATGAAGATGAAGATGATGATGACGACCTGAACGACGACGATGCATACGAAGACGACGATGAAGAAGACGACGATGAGACGCTCTAATTGATTGGAACGCTCGACATCCCGGTCGGTGTCCAATAACAGGGCGCTAGACGCTTTCACCTCAAGCATAGTATGGAGATTGCTGGATGAAAAAGTAGGTTGTGGTCGGCTTGTTGATCGTGTGCATGGCGCTCACCAGCGCGCCTGTTTTCACACAGGAGAACGCACAGGCAGGCGTGCTCGATATGGCACGTTACTACCCCGATGATACGGTGGCGTTTGCCGCCATTCGCACCGATGATGCCTATATTCGCTCGCTCGATGGCTTGATCGAAGCGGTCACCGCGCCGTTCGCCTCGTTGGGCGTGCCGCCGATTAACTTGAGTCAAGGGTTTTTGCTGCTCACGCAAAGCACATTCGGTGAAATGTCGTGGGTTGGCGATCATGCTGCTGTCGGTGCGGTCGGGTTACCGGGCGCGAACGGGGTTTACTTCACACTCGAAATTGACGACGCCGAGCGGGCTGCCGACTCGCTGCGCGCCGGACTAGCGAACACTGATTTTGCCGAAACTATCAGCGATGACAGCGTGATCACATTCAGCAATTCTGATGGCGCGCACGTTATTTTGACCGACAGTGAACTTTACATTACGCGGTCCGACACCACCCCCTATCGGCTTGGGTTCGAGCGTGAGACTGACCTGCGCGATAACCAAAGTTTTCAGGATGCCATCGGCGCGCTGCCCAAACCAGGCTATAATGCGCTGGTCTATATCGACGGCTTTTTCGTGCAGTCCTCGCTTGGTTTGTATCAGAGTGGCTTCGGTTTTTATCCGTCGGGGCTCGGCTTGACCGTCTTAAATGATGACACGCTCGTCATCGACGCCGTAACACTGACCGATTTTGCGCTCGGTCAGCCCATCGATCCCGAATTTGCGCGTTACATTCCGGCGGATGCGGGCGCGGTCATCCACGCCACTGATTTCACCAACTTCTACGACAATACGCTTGTGGCGACAGGGCAAAACATTTCGGAATTCAATGCGCGTCAATTCGGCGGCGATGCACTATCGATGGAGGTAGAGTTTGAAGCCGCGTTCGCGCGAATCGGCATCGATATACGCGCGGATGTTTTGAGCTGGACGACGGGCGATTACGCGCTGTTCGCACGCGCCGAACCGGTCGAGATCGTGCGCGGCTTTTTGACGAACAAAGTCAATGTCAACGGCTTGTATGATTTTGGCGCTGTCATCGAAGCGACCGATCCCGCGCTCGCGGGCGCGTTTTCGGATCAACTGGTCGAACTGCTCACGACTGCCTTTTCGAGGACAGATAGACAAGTCATGCCCACGCCCGACACAATTGGCGATACATCAGTGTCGATCCTCAGCTTTGCCGTCCCACTTGAAACCGACTACGGCATAGTCAGTGCCGAAGCCGTTCAAGTGGAAATCGTCATCGGCACGAACGACGGTATTTTCTTCATCGGCACGCGCGGCGCCATCGAGTCGATCTTAGCGGGCGAAAGCTCGCTCGCGGATCAAGCCTTTTACCAAGACGCACAAGCGTATTTGCTACCCGACCCGACCAGCGTATGGGTGACGGACGGTGAAGGCTTTATCATCGGCGTGGGCAACCCAGTCATCATTCTGGGCTTGATCGGGCCGGCAGTCGGCAACAATTTTCAGCAAATCACGCCGACGCCCACGCCTACCCCTGATCCAGTCATCATCGATGCGCAGTTGCAGCCGCTTCAAGATGTGATCGACTTGGTTCGCCACAGCACGATCAGTTCGACCATCACCGACGTAGGGTATACGCAAGTCCGTATCACACTGACGTTGAATTTGCCAAACTAAAAACATCGACGCAAAGGCGCTACGTAAAAAGAAAGACGCAAGAAAATAATCTTGCGTCTTTGTAGTTCTTTGCGCCTGTGCGTTAAAAAGGGTGCCTACGTCCCTATCGCCGTGCGCACGCGGATCAGCGCCTCGGTCGCCTGGCTGAAATTGATATTGCGGAACAACGCGACTTCCAAGTTCGACTCGGCGCGCACAAGATCACCTTGCGCTTCGTACACCAGCGCCGCATAAAAGTACATTTCTTCGACTCCGGGCGTCGCGTCCAGCACATTGCGGACGATGCTCAGTACATCGTCGTAGCGCCCGACCTGAAAATACGCCTCTAATGCGCCATACTGATACCAGAACATGCGAAACGGCAAGCCAATATCACGCGCCTCATCAAAGCGCGTCGCCGCTTCTTCATAGCGCCCCAGCATCGCTAGCGTTTCGCCCATATTGAACAGCGTGAACGAATCGGCACGGTTTTCATCCAGTTCCGCCTGTGAAAGCGCCAGCGCGCTTTCCAGATTCGCCGTTACATCCCACTGATCGCCCATAATCGCCTGTAAACGCGCTTCATCTTCGGGGCGATACAGCACCATGTAATCGCGGTTGAACGGACGCCAGCGATTATCGTAATCTTCATACGGAATCGCGCGCCCCGTCCCATCTTCGCCATTGCCAAGCAGCGAATCGAACGAATACAGCACGCCGAGCGCGTCGTCATAGCCCATAATCACGCGGTTATGGCTGATGAAATCGCGGAAAGCGTCGCCCGTCACGCCGTCGTAATACACATTTTCGACCAGCACCGGAAACCCACCCCCGACCAACGCCTTGAGCATCTCGATCGTGCCGCCGTAGCGGATCGCCGCGTTCAAGCCTTGCGCGCTGGCATACCCTGCCATTTCGCCCAGACGTGTCGCCACATCTTCGATGTTCGGGTTGATCGTCTGAATTACCTGATCATACGTACCCGCGAAGCCGAAATAGCTCAACTGGATCGTCAGCGCCGCCGACGCACAACGGTTGAGCTGCTGATACACCGGTCGTAATCCTTCCAGCTTGATCGACGCTGGCAGTGGCGAGACGAAAAGTTCAGCCGTCGAAACCGCATCGGGCGCGGCGGGCGTACTCACCGCTTCCTGCGCGCTTAGCGGGCTTGCAGCCCCCACCACCAAGGCGCTGATTAATCCAATGCACATCAATGCCGGACGTAAAATCTTATTGCGAGACTTCATCTGATTTTATGCTCACTCATGACCAACAGCACACTCATTGTAAGTGCCTACACCCATGATCGTCCACCGACAGCCCTGAATTTTAGCGCTTTCTAACCTAATATTTTTGCCTGCGCACGCTCACCTTATGCCGCGCATTGGTCAAGTGATGCCAGCACACCATTCATTTTATCGTCGTTCAACCATCAGCCAACAGAACAGGAACAGCATCATGCAGCAAAAGGCTTTTGACCGCTTCGATATTCAACGCGCCACCATCCGCCCAACGCCTTTGTTTACGCCGCTCCGATCGCCCGACGAAATGATGCTGCGGGCGGCGCTCGATCAAACGCTTGTCCAGCGTGACGATCAGGTTTTGGTCATGACCGCGTTCGCCACGCCGCGCGTCATCTCGACCTTGAACATGGTCTATCATCATGTCGCGCAAGGCACAATTGATCAGACCGACTGGCTGCTGACATTTTGCATGATCTGCAACAGCGGCATGATCTTTTCGTCCACCGTCGGCGGTCAAAAGCTCACCTTCACCGAACGCGGCATTTACAATGCGATGACGCTGCTCTCCGACAATCAAACTGGGTCATTGTGGAATCCGCTCACGGGCGATTGTTTGTATGGTGATCTGCTTGGCAAACGGCTGACCGCGCTCCAATCACCCCGCCAGATGACCGTCAGCACTGCGCTGGAGGCATACCCGGATACGCGGCTCATGCTTGCCAATTTGACAGACGAACAAGCGCTCGAAGCCCAAGAATTCGACATGTTCCGACGCACGCCGCAGCCCGAATTCCCCGACCGCTGGATCAAGACGATGGGCGTCGAAGATACACGGCTGCCCCGCCTTGATATGGGCTTAGGGGTATGGGTAGGGGGCAAAGCGCGTTATTATCCGTTTCGCGATTTGAACGCGCTCGGCAATATGGTCATCGATACGTTGAACGGACTCCGTTTGATGGCGTACATCGATCCAGACTCTGGGCTGCCCGAAGCGGTCTATATCGCTGATCACGACGTAATCGCGCGCGGCGACGAACTCGTCGTCAAATCGGTCGGCGTCATCAAGCACGGCGTGCTGCTGCCTGCAAATGGCGAACCGCAGCACCTCGAACGTCCCGATCAACTCTTTGTGCGGTGGTATGGGTTCGCGTTTACGTTTCCCGGCTGTGAAATTTACGCGCCACCGCGACGATAAAGGGATTAAACGACATGACTCGCAGAGCGCCAAAGAACGCCGAGAAATAACGCAAACCCGCTGCGCGCTCTACGTCGTTTGCGGTTCAAATCGCTTTTCGTAGCTCACTTGAGAATAAGGATATTCATTTTGCGCCTTTCCACCCGCATCATCCGCGCCGGACATGCCGCCCCAAAGTCCGGCGCACCGTTGCACGGCGGTATTACCTTCGCCTCGACCTTTCACACACCCGGCGACCCGATGCAGTCACCGTATACCTACGGGCGGATGCACAACCCGACATGGACAGCCTTCGAGTCCGCGCTTGCGGAACTCGAAGGCGCGCCCGCGCTCGCATTCGCATCCGGGATCGCGGCGGTGGCGGCGGTCTTCGGTGCATGTCTGCGACCGGGCGATACGGTCGTCGTCCCATCTGACAGTTATTACACCACGCGCTTGCTCGCAGACGGGTATTTTTCGCAGATCGGTGTACATGTCCGCTACGCGCCGACCGCCAACAGCGCGCAGATCGATCTGCTTGACGGCGCAACCCTGTTATGGATCGAAACACCGAGCAATCCGCTGCTCGAAATTGCCGATATTGCGCGTTTAAGCGCCGCTGCTCACGCACGGGGCGTCCTGGTCGCCGTCGATAACACGACCGCCACCGCCTTGAGCCAGCAGCCGCTTGCGCTCGGCGCAGATTTTTCGGTCGCGTCCGATACCAAAGGTTTGAGCGGACATTCGGATTTGCTGCTCGGTCATGTCGCCGCCAGCGACCCGGTGCTGTTCGAGAAGATTTACAAATGGCGCACGCAGATCGGCGCGATACCTGGACCAATGGAAGTGTGGTTGGCGCATCGCTCGATGGCGACGCTGTATCTACGCCTTGAGAAACAAGCCGCCAACGCGCTCAGGATCGCGCAATTTTTGCAGTCGCGCGCCGATGTGACCGATGTCCGCTATCCCGGTCTCGCGGATCATCCGGCGCACGCGCTCGCGGCGCAGCAAATGCGCTTTTTCGGCAGCGTGCTAAGCTTTACGCTGGCAGATCGCGCCCGCGCCGAACAATTTTTGAGCGCGTGCCAACTCGTCATTGAAACGACCAGTTTTGGCGGTATCCACACCACGGCGGAGCGGCGCGCGCGCTGGGGCGGCGATGCCGTCGCGGATGGCTTCATCCGTATGAACGCGGGCTGCGAGGACGCCGACGACATCATCGAAGATATGACGGCGGCGTTAGACATTTAAGGATACATCGCTATTGCCAACGGTCTTGACTATCGATGGGTATCGCTTCAAAATCTATATCAATGATCATACCCCAGCACACGTGCATGTACTGAAAGCGGAAAATGAGGCGCGCGTCACATTGGTTACAATCAAGATCATAAGCAATATAGGTTTTAATAGTCGAGAACTGGGTAAAATTGAAATGCTTGTTGAAAAGCATCAAGAGCAATTGTTAGCCATATGGGATACTTACCATGAGAGTAGATAACGGGTGTAATGATGATTGTTGATGCTTTCGCTTACGACTCCATGAAAGATCGTCCGGTCGCGGTTGAAATTCATGATGCGTTTGTGTGGGTGACGCTTGCCGATGGACGTGTAATCGGTAATCCCCTTGCATGGCATCGTTGGCTTGAAGCCGCGACACCCGAACAACAGACCCATGTTGAATTTCATCATTATTCCGTCGATTGGACAGACCTGGACGAAGGTTTAGATATTCAAGGCATGTTGATGGGTATTCGCCCCACACAACCGACGCCCACGCTATCCGCTTGATCGGTCAAGCGCGTTGAAACGGATGTCAAAGACTATCGGGTCGCCGTTAAATGCCAGATGCTAGTCCGGCGCGCCCTTCACGCCTAGCTCGCTTCATCCCTGAGCAGGTACTATATCAGCTAAAGTTAATAGTTATAATTACCTACATTGAGGTGATTGCTCTTATATGCTAACTGTGTAAAAATCATATTTGTAAGTCGTTTTACAGCATGTCTAGTGCAGCATTTAATCAGGAGAAGCACTACATGAAGCGTTTAGTTTTGATGATAGTTCTTGCAGCAATGATGGTAGGCGGTGGCAGCATGATCCATGCTGACGACAACAATACAGCGGTTACGCAGTCAGGTGGTCCAGGCTGGTATCGTTAGTTTTTAAGTTCTTCAGGGCATGACAGTATGTCATGCACCACACTTACAGGTACAAAATCCTTGTTGTATCTATGGCACAGGGATTTTTTGTGCGTTTTGCCTATTAACATTATATGGCTTAATTGTGCTGCATAGGAAAGATCATATTGATCCGCTGCGCGGCGGGGGTCAAAGATTGAAAGGCAAAAGGTCAGAATATCATTTAGAGAGGGCGAGGCGAAATCCTAAGCTATTAAAAGGGAAGTTGCGAGGGGCGCGAATACGGTACAAGGAACGAGCGGAGTCAAGATCATCGCTCCAAGAGCCACCCCGTACAACGCGGTATCTTGTAGTTGTATCAATAATGTTCCATCCATTATCATAGTCAGTCAAACACCAGTCTTGTGTATTCCCAGCCATATCCAAAACCCCATACGGACTTGCGCCGTTGGGATACTGGGTCACAGAAGTCAATTTTCCGTTTCCGCTTTCTCTCGTATTGCAGCGCGTTTTGTCAAAAATATTCCCCCAAGGATACTCTCGTCCATCATTACCCTGTGCCGCCCTCTGCCATTGTTGTTCAGTCGGCAGCAGAATATTTTCGCCGCTCGCGTCGCTCAACCATTGACAAAAGGCAATCGCCTCATGTAGCGATACGTCCACCACTGGAGAATCACTCCCATTCCAGTTTGGGTGGTCCCAATAACCCGGTTGTGTCTTTTTAGCATTTTCACGCCACGCCCAGCCGGCATCCGTCCACCATTGCCGCTGCATATAGCCCTTCGCTTTGTCCACGAACACGCGATACTGCGCGTTCGTCACCGGGTATTTGGCGATTGAGAATGCGGGCACGTCAAAAGTTTGCCCACCCTCCGGCACGTAGCCGCCTGCTTCAAGCGTTACCTTACCCGCCGAGATATCGATCCACGCGAACGGGGCGGGCAGTATGGCATACACCTTGCTGCGTGGCTTAGGTGGCGGGGGTGGGGTTTGTAC
>JBBRAA010000094.1:0-10832 GCA_038207205.1 Aggregatilineales bacterium
TCAAAATGCCGAGATCCATCATGGCTTCATAGCCGCGTTTAGCATGAACCCCGTAGGCGGTCAGAAATTGGGTACACACACTATGGAGCCAATGCAGTTCCCCCTCGATGCGCATCCCCGTCTCGTCACAATGAACGACCGGCGCGGCTTGGAGTTGTTCCACAATCGCGGCTAAGGTCGGCGTAATTTCGCTTGCCAGCCGTTGGTTGGCGCTCTGGATCAACGCTTGACTGGGCATGTGTCCGTAGAAATCACCTAACAATTCCGCCACCCGACGCATTGGCACCAGTTGGTAGGCGTTTAAATAGACCATGAACGCCAAGATGCGGTTGCCACACTGAACCGCGTGGCTCGCCACGGCGGGAAATTGTCCGCGCACCTGTTGCCCACACCCCGGACAGCATTTCATCTCTGCCTGATGTTCCGTCACTTCTACGCGCACAGGCGGAATATCGAACACCTGCCGTTTTTCCACTTCACACACCGCCACGACGCTCAAATCTGTTTGACAATGGGGGCATTCTTGGACGCTATGGACTTCTAGGTGGTCTGGCTCATCGACCATTTTCAGGGTTTCACCCTTGTGTCCTTTTTGTCCGCCACTCTTCCGTTGCCCTGACTCGCGCAGACTTTTCGGCGCAGGTTTCTTGGCTACCCCATCGCTGCTCGGTGGTTTTCCACTGTTGCTGCTATTTTTCGCCAACCGGTCTTCCAAATCCTGAATCCGTGCTTCCAGGTGTATTATTTGCTGCTGCATCTGGAGAATCAGCGTGATCAGCTCTTCCTTACTGGCGGATTCTAGGTTTTCGCGGCTGAACAACGGTAGTTTTGATATGCCTCTATTTTACCTGATTTTTGCTTTTTGCACCACTTTTCACTTAATCATAAGGCGTCGGTCTTGTGTTTTCTTCTGCTGAAACAGGGTATAATAGGCGAGGTTGAGGATGAGAAAACATCCCCAACCTCCCCCCGACGTAAGAGCATCGAAAGCATGGGCGATCCTATCACCCTTCACAAGATGTACAAATACCGACTTTTCCGCGCCGACAAGAAAGATTGGAAGCTGCGGCATAAGCTGTTTGTTGCGTCTACGGTGTGGAATCACTTCATCGCCCTCCAACGACGTTACCACCGTCTGATGGGGAAATACATTTCGCTCAATGCGATGAATAAGCACGTCCTCCTGGCAAAAGGGCGTCCACGGTTTCGCAAGGCGAAAAATTACGCCTCGTTCACCTTCCCGCAGTCCGGTTATCAATTCGTGTCCTTCAATCAGAACGAAGTCAAGGACGATGAGAAGTACACGCGAGCGCGGGCGAGCCTGAAGATTGAAGGCGTGACCTATCGGTTTGTTCAACATCGCCCAATGCTGGGCGAAATCAAGACGTTGACCGTCAAACGTGATAGCGTGGGCAGACTATGGGTGGTCTTCAGCGTTGAGGAAACCATGAGTATCCCCGAAACCCGCACGGGTAAAAGCGGCGGTTTCGACTTCGGACTCAAAACGTTTCTCACGGACGATGAAGGACGCGCCTATACCAGCCCGCAATTCTTTGCACAAGGTATTGAAAAAACGCGCAAACTTCACCGCCAATTGTCCCGTAAGGTGGAAGGTTCACATCGCCGCAAACGGGCGCGACGGACGCTGCCAAAGCACAGTGCGGACGTTGCTAATAAGCGACGCGATCACCACTTTCAACTGGCACATCGCCTGTGCGACGAGTATGCAATCCTGTACTTCGAGGACTTGAACCTTGCGGGCATGAAAGCGCTGTGGGGACGCAAAGTGAGCGATCTTGGCTTTCCCAGTTTCGTGAGTATCCTTGAATGGGTGGCGTTGAAGCGCGGGAAGTCGGTTGTGAAGATTGGTCGCTTTACGCCAACGACCAAAACCTGTTCCGGTTGTGGGCAGCGCTATGATCTGACCTTGCGCGATCGAGTGTTGGCGTATGATTGTGGACTGACGATTGACCGCGACCACAATGCCGCGATTAACATCAAACACGGCGGGGCATCGTTGTGCTATCGGAGCGACGATAAGACGAAGATTCGCCTTCGCAGTCGCATTGAGGGTAGAAGCCCCCGCCTTTAGGCGTGGGGAGTATGTCACCACAGACGCAGCAATGGGGTCGTTCACACTACGCTAAGGGAAACAATCATGGCGCTGCCATTAGAAAATCTGTCATTAGAAGAAAAAGTTGGTCAAATGCTGGCGGTTGGTTTTGATGGCTATGAACCACCCGATTATATTTTGCGTTGGTTATCGGATGGGCGTGTTGGCGCGATTATTTTGTTCGCGCGCAACATTCAATCGCCAGAACAAGTTGCCAAATTGACACACGATCTGCACGAAGCTGCGCGCTACCCACTGTTGGTCTGCATCGATCAAGAAGGCGGCACGATGGCGCGGATGCGCGCAACCGATGGTTTTACCGAAAGTCCCGGCGCTATGGCGCTTGGCGCGGCAGATGACGATATGCTTGCGGAACATGTATCGGCGGTACTCGCCCGCGAAATGCGTGCAGTTGGAATCAACTGGAACCTGGCACCTGCCATCGATATTACGCACGACATTCGTAACCCGACCATGGGAACGCGCTCGCTTGGCACAAATCCGGCGCGTGTCAGTGCGTTAGCAGCAGGACAGGTGCGCGGCTTTCAAAAAGCGGGTGTTATGGCGACAGGGAAACATTTCCCTGGCTTAGGCAACACGCCAACCGACACACATCTCGCCCTTGCGGTAATTTCGGGTTCTGCTGACTATCTATGGGATAACGATCTGGTGCCGTTTCGCGCGGTTATCGAAGCTGGAATCGATTCGATTATGATCAATCATGTTCAGTTCGAAGCGCTCGACGCGCAGTATCCATCTACGCTCTCGCCGTCAGTCGTGACCAAACTACTCCGACAAGATTTGGGCTTCACGGGATTAGCTGTCACTGACTGTCTCGAAATGAAAGCCATTGCCGACCACCATACGCCGGATCAATCTGCGCTCTTGGCGGCTTTGGCAGGCAACGACGTGATTCTCATGTCTCACACGCGTTCGATGCAAAATGATGCGTATATGGGGATGGTCGGCGCGGCGCAGAATGGCAAACTGCCGCTCGAACAAATCGACGCGGCGAATGCGCGTATCGCCGTAGTGAAAGCGAAATATGCGCTTGCTACTGAGAATATCACCCCCGAAAGTGCGCGCATGGTTGTACGCACCGGTCTTCATGCGTCGGTTATGAACGATGCAGCGCGGCGCAGTATCGTGATGGTAAAAACCGATCCGTCGTTCATGCCGCTCAAAGAAAATGTGCGGTATGGGGTTGTCGAAATGGCTGCATTCGATGACACGGTTGCCTCGGAAAAGGGTGGTGCGTCGCTGTTGATGACACGTCTGGTCAATCTGCGCGCAGATGTGCAGACGACAGCGATCATGTTCGCTGAAAAAGAATCGAAGAATATCACCGCTGCGCGCCGCATTGCAGAAGATTGCGACGTGCTGATTTTGGTCACACGGAATGCGCACATGAACCCGTATCAGATCGAAATTGGGATGGATTCTATGCAGCGCGCTAAACATACTATTCTGGTGTGTGCGCGCAATCCGTTCGATGCCGACGTATTTTCCAACGCTAATGTCATTCTGTGTACATCGGGTGACTCAATGCCGTCACTTGATGCGGTGGTCGATGCACTCATGGGTAAATTTGTGCCCTACGCCCATTTACCTGTACCGTTACAAACGGAATTCACTGCGTGAGTGCGTGCGTCGGTTTAGAAGTGCTGCTGGCTGATCAATATGCGCCGCTTGTCGGTCGACGGATCGGGTTATTTACCAATCCGAGCGCAGTAGACAGCCGTCTGGAAAGCGCCTGTCGTCTGTTGACAGGCACGCCACGACTGAACATTGTTGCTTTGTTCAGCGCCGAACACGGCTTCAGCGGTGCAGTGGACGCGGGCGTATCGGTCGATTTGCGAACGGGACTTCCGTTACATAGTAGTTAACCTTCACAATAGGGGTGAATGAGTTAAAATAGCAGATATGACAATGCGCTATAGCTGCCTCAATTCCTATCCAAATGTCTTTGTGAAAATGACTGGACTGCGCGTTGCTGAATTTGACGCGTTGGTCAGTGACGTTTTGCCAGCCTTCAACGAGGCTGAAATCCAGCGGTTGAGTCGTCCGAACCGCCAGCGTGAGATCGGCGGCGGACGCGGGTCTGAACTCGACCCACGCAACCAGTTGTTGTTGATAGTGATCTGGCTGCGGGTGTATCCAACCCACGATGTCTTGGGCTATCTGTTTGGGGTCAGTGCGATTACCGTGGGACGGATCATTAAGCGGGTGCTGCCCCTATTAGAACAAGCCGGACGGGATACGATGCGAATGCCCGATCCGGGCAAGAAACGCCGCCGACACCTGGATGATTTGCTGCATGACACACCAGAATTAGTGGTTGTGATTGACAGCTTTGAGCAGAAAGTCCAGCGTCCCAAAGACCCGAACGAGCGCGACGGGTTCTACAGTGGTAAAAAAGACCCACACGCTCAAGAGCCAAGTGGCGGTTAATGAAGAGACGGGGAAGCTGGTCGATGTATCGGCGAGTGTGCCCAGTCCGACAGCCGACATCAAGCGGTTGGCGCAGTCGGGACTTATGGAACGTCTCCCCGACGGCGCGGGTTGCATCGGTGATCTGGCTTACGTCGGGATTGACCAGCTCCACCCGCAGGGCTTGGGTGCCAGTCCACGCCGTAAACCGCCAGGCAAACCGCGACTGCCAGAGGATATCGTCTACAACACCGCCTTTTCCCACCGTCGCATCCTTGTTGAAAACACCATTGGACGCTTGCGCCGCTCGCGCTTGCTTACGCCGATGACACGTATGTCGCTGGCGTGCTCGACCGTGCCGCTGATGAACTCGCGCTCGCCGTTGAGACCGTCAAGGTGCAGCTTGTTAATCCCCGCGATCGGATCGCGTTTGGCGGCGGCGTTTTGAGTGAACTCAACCCACTGACGAGGCGTCTTATCGAACGGCTTGGGTTGTCTGCGCTGCCCATCGCGCAGCATCCGCCCGTGATTGGTGCGGCGATAATGGCATTACAGGCGGTGATGATCAACCATGTCGACTGAATCGCGTAATCCCCAAAGCGCCGGAATCGATCAGGGTTCGGTGCTGGATATATTGCACATCATGAACGCCGAAGATGCGACGGTCGCACTCGACGTGCAAGCCGCGCTCCTGCAAATCGCGCGCGCTGTCGATACGATTGTCGAACGGCTCAAAAATGGTGGGCGTTTGATTTACATAGGCGCTGGCACAAGCGGACGTTTGGGCATCCTCGATGCGGCGGAATGTGTACCGACCTTTAGTACACCGCCTGATTTAGTGATTGGAATCATCGCAGGTGGGGAAAGTGCGCTTACGCAAGCCATCGAAGGCGTGGAAGATGACTCCAGCGCGGGCGCGACTGACTTATTATCGCGCGGTGTATCTGCGCTTGACGCGGTTGTTGGCATCGCTGCCAGTGGGCGTACCCCGTATGTCATCGGTGGAGTCGATGCGGCGCGTCAAGCAGGCGCGCTCACGATCGGCATCTCATGTAATGTTCCTGCGCCGCTTCTGGAGATTGTCGAACTGCCGATTGGTGTCGATGTCGGCGCGGAAGTCATTACCGGATCGACGCGCCTGAAAGCAGGTACGGCGCAAAAGTTGATCCTGAATATGATCAGCACTGCGACCATGATTCGTATGGGTAAAGTTTATCAGAAAAGCGCTGTAAAACCCCTGCCTTCAGGCATGGGGATATAAGGCGTCGGTCTTGTGTTTTTTCTGCTGAAATAGCGTATAATGGGGGGAGGTTGATGTGCGTGGTACGAGACGTAAAAATCCGACCTCGATCATAATCCTGTAATATTGCAATACCGTAGTTAACGTCAAACACAGCGGGGCATCGCTGTGCTACCGGAGCGACGATATGACGAAGGCTCGCCTTCGCAGTCGCGCTGAGGGTAGAAGCCCCCGCCCTTAGGCGTGGGGAGTATGTCACGACAATCTGATGGTTGATGTGCAAGTGACCAACCCGTAAGTTGGCAGCCCGCGCGCAATGGTTGGTCATGGAGATCGCGCAAGTGGATGAAGCAGAAGCACAACGTTTGTTGGCGTTGTGCGATCAGCAGGTCAAGGTCACTGTAGTGATGAGTAAGCGCGGCGTCGCAGCCGAAAATGCGCGCGAATTGTTGTACGCAGCTAACGGCTTTTTACGCCGCGTCATCAACACCGACTAAGGCAAAAATTCCAGATATTCGTTCGTTGCCTGTTCCACATTTGCGTACATGCCGCGTGAATCGGCATCGGGCAGTGCCAGCGCCAGTTGATACATTGCTTCGTTCGACATCGCGCTTAAAGCGTCACGCGATACGCGCTTGTCGTCGTTTTTGAATTTGAACGCGCGTCCAAAAGTCAACGTGATTTGCGGGCGGCGCAAATGCTTAAGATCGTCCAGCCAATTCATCGCGCCGTATACCGCCGCCGGGATGATGATCGCGTCGGCTTTGGTCGCCACATACGCCAGACCGTCTTTGGCGCTGGTCAAGCCATTTTTTTGGCGTGTGCCTTCCGGCGCAATCAAAATCAACTGTCCGTTCTTGATGAGTTCAATCGAATTGGTCAGCGCCTTGCGGTCGATTTCGCCGCGCGTGACGGTAAAACCACCATACCAACGAATGATCGTACCGATCACAGGCGTTTGCAGATTTTCGATTTTTGACATCGGCACGACAAACCGATTAGTCACCGCGCCCACGCATAACAGCGGATCAAGCAGCGAAATATGATTCATCATCAAAATCGCGCCGCCTGTATCCGGTACGTTTTCCGCGCCGACAACCTTGACTCGACACATCAGCCGCATGATGACCAGCCGAATGCCGACGCGTAAGATGCCGCGTTTACGGGCATAAGACGGCTGTGCGGCGATAAATTCGGCAGCGGTCATCTCGGTAAGGGAAGCCCGTTCGGTCGGCGGCGTACTTGTCATTATTCGGCATCCTCATCAGGATCACGGCGCGGCGGGCGGGCAGGGCGATCGGCTGAAGTTGCGCGAGGTGGGCGCGCGCCAGAAGTCGGGCGTCCGGTAGTAGGTCTTCCAGTCAGCGGGCGGCTTGGACGATCCGAACTGGACGACGAATCACCGTCGCGTCGCGGACGCTGGGCGCTGTAGCCTGTAGGACGTGTTCCAGTGGGGCGACTTGGACGAGAAGATGAAGCCCCATCACGACGCGGGCGATCGGACGGCGGGCGGCTTGGACGATCCGAACTGGACGACGAATCACCATCGCGGCGTGGACCGCGTGCATTTTCGGTGTCAAATTTGTCCGCTAATTGTTGACCTTCGCGCCGCCATTTCGGCATCTCGCCATAATTGGAGGTGCTGCGTAGAGCCGATGCGGAAGATGTACGGCGTGGTGACGATCCCTGATCCGTATTCGGACGGCGCGGACGATCTGCGCTGCGATTATCGCCTGAACGCGGACGATCTGCACTCGGAGCGCGGCGTTGGCGGTCAGATGACGAAGGGGTGCGGTCTGTACTGGCGCGATAGGGCGCGCGCGCAGGACGTTCATTCGTGTGGTCGTCTTCATCACGGCGCGGGCGTACTGGCGTGTCTGCATCGTCGTCGACCAGTCGTATGGGTCGTCGCGCCGATTGTCCATCGAAATCGACTTGCTCACCCTGTCGCGGGCGATGGATAAAAGCCCCACTTTTGTGCTCTGGGCGGGGCGTCGAGGGACGGCGGCGCGGGATTTTTGCGGCTTCGGGGCTGCGCTGCGAAAGCAGCGCGACATCCTCGGCGTTCAACTCACGATATTCACCCATTTTCAAACGACCGATTTGCAGCATTCCGATTTGGATGCGTTGTAATTCGCGTACCGGGTGCCCCAACATGGCTGCGACGCGCCGAATTTGGCGTTTCTTGCCTTCAGTCATAAGAATCTTTAATACGGTCTGATTGCCGCCTTTTGTTATTTCAACCAGACATGGTGCGGTCATGCCTTCATCATCGCCAAGCCACATGCCACGCTGCCATGTATCGATGGTGTCCGCCGTTGGCAAGCCATCGACGAGTACACGATAGGTTTTCGTATGGCGAAAGCTGGGATGCGACAGCCGATGCGCGAGTTCGCCATCGTTGGTCAGCACCATCAAGCCTTCGCTGTCGGAATCCAGGCGACCGATGGTGAACAAATGCATATTTTCGCTCACCGGAACAAAGTCAGTGATGGTCGAACGATCATCATCGTGATGGGGCTTGGTCGTCGAAAGTACATCAAGCGGCTTGTTGAGGGCGAAATAAACTTTAGGTTGATTTACATTGAGGCGGACGCCATCGACCTCGATGACGTCTATTTCTGGGTCTGCTTTGTCGCCCAACGTCGCGGGTTTGCCGTTGACGCGTACACGTCCCCGTTCGATCAGGACTTCGCTGGCGCGGCGCGACCCGATATTGGCTTGCGCCATCAATTTTTGTAACCGCTCTTTCATGGCGATTTGTCTCACTTCTGCGTTAATACGCTTATTCTGGTTTATCCGGTTCGCTGAGTTCAACGCCGGACAGGGTTTCATAAATGCTGATGATCGCGCTGTTATCGAGTTCGCGGTCACCGCGTTCGAGCATGGCGGTGAAAAGTTGATGGATGAGCGCCGTCATCGGCAGCGGAATACCGTATGAGCGTCCTGTATCCAAAACTATCCCTAAGTCTTTGTGCTGCATATACGCCTTAAAACCTGGCGTCCGGTTGCCTGCGAATAAACGCGGTGGCTTGACATCCAGCGACCACATTTGCGCTGCACCACCTTTAATCGCTTCGACCACCCGCTTAGGGTCAACACCCGCTTTTTGCGCGGTGATCAATGCTTCGGAAAGCGCGACCATCTGTGCGCCCGTGATGATCTGGTTGCACGCTTTGGCGATTTGTCCTGCGCCTGCATCCCCGACCAACACATACGCTTTGCCCATCGCGGCGAAAATTGGTGTGGCGCGCTCGAAAATGTCCGGTTTGCCGCCGACCATGATCGTGAGCGTCGCATTGCGTGCGCCGATATCACCGCCGCTGACGGGCGCATCTAATGCTTCGACGCCAACGGTTTCCAACGCTGTTGCGATGATGCGTGCGGTTTCTGGCTTGATGGTACTGTTGTCTATATAGATTAACCCCGAATGCGCCCCTTCGATAATGCCGTCTTTTCCCAAAACGACCATTTCGACATCAGGCGAATCGGGCAGATTTGTGAACACGAACTCGACTTGTGCAGCTACTTCGCGTGGGTTGTGCGCAGCGCGTGCGCCTTCACTTACCAGTTGATCGACAATGACACGGCTGCGATTGTGTACGACGAGCGTATGTCCAGCTTTCATCAGATTGCGCGCGATTGCCGCGCCCATGATGCCGAGTCCAATGTATCCGATGACTGCCATATGCCCCCCAAATGCCGTCCAAAAGGGTAATCAGCATACCATAGGTGAGCGATGTGAGATAGGGCGGTGCGCACCGCTTGCGCGGAGCGGCAAAGTGCGTTAGTTTCAAGCGGAATTATAAAAATTTTTACAAGTTTGAATGAGGGATAGGACGACTATGACCGCACGGGTACTGATCGTCGAAGATGATCGTGAACTTTCGCGTTTATTGCAATTGGAACTGCGGCAGACCGGTTACGAAACCAGCATTGCCAATGATGGTCTGGAAGGGCTGCGGCTGTTCCACGTTGTCAAGCCGAATCTGGTCATTTTGGATGTGGCGCTGCCGATGATGGACGGACGTACCGTGTGCCAGCGCATTCGCGAATTATCGGATATTCCGATTTTGATGATGACCGCGAGCGCGGTCAGCGAAGAAGACATCGTCGATGGCTTGAACATAGGCGCGGATGAATATATGGTTAAGCCACTTCGCAGCCAGGAATTTCGCGCGCGTATTCGTGCGCTGCTGCGCCGTGCCCGTGTGTATGAAGATGAAAAAGAGTCCATCAAAGGTTACAACGACGATTATCTATCAGTCGATGTGCCGACGCGCCGTGTCATGGCGGGGACAGAAGAAGTGCGCCTGACGCCTACCGAATTCAAGCTGTTAGTGTTGATGATCCAGAATTCGGGGCAGGTCATGACGTTTCAGCAGCTTCTCGAAAATGTCTGGGGTTTCGAATACACACGCGAATATCACTATCCGCGCATTTATGTATCACATCTGCGCCGCAAAATTGAGCCCGATGCCAAAAACCCGACGTACATTCAAAGTGAATACGGTGTCGGTTACCGATTTGTCAAAAAGATTTGAGGCAATCGTAAGGGCGGAATTTGCTCCGCCCTTTACCTGGTCGATACAAACGGCTTTACCCGAAAAGCGCCGTAAAGCCCCTGTCTTTAGACATGGGGATATAAGGCGTAGGGCTTGCATTAGATAGCATGATGCTGTATAATGATTGCTATGGAAAACAACCGACAGTTCAAGAGCAATCACAACATTGTCTACTCGTGCAAATACCACGTCGTATTTTGCCCGAAGTATCGACGCAAGGTGTTGGTCGACTTTGTGTATACTCGGCTGAACGAGATCGTTCATGAGGTGATGACCGAGTTTGGGTGTGAAATATTTCAACTTGAAATCATGCCCGATCAGGGGCATTGACGCACTCGTCACTACCAGCGCGGGCGACAAGGTCGAGAACCCATCGTTCTACCGCAAAGCGCAAGTCAAACTGCGCGTCTTGCAGCGTTCGCTTGGTCGCAAGAAGCAGGGTGGCGCGAACCGTCGCAAAGCACTCCGTCGTGTCCAGCGCTGG
>JBBRAA010000095.1:0-10808 GCA_038207205.1 Aggregatilineales bacterium
TGGCATTGCGCCGAGCGCGGAAACTGCCGAAGACAACAGCTACCCGCTCAGCCGTCCGTTGTTCATCTACACCGACGCGAGCATCCTGGCAGAAAAACCGCAGGTTGCAGCGTTCGTCAATTTCTACCTGACCAACATCGATGAAGTCATCACGCAGGTGGGTTACTTCCCGGCGTCAGTCACCGCGATCAACGCCGCGAAATCGGCTTTGATCGAAGCGATGGGTATGTAATTTCTAGGGGCGTAACCTGTTACGCCCTGTTATAGGTTTAAGGGGCAGGTCTTGTACCTGCCCCTCAATCACTGCAAACATCACGCTTTTTGTTAAGCATCATTAAATCTTCGTGCAATCTGTATCACCCTGACGTATGATTCGTTGCCGTATGCCCCACCACATGGATGAGGATATTTATGGCTACTCAATATGAAACGAGCACAAGTAAAAGTGGGGCGAATACGATCCGCGCCACACGCGATGCTCGTACTACGATCTATAAACGCCCACGTCCCGGCGAAAGCGCCATTCAGGGCTTCTTGATTTTTTGCGGTTTGCTCTCGGTTTTCACCACGCTCGGCATCGTCTATGTGTTGGGCAGTGAAGCACTGCTGTTTTTCTCGACTGGCGCGGTCGATCTGGTCGAGTTCTTCACCGCACCACGCTGGCAGCCACAGTCGGGTGAATTCGGCATCATGCCGCTTGTCAGCGCCACCTTGATGACCACATTGTTCGCGATGCTGGTCGCTATTCCGCTCGGTTTGGGCGCGGCGATTTATCTGGCGGAATATGCGCCAGAACGTACGCGCGCCACGCTGAAACCAATCCTGGAAATTCTCGCGGGTATTCCGACCGTTGTGTACGGGTATTTCGCGTTGACCTTCATGACGCCGTTGCTGCGGGCGATTTTTGGACAAAATACGGTGTCGATTTACAACGTTGCATCGGCGGGCTTGGTCATGGGTATCATGATTTTGCCGACCATCGCCTCGATGAGCGAAGACGCATTGAGCGCCGTGCCGCGTAACTTACGCGAAGCCAGCTACGGACTCGGCGCGACCAAAATTGAAACCATCCTGAAAGTCGTGCTGCCCGCCGCGCTGTCGGGCGTCATCGCTGCTTTCATCGTTGGTATCAGCCGTGCCGTCGGTGAAACCATGATCGTCGCACTGGCGGCGGGTGCGGGTCCGTGCATTTTGTACGGCGCCAACTCAAACTGCTTCCAGTCGTTCGGCGCTGCCGAAACCATGACAGGTCATATCGTCCGCATCAGCGGCGGTGACTTGAGCTATAACTCCATCGACTACAACAGTCTGTTCGCCATCGGCTTGACGTTGTTCGTCTTTACGCTGATTTTGAACCTGATCAGCCGCTACATCACCAACCGATTCCGTGAGGTATATCAATAATGGCGACGGTTATCGATGGTGAACCTGAAATCAAAACGTTTATGCCCGACGAAGCCGCGTTTAAGCGCGGGTTAGCCGGACGCAAAACGCGCGGCTTGGTCTGGCAAATCTTTTTCATCGCGTCGATTGTCATTGCGCTGTTGGCGCTGGCGGCGTTATTCCTCAACGTGGTCAACAGTTCGTTCGGCTTGGTCGCTTCGACTTTTGAAATCGACCCCGATGAAGTCGTTGAAGGCGGCGATTTGCAAGCCGCAAGCGCAGAACAATTGGCGGCGGCTATCGTTCGCATTCGCCCGAACCCGGCGAAAGTATTGGTACGCGATAACCTGAGTTCCGTGCCGACCAACGAATTTACCACCCGTCCATTGAGCGATGTGCTGAGCGGGCACACGATTCCGCCTGGTATCGAAAGTAAAACCATCAACGAGCTGACGCCCGAAGAACTGGGCGCTGTGCTGGTGGCAAACTTATCGACCGATACCATGCTCACGTACGTCAGCGCCGACATTGTCGGTGAAGACGTTCTCGAAACCTACCCGTTGTTCGACTCACTGCTCAATCGCGGTGCGATCGAAGCAGAGGTGATCGAGGAATTTGGCGGCGAAGCTGAAAATGTCGAAGTTTACTTCCGGTCATGGCTGCGTCCGTCGTTCATCGTCACCAAACAATCGAGCGACCCGATTGCGACAGGAATCAGCACTGCCCTGCTCGGTACGCTTTGGATTGTGGCGATCACAGTCTTGATTGCGTTCCCGATTGGCGTCGGCGCGGCGATTTATCTCGAAGAATATTCGGTATCGAAAAACCCGTGGGCAGAACGGTTTGCACGCGTTATCGAAACCAACATCCGTAATCTGGCGGGCGTTCCGTCGATTATTTACGGGTTGCTTGGGCTGGCGATTTTCGTGCGTGCGCTCAGCGCCATCACCAGCGGTGCGTTTTTGGGTTTGGATGGCAACGGACGTACGATTTTGAGCGCCTCGCTGACAATGGCGCTGCTTGTGCTGCCCATCATCATCATCAACGCGCAAGAAGCCATCCGCGCCGTGCCCTCGTCCATCCGCGAAGCTAGCTACGGCTTGGGCGCGACCAAGTGGCAGACAATCTGGAAGCAAGTCATCCCTGCCGCGATGCCAGGTATTTTGACGGGCACAATTCTCGGTATGAGCCGTGCGATTGGTGAAACCGCGCCGCTCGTCGTCATCGGTGCATCGACGGCGATCTTCACCGACCCGAACGGTCCGTTCTCGTCGTTCACCGCGCTTCCAATCCAGATTTATCAATGGACAACACGTCCGCAGCCGGAATTCCGTGCGGTCGCCGCCGCTGCCATCATCGTTCTGCTTGTGCTGCTGCTCTTGTTGAACACCACTGCTATTTTCCTGCGCCAGTACTTTAGACGCCAATTGCAAGGATAAGCTGATGACCCAAAACGGCGCTTACGCCTTTGAACTCAAGAATGTCAACATCTATTACGGCTCCAAGCTCGCCGTCAATGATGTCAACATCACCATTCCCAACCAGAAGATTACCGCCTTCATCGGACCGTCTGGCTGTGGGAAAAGCACAGTCTTGCGCTCGCTCAATCGGATGAACGACCTGATCGCCAGCGCGCGCCTTGAAGGGGAAGTTCATTTCGGCGGGCAAAGTCTGTACGAACAAAATGTAGACCCGGTAGAAGTTCGCCGCCGCATCGGCATGGTGTTTCAAAAGCCGAATCCATTTCCGAAGAGCATTTACGACAATATCGCTTATGGACCGCGCTTGCTGGGTGTGCGTTCTAAAAGTGTACTGGATGATATTGTCGAAAGCTGCTTAAAAGACTCGTACCTGTGGGATGAAGTCAAGGGCGATTTGAAAAAATCGGGCTTGGCGCTCTCCGGTGGTCAGCAGCAGCGCCTGTGCATCGCCCGCACGATCGCCGTTGAACCTGAAGTCATTTTGATGGACGAGCCGTGTTCGGCGCTCGACCCGATTGCCACGCAGGCGATTGAAGAACTAATGCGCGATCTGGTCAAGCAGTTCACGATTGTCATTGTTACGCACAATATGCAGCAGGCACAGCGCGTCAGCGATTTCACCGCGTTTTACAGCATTCGTAAAGAAGAAATAGCGGGTGGTAAAGAAAATCGTTGGGGTATTCTGGCGGAATACGCGCCGACCGGACGCTTATTCAGCAACCCTGCCAGCGAAGAAACCGAACGCTATATCCGCGGCGAGTTCGGTTGATCGAAAGCAGTTAAAAGAGCAAAGGTAAAAGTTAAAAGGAACAACGTCACAAACGTGTTCCTTTTAACTTTTACCTTTTCCTACTGATAAATATCGGTGCGCCGATCCTCGAATACCGGAATCCGCGAACGCACAATATCGACATAATCGAGATCAACCTCCGCCGTCACCAGCGTTGGCGCGTCCGCGACTTCGACGATGATCTTGCCCCACGGATCGATGATCATCGAATGTCCGCCGTAGGTTTTATCCCCAGTGACGCCGGCGCTGTTGCACGCGACCATGAAACACTGATTTTCGATAGCCCGCGCCTGCATCAAAACGCGCCAATGTTCGATACGCTCAATCGGCCATTCCGCCGAGATCACGACCATACGTGCGCCCTGCGTCGCATAACGCCGAAACAACTCTGGAAAACGCAGATCGTAGCAGATCGCCATGCCTGTCGTCCCCCATGGCAAATCGATCAAGAGCGGCGCGGCGCCCGGTTGCAGCCAGCGATGTTCATCCATAAGCCGGAACAGATGAATTTTGCGATACACGCCTAACATGCGCCCGTTCGGTGCGAAAAATGTCGCACTGTTGCTCACTTCGACCCCGCGTTTTTCCAACAGCGACCCGACGATGCTGATCTTATGCTGCGTCGCCCAGGTCGCCAACTGCGCGAAAATACCGACGTTGAGCGCGCTGGCAAGCTCGCGGCTTTGCTCAAGCGCGTACCCTGTTGACCACAATTCGGGAAAAACCACCATGTGTGACCCACGCCGTGCCGCTTCTGCGATGTGGTCTTCGGCAGTTTTCATGTTTTTACGCACGTCGCCATAGGCGATGTTCATTTGTGCCAGGCTAATCGTCAGTTTTGCCATTGTCCCGCCTTCTTCACCTCAACCGATTACGTCCATCGTTTCCGCGATTGTAGCTTTTTTGGCGCATGTGTGCGACGCCTCACGCTCTGCGCTTGACCTTGCTGCGCCGTTCTGCTTCAAGGCGCGCTGCTTCAAGGCGTGTGGCTTTCTGGCGTACATAATCGCCATAGCCGCCGACATACTCGTGCAAACTGCCGCCTTCCAGCTCGATCACACGGTCAACGATGCGATCCAGAAAATAGCGATCGTGCGAAATCGTCAGGATCGCGCCTTCAAAATCATCGAGCGCGTTCTCCAACACTTCTGCTGATCCTATATCAAGATTGTTGGTGGGTTCATCGAGCAAAAGTAAATTCGGTTTTTGCATGACCAACGATAACAACTGCAAACGGCTGCGTTCGCCGCCGCTCAGCGTGCGAATCGGCTGGCGCGCTTGTTCGTATGTGAACGCAAAACTGAGCAGTTTATGCACCGCCTCGCCTTCGGTCATTGGCGCCAGATCGCGCACCAGATCGATCAATGCGCGGTCGCGCCATGCCGTCAGCGTCTCGTGCTGCTGCGCGTAATACCCGATGCGCGTGCTGTTCCCAACTTTGACGATCCCGTCCAGCGGCTTCAGCTCGCCTAAAATCAGCTTGAACAGCACCGTCTTGCCCGCGCCATTCTTGCCGATCAAGCCGACCCGTTCGCCATGCCGGATCATGACGTTGATATCCATGAACAGCAGATCATCGTCAAAGCCCATGCTGACGCGCTTGAACTCGACCGCTTGCGTGCTGCCGCGCCCGCCTGTAATCTGCAAATCCATGTATTGACGGTCGCGCACCGCCTCGATGACCTCGCCGCGTTCTTCCATGCGCGCCAACATTTTGCGGCGGCTCGCTGCCTGACGTGCGTAGCGTTCACTCAAGTTGGCGCTGGCTTTGATCGTCCATTCTTTGATCAACGCTTCGACGCGCTGAATTTCTTTTTGCTGCACCGCGTGCATCTGCTGCTGTCGAATGCGCCGGACTTCGCGTTCGACGGTGTACGTCGAATAATTACCCACGTAATACGCCAGTTTGCCATCCGCGAGTTCATCGACTTGGGTGACGACCGCATCGAGCAAATAACGGTCGTGCGATACCAGAATCACGCCGCCGTAATAGCCGCGCAAAAAGCTCTCTAACGCTTCTTTCGAGCGCATATCGAGATGATTATCCGGCTCATCGAGCAGTAAAATCGTCGGTGACCATGCCGCCAGGCGTGCCAGCGCGACCAACTTGGTTTGTCCACCGCTCAAGGCGTGCGTCGGCAGATCGTGATCATCGGGCGAAAAGCCGAGTTTCGCCAGCAGTTCGCGCACTAAACTGACCTGACGCGCCGGATCAAGCCGTTCGTAATCGATCAAAATATCCTGCTGCGCTTCCAGCGTGTCGCTGAGCGCATCGGCGTCGTTGTACACCGCCGGGTCAGCCAAGCGTGCTTCGACAGCGTCGAGCGCGGCGGTCACGCGGGCTAAATCTGGCGATGGCTGACACGCGGCTTGAAACAATGTCCCGGCGGGCAGCACGACTTCTTGCGCCAGATAACCGATCGAGACTCCGCGCTGACGGGCAATGTTCCCGCTCACGGGGTGAATCTCACCCGCGACTGCCTTGAGCAGCGTCGATTTGCCCGCGCCATTCGGTCCAACCAAGCCAACTTTGGCGCGGTCATCGATTGCCCACGTCAGGTCGCTGAAGACTTCGCGCCCAGCAAGATTGACGGTGATGTTGTGGACTTGCACGATGTGCATCTCAAACTCCTTCTATAGTGATCCTCAACGAGAAGGACTCGTAGGCACGTCAGCGCCGCCCGCGCACGACAATAAAAAAGCGACGCTGAACATACGCTCAGAGCCGCTTGTGAATAAGTCTTACGAAAAATTACACGTCCGGTCGCTAGGCGCAGTTCACCCTTGTAGCGACCGTGATAGAGCCACGACGCGCCGTCGAAATGAGGGTGAAGTGCGAAAAGTAGACCATGTATACGAGTATGAGCGAAATGCTTGGTAAAGTCAAGAAAAAAAAGTTTTGTGTCTCCGTAGCGCCGTGTCTTTGTGGCTTTGTGTTATGCTTTTTTCTTTCGCATGAGGTGCTATTGACGCCATGACATTTCTTGATCAACTCCCCGCGATTGCCAGCGTGTTCGGGCTGGCGTTCTTCTCGTTCTGGGCGGCGATCCCGTTGGGGTTGGCGCTCGGCTTGAATCCACTGGTGGTCATTGCGACGACGACGATCAGTTACGCGGCGGGCGTCGCAGCGGTGACGCTGCTCGGTGGGCGTGTGCGCGCGTGGATCATGGCACGGTTGGCACGCGGTGGCACGCCCGACCCCAACAGCCGCATCGCCAAAATCTGGGATCGTTATGGCGTGGTCGGTTTGGGCATCGCCGCCCCGCTCACACTCGGCGCGCAGATCGGCGCGGCATTCGGTATCGCGCTCAACGCTGACCCACGCCGCCTGTTCGTCGTCATGTCATTGTGCGCGCTGGCATGGAGCATTTTGCTGACGGCGCTCGTTTCGCTCGGCGTTTTGGGCGTACAAAACGCCGTATAATGCGTATAAAAATGGGAAGGAGTCCATCATGTTTGCGGAAAAAATAAACGCTATTATCGAACAGGCGAAAGAATGGGATGCAGAAACGCGCTTGGTCTTGATCAAGCGGCTGTATGAGTTAGACGAGGATGGCGAAGATATGCACGATGAAGAACAAGCTTCGCAGCTTTTGACTGGCGATGCATGGTGGGAAGCGTTTAATTCCCTTATCATCCGTGTGCCTGTAAATCCCGATTGGTCAGATCGACGTGAAGATTGGTATGACGATGATGGTCGATAAAGCCGCGATAGTGGATACCAATATTCTTTTTCGAGCGATCAACATGGAAGTTGGTTTGCACGAAGAAACTAAAAAGCTGCTCAAACGATTGCAGGATGACGGTTATCAGCTTTGGATCAGTCGTCAGATCATTCGTGAATATTTACGATAAGTCACACGTCAAGGCGCTGGAGGTCTTACTACGCCTTTACCTATCGATGTGGCTATCGCGCATGTGCGTGGTTTTCACGACTATTTTCAGATTGCAAACGAAAATAGTCGTGTGACAAATCACCTTCTAGAACTCATCCACGAATTCCCCACAGGCGGTAAGCAAATTCACGACGCCAATATCGTCGCCACGATGTTGGCGTACAAAATCGATACGCTGCTCACATTCAACCTTGCGGATATGGATCGTTTCAAGTCGAAGATCACGATCATGACACCATGATCTTCATCGTTTGCGTTATGGCGTTTCGATCACTGGCAGCGCGCTGATATCGCCGTTCGGATTCATCAACTGCGCCGCCGCCCACCCCTGTACCGCCGCGTTTTGCACCAACAGCCAATCCCCTGCTTCGTTACGACCGACGACCGAAAATAAATCCCCGTTGACCGCCAACGCGACGCGCCGGAAATCGGTACTGGGACCTTCGCGCAGATTTACCACATCGACCGTGAAAGCTTTTGCCAGCATCGTGCCAGCCATACGCACTGGTGCGAGATCATCTTGATCGAGCACACGCACCGGAATTTGAAAATCCACGCAGTCGGGCGGCGGCGGGAACGCCAGTTCGATGCCGCTTTGTACACATAAGTTCGGGATCGTATCGAGCGCGCCGACTTCACGGATCGGCAAGCGCACTTCGATACCGTTCGCGCCGATCTGCATTTCCGCATCAGGAATCGATGAACTGACTTCGCCGCGACGTGCCTGCACTGCGTTCGTACCAGGCAGCAGCGTCAGCGCCGTATCGGGCATACCATCGGCATCGGTATCCAGTTCCATCGTCAACTGCGCCGCCGAATCAGTCAGCGCCGATGTTTCGATCAGCAGATACAGGTAATGATTGTTGCGGAAGGCACGCGCCCGGACGATATCCAAGCCGAGCAAACTGGTGTCGCCGATGGTATCTTCGATTGCCGGGATCGTCGCATCCCAGTCTGCGCCGTCGCCGTCGAGATTGAGATAGGTAAAGCCCGCCGGGAGATCAGAATACGCTGCCGGATCAAGCTCGAGCAGCCAGCCTGCGACATTCGCGGCTAAAATCGCGTTGCCAGGATTAATGGGACGCCCATCGAAACTGCGCGCCAACCCATAATCGTTTTGGAAAATTTCGCCATCCGCGAACACGACCGCGCGCGTATTGGTGGTCAGATTGACTCCCGCCGCGCCAACATTGAGTCGTCCTGCCAGATCAAGATCGATTTGATAACCGGGTGGGATTGGCGTCGGGGTCGGCTGCCCCTGCCGTGCGCTCAGATTTTGCTCGCCGCCGAAAAACGTCACCAATGTCGTTTCACCATACGCAGAATCGGTATAGATCAACGGGAATGCCGCGCTGTCTGCGCCGAGCGCCGCTACACTGAGCGCGCGCGCCCCCCAGACTTGAAGTGGAATGTTGTAGCGCTGAAGCGTAGCGCTGACCGGATTACCCACGCTGTCAGGAAAGACCTGAGAATAGCTGCGGCGGAGATCGCTCGTACTTTCAGCCGTAAAATACGGCTCGACCAAAAACACGTCGAGCAGCCCGATCCCGTAATCCGCGCCGATGATGCGCGCGATACCGCTGCCGCCGTTATCGGGGTTGGCGGTCTGATGACGGAGCGGGTCGATAGCGAGCAGCAGGTTCGCGCCGTTTTCGATTTGCGTGTAAATACGCGCCAAAAACTGCGGTGATAACCCACGACGCGGACGGATCAGGACGATCACGTCGGCATCGCGCGGGATTGCTTGTTCGAGCGGCACGAACTGGGTACGTGCCCCGTACGCGCGGAAAACTTCTGCAAGGCGCGAACTCCCGTCGGGACCCGGGTCTGTCACGGACGATGTTTGTAAATTACGCGGTTCTTCGATGAACACCACCAACGGTATTTCAGGCGTGCCCTCGGTTTGCGCGCGCGTTTGGCGTGGCGCGCTCATCGAGATCGTCACAAAGACGACCAGCAGCATCATCAACACCCAGATGCGCGCTTGTGCCCCTCCCCGACTTTGGGGAGAGGTTGGGGGAGCGGTAAAGATGTTCATGCTCATCCCCCCGCCGACGGCGTCGAGGTCACGTTTGGATCAGGGGTTGGCGTCGGCGGCAGCGGCGACGGTGTGATCGTCGCGGTTGCGGTCGCGCCTGGGGTTGGGAACGTATATTCAGGCGCATCAGTATCGGTCAGCCACGCGATTGATTGCAGCATAAACTGAATATTGGCGATATTTAAGAAGCCCGTGCTGTTGGGCGGCGCAGCATTGAAGCCCCACCCATTCGCCGCAAACTCACGATCGCCAATCAAGACCAGCCGCGCGCCCGTGTCGTCATTTTCATAGGCGACGGCGAGCGCGTTGCGCCCCGACGCTGTATCCGCGCCGATATCGAAATTGAACGTGCTGTCCTGTTGATACTGCGCGAAATTCGTTTCGCCATACGCATCTTCGGGCGCGAAAATCAACGGGGTCAAAACGCCATTGTCGGGGGTGCCAAGTTGAAACGAGCGCGCCTGGAAGAATAAAAAGCTGCCGTCGATTCCTGCGCTGATCGGGTGTTCGGCGGTCAACGTATCGGTGGTAAACGTTGGGCGCAAGAATGGAATCTCGGTCTGCACGCCGTCGCGTGTGCCGGTACGCGTGCCTTGGATGACCATCACATTATCGTAAGGCTGCAAACCATAGTCAGCATTCGTCAGCACGAACAGCGCGCTGTTAGAAGCCAGCGCACCGCGCGCGCGCCCTTGTGGAAGCGGCGGATTGATCAACATGAGCACGCGACCGCCGTTATTCAGGTATGCCCAGATACGCGCGATTTGATCGCCGCTGTAGTCGGTCGCTGCGCCGGGCAGCACCAGCATGTCCATGTCTGTTGGGAATGGCACGCGCCAATCAAGCGTATTCAGGGTCGCGCCTGCCATGCGGAGCAGCCCCGACAAGCGAGAAATGCCGCCGTTACCACGTTCGACTCGCTGCGATTCGCCGTTGCTTTCGCTAAAATAGAGCGTGATGCCGGTTAATGCGGAATCGTTTTGTAAGGCGGCATCCGCTGATGTGTGCTGACGTGGTGTGCTGACGATGAGCATGAATAACACCGCGCAAGACGCGGCGGCAATCAGTCGCTTCATGCTGATTCTCCTTGTTTAGCCCGTGAATTTTATACGCAGTATTGTCACCGATCCGATCGCGTCCGGCAACCACCACTTGAAACACAGAAAGGTTTTGGTATGCGCCTTGCATGGCTGACAGATTTACATCTTGGATTTTTACAC
>JBBRAA010000096.1:0-10768 GCA_038207205.1 Aggregatilineales bacterium
TCATCGAGATACTGTGCGAATGCTTCAAAACAACGGCTGACGATTTCTGCCAGCACATGATCGCGGCTGGCAAAGTGTTTATACGGCGCCTGATGCGAGACCCCCAAGCGCCGTGCGATTTCGCGCAAACTCAAACTTTCGATGCCTGTGGCTTCGATGATCACCAGCGCCTCTTGAATGCACGCCTCACGCAGATCGGTATGTTTGGGGGTGCGCGCCATAAATTATCCTTCATCGGGAAGTGCGATGGCGGGTTGGTTGTCGCCGCCTAAACGCCGCCGCGCGGTCGAACGCTTGCCGGTCGCCGGAACGTGTTCGACTGCGTTTGCCAATCCAAAACGCGGCATATTGACATAGACAGCTTCGTACTGCCCGGCGTGGACTACATAGGTCTCGTGAAACACCCCAACGATATCGCTTTTTCCGACTTCTTGATTAAAGCGTTTCCACGCCGGAAAATGCGGATCATCCGTGTTACGTGCGAATGCTTCGAGATGCTCGAATGAGCGCCAATATTGTACCAGCAGCACAGCGGGCGGTGAGAAATAGACGCGACTGCTCAACATGCCTTTCTCTGGGTGTGTATACAGCTCGCGGAGCATCGGTGGCATGGCGCTAAACACAGGCAGCCATCGGCGCACTGCCAACGGTTTATTGATTGACATGCCGATCAAAAAGACGACGAACGACTCGTCGGTATGTGCTGCAAAGCGTCCGGGAAATATAGCGGGCATTTAGAGAACTCCTGTGTGGATTTGCGATGTTTGTTAAGCCCTGCTTGTGCCGCGTGTGCAGCCATTTCGCGTCCGGTGCCATCCGACGCGCCAGTGATGAGTGCCCACGATCCGTATTTTTCCCGCCATTGATCGCGTTTTTTGCTGGTATTCGACACAGCGATCTCCTTCAGTTGACACTGTCTACCACAATAATCTCAATAGTTGACACTGTCAACTACTTGCTAAGTCGGGAAAAGTCTCGCGTAGCTTCGCTTAGTTTTGTGCAACATATACCAAATGAGCGTACGATAAGTTAAATTCTGTTGACACGGACTACATTACAGTTATACTCAGGCTTAGAAACAGATAGTTAGAGTGAAGCGCAAAACGAAAAAATCTTTGGTAAACATTTATTGCGCGCTTCACCGTGCGACGCCTCGTGGTTACGAGGCGTTTTTTTTGCGTAAATCACACTATCCAACGCTAAAATAGAGTGCCTAACCCAACCACGTCCGCAAAGGATGACCGATGACGAAACAACGCGCGATGTACGGCACCTGGAGCAGTTCCGTTGAGCCCAAACTGCTGGCGGGCGCACTGAAGCTGCAAGATGTCATGTGGACGAGCGATGGCGAAACGCTGGTATGGTCAGAAACGCGGACATTTGCAGGCGGGTCGCAGAACGTTTTGGTCGTACAGCGTCCCGGCGATTCCCCGCATGACTTGACCGAGACGCAAATGAGCGTGCGTGGTCGTATCGGTTACGGTGGGGGTGATTTCAGTGTGCATGGCGAACACGTCTATTTTGCGGGCAATGCCGGACGTTTATATCGACTCGCGCTTGCGGGCGGACGCCCGACGCCGATTACGCCCGCATTTGGGGTCGCGGCATCGCCTGCTGTATCGCCGCAGGGTGATTGGCTCGTTTACGTCCACCATTATGAAGGCGTCGATGGCTTAGCACTGGTCGATACCGACGGCAGTCACTTTCCGCGCAAATTTGTATACGGCAGTGATTTCATCATGCAGCCGACCTGGAATGCTGACGGTACGCAGCTTGCTTTTATCACCTGGGATTTTCCCAATATGCCCTGGGATGGCACGCAGCTAAAACTGACACGCGTACAGTACGACGAACACGGCGTCCCGTATGCCGAATTTCCGCATGTGATTGCGGGCGACAAGGATACGTCGGTTTCATGTCCGGTTTTTTCACCCGACGGTACAAAACTGGCATACATCAGCGATCAATCGGGCTGGTCGCATATTTATCTATACGACGTGAATACGAGTACGCATACCCCGTTGACGACGGGTAACGTTGAGTATGGGTCGCCAATATGGCGGCAGGGCGTGCGCTTATATGCGTGGGCGGGCGATAGTAAAGCGATTTATGCGCTGCGCAATAATCCTGGCGGCATGTGGGCGCTCGAACGTATTACGGTGATTGATGGTCATATCGACCCGGTTGAAGAACTGAGCGACTATCAGTATATGACGCAGATCGCCGTGAGCGGCGAGCATATCGCGCTGATTGCGGGTTCATCGACGCGTACGGATCGGCTGATCACGCTGCGCGAAGCAACACCTGTCGGCGATGCGACACCGCCGCGCCTGACCGACGACGGCTGGACAATGGGCGTGATCACCGATGTGCCGCGCCGCGCGTTTATACGCCGTCGTGCCACGACCGAAGCGCTCGATCAGGCAGGGTTATCCGCTGCGCAGCCGATGTCGTGGACGAGTTTCGACGGTGAAACGGCACACGGCGTGTATTTTGCGCCTTCCAGCACCCATTATGAAGGCATAGGTGCGCCGCCGTTGATCGTGCTGGTTCATGGGGGACCGACCTCGCAGCAGCGCACGAATTTTCAAGCCGATGTGCAGTTTTTCACGACGCGTGGTTTCGCGGTGCTGACGCCGAATCATCGTGGCAGTACGGGTTATGGACGTGCGTATATGCTTAAACACCGTCGCATGTGGGGCATCTACGATGTGGAAGACAGCGCGACAGGCGCGACACATCTGGCGTCGCTCGGCTTGGCTGATCCCGCTAAATTCGTGATTATGGGCGGCAGCGCGGGCGGCTATACGACGCTGCAATCGCTGGTCGCCAAGCCGGGTTTTTATCGGGCTGGCGTCTGTGCATACGGCATCAGTAATCAGTTTGTGTTATCGCTCGAACCGGGTGACTGGAAGTTCGAGTCACGTTACAACGACATGTTGATCGGTGTGCTGCCCGATGACGCCGATTTATTCCGCGAACGGTCGCCGCTGTTCCACGCTGATAACATCATCGACCCGGTGATTTTATTTCAAGGTGAAGACGATGAAGTCGTGCCGAAACCACAAAGCGATATGATCGTAGCGGCGCTGCGGGCACGCGGCGTGACGCACGAGTATCATGTGTACGCGGGTGAGGGGCATGGGTGGCGCAAGGCGGAGACTATCGAGCATTACTTTCAAACGACACTGGCGTTCTTGCGGCAGCACGTCGTGTTTGGGTGATTTGCGGCTATAATCAACCACAAAGTTTGGGATAAAGCTCACTGAGAAAGAAGCGCATGAACTAGACGAAACCATGCGCATCAATCATAGGATGACTCTTTTCAAGGCACGTTGGAATAACCATCGATGATCGAACAGCACATTCATGAACTCTCCAGCCCTGATTTGTGGACGCGCATACATGCCGAAGTCGAACTGCGCGTGCATGGCACGGGTGCTTTAGACGCGCTGACAGCGTTGATCGATGATGCGACGCAGCCGAGCGAGGTGCGTTGGCGTGCCGCACACGCGCTCGGCATGATCGGTGATCGGCGCGCACTGGAGACACTCACTCATGCGCTGCATGACTCATCGAGTGATGTCCAGTATTACGCGGCGTGGGCGCTCGGCAAAATCGGAGACATTGACGGCTTCGAAGCACTCGCTGACACGTTGAACAGCCCGACGGTCGAAGAACAGGCGAATTTCGCGGTCGCAATGGCGCTGGTACAAATCGACCGCGCGCGTGGGTTGGCTGTGCTGCACGCCGCGCTCAATGGCGATAATGATGCCGCCAGACGCGTGGCGCTCGGCGCGCTGGCAACGTTGGAAGGGCAGGGGCGAGTTTCGTAACCCGCCCATCGCCGCAGTTCTTATCGGATGGCGTCTAAACCGCCCATATATGGACGCAGCACCGGCGGAATCATAATGCTGCCGTCTGCCTGCTGAAAGTTCTCCAACAGTGCGATCATGACGCGCGGCGTCGCCAAGCCGCTGCCATTAAGCGTATGCACGAAGCGCGTGCGTTTGCTATCCGCCGGGCGGTATTTGATATTGGCGCGCCGCGCTTGAAAATCTTCCGTATTCGAGCATGACGATACTTCGAGCCATTCGCCGCTGCCCGCCGCAAAAATTTCCACGTCATATTTCTTGCTGGCGCTAAACCCAAGATCGCCCGTGACAATTTCCAGGCGACGATAGGGCAGTTCGAGCGCGCGCGCGACTGCACACGCTGCTTCGACCAGGCTTTCCAGTTCGGCGTAGCTCGTCTCTGGCGTCGTAAACTTGTACAGTTCGACTTTCTCAAACTGATGCACGCGCTTGATGCCGCGCACGTCGCGTCCCGCGCTCATGCGTTCACGGCGCAAACAGGGGGTGTGCGCCGCGTAAAACAGTGGTAAATCGGCTTCTTCAAGAATTTCGTCGCGGTGCAAATTCGTGATCGCGACCTCGGCGGTTGGCAGCATATACACGTCGGCATCGGCATCGAAATAGACCGCTTCGCGGAACTTGGGGAACTGCCCCGCGCCGATCATCATGTCTTCTTTGACGAAATTTGGCACATATACTTCGGTGAAGCCGTTTTCGCGCGCCATATCCAGGAACAGATTGATCAAGGCGCGCTGTAATTGTGCCCCCATGCCTTTGAGGACATAACCCCGCGACCCTGCCAGCTTGATGCCACGATCAAAATCGATGATATCGAGCGCGGTCGCCAGCTCCCAGTGCGGTTTCGGCTCAAAATCAAATTCTGGGATCATGCCATGCGGCGCGCCGGGAATGTTCGAACTTTCATCAGGAAAAACGGGCACGCTCTCGTGCGGCAGGTTCGGCAGCCATAACAGATGACCCTCCAATGTCGCCTCGATGGTTCGTAATTCATCGTTGACATGTTCGACGCGTGTCCCTAACGTGCCCATGACCTGCTGAAGTTCATCGAGCGCATCGGGCGATGGATTGGACTCAGACGGTACGGTGCTAGCGCTCATATACTGAATCGCTTTTTCGTAGTCGTGCGCTTCGATAGCAGCGCTGACCGCCGCCGCAATCGACCATTTCACCGCATCACTCAACTGCTTGCTGCCGCGCAGCACGCCATACGCCTTATTGAGTTTGTTACGTGCCGCTTGAATCGTCTCACCTTCACCGATCAAGGCGCGACGTTGTTTATCGAGTTCAAAAATAGTGTCAATCCGCTCCAGCGCGCCTGGATCGTTCAGTTTAGTCAGTTGTGCTTTCACCCAGTCGGGTTTTTCGCGGATCAAGTTGATATCAATCATGGTGCATATCCTTTGTCGGCGGGAGCGGACGCGTAAAATCGCGATACAGACGTATGGCAGCCAGCGCGCCGCCGATGACGATGACAGCAACGACGAGCGCATCAAAGAACTGCGGTGTTAAACTGGACATGGTAAAACCTCAAGTGACGAGTGATGAGTAACTAAAATAAAAACGCCATTCCCGAACGGTGGAATGGCGCTGTGCAGCCGACTCGCGTTCGATCAAAACATCATGCAGAGACTGACGATGATGAGTCGCGCCACATGGGTAATTTGATCGAAAATGTCGTGCCGACCCCTTCTTCGCTTTGAAACCACATACGCCCGCTCATCGCTTCGATTTCGTTTTTGCACAGGAATAAGCTCAAGCCGTACCCGAACTCACCGATCACCTGGGGCTGGCGCGCACGTACGAACGGCTGAAAAACGCGTTCTTGTTCGCCCGCGCGAATGCCATACCCTTCATCGCTGACATCGATTTGCACGGTATGGTCGCGGCGGTTAATGTGCGCGCGCACCTGAATCGGCGTCGCTTTCATACTGTACATGATAGCATTCCGCAAAATGTCCCGCAAGACGCGCCCCAGCGCGCTCTGTGCAGCGTGAATGGCGAGATCGGGCGGGATGCTGATGTTGAGCCGTGCGCGATGACTTTCGGTACTCAGGTCGCTTTCGGGGTCGATCAGGGTGTATTCGTCGAGTTCACCGACGAAGTTGCCGACAAAATCGAGCAGATCAAGTTTTTTGGCGGCGCGTGCCATCGAGTCTTTAACATGTCCGGTACGAATCGACTCCAGACGGCTGAGCATATCGGTTAAATAACCGAGACGATGCATATGAGTATCGATCAAGCGCGTAAACCCGCCGATACGATGCGCCAGCTTATCGAGATTATCGCCTGGTTTTTGCAGCGCCAACCCACGCTCGATCAACTGCGCGTGTCCACGTGTCGAATCGACCCCGTTGACAACTTCGCGCAGATAAAACGTGATCAGATCGCTGACGATTGTCCAATCCGGCTGTTCGATGGCGACGACGGTGAGCAATTCCCCGCGCTCGTTGTTGATGACCGATATCCAGCACGGCAGATATTCACCGAGGCGGTACATCTGAAAGCGCAGCGGTTTGCCACTTTCGCGCGCTTGCTCGCGCACATCGTTGGCGGTGCGTGTGGGGTCGGTGATGCGTGTATCCATGAGTGCGGCGGCGGCGCTCCAGCCTTCCGAACGGATCAACTTAAAATCCGCGCCGATGATCGTCTTGGCAGCGTCATTGGTACTCATAAGTTTGCCATTGCTATCAAAAATGAGAATGCCCTGCCCAAGCGAGTCGAGCAAAGCTTGCGGTTGAAGTCCACTTAACGGCATGATAACGCTCCCGCCCGATGAAACAGGATTGAGTGCTGAGGACTGAGGACTGAGTCAGAAAAACGGGCGATGGCTCAGTCATCGGCTAAGCGTTGATGAATGCTCGTATTGTAGCGGAAATGCACACGCAAGGTCATGAATTTTTGCACACGAATTGCGTACGAATTGCAAACGAAGTGATGAGAAATCAAGGACAGCACACAAATCGCGCCCAAACGCATTTACTCATCACTCGTTACTGCCGTTTCGTCATTCTGCCCGTAGATGCGGGAACAACAGCACATCGCGGATGCTGCGCTGATTCGTCAGCAGCATGACCACACGGTCGATGCCCATGCCGAACCCGCCCATCGGCGGCATCCCATAGCGCATGGCGCGCAAATAATCGTCGTCGGTCGGCGTTGCGTCGTCGTCTTCGGCGCGGAATAACGCCGCCATTTCGAGAAAACGCGCTTCTTGATCGCGCGGATCGTTCAATTCGGTGAAGGCGTTGCCGAACTCCATACCTGCAATATAGAACTCGAATCGTTCGACGTGCATATCGTCATAAGCAACGCGCTTGGCGAATGGCGAAACATCGATGGGGTAATCGATGATGAACGTCGGTTGAATCAAGTGCGGCTCGACATATTCACCCAACAAATGCTCGACCATTTTTCCCCAGGGCTGACCCGGCTTCAGGTCTTTGTCATCGCCCAATGCGCGAATCGCCGCTTCGAGCGCGTCGCGTTCACGATAGTCCATGTAATCGATTTCGGCATACTGCTTGATGGCGTCGCGCATGGTGATGCGCGTCCACGACGGCGCAAGCTCAATGACGTGGTCTTGATATGTGATCGCCGTCGTGCCGAGCGCGGTTTGTGCGGCGTGCGCGACCATACGTTCGGTGATATCCATAACGCCGTGATAATCGATATATGCCTTGTAAAACTCCAGCATCGTGAACTCGGTATTGTGCTTGAAGCTGACGCCTTCGTTGCGAAAATCGCGCCCGATCTCGTAGACCGCATCCAGCCCACCGACCATCAACCGCTTCAGATATAATTCGAAGCTGATCCGCAAGAATAAATCCTGCTTGAGCTGATTGTGATGTGTGACGAACGGACGCGCCGCCGCGCCGCCATAAATTGGTTGCAAGACGGGCGTTTCGACTTCCAACATGCCTTCATCATCGAGAAAATCGCGGATGGCGCGCACGATTTTGCTGCGCTGCTTAAAGACCGCGCGCACACCCTGATTGACCGCAAGATCGGCGTAGCGCTGACGATAGCGCGCTTCAACATCGCTGAACTCGCCATATTCGGTGATCGTGCCGTCGTCGTGCTTGACCTGCTTGATGACAGGGAGCGGCGAGAGCGATTTGCTCAACAAAACGATGTCGCCGACGCGCACGCTGATTTCGCCCGCTTGCGTCCGCATCATGACGCCTTTTACCTGGACAAAGTCATCGACTTCGATCAGCTTATCGCTGACGCGCTTATACACATTTTCGTCCATGTCGTTGATGCGCAAAAATAACTGCACACGACCGGATTCATCTTCGATGTGCATGAACGCGATTTTTCCTTTGGTGTTGACGCGCCGAATCCGCCCACACACCGTGACATCGATGGCTGGGGCGGCGTCGGGGGAAGGCGCGTTCTGTTCCGCCGTCTCAAACGCCGCGATCGCCTCCACGCAGGTATGTGTTCTTTCAACACGCGCCGGATAAGCGGCGATGTGCTGGCTTTCAAGCTGGGTGAGTTTATCCAGCCGTTCTTGTTCGAGACGGTTTGGTGTCCACATAAACGCCTACTCGATTTTCTTGACGACGAATGTGATCGCGCCGGCGGGCGCATGAACGATGACTTTTTGCCCGACTTTTGCGCCCAGCATGGCTTTACCCAATGGGCTTTCGACCGAGATTTTGCCATCTGCCGGGTTCGCTTCTGCCGAACCGACCAGATGATAAATCTCCTTCTCTTTGCTGCCTTCTTCGATAACGGTGATATGTGCGCCCAAGACGACAGCGTCTTTTTTCTTGCCTGATTCTTCGATGATTTGCGCGCTGCTCAAGATCGTCTCTAAACGAATGATCTCGCCTTCGACGAAGGCTTGTTCGTTCTTCGCGTCTTCATATTCAGCGTTTTCACTAAGATCGCCGCCTTCTTCCATTGCGGCGCGCAGCCGATCCGCCACTTCAAAACGACGAACGTCGCGCAGTTCTTTCAAGCGTGCTTCCAGATTTTTCAAACCGTCCGGTGTGAGATACTGCGGGTGGTTAGTCATGAAACAGAACTCCTAGTGCGGGTACGACCCAAAACGCGGATGGTGTCTAAAATTAGAAAGACACAGCGTTGGTTCGCTGTGTCCCGTTCGATTTTGTACTCAGGAATGCTTTGTTTCCGCGTGCGCGACTTCAAAAGTAACACATTTTGCGCTTTGTGTAAAGTGAATAGCGGGGCAATCGCTTCAAAATCAGCGGATATTTATATCGAGGTCAAAGCAACAATATTCAAGGAATCGACCTCATCATCAGCCTATGCGTGCCAAAGAAAGCGGAAGAAAGCGCGTGAACAATGTGAAATAGATTCTCGTGCAATTCACGGAATCCTGCATAGTTTATAGATTGGGGATGACCTCTACCCAAATGCCAAACACGCCGATAATCACAAGCAGAATACCCGATATGCGCGTTAACAAGCTGTGATGTTTTGTCAACCAACTGGTAAACTGACGTTGAAAGCGCATCGCGGCGAAAGGTAGCAGCACCAGCGGCCAGCCGAAGCCTAACCCAAAAAACAAAAAGTAGAGCAATCCATCCGTCAATTGAAGAATACTCCCGGCACCCAGCACAAAAGCACTGGTGATGAGGGGTCCGGTGCAGGGTAATGTCATCGGTCCAAGGAGCAAGCCATAGACATAGGCGGTTGCATAGGGATTTCTCAGCACAGGTGCTTGTAAGGTTGTCATGTGATTGAAGGGATTGCGACCAGCAACCATGAGGAGACCGAGCAGAATTACAACCCCATAAATTACAGGAAGCAGGACGGGCAGTACCGACCCAAACGATGCCTGAAGCAAGTAAAGGACGAAACCCACCAGCAGCATCATACTTAAAATACCTGCCAGGACGATGATCCCCAGCCAACTGGAGGTACGCTGTGTCTGAGCATTCGCTGTATTACCAGCCAGGAAAGCGACCAATCCCGGATAAAGTGGCAGCAAACAGACATTCGTCAGGATAGCTGTATTACCCAACAAAAACGCTTCGAGATATTGACTCACCGTGACTATCCTCCACTGGCTGCCGTCAACTGCTCGACAATCTGCGAACCGGACTCAATGCCGGTTGTCAATCCAGTTGTTGTGCCATCTGGACGGATGATGAAATGCGGGGTCGAAGGCGGATTGGTGATGGTGCGCCCGAATGTCGCGGTCAACTCGCCTAACATCTCTGGGGTCAACACCGCAAACAACCAATCAAACCCGTTATCTTCAGCATATTGAGCTAAGTCGGCTGCTGGGATATTGGTTTCTACGCTGAGCGCAATAAAAACAAACTGATCAGCATCTAACTGCGTGCGGACGCTGCTCACATTACCCAACTGTTGACGGCAGTTGGTACACCAGGTTGCCATAGGCTCAACAAAGACCGTTTTACCTGCGAAGTCAGCAAAAGTGAAAGTTTCGCCGGTACGCGCATTGGTCAGCGGTAGTGTTTGCCAGGGCGGAAGATTAATAGCCGCCGCCTGTGCCGCATTTACCTGCTGATCGACGGTTGGCATAGGAGTTTCTGTGCTGATATTGCTGCTCTCTGCGGGGATGATTGTCGGCTGTACTGATTCCCCCGAAGTAGTCGCCACTGATAGGGGTGTTTCAATGCTCGTCTCCTGCAAGGGTGTTGGGACAGCGTTTGAAGCGCAAGCGGTTAACAATAGGATCAGAAATGTGATGAGGCTGGACACTTTCATCAAATCGGCGCGCGATACCCCTGCCTTTAGGCATGGGGAGGGATAGCGCCTTTTTCCTTTCTGTTATACAATCAGAACAGTCGAAAAGGCACTCTGCTCAGGCAGAGAAACGGTTTACTCTGGCTCAACGCCAGACCGACAATGGAACGGGAGTTCCAGAACGCGGCTCGTGTAATTGCGAGCCG
>JBBRAA010000097.1:0-10188 GCA_038207205.1 Aggregatilineales bacterium
CCGCGATGGGGTGGATGATCAAGCAGCGCACGCTGATCGATTACGCGACGACGTGGCTGCCGCGCCACCGGATAGGCTCAAAAGGCGCACCTGATTAATATTTATGAAGCGCGTGCATTTCGGGCATTTTACACAACGGTTTTCACCACACCTGCTTGCGTTTCATCGTGTAGATGCGTATTCTTCATAGCGCACGTCTCTGTCATAAATCGTTTAAGAAAACATTGGAGGCTTTAACAATGAAGAAGTGGTTTAGTGTTCTCGCATTGACGGCACTGCTCGTAGCTGCATTCGGCGGCTTCGCAGTGACGGCGCAAGAAATGATGATGGAATGCCCCGAAGGCGAAGCAACCATCCGCGTTGCAGCCGGTGCAGTCGGTGTCGAATTGGAAGTTGTGCAGGAACAAGGCGCGCGTTACATGGCAGCCTGCCCGAACATCACGATTGAAACCGTCGAAACCCCCGACCTGGCGGATGACCGTCTCGGCACCTACCAACAATTGTGGGAGCAGCAGAGCGGTGACATCGATATTTACCAGACCGACGTGATCTGGGCGGGCATCATCGCCGAACATGTCGTCGATATGAACGACTACCTGACCGAAGATGAAGTCGCGGCATACTTCCCGGCAATGATTGAAGGTCAAACCATCGCGGGCAAGCTGGTCGCCATTCCGTGGTTTACCGATGCGGCGGGTCTGTACTATCGCACCGACTTGTTGGAAAAATATGGCGTCGAAGTCCCCACGACGTGGGATGAACTGACTGTCGCCGCGACGACGATCCAAGAAGGCGAACGTGCCGAAGGCATGAGCGAATTCTATGGTTACGTGTGGCAGGGCAACAGCTACGAAGGCTTGACCTGTGACGCGCACGAGTGGTTGGTCAGCGAGACGGGCACTTCGTTCGTTACGCCCGACGCCACCGTCAATGTGCTCGATGAAAACTGGCTGGCAGCGTTGGATCGCGCAGCGGGTTGGGTCGGCACGATCAGCCCCGAAGCCGTGACCACGTTTGGTGAAGAAGACAGCCGTGCGGTTTGGCAGTCGGGCAACGCCGCGTTCATGCGCAACTGGCCGTATGCTTACGGTTTGGGCAATGGTGATGACAGCGCCGTCGCTGGCAACTTCGGTTACGCCCCGCTCCCGATGGGTGCAAGTGGTGCAGCCGCAGCGTGCCTCGGTGGTTGGCAGATTGCTGTCAGCACGTACAGCGAAAATGTTGACGCCGCCGCCAGCGTCGCCAAATTCCTCGCCTCGCCCGCCGAACAACTGACGCGCGCGCTCAGCCCACAAGGTGCCAACCCGACAGTTCCGGCGCTGTATGAAACCGAAGAACTCTCGGCAAGCCCGTTGTTCCAGGCGATGGGTCCCATCCTGACGACCGCGTTCCCGCGTCCGTCGGGCGTCACGGCGGATCGTTACGCAGTGGTATCGGAACTGTTCTATTCGTCGGTTCACAGCGTGTTGACGGGCGAAGCCGAAGCGAACGAAGCGATGGAAGAACTCGAAGCCGACCTGCAAGATTTGCTGACCGAAATGGGCTTGATGTAATCGCTCTTGGTGTCAGACACAAATACAGCTAGTGTGGGGGCGGGTCTGCGACCCGCCCTTACTTATTAAAAAGAGGTTGGCTTATGGCAGCACAAGCACAAAGTATTACGCCCCAACGAAACGAAACACAAGACGGGTTGAACAATATCATCGCTATGTTGGTCGCAGCGCTGTTCGTCATCATAGCGATTGGCGCGCTGCTCGTCATCGTCACCAATGTCAACGCCGCCATTACCGCGCGTGGAGAAGACGAAGCCGTTGGCACAACCGTGCTGCGCTTCTTGAACAACTACGGCATCATCGTCCCGATGATCCTTGGCGGCTTGGGAATTTATTTTTTGGGGTTGGGCTTACGCCTGTTTCGAATGGAAGCGTCAGCGGCGGCATGGGGCAAGCAGTTGTTATTATGGCTGCTCGTCGTCGCATCGGTTTTATTTTTGCAAGCCTACAATTCAGGCACAAGCGGCATCGACGGCACAGCCGGACGTGGCATTCAATTGGCACTTCCTTTTGTAATCGCAGCATTCGTATTCGGCATCGCCATGTGGTGGATGAACAATAATCAAACGTTGTATCGTGGTAGTGAGACGCTGGCAGCAACCAGTTCGCGCACCGCATGGAACTTGCTGCTGCCGACCATCGCTGTACTGGTCGTCGTCGCGCTGCGTCCGCTCGAAGCCACGTTCGTCGCCAGCCTGACCGACCGCGAATTTGCCAGCGCGCGCGAACCGAATTTCATCGGCTTCGATAATTACGCACGACTGCTCGGTTTTCGGATCGATACGATTCCTTGCGCGCGCGACGCTGCCGGCGCGTGTGCGCTCGACCGCAACGGCGAGACCGATTTTCCGTCGCCGCGCAGTTATTTTGAAGATGTCGGCGCTGACCCTAATTATCGCGCGCTCGGTTTCGACCCGGTTAATCGCGTGACGATAGGTGACAATCAACTCGTCTTTAGCGCGCGCGATGCCAACTTTGCCGATTCGGTCGGGGATACCCTCACGTTCACGATTTTTTCGGTGATCATCGAATTGATCCTTGGCTTGGGCATCGCCATGATCATCAATTCCAAGTTCTCTGGGCGTGGATTGCTGCGGACTGCGATGCTCGTGCCGTGGGCGATTCCGACGGTGGTGAGCGCGCGCTTATGGGATACTATGCTGCGCCCCGATCAAACAGGCGTGATCAATCACTTTTTCGTCAACGTGATCCCTGTCTTCGACCGTTCGCAAGCATGGTTGGCGAGCGCTGAATTGCAGCTCCCCGCCTTGATCGCTATCGACGTGTGGAAAACCACGCCGTTCATGGCGCTGATTTTGCTCGCGGGTCTGCAAGTGATTTCGGGCGACATCTACGAAGCGGCGGATGTGGACGGCGCGAGTAAAGTGCGCCAGTTCTTCAGCATCACCCTGCCCTTGCTGCGTCCGACGATCGCAGTCGCGCTTGTCTTTCGCACGCTGGATGCAATTCGCGTCTTCGACTTGTTTCAGGTCTTGCTCAACGGGCGTTACTCGATGGCGACTTACAATTATAATGTTTTGATCCGCCAGCAAGACTTTGGCTATGCATCTGCCGTCGGCGTGATCATTTTCGTGATCATTCTGGTGTTTGCGATCGCGTATGTACGGATTTTAGGAGTGAACCGAGAATGACCGCTCAAGCGACTAAATCGACAACATTTGTCGCCCGCGACGCCGAAAAACCGCGCGATTGGCGCTTCCGGCTTGGGCGCGCTGGTTTCTGGTTTCTTGTCATCATGGTACTCGTGTACACGCTGTTCCCGTTTTATTGGGCGATCAACTTGTCGCTTAAGACCGAAGATGAAATCTTCGCCGGAACGACGTATATCCCACAGCAGCCGACGACCGCCAATTACGAAGCCGTTTTGGGCAGCCCCGACTTTATTCGCAGTCTGGGCAACAGTACCGTCGTGGCTGGCACAAGCACCCTGCTCGCGCTGGTGGTCGGCGCGTTTGCGGCGTATGCGCTCGGACGAATGCAATTTCGCGGGCGCTCGTTCATGCTGTATGCGGTGCTGGCAATGACCATGTTCCCGCAGATCAGCGTGTTATCGGGCATCTTCACAATCGTCCGCGAGCTTGAACTCGATGGCACGGCGGGCGCGATGATCTTGACCTACCCGATCATCACACTGCCGTTCACGGTGTGGACACTGACCAGTTTCTTCAAAGGCTTGCCCGCCGAACTCGAACAAGCCGCACTCGTAGACGGCGCAAATACGTTTCAGACGTTCTATATGATTTTACTCCCGCTCACCGCGCCCGCGCTGGTCACGACCGGTTTGCTGGCGTTCATCAGCGCATGGAACGAGTATCTGTTCGCGCTCACGTTCACGCTCGTGCAGCCGCAAGCACGCACGGTTCCTGTCGCCATCGCGCTGTTCACGGGCGTGGTACAGCGGCAAGACCCACTGCCGCAGATCATGGCGGCGTCGATTGTCGTTACGATCCCGTTGATCGTGCTGGTATTGATCTTCCAGCGCCGTATCGTCGAAGGATTGACGGCGGGCGCGGTCAAGGGGTAAAAAGCAGTCGTGAGTCATAGGTGGTGAGTACCATCAAATGGGGTTGTTTACTCGAACCTCACTCCCCAACCCCATCTCCGTTGGGTAAAGGCGGAGCAAAAACATGTGCGAGCAGCGCGTAAAGTCCTTCTCCTATGGAGAAGGACTTTGGGTGCGGTTTGTATTACGATTTACGTATAGGGTTTGCTCGCTAACGAGGTCAAATACATGCCCGATTTGAAAACACAGATCGCTGATTTAGGCGAAATCGGGATTCATTTGAAGTCCGACATCAGCGTTGACGATCTGCTCGATTTTCACTCGCAATATGCTTATGAAGACGAGCCTTATCTGCGATTGCTGCGTACAATGGGCGAATATGCAGAACTGAGCGACCAATTTTTCTATCTCGATGACACTGAAATGATTGAGGATAACAACTCGTATACATCGTTGGCACGCCGACTGATAGAATTGACCGAAGGCGATTTGGTCGTTGAAAATCTTCATAGTCATGTCGATCATGACGCACAAATAGCGTGGATCGCGTTTTCGCTGTCTGGAAAAGACTATTATTGGAAATTGAAATATAACAATGATTGGCTGGATCGGGATATTATTGGTAAATTCGCGCAACTTTTGAAAGAACAACCGACATCAAAACGTTATATTCGCCATGACACGGAAATCCTCATCGGCTGTGTAACTGAAGTGCAGCTCGATGCGCTCGTTCAAAGATTTAACCTGAAATTTAAGCTGGTGCATTGGTGATGAACTGGCATAAAAACGCGATTTTCTACGAACTCCGCTTACGGGCGTTTCAAGATGGCGACGGCGACGGCATCGGTGATTTTGAAGGCTTGCGAATGCGCCTCGATTATCTGCAATGGCTCGGCGTCGATGTGATCTGGATCATGCCGTTTTACCCGTCGCACCGCACCGATGACGGCTACGACGTGGATGATTACTTCAAGATCGCGCCTGAATACGGCTCGCTGGAAGATTTCAAGGCGACCCTTGCCGCGATTCATGCGCGCGGCATGAAAGTCATCACCGATCTGGTCCTGAATCACACGTCCGATCAGCACGAGTGGTTTCTCCAATCGCGCATAAGTAAAGACTCGCCGCTCCGCGATTATTACGTGTGGAGCGCGACCAATAGCACCTATAATTCGCCCGACTGCGATGTCATTTCTGCAAGCATGGAAAAATCGAACTGGGAACTTGACCCGACGACGGGTGACTATTTTTGGCATCGATTTTACAAAACCCAGCCCGATTTGAACTACGATAATCCAGCGGTACAAACGGCGATGCTCGACGCGGTGCGCTTCTGGCTCGATCTGGGAATCGACGGCTTTCGACTCGACGCGGTGCCCTTTTTATTTGAAGAAGAAATCACACAGCCTGACGGCACGACGCGCGTCATTTGCGCCAATCACCCGCGTACGTTCGCGTATTTGCGCCAGATTCGCGCCTTGATCGATACGCACTATGGCGCGGATCGCATTATGCTGGCGGAAACCGATATGCCCGCCGCCGACGTGCTGCACTATTTTCACCACCCCGATTACGGCGACATCATGCACACCAACTTTAATTTTCCGCTGATGCCGCGCCTGTTTTTGGGCATGGCGACCGCCGACAAAACGCCAATCCAGCGTGCCATCGATGCGATGCCCGCGCTCCCCGAAGGCGCAGCATTCGCTAATTTTCTGCGTAATCATGATGAATTGTCGCTGCACCGTGCCAATGACGCTGAACGCGCCGCCATGTACGCCGCCTATGTAACCGACCCGACGCGCGATCAATATGGGGTCGGCATTCGGCGGCGGCTTGCGTCATTGATGGGTAATGACCGCGCCAAAATCGAACTCATGCACTCGCTGTTGTTTACGCTGCCCGGCACACCCGTGCTGTATTACGGCGATGAAATCGGCATGTGGGACGATTTGACGCTCGATGATCGGTATCCTGTACGCACCGCGATGCAGTGGGATGCAAATGCTAACGGTGGTTTTACGACGCACCCCGACCCCGAAACGCCGATCATCCGTGATGCCGAACACGGCTTTATCTCAGTCAACGTCGCGGCACAGCGCGCCGACCCCGACGCGCTTATTCATACCGTGCGTGCCATGATCGTGGCACGTAAGCTGCTTCCCACCCTGGGGGATGGCGCGCTGACATGGTTCGACACCGACTCGAATGCGCTGTTAGGCTTCTGGCGTACTGGAAACCCCTCCAGCGCGCTTCCCACCGGACGATTGCTCGCGCTCCATAACCTGAGCGCCGCCTCGATTGCGGTTACGTTGCCCGACGGCGCGCGCTTTGCGGGTGCGCTGAGCGATCTCGGTATCGTCGAAAACACCGTCATGCTGGAGCCGCATGGTTATCGCTGGTTGGTGGAAATTTGAACCGAACGGCACAGTCAACGCTATTTGAACCAAACTCAACCGTGATTTAAGTGAAGGAGTATTATGCTGCGTAAACGTCTGTTTCCCGTAATCGCGTTAATCTTGATCGCGTTCCCGTTGATAGGTTACACCCGTATTCTGGCGCAGCAAGACGATCCGTGTCGTTTCAACCTCAGTCAGTTGGTCGCCGGATTGGTTGAAGCACAAGCGGCAGCATCGAGCGGCGAACCGGCGGGCGCGCTGCCGGTATTGCGCGCGGCGGCGGAAGCGCTGACGATTTTGGCGGATCGCTGTGAGGCATCGCTCTCAGGCGCGATGGCAACCGACCCTGGCGCGGTCACCGTGACCGAGGTCACGCCAGAAGCGACCGTAGCCATCAGCGTGCCGGGCGTATTCGTCGCTTCCAACGGCGCGTTCACGATCAACTACCCGCCCGAATGGATCGCGAGTGACTTTTTGCCACTCCCGCCCAACAACGGCGCGGTGACTATTGGCAGCACCGCCGAATCGCTGACGGCGATCAACACACAGTCACCGGTGATGACGACTGGTCAGCAAGGGTTGCAGATTATCGTCGGGACAGGCGATGATTTGACCAATTTTGAACTTAATCAGGCGACGCTCGAAGAAATGCTCGGTTACTTTATTGGCACATTCGAGCGGACTTACCCCGAAATCGGCACGCCCGAAACAGTGACCGTCGCCGATCGTACGGTCGGACGTTTGACGTTCGGCGGCGAGTCATTCGATGCTGTGTTGTATCTGGTTGAACTCGAACCGATGACACGCTTTGCCGTGATTGCGGGCATTGGCGCGAAAGGCGAACGTGATGCCTTAATTCCGATTGTCGAAGCCGCTGTAAGTTCTCTGGAATAGCCGACGCTTTTACTGCACACGCACAAAAAGACGCAGGATAGTTTAATTCTTCCTGCGTCTTTTTGTTTTTCTTTGTGTTTCTAACTTACCTTACGCACATAGCCCTCATCCTAAATCCTTCTCCCTCAGAGAGAAGGATTTCCCCTATCGCGATGGTTTTTCACCCCTCGCCTCTGAGGGGTAGAGGGGCAGGGGGTGAGGGCTGAAAACGAGAGTCATGCGTAAGGTGTGTTTCTAAGGTTCGTCGGTCACTTCGCCCGTCGCAGCATCCCACAACGTCGCATCACCCATCAGATTTGAAGTTAACAACCGTGTGCCATCGGACGAAAACGCGACCGTCGGCACGACTTCGCCGTCACTTTCTAAAATAAAAAGGGCTTCATCGGTGGTAATGGTTTGAGCAGAGATGCTCAAGATCGGAAACACGAACAGCAAAAACAACCCGGCAGCGCGATACGCGATGCGGCGTCGCGATAACTTCATGGCTGAACATTCCTCAACTGACTACGTGTAAGCGAGTGGTATGCGCGCACTTTCTAAATGCCCAAAATACCACTTTCAGGTTCACCGCTTTAGATGAGAAACTGAAAAGTTCGCTCTAGCCAAACCGCCGGTTGGTGCGCACACGTGTTTCGAACAACGCACGCACGCGCGCCACATCATCCGCGACAATCAAATCGAAATACACGTTGGGGTACGCCTGTCGGATGCTCGTTTCCATCACATTGACGAGATCGGGCGGCGCAATTACGGTTGCGCCCAAACTTTGCGTATAGGGGATGAAGTTGAACAGCTCGCTCTGCATGGTGACAATCGGGCGAAATGTCTGGTAATACGACTGCGCTGTATCAAAGAACCATTCGACACTTAAACCCGCGCTCAAAATCACGATATGATAATCCGCTTGCCCATGAATGGGTCCAGGACCCGTTGGAACTGCCGTCGGTTGTGCTTGCGGCAGTGCGCCCATTGTTTCGAGCGGTGGCACCTGACGCAAAATCGGCGCGGTCTGTTCGAGCAGATCGATGGCGCGCGCGCGCGTCGGCACAAAATAATCATCTTCTTTCCACAATGTGACGCCAAAAAACCAGGGCGGCGCTTGGGCGGCGATCCATTCATACATGGCGACGGTCGCTTCGGCTTGGCTGTCGCCGTTGTATGGCGGATAGCGGTTATCCTGTTGATAAACGGTTTGCGTGCCGCGAAACGGAAAAATCCCCCCTTCTGTGCCAACAACCGGGATCGCCTGTGAACCCCAGATCGTCGCGCAGCGCTCATTGAACATCTGCCCCATCGCCAGTAACCCCACCGGGTCGCCGTTCGGTGTCAGCGCTGTGCCGCCGTAAATCGTGCGACCGGGATCGTCACGCTGGCTGATCGGGTCATACGGATACTCGAAATGCCAACCGCCTTCGCGCGCGCGCTGCTCGCTCGGTTGACGCGCACTGGTCGCACCGCGTCCAGGAATCTCTTGATAAAAATGATTCAAAATATACGGGTGCGTCGCGCAGTACATGCCGTTTGCCAGCACATTCCGAAACCGCTCGTAATGCGCCGATGCCAGATAATTCAGAAACGCGTCCATCCAGCGCACCGACGCATAGCGGAAATTATCGCTTTCGGCAAGCGGAATAAAACCCGGATAGCCACCAATGCTGATGGTGAACTCTGCCCACGACAGCCAATTATCCATGAGTGGGCGAATCACATTGTCGGTGTCCTGCCAGCTTGGATCAAAGCCTTCCTGCCATTCGACGTCCAGATTGGGCTCGTTATAGAACTCGAACCACTTGACGCCGACACTGCGAAACGCCTGCATGATATCGAGCAAACGACGGTTGGCGGGCGCAGCGCCCCATCGTCCCAGATACAAGCGGACGATCGGCGTGATGCCGCGTGCGAGCAGTTCCACCGAATCATCGACATATTCTGTTCCCGCCGCCAGCAGTTTCGCCCAGCCAAAACGCGGCGCGCTGTAACGGTCGATTTCCAGCGGTGTTTGGTAAATGCTGTATACATGCAAGCCGCGCGGGTTGCGCGACCATTGATATTCATCGAGTCGCATCGTTTTTTATCCTCCCGTGACGGGACCTGGCGTTGCAATAATCGGTGTCGCCGCCGAGTCATCCGTTGTTTGCGCGGGCACAGCGGGCGTCGCCGTGACAAACCCGGCAGGTGGGCGTAGGGTCGGTAAATTGGCGGTGGGAATCGCGGCGGGCGTGCCAACGATAGCGTTGACATCGACCGTTGGGAACGGAGTCGCCAATGCGACCCCGAACGGCTGATTGCGATCCACGCGGGCATTGAGCGCGGCGCGCGTCTCTTCAACCGTCTCGTATACAACCGGATCGAACGCCGCCAGCGGTGACGCTTGACCAACCTGCACACCCAATTCATTGATCAAATCGCGGCGCGCGACGACTGTCACGGTGACTAATCGATTGGGGGGAATAAGTTCGATCAAGCGCGTATCACTGATGATCGTCGGGCGAAACCGATCCCAATACGCACGCGCCGCATCAAACAGCCATTCCGCGCCCAAATTCGGCGCGACCAACAAAAAGTGAAAATCGGGCAAGCTTGTTAGTTGTCTCATAAGCGCGCTATGGTAGCGGCTTTATGTGCGGCGCTCAAGACAAACATTGAATTTCAGTGAATCACGGATTGAGGTGACACGAACACCGATAACTACGATTTCTTTTATCTGATGGTGTTCAACCCGCTCCACGACGAGGACGTTGACGACTGCACGTATGTCACCTATACCCTCGATATTATCGCGGCGCAGGGCGCGTCCGCTTTTCCGATTTGGAATTGG
>JBBRAA010000098.1:0-9804 GCA_038207205.1 Aggregatilineales bacterium
GGCATATTCGTATGCCAGCCGTTCCAGCGTGGTCGTTTTGCCCGCGCCCGGATCACCGATCAACGCGACGCGCCGATAATTCCGCAGCCCTTCACGCAGTTCGTCGAGGCTTTCCGTTTTGACCGTCACCCCTTTTTCGGCGTCAAGACTGTGATCGATCTGCTGGTGAATCGCATGGCGCATTTCGATTCGGCGAGCAGCCGCCGCTTTGAGCTTGACCTTCGACTCTTCGATCCGCGCCGTCGCCGCCATGTCGGTGTATAAATCGCGCCAGTGATCATACTTCTGCCCGATGCTTTGCAGGTAGGCGACTTCAAATTCGCGCCGCGTTTCCGGCTTGATCTCGGTATCGCCGCCAAACGTTTTCAAGCGGCGTATGAGTTCGACGAAACCCGTATCCCAATCGGCAAATGGCACATACAGGTAGTTGATGATCGTGATCGGGCGGTAGCCGCCGGGAAACATCAGCGGGATGATCGGTTTTTTGAGGGTTTGCGCGAAAGCGATCTCCAAGCGTACATAGCTGTCGGCGCGCTCAAGATCAGCCGTGATGCAGACGACGATGTGCGATGCAGCTTTAATCGCCTGCTCGATCTCGATGTCCAGTCCGCGAGTCGGATCAAGGCTGCGGGTATCGCGCCACGGGTCAAGACCTTGCGCTGTTAGGTCTTTGAACAGTCGTTCGGCGTGGGTGGAACCGTCCATTTGAGCGTAGGAGATAAAGACTTGCGGCATAAGCCCTCGGCAATGATTAGGAACTTAGAATATGGTAGCCGGGATTATAGCCTGCTTTGCTTGATCCACCCACCCAATAATCTGCCAGTTTCTTCAATCAGCTTGCTGATATGCGCGTGCTATCCGCCGTCATCGCGCAGTTGGAGTCCGCGCCCGCCGCCGACCGCGATCTCATCAGTTCGCGGCGATCTCCTGCCGCACGGTCGCCAACAGCAGTTCGGCTTTCATCTGCGCCAGCGTATAACACGGTCCGCCCAGTCGTTCTGCCAGCTTCGTCGCCAACCCTTGATCGAACGCGACATGCTCCATGTTGATCGTCACCGTCTTGATCAGTTCTGCCTTGATCAAATCCGCGATGGCGTGCGCTTCCTCTTGCGGCGGCTTGCTGCTCAGGCTGACATTGCCCGCGCCATCTGTCAGCAGGATGATCAACGGGATCACGTCGGGGTGCGTGATCTTCTCGCGTTTGATCGTCTCGTAGGCGAGCATCAGCCCCGCGCTGAGCGGCGTCTTGCCCCCAACCGGGATGTTGACAAGCGCTTGTTTTGCCAGCACCACCGAGTTCGTCGGCGGCAGCACCATTTGCGCCCTGTCCTTCTGGAACACGATCAAGCCGACACGGTCGCGGCGCTGATACGCATCCGTGAGCAGACTCATGATCGCACCTTTGGTCGCGCTCATACGTTCGCTCACCGCCATGCTCCACGACGCATCGACGGCGAATAAAATCAGGTTGGCGGTCTTTTTGACGCGGACTTTCTTCTGCAAATCCCCAACGCGCAAGGCATACGCCATGCCGCTGGCGCGTTTCTGTTCGGCGCGGTCACGCTGAAACGGCGCGGCGGCGCGTAAGGTCGCATCGAAGGCAATATCGCGGTGGTCGCCGTTGGCGGGGCGCGCCATGATGTAGCGTCCCCGTTTGCGGTCGGTTTTGGTGCGGCTGCGACGCCCTGCTTGGCGGCGCGTCATCTTATCGAGTTCGGTGGTCAGCTTGCGGGCGGCGAATTCTTCGCTGGTCTCGGTCTTTTTGCCGCCTTCCCACCAGTACGTATCCTGATTTTCAAACGCCGACTGCGGTCCTGGATCAGTTTGACCGAAGTCGGGCATTTGTTGGTCGTCAGATGCGGCTAACTGAGGCGTTTTTTTTTTACTGCTTGCTGCTCGCCATCCGCGCTCGGCTCGGCATCTTCGCCCTCACCCCATTCGCTCGTCACTTGATCGTATTGATTTTCGAGCGAGGTCATGCTCATCTGCGCGTCGGTGAACGGTCCGCGTTTGAGGCGATGCGGGATCGCCAACTCCATCGCCAACATGACATCTTCTTTGGCGATTTGCGTGCGCCCATGAAACGCGGCGTTGGCGCGCGCGGCTTTCAGGATCACCATATCGGCGCGATGACCGTCGATTTTGAGGCTGCTGGTCATGTGCGCGATTGCCATCAAGTCGCCGCGCGTATATTCGACCTGATCGATCAGATCGCGTGCTGTCGTAATGCGCTGCGCCATCGTCTCTTCTGATTGCTGCCACATCTGGCGAAATGCTTCGGGGTCATCTTCGTAGGCGATATGCCGTTCGACAATCGCCATACGTTCGTTCGCATCATGGATACCGCGCACTTCGACCGATAGCGCGAACCGATCCAATAACTGCGGACGTAAATCGCCTTCTTCGGGGTTCATGGTGCCAATCAGGATGAAGCGTGCCGGATGTGCGAAGCTGATGCCTTCGCGTTCAACCACGTTGACGCCCATCGCCGCGCTGTCGAGCAGCAAATCGACGACATGATCGTCGAGCAGGTTGACTTCATCGACGTACAAAATACCACGATTAGCGTTCGCCAGTACACCGGGATCGAAGGCGCGTTCGCCTTTTTGAATCGCTTTCTCGATGTCGAGCGTGCCGACGACGCGGTCTTCGGTCGCACTTACCGGCAGGTCGATGAACGGCGTACGCCGCGTCCCTATACGCAGGTCTTCGCCGCGCTCACGGCGCTCACGTACCGCATCCGACCAATTATCCGGTCGTTCGGGGTCATCGTTGAACGGCGACTCCAAAAACACATCGATATCAGGCAGCAGCGCCGCCAGCGCGCGCGCCGCCGTCGATTTGCCCGTGCCGCGTTCGCCGCGAATCAACACGCCGCCGATACGCATATCGATGGCGTTGAGGATCAAAGCCATTTTCATCCGCTCTTGTCCAACAATCGCGGTGAAAGGATAAACAGAAGGTCGTTTTGCCATAGTTGGAGTTGTTATCATGTGTAGATACAGGATTTAACACGATTATAGCGGCGGATCATGCCTGTGACAATCGGCACAATCGAGGCGCATGGATATAAAGCGACGTGGTGTGGATGCGCTGACCGCTAATGAGATGAAAAATCAAATCGAGTATTTGTGAAACATCTTCCTCAAGAATCAAAAAACCCGCCCAGTTGCCTGAGCGGGTCTTTTTGTTGGCGTTTAGCCCGTGTGAATTACTGGTTCAACAGGGTGACGGCGCTTGCCTGCTTACCCTTTTTACCATCGGTGATTTCGAATTCGACTTTGTCGCCTTCGTTGAGCGAGCGGTAACCGCCAGCCTGAATCTCCGAGTAGTGAACGAACAGGTCGGGACCTTCTACGCTGGGCGTAATGAAGCCGAAACCTTTTTCGCCGTTAAACCATTTGACGGTGCCATTGGAACGTGCCATTTGTGATGATCCTCCACAGAATCATTGGTTTTGTCACAGCCTGTGGGCGAACCCCACAATTCAAAATCGCGGCACAAATGGCGCACGTTTGAATTTGCAGTCTTGAGTAACAATCTCGTTGAAGAATTTGTGTTCTTGAACAGGGAAAGTGTGCTGCGTTGCAGAGGCGTGTTGGATGTTCAACCTCAACATCCATGTAGATAAAGCGAACTGCCTTATTGAAACTACATTACAGAACATATGATACACCACATTTACAAACATAGCAAGCACGAATTTTTGTAGGGAATGGTCAATTTTCTGGTGTTTTTTGGATAAGGCGTGCTTTGTCCGAAAAACTACGAAAGATATCCATGATATTTAGCACTCGCTTTTTGGAATTGTGATTTTTTACGGGCAACCCCACCGGGTCGCCCAAATTTTAGACAGTAAAAAACCCGCTCAGTTGCCTGAACGGGTTTCGTGATTCACTGATTGTCGATGAATTAGTTCGACAGGGTGACGGCGCTTGCCTGCTTGCCCTTTTTACCATCGGTGATTTCAAATTCGACCTTGTCGCCTTCGTTGAGCGAGCGATAGCCGGACGACTGAATTTCCGAATAGTGGACGAACAGATCAGGACCTTCTTGGGGGGTGATGAAACCATACCCCTTTTCGCTGTTGAACCATTTGACGACGCCGTGTGAACGTGCCATTGTGTTGATCCTCCACAGATCATTGGGTTTTGTCACAGCCTGTGGGTGAACCCCACAATTCAAAATCGAGGCACTAAAGGCGCACGTTTGAATTTGCAGTTTTTACCAGCGTTCTCGCTCAAGAAATGACTTAAGCGGCACAGTGTACGACTTTGCATAGGCGTGTTGAATGCTCAACCTCAGCATTCATGTAGATAAAGCGAAACGCTTTATAGAAGCTACATTACAGAAAATAGGTTAGCACACGTTTTTCAAAAAAGCGAGTCTTTTCTGTTAAAAAAACCCGCCCTGTTTTCAGGACGGGTTTCGGTAGGGTCGAACCGGAGGTATCGCGGGTTACCTGAGAACAGTCACAGCACTGGCTTGTTTGCCTTTTTTGCCGTCCGTAATGTCGAATTCGACCTTATCGCCTTCGTTGAGCGAGCGATAGCCAGACGACTGAATTTCCGAATAATGAACGAACAAATCGGAACCTTCTTCGGGCGTGATGAAGCCACAGCCCTTTTCGCCATTGAACCACTTGACTGTACCTTGCGAACGTGCCATTGTCTTTTGAACTCCTTCAAGATCAGGGTCGGGGTTGGTGTGCTAAAAGTTTTGGGGCGTGCCCGTGCCAACCGCGTTATAGACCCACATACAAATTTTGTGATATGCGTATTTGCAAAATTGTGAAGTCCCCAAATTTGCCGCTTAACACACCTCAAAAAATGACGCCGCATCATCCACACGGTTGATTCCAATGAGTGGAACGGAACCTGACGTGTGGATGTGCGGCGTCAAAAAGATAACCACACCACAATGCACATTCATCAACCAGAACGTTAAGATGTTCAGGGTATACCCGCTATAATCGAACGTATGACCAATCGTCAAGGAGTCGCTATGCCTTTCTGGTTCATTTTGTTATCGTCGCTGCTGCTGCAAACGCAGCCCGCCGATTTGAAAACCGAGTGTACGACGCAGCAAACCCCCGAAGTGGCGATTGCCGCGTGCACCGCCGCCATCGCCGCTGACCTCGACGACGCGGAGTTGTATTTGTATCGCGGATACGCGTACCTGTTGAATGAAAATTGGGTCGAAGCCATTGCCGATTACGATACTCTGATCGATCTTGACCCCAAAAACGCCGACGCCTACTACAATCGTGGCTTTGCGTGGGAGAACTTCGGCGATCAAGCCGCCGCGCTTACGAATTATACGACCGCTCTTGAACTCGATCCGACCTACATCGATGCGTATATCAATCGCGGCCTCTTGTACACAGACGAGGGCGAGTATGAAAAAGCGCTGATCGATTTTAACTCGGTGCTAGAACTTGACCCGAACAGCGTCGAGGGATGGGATGTACGCGGCTATGTAAACGCACTGCAAGGCGATTACGATGCCGCGCTGGAAGCCTACAGCGAAGTGATTGAACTTGACCCCGATAATGGGCGTGCGTACGAGGGACGTGGGCACGCCCTGCTCAGTTTAGGCGATTACCGCCGCTCCATCCGCGATTATGACCGTGCGCTCGAATTGGATGTGTTTGACCCCATCGAGTTGTATTACGGGCGCGCCTTCGCCCAAGCCGCGCTCGGCAATTATGAAGAAGCGCTGGTCGATTATGATGCCGCACTCGCCATCAACCTGCGTCCCGATATTTTAGTCAACCGTGCCGAGGTTTATTTTGCGCTGGGTGATTACGAGACCGCACTGCTGGAATACCAACGCATCCTCGAACTGAATACCGAGTACAACGCTTACTGCTATATGGGCATCGCCCGCATCGGTGAACGTACCGAACAGCTCGATTTAAGTCTGGAGGCGGCGAACGAATGGGTCGCCATCATGCAGCAGTACGAGCTGTTTACCGAAGGCGAGCTGCCGAGCAGTGAGCGCGCGACGTTTGAAGTCAGCTTTGAACAGCAGTGGGCGATCGCGTATGCGCAGTATGACACGGCGGCGATTATTGCGACTGCTTTCAGCCAAAGCGGTGACATCGACCCGGTGCTGATGCTGCTCGATCCGAACGGCGAAGTCGTCGCGTTCAACGATAATTCGTTTGAACTCGATGGGCGTGACGCGCGTATCGGCTACGGTGTCCGAATTCCCGACATCTATACCGTCATCGTCACGTATATTGGCGACAACAGCGTTGGGGATGTGCAGTTGGTGATGGGACCCATTTTTGATTGAGATGTACAGGCGTCGCGTAAACAGGCTGCCTACCTTTATCGACGTTACTTGCGCGGCGGCTGACTTAACCGCGATTTCAACGCCATCCCCCATACCACTGGGCGCGATAGCAGCCATAACAGTGACGCGCCAAACACCCCGTGATATTGCCGTGTATACGTCAACATATCACGAAAATACAGGCGCGTCGCCAGGCGCGTTTTGGTCGATGATTTTTCCCGGTGGATGATTTTCGCCGCCGCTACAAACCGAAACAGACGCCCGTGCGCGCGGCGGGCGATGTCTTCTTCCGGGAAATACAAATACAACGCTGGATTCAAGTGTAGTGCTTCGCGGCGCATCATCAGGCATGAACCCGGTATCACGCCGACATCCTGATCGACATCGCGCGCCCAGTGATCGCTGTACGTGTGTTCGACCGATGCGCGGCGCGCGGCGGCGGGCATCAGCCATTGCAGCATCGTTTGTGTGAGCAGCAAATACCGAAACGTCGGCAAGCGTGAACATGTTTGTTGAACCGCGCCGTGTGGGTAACGTAGTTGTCCGGTCACGCCTGCGTATTCGGGATGATGATGTAAAAATTCGACCATCCGCGCGAACGCATCCGGCGCGGGGATCGTATCCGGGTTGAGCAGCAGCACATACGCGCCATGTGCGGCGGCGATGCCCAGATTGTTGCCCCCACAAAACCATGTATTCCGCCCTGGTTCAATCAGGATCGTGTTGGGAAATTCGTTTTTAACCATCGCGGCGCTGTTGTCAGTCGATGCGTTATCAACAACGATGACTTCTGGCATCGGCTGGCACGCCTGAATCGCCGTTAAACAGGCGTGCAAATCGTCGTGCGTGTTGTAATTGACGATCACGACCGACAACAAGCGCGGCAGCATCAGCCGATTTGCCGTGCATCCGGCAGTAAAATCGTAAAGGTCGTGCCGACTCCGAGCGAACTCTTTACGTGAATAGTGCCGTGATGCGCTTTCACCGCATACTGCACGATGCTCATCCCTAACCCGACGCCGGGCACATCCTGAGTATTATCACCACGATAAAAAGGTTCACAAATATGCTCAATTTCACTTTCAGCAATACCAATACCGTGATCGCACACGATCAACACGATCATGCCGTCCTCGATCGATGCGGAAATGTCGATGGCAGATTGCGGCGGCGAATACTTGAGCGCGTTAGAGATCAGATTGGTGATCATCGACTCGATCAGTTCGGGGTCGCCCATTATCCACCAATCACCGTCTGCATCGACATCGAAGATGCGCGCGTCAAGATTCAGCAGCCGCATTCGTTCGACGATGGTGTGAATCAGGATTGGAATATTGACACGATGCGGGTGCTTAACAGGTAACTGCTGTACATCTTCGCTCAGCAGCCGCGTGACGTCGTCGACAAGCGCCTTCAGGCGGTTGACCTCGTAATGAATGGTGGCGAGTTTTTCCTGTTGTTTTTCCTCGGTCATGAGTTTGGAGTAACTACTCAAAAGATCGACCGACAATTGAATGATGGCGAGCGGCGTTCGGAGTTCATGCGCGACATACCGCATCATACGCGTCTTTACCTCTTGCAGTTCGAGGTCTTTTTTCATCGCGATTACCATAATATCGCGCTGACGTAACATTTCTTCGGCTTGTTTGCGTAAGGTCACATCGAAGCCAACGCATTGAATTTCAGTGTCGCCGCTGCGGTTGTGTACGGTCACAAATTCCCAATCCGTCCATATCATCCCACCCTCTGGCGACGGCTTACGCAAAGTCACTTGAACAGGCGTGCCGGGATAGGCTAGACACGCTTGAACCGCGGTGATCGTCGCCGTGTGGTCTTCCTGAAGGATCGACTCCATCGAGTTTTTACCGATCATATTCGGTTCGATGAAACTGAATCGCTCTGCGTAGCGGTGGTTGACGTACGTATAGCGTGCTTCCATATCGGTGCGGAGCAAGTACGCGGTTTGTGAATCGACTAAGCTGCGGAGTTCACTTTCACGTTGGCGTAGTTCGGTTTCTATATAGCGATACTGAGCGTGCAGCGTGGAAATATGGGCGGGACGAATGGAATACGGAATACGTTTCATCAAATCGGCGCGAGATACCCTGCCTTTAGGCATGGGGAGGCATAGCACCTTGTCCTTTCTTATAGGTATAGCCGTCGGCGTGATGGGTAGTCTCGATATATCTATGCGATACGGTCACTTTTCCGGCTGCTGTTGTGATGTCGAAACTGCCTGTCGCACGACAAGCCACGCGACCAATATGCGTTCCAACATACTTGCCAGTGGCGACCATCGCTTTAACCATGTCGCCCGTTTGAAAACCGAAATGGCGCTTCTGACTCAGTCGGTAACGGTTAGGAAAGCCGTACTTGTCGGTACGGCACATCTGTCTTGAACCACGTCCAGTGGCTTTGATAGACAAGTAGGCTTGATTAGGGCTGAGATCAACGCGTCCGCCGCTTTCACCGATGCAAGCCGCGTCGATCCAGTGGGCTTTGGGATAACCTTGCTGCGAACGGTTGAACTTCGTACGTCCACCCGTCCCGATTTCGACACGCAGACCGGACAATTGCAGACGAGCGTACAGCGCCCAACGGGTCGCATTGACCGCCGCCGCGTCTTTTAGCGGCAGCTTGGCTTGCTTCTGGATTTCGGGATGCCCAAATTCCGCCGCCGTCTGTGTTCCCTTTGCTTGATTGCAGTCGTGACAAGCGAGCGTTAAGTTACTCACGCGGTTACTGCCGCCCCGCGACTTGGGATTGATATGCTCGATTTCCAGTGGGATGTCTTTCGCAGCGCAGTAGGCGCATTTGCGTCCCCACTTTTCGAGTAAATATTCGCGGACTTCAAAGCCGGAAAGTTCGCCCTGCTGATATTCCACGCCCCTGATTTCGGCATTCTGCATTAACTGCATATCAAACTTCACCAATTCCTGACTGATGCTGGCGATAGGACAAGCGCGATTCAACCGACACAGCCATGTCCAGATGTTCTCCACGCGGCTTTGTAATGACGGCGGCAGCCACCCCGACGGACTACAACGATTCAGAAACCGCGCCTGTCGATAGCGCGTGTGCCGTGCGCGTCGCCCTCGTCGCAATGCCCGTCTGGACTCCAATGCGTTCTTGATCTGCTGACCACGATGTTCGAGTACCGCCGCCCAAATCGCGACTTTGCCGCGCTGGAAATCTGCGACCAGTGCGATCCCAGTTTCTTGACTGCCGGGATCGGACTTGAACACGACGGGCTGCACATCGCCGCCCTCGCGCTCCGTCAGAATGATAGTGAAGGGGAACTGGCGATACAACGCCGCCTTTCCCTTCCTGAGTAGCCCGCGCCAGATGTGTCGGCATGAGCGACTGCTTGTTCTTGTCGACCACTAACACACGTTGCATGATTGAAAGTTACCTTTCGCTGCTGCCCTCACGGGCGTAAAGTTCACCTCGACAAAGTTATACGATAGTTTAATGTGAACGACACTGTTTGCTCCCAAGCATTCT
>JBBRAA010000099.1:0-9245 GCA_038207205.1 Aggregatilineales bacterium
CAGAATTGCGCTTATATCGAGTGTCTACCATACCGCTAATTTTAGCGGATTAGTGGTTAAATGTCAACTATCAAATGAAAGGAGCAATCCGCATTCCCCTGCCGCCTAAAGGCGACAGGGGAATGCGGATTTTCTTATGGGAACACTATTCAAAAACGGCACCGTCATCACCGCGAGCGATATGTTTCGTGCCGACGTACTCGCGGAGGGTGAGATCATCACCCTGATTGGCGCGGATATTGACCCGCACGGACATCAGATGATCGACTGCACGGGCAAATACCTGATGCCGGGTGGCATCGACGTGCATACGCATCTCGATTTGCCCTTTGGCGGCACGTACAGCAACGACGATTTCGACGTAGGACATAAAGCGGCGGCGTTCGGCGGCACGACGTGTCATATCGACTTCGTCATCCAGCCAAAAGGCGGCACGCTGCACGACGGATTGGCGATATGGCGCGAAAAAGCCAAGCCCGCGCAGATCGATTATGCGTTTCATATGGCGCTCACGGATTTGCGCGACGACGTGATGGCAGAAATTCCGTCGATGATCGATGAAGGCGTGACCAGTCTCAAGCTGTTTATGGCATACAAAAATGTCTTTCAGGTCGATGACGCGACGCTGTTCAAGGCGATGCAGCAAGCCGCCGCGCATGGCATGATCGTGATGGTACACGCCGAAAACGGCGATGTAGAAGCACAGTTGACGCCAGCACTGTTGGCGGCTGGCAAAACCGAGCCGGTGTATCATGCGGCGTCGCGTCCACCAGAGATCGAAGGCGAAGCGACCAATCGCGCGGTGGTGATGAGCGGACTCACCGGATGTCCGTTGTACGTGGTGCATATGACGACGGAAAGCGCGGTGCAAGCGCTCCAACGTGGGCGCGCGCTCGGTTACCCGGTCATGGGCGAAACCTGCGTGCAGTATTTCTTTTTGACGGTCGATGATCATCTGGCGCAGCCCGATTTTCACGGCGCAAAATATGTATGTTCGCCGCCGATTCGTTCGACGTATGACCAGCAGGTGTTGTGGCGCGCGGTCAAAGATGGGACGCTGCAAGTGATCAGCACTGATCACTGCGATTTCTGGTTTGAAGGCGGCGTGGGACCGTGGCAGGAGTGGTCACAGGCGCACAAGGGCGGCGCGTGGGTCGAATACGAAGCGCAAGACCCCAGCTATCGCCGTCCTGGTAAAGAACTGGGCAAAGGTAATTTCTCGAAAATCCCGAACGGCTTGCCCTCGATTGAAGACCGCCTGATGATGATCTGGGATCAAGGCGTGAACACAGGCAAAATCAGCCCCTCGCGCTTTGTCGAACTCAACTGCACAAATCCGGCGCGCATTTTCGGCATGTATCCGAAAAAAGGTGCGATCATCGTGGGCGCGGACGCGGATATTGTGGTGTGGGATCCAAACCAGGAACATACGCTGAGCGCAAAAACGCATCACATGCGCACCGATTACAATCTGTTTGAAGGCACGACCGTCCGCGGCGTGCCGGTCATGGTGTATCAGCGTGGCAAGAAATTAGTCGATGGTTCGGAGTGGTTCGGCGTGAACGGCGGCGGGCAGTTCATCAAACGCGCAGCGCACGCGCCGATATTGTAGATGTTGGTATAGGCTGGTGGGGCGGCGCTGACACCTGCCCCGCCCCCGCGTAGCTGCGCCGATTTGATGAGAATGGACGATAGCAAATGGCGCGCAAACAATTCATACTGCACGCTCGTATGCCGAAAATGCCCAAAAAGCGCAGTCGCATCGTCGTGATCATGACGGGAATTTTATCGTTGGTTGGGGTGATCCTGCTGCAAGCGGTGATCGAATTTACGGTGACAATGGTGATCGCGCCGCCGACCTTTGAACCGTTCCCGACGCTCAATATGAACTTCATTGCGCCAGAATCGCAGTATGCCAATATGATGGGGACGCAAATGGCAATTGGATTTGACTTACCCACGCCCGATATTTTTGCGTCGGCGATGGCTATTCGCAATACTTCGTTTCCGATGTGGATACAAACCGCCGCCGCAGAAGTGACCGCAGAAGTGACCGAGACGCCGACTCCTAACCTATGACTGATGATCAGCAGTTGCAAATCGAATTGATCCGCACGCAAATCGTGGGTCGTGAAACCTATGCCGCGAAACTACGCGCCGAAATCGCGGCGACAGAACGCGAACTTGACGAGTTTCAAAAGCGCTACGACAAAATCATCAAGCCGATGCAGATGCGAATCGACGTGATTAAGAGCGCGATTGACGGCTTGATCAAGCAGAATCGCGCCGCCAGAGGCGGCATTTACGAGATCGATTACAGCACAATCGCGCCTGGATATGTCTCGGTCGAAGAACAATATCGGCGGGCGTGGTCGAAAACCGATGTATATGACGCCATCCATGCCGAAATTACGCCCAAACCATCGCCTGCTGATGCGCTCAAACGGTTGTATCGTGATCTCGCCCGTCGTTTTCATCCCGATTTGGGGGGCGATCAAAACGAGCGCGATCGGCGCACGGCGATCATGAGTCAGATCAACGCCGCGTATACGGCCGGCGATCTCGATGCACTCCAGGCGCTCGCTGATGACAGCAGCGACCCGAATGGACTGCTGCCGGCGCTGACGCTGCGTTCACTGCGCAAGCAGCTAGACGAACTCGACGCACAAATCGGGCGGCTGACGAGCGAACGTGATGAACTGTTATACGGCGCAACGATGAAGCTTAAGCTGGATGATAAGCTGGCACGTTTGAAGGGGCGCGATCTGTTGGCGGAGATGCGCGCACAAATGCAGCATGAGTACGATGTGCTTTTGGCGCAGTTGGACAGAGTGCGAAACGGTCTTGGGTAATTCAGAAATGTCCCGCAATTTACACATTTTTTACATGATCGATACAGGGTGGCAATACATGTGACTACACTTTACATATCGTTCAGAATCGTAAACAGACTGGAAAGTTTCCCTTGCCCATATCTTCTCACATTGACCAGCACGACGACGATCAACCTGTAGGGCGGCTGCTCAGCCGCCGCGAGATGCTTACCCTTTTGGGCGGTGCAAGCGCCGTATTGTTCGTCGGTGCAGGCGGCAGTCGATTGGCACTCGCGCAAACTGCGCCGCCAACCGCGACCGCGACGGCGATTCCGACGTGCGTTGTTCGCCCCGAACTGACCGAAGGACCGCTTTTTGTCGATCTCGGTCTCAACCGTTCCGATATTCGCATCGACCCGACAGACGACAGCGTGCAAGCGGGCGCGCTCCTTAAATTGGTCTTCAATGTGACCAGCATCGACGGCAGCATGTGCGTACCGCTCGAAGGCGCGCAAATCGATGTGTGGCATTGCAGCGCCGATGGCGTGTATTCGGGCATCGACAGCGAAGGCACGGCAGATCAGCACTGGCTGCGCGGGTATCAAGCGACTGATGAATTCGGCGTCGCGCAATTTCTGACGGTGTATCCGGGGTGGTATAACGGACGCGCAGTTCATATTCACTTCAAGATTCGCACCGATCCAGAAGCTGAAACGGGTTACGAATTCACGTCACAGGTCTTCTTTGATGAGGCTTTCACCGATACCGTGTATGAAAACGAGCCGTACAACCAACGCGGCAGGCGCACAGTGCTGAACGAAAATGATGGCATTTTCGCGCAGAGCGACGGCTTGCTGACGCTGGAGGTGACCGAAGATGACGCAATCGAAGTCGGTGAGGACGGCGAAACACAGGCAGGGTATATCGCGGTATTTAGTATCGGGCTGGATTTGACCGACGACTCCGTCGGGGCGACGGATGGCAATGCAGGCGGAGGACGCACCAATTCGCCGGGACGACCGTAGGACTAAACCTCACCCCGCACGCTCGCGTGTAGGGTGAGATTGTACAATTTACAGCCCGCCGCGATTGCCGTTCGGTTCGCGGTCGCCGCGATCACGATCCATGCCCAAGCCGAAGCCAAGCTTCTTGGCGGTGCGTTTGGTGAAAAATTCTTCTTTGGCGTCGATCTGTTCTTTGAGTCCGTTGTACGATTTCTCCAACAGTTCGAGCGATAAGAGCGGCAAATCTTCGTACGCGACCTGCGTAAGCGCATACAAAGCGACCTCGCGGATGAACGCACCCGGATAGCCAACGAGCCTGCCCGCGATTTCAGTATGTTCATCGCGCCACATATCACCCAGGTACCGACGCAGCATTTTTTCGGCGTCGATTTTATCGCGCGTTTCGGGGATGATGAAAATACGGTCGAGACGACCGGGACGCTTTAAGACGCGCTCGTCGATGGCTTCGGGGTAGTTGGTCGTCGCGATTAAGAGCGTGCCTTTTTCGTTGACGAACGACTCGCTGCCATCAAGGACATTCAGTACGAGCGCTTTTTCTTTGGCGTGCAGATAAGCGTCGATTTCTTCGAGCAAAATCAAGGTCGGGTTGTCGCTGTCCGCGGCAACATTGAGCGCTTGCTGAATTTTGCCAAACGTCGCGCCGCTGCGATCTGCACTGGAGATATAAATCACGACGTATTCACGTTCGAGCGCCCACCTTGCCATGGCGTTACACAGCATCGTTTTGCCTGTTCCCGGCACGCCCGCCAGAAGCAGTTTGCGGAACGGCTTCAGGTTCAAACGCTTGTAGACATCGACGCCCTTTTGAAAGAACGATTCGACATCTTCGAGAATGTCGGTTTTAAGCTTGTCGGGCAAAATGATCTCGTCCCAAGTGGTTTTGGGGACAAACGATGCCTGACTGCCGCCGATGATCACGACTTTGGCATCGGGCGACAGCCCACGCACCAGACGGCTGCATTCGTCTTCGAACTTGACCCAGATATCGACAAATGAGCGCGGCATACACGCCAGCGTGACCAAATGCCCATCATCGTTGTAATGCGAACACAATACCAGCGCTTGCACCGACGCGAGAATCGCGCCGTCTTCGGCGTGCTGATTGAAGGTGTACAAAAATGCGCCCGTCCGGTATGACGGGTCGCCGTCGTAAGTAAGCATCATGATGCGCGGGATCAGGTTACAATCCCCATATTCCCAACCGCCGAAGCGCCAACCGTTGGGCAGTGAGTAGTCTTTGTTGAAAACATCGATCACGCGCGAGTGGGTGCAAGAATTACTCCCCCAAACCGTGATCCAGTCCACATTGGGGCGTGTGGGTATCCATGCTTCATCGATCCAGCGCCCCATGGTGTCGAGCTTCAGGCGTTCGTTTATATTTTCCATATCGTCGCCGTAAAACCTCATCGGCATAGTGGTAAACCGTCGTCCTGCATCGACGACTCGAGTCGGATGATGTCGCACACGCGTCCTTGATTTGGTCGTACGTGTATTGTACGGTATCCGTCAAGCTGTATCAATCCATACATACAGGTCATAACGATTGCGCGTCTCGTGCGGGCTGGGCACGCAGCCTGAAACTAGGTCAAATGGCGCTTGAAGCGGCACATCGCTGCGGGGATGATGAGCGCAAATTGTCCAGGTTAAAGTGAAACGACAGCGCTATATGACTCAGCGTAATAAAACCGGTTCGTTGATTCGTCCGCTCATCGCTGTATCAGGGACAGTCGGCGCGGTCGCGGTCATCGTCTGGCTGATCCGTCGTTACGGGATGCCGGTACGCGAAACAGAAATACAAGTCGCCGGCATCGCGCCCGCGCCCAACGAATCAGCGCCAAAGCCGAGCGGATCGCGTCCGCTGCAACTGCTCGATGATGGCGAGGGCGATCTGTATCACCGCGTATATCAAATCGATATGGTCGGCGCGACGCATACGCCCGAACAATTGATGGCGCAAATTTATGTCGACGTGAATATGTTCGTGCCGACCGAGATGATGCGGTTCGACAAAATGCGCGGCAGCGACGACGGCGCGGCATGGAAAATTGGGGACGAGTTTTATATCCGTGTGACGGGACCGTGGGACGCGCCCGTGCGCGTGATCGAAACCGAGCCAACACGGTTCGCGCTGCTCACACTGGCGGATCATTTCGAAGCGGGCGAAATCCATTTCAGCTTCAGCGATCATCCCGAACGTGACGATGCGATCCGCTTTCAGATCGAGTCGTGGGCGCGCAGCCGCGATACGATCACCGATTTTGTCTACCGCGTGTTGGGCTTATCCAAGTTCGCGCAAACGCGCGTGTGGACGTATTTTTGTAAGCGCGTACAAGAGGAAAGTGGCGGCGAACGGCTCGGTGTGATCCACGTGACGACGCATAAAGCGCGTTACGAACCAGAACAACCGATCCCGTCCTGGCGGCGGTATCAACGCGATTTTGAACGCTGGCGCACGACCGATCTCAACTTTGACCCGTCGCAGCGCGAGACGTATAACGAGGGAACAGGCTGGCGCGTCGATGATTACAGCACCGGGCTGCCAAGCGAGCCGCCGGGCGAACCGATCGCGGACGGATCATGGCAGCGTGCCAAGACGATCATCCAGAATTACGAATTTCCTGATCCGGGCTTGATCACGGGGATTTTTGTCCCCGACGACCCGCTCGACGAGCGCATCATGATTTTGCGTGCGCGCTTCTTGATTTTTACTTTCCTGTTCGGCGTCAAAATCGTCGATGTCCGCGAGGAAGTCCGCGAAATCGACAAGCGCGGCGCGGCACGCGTGTGGGGCTACAGCTATCAAACGCTCAAGGGGCATTTTGAGCGCGGCGAAATTCGCTTTGAGATTTTGAAGTTTATCGACAGCGGCGAGGTCGAGTTTCGCGTCCATGCCTACAGCCATAGCGCCGAGATCGAGAATGTGCTGTATAAAATCGGCTTTTGGGTGTTCGGGCGGCGCTTACAGCGTCGTTTCGCGCGCACATCACTATCACGGATGCAGCAGTTGGTGATCGCGCGCCAAGCGGAGCAAGTCGGCGCAGCACTCGCCGAAACCGCGCCAGAGGCGATCCCCGACCCCGCCGCGTCTGTTGAATCGATCAGCACTGATGCGGACGCGAGCGAAAAAGCCGACGCGATCAAAGCGGAGTCGTAAACCTCACCCCGCACGCTAGCGTATGCCACCCTTCTCCCCATAGAGATAGGTTTTTTAGGGGGGTGAGGTTTTGTCCTGCACTGTCGTTATGTCGTCGGGTTTGTCACCCATTCGCGGGCGAGCGCATAGGTGATGCCATCTTCGATCAATGCCAAAATCGGGTCGGGGATGCCGTACAGACGCCCAATCCGCCGCCGGATAATCATGCCGATATATGAGCCGACAACCGCGCCGAGTGCGCCGTAAATCGCGCCGCGAAAACGGTCATCAGCATCCAATACGCCACCGATGAAGCCGCCGATGATGACGCGCCCGAACAACGGCTGCTGCGCGGTGCGATTGGGGATAAACGGTATTTTATCGCCGATGATCTCGCCGACCGCCGCCACTTTGAGCAGTGTCGCCACCTGCGGCAGCTTGAGCAGATCGGGCAAATTGCTGCCCGATGGATTTTTGCTGGCGTAATGCGCTAAGACGCTCAACGCTGCCATGCTGCGTAACCCGGTCAGAAAACCGAGCCGAAAGCCTTGTGTTTGCGACATATTTTGTGATCCGTTGGAAGACCGTTTGTTTGTCTTATTGTGCCGCTAATCGGGGCGGTGGCGATGGGTTAGATGGTGGGTTTTTGGCGTGTTATGTTTGTAAATCAAGGTTTAATCACATGTGTGAAAATATATAAAAATACCAGAACAATATTTCGGTTACAGCAGGCGTATTATAGATTGTTGAGGTATGGATACGACAATGATGATGTGGTCGGAAGATTTCCTGAACAAAATTATATGCGGCGATTGCATTGATATTATGAAACAAATGCCAAATAAAAGCATCGATCTCATTGTAACTTCCCCTCCATACAATCTTAAAAACTCAACAGGTAACGGGATGAAGAATGGAACAGGTGGTAAATGGGCTAATGCCGCTTCGCAAAAAGGGTATTCGGATCATGATGATAATATGCCTCATGAACTTTACGTTGAATGGCAAAGAAATTGTTTAGAAGAAATGATGCGAATACTCAAAAATGACGGGGCAATTTTCTACAATCATAAATGGCGCGTACAAAATGGTTTGTTACAGGATAGACAAGATATCGTTAATGGTTTTCCTGTGCGACAAATCATTATATGGAGACGGAAAGGTCAATACCTGTGCCAATTATGTGGTCAGTTGGTCAGGGTGACGAGTGCGAATGCCGCCTAAACGGATGAAACGGTGCCAAAGGCGTGAAAACAAATCATCATCGGCGGAAACGGGCAGCGATTTAATGGTTTCGAGCAGGTAACGCCGAGCGCGAAAGTGGGTTTTGAGGTCAAGGACGCTGAAATCGGGGTGCTGCTGACGATAGGGCTTTAAAAGGACGGCGGATAGGTTAACCATGAGGAAAGCGAGGTTGGCGGCATTGGTGACGGCCTGCTCGGAGACATTCATGAAGTCTTCCAGACCCCAGAACTGCCTGGCATCGCGGAAATTGAACTCGATCTGAAAACGGAGGCTGTAGTAGTCGGCGAGGTGAGCGGCGGACAAAGCCAGGTCGGTGCTGAACAAGACCGCGTGGGCATGTTTGCCGCTGTGTTGGTGGGTCTTGACGAGGACGACGATGTTGAGCGGGTCGGGAAAGTTTTTGTGCAGGGCAGTCAAGGGATAGGTTTCAGTCATGACCTGACCCTCGGTCAGCGTCTTCACGCGCGCAGTGGCGGGAAGCTGGCGGTAATCGAGTTTGTCGCCGTAACGCGGGGTCGGACCGCGCCGGGGTTTCGCCCCGGTATAAGGCAAATAGAGCGCAGCATTATGGCGCAGCTTGGAGATGAGGTGCAAGCCAGCGTCGCGCACCACCCAAGTCGCCGGATACGTGCCGAAAAAGCCATCCAAGACGATGTGTCTCACTTGGACGGGGAGGATGATCTGGATCGTGGCACGCATCCGTCTTGCCAGCAGGGTCAATTCGGGGGAGAGCATGGGCGCTGTTTTGGCGTGACTCTTGCGCCCTTGCGGTCGTCCCCGTCCCCGTTTCGGCGCGGGTGTGACTGTTTCAGCCGCTTTGACCGGGAGACGCTGCTCGACCCGCAGGGGATACGCCCGACGGTGTTTGACATCCACCAATGAGAGTGCCAAAAACGAGATCGCGGGGATGGGGCGCTGGGCCAAACTTGAATAGAACCGCCCTAGACCATGCGTCATCTTGCCCGCTTTGCTCACCACCACTTCGTCCCCTGCCAAGAGATACACCCCGTCACGGTCGAGTAAATGCAC
>JBBRAA010000100.1:0-9186 GCA_038207205.1 Aggregatilineales bacterium
AGACAGAGACGAGAACGCCGCTCGAAACATTTATCATTTAGCGTTCAAGTCGGCATGGACTGTGCCGTCAGGCGTTAACGTAGAGCATTAGCTCCTGCGTAGTCTGAGAAGCCGGCGCCTTTAGGCGACGGCGTGGTCACAAAACCTCAGTGTTGAGTGCTGCGTGCTGAGGCGTCCAGTCAAAAGCTGTTCTTTGAACTTGGCTGGGTAACTCAACACGCAGTACTTCCCTTATACGACATCTGCAAACGTGCGTTCCATGCGCCGGAAAAAGATCACGCCGGTGATCAGGATGACCACTGCCGCAACCGCCGACACGATCACCGCCTGATTGGGCGGCTCGCCAGACCCTAACAGCGCCCAGCGAAAGCCTTCAACCACCCCTGCCATCGGGTTGAGCGAGAACAACGCGCGCACCGTCGGGTCTTCAATGCTGCTGGTCGGGTAAATGACCGGAGTCAAAAACAGCCAGATTTGGGTCAAAAATGGCACAATATACCGAATATCACGAAAGCGCACGTTCATCGCGCTCAACCATAAGCCGAAACCGACCGCCGTGACAAACGACAGCAGCGTCAGCGCGGGAATCAACCACAGCGCATGAATCGAGGGTGTAAAACCATAAAACACCATCATAGCGAACAGGATGAGCAGCGAAAGCCCAAATTCGATCAGCGTCGCCGCCGCGCTTGCTACTGGGATGATCAGACGCGGAAAATAGATTTTCTTGATCAGGTTGGAACTTCCGACCAGGCTGTTCGCCGCCGCGCCGAGCGCGCCGGAGAACAACGTCCATGGCACGAGCGCCGCGTAATAAAACAACGGGTACGGCAGCCCATCGGATGACAAGCGCGCCAGCCTTCCAAACACGAACGTGAACACGATCATCGTCACGAACGGTTGAATGACCGCCCACGACGCGCCCAGCACGGTTTGTTTGTATTTGACTTTGAGGTCACGCCACATCAGGAAAAAGAGCAGTTCGCGGTATGACCAGACCTCGCCAAGGCGCACATCGCCCCACCCGCGAGAGGGTTGAATGCGCGTGATCAGCGTCGCTTTCGCGGCAGTGTGAGCGGCAGTGACGGGGACGGATTCCGCCGCCTTCGAGTCGCTGAGAATCCCCATAAGTTTAGGCGTATCCCAAATGTGTGGGCGAATGTAAACCGACCGTATAAATAAGTCCGTGTTCAGGGTAACGAATAGAACCGCGTGTGTCAATTAGGCGTCTGATATACTGTAAATAAATTTACGTTCGTTGGTCAGGCGGCAGCCACGCCGCATATCACTACTGCCCAACGCAGGCGCGCTCATCCACCTGCTCGCCGTGTAGAACGATATGGACTATTAAAGGACAACCCAATGACGATTTTGATCACAGGCGGCGCGGGATTCGTCGGCAGTTGGCTGGCGTTGAGGCTGATCGAACGCGGCGAGTCGGTGGTGATCCTCGACAACTTCGATCCGTATTATGACCCGCTGATCAAACGCGCCAATCTCGAACTCGCGCTGGCTGCCGACCCCACTGGCACGCGCGCGCGTCTGATCGAAGGCGACATCCGCGATACCGCCTTGATCGCGCGCATTTTTGCCGACCACGACATCAAAAAAGTCGTGCATCTGGCGGGCATGGCGTCGGTGCGCTATTCGGCAGAGCGCGGCGGCTTGTACAGCGATGTTAATACCACTGCCAGCGTCAACTTGATGGATGCGGCGCGCAAAGCGTCAGTCGAGCTATTTGTCATGGCGTCCACGTCGTCGGTGTATGGCAATACTGATCGCGTGCCGTTTCGTGAGGATGACTTGCCGGATCAACCGCTCGCGCCCTACCCCGCCAGCAAACGCGCCGCCGAATTATTCGCGTATACCTACACCCATTTGTTCGGGCTGAACGTGACGATTTTACGGTTCTTCAACTGTTACGGCGCGCGCGGACGCCCCGATATGATGCCGCTCAAGACCATCGACGCCATCCTGCACGATCAACCGATCACGATCTGGGATGGCGGATTATTGGCGCGCGATTGGACGTATATCGATGACACCGTTGACGGCATTCTGGCGGCGCTCGATCGCCCGATGGGGTATCAAATCATCAATCTCGGCTGCGGAACGCCGGTCACCCTGCTCGACTTCATCCATATTTACGAGACATTGATAGGCAAAAAAGCGATTCTGGTCGATGCACCTGCCCCGCTGACCGAGCCGCGCATTACGTATTGTGACAATACACGCGCGCGTGAACTGCTCGGTTTTGCGCCGAAAATTGAGTTGCGCGAAGGCTTGGCGCGTACATGGGCATGGTATCAGTCCAGATTTGATTAGCACTGTCAATCATTTGCTAAGCTGACCTTATGTGAAATCTTAGACCGTCCTCATCTTTAGTTTTATGATGGATGACATTAGCGATAACCCTCATCTCAGTCCGCTGTAGCCGTTCGCTGCTCCCTCATAGAGAGAGGCACTTGAGCGCAGCGAAGCGGAGTGAGGGTTATCGGATTAACGGATTAAATGAAAGGACAACCATCATGAACGACCGTTTACGTCAATTTTTAGTGGTAGTGGTAGCGATTTCTCAACTCGTCATCAGCACACTTGGCAGCGCGAGCAGCGTTTTCAGCGTCAACGGCGAGGGAGATGTCGGTACGATCTCCGACAGCCTGCGTACCTACTTCACACCCGCCGACTACGCCTTCTCGGTCTGGGGCGTGATTTTCTTAGGCGTCATCATCTACAGCGTGTATCAGGCATTACCCAGTCAGCGCGAACGCGCCGTACATCGCAGCATTGCTGGATGGGCGATGGCGACCATGATCGTCAATACGCTGTGGACGCTGGTCTTCATCCAGGCGGGCGAACGTGGCACGGCGAATTTTCAGCCGCTCATCATCGTGGCGTCGGGCTTTATGATCGTCTTCATCCTGTTCGGGTTGGGAAATATCTACGTCCGTCTGCATAAGCAGGACGCCGCGCTGACACGCACCGATCGATGGCTGATTACGCTGCCGTGGTCGCTGTTCTTCGCGTGGGTTACCGTTGCGACGGTTGCGAACTGGTCGCTGGTCGGTTTGGCGCTCGGCTGGGAAGGCGAAGGCATTGCACAGTATCTTTCGGCTGGGTTGACCATCGTCGCGGTCGCGATTACGTCGGCAGTCGTTCTGTATTCGCGCGCCCATGTCGGCACAATTGGTTATACCTGTGTCGTCATCTGGGCATTGGTCGCGGTCGCACTGGGCAACCAGGATCAATCGCAGTTAGTGACGGTGGTCGCGTTCGCGGGCGCGGTCGTCGTCGGTGTGGTCACGCTGGTACGTTTGGCGCGCCGTTCATCGGATGACGCAAGCGCACTTTTGAACACAGCGCGGGCGTAAAATCATCCCTATCGTTGAGGACGGCAAGAATGAATGCCGCCCTTTTCTGTTGTTGCATACGCTCAGTGAAAATCCACAGCGTTGTCCGGCAGTAATTCTGCTCGTGTCGCTCGCGCCGATGGTCTCGAAAAGATTTGGGATTGCCGCGTTTATTCGTTACAGATCGCGCGCTGCTTCCAACAGCTTGATATCAAGTTTTCTCATTTTCAGCATGACTTCCATGACGCGCTGCGCCTTCACCGGATCAGGGTCACTCATCAGGTCGCTCAAAACCGTTGGGACGATTTGCCACGACACGCCAAATTTGTCTTTCAGCCAACCGCACATGCTTTCTTCACCGCCATCTGCCGTCAGCGCGTTCCACAGCCGATCGACTTCTTCTTGTGTCTCACATTTGACGAACAACGAGATCGATTCGTTGAATTTGAACTGAGGTCCCGCATTGAGCGCCATAAATTCCTGCCCGTCCAGTTCAAACGTCGCCGTCAGCACCGAACCCCCATCGCCAAAACGCTTCACGTCGGTGACTTTCGAGTTTTTGAAAAGCGATGTATACAGCGTCGTCGCTTCTTCGGCTTGCGTATCGAACCACAGGTGTGTCACGATCTTTTGCATTTGGTAACTCCCTGAGTATTCCCAATACGACTTTATGACGCGGTGATGACAGGCTGTGAAGCACGCGTTATAAGCAGCGCGATGCAGCGCAAGCCCTGCCCTGCTGCGACCCACACTCTACGCGAGCGCGAAATCGACCGCCGCCCGCGCGTGGATCGCCGTCGTATCGTAGGTTGGGATCGGGCTGTCCTCTGGCTTGATCAACAGCGAGATTTCGGTACAGCCCAAAATTACCGCTTGCGCGCCCGCCAGCGCCAATTTGCGGATCGCATCGACATACACGAGCTTCGATTCTGGCTTGATCACGCCCATCGTAAGTTCGTCGTAAATGATCCGGTTGATCACTTGCCGATCTGCGGCTTCGGGGATCGTCACCCCAAGACCGTGTTTTTCGATCAGCCGCCCGCTGTAAAAAGTCTGTTCCATCGTATAAATCGTGCCAAGCAAGCCGATGGTTTGCACGCGGTCGCGCTTGATTGCCGCCGCCGTCGCATCTGCAATGTGCAAAAGCGGAATATCGACTGCCGCCGCGACATCATCCGCCATCTTGTGCATGGTATTCGAGCAAATGACCACGCACGCCGCGCCGCCGCGCTCCAGTCGTCTTGCCGCCGCGATCATGCGCGCTGCTGCGTCATCCCACGCACCGTTCACCTGCAATTGTTCGATCTCGGCAAAATCGACGCTGTACATCAAACTCTCGGCGCTGTGATGACCACCCAAACGCGCCTGTACATCCTGATTGATGACGCGATAATATGCCGCCGAAGACTCCCAACTCAATCCACCAATCAAACCGATAGTTTTCATCTTTTTCACCTTTGCGCTAAAGTCATGTGACAGTTTAACATGCAGGCACTTGTATCAATGACTCAATGGATCGAATCACGCGCTGCACTGAGCGCATATGCACAAGATTATGGCAATCTGGTCAAGGATATACCGCGCGCAGCGGTGCGACCGACGACCGCGCTCGATATTCAGGCGGCGATACGTTCGGCGCGCCAGCACAAAATTGGCATCGCGCCGCGCGGCGCAGGGCACAGTACAGGCGGTCAGGCACAGGTTGCGGGCGGCGTCATCCTGGATATGACCAGCATGAGCGCGGTGCACGAACTCCGGCAGGACTCGGTGTGGGTGGATGCAGGCATTTACTGGCGCGATTTGCTCACCCATACCCTGCGGCACGGCTTGACCCCGCCCGTCTTTACCGACTATATCGATTTGACGGTCGGCGGCACGCTCACGGTCGGCGGTGTGGGCGCGCAGACGTTTCGGCACGGCTGCCAGACCGATAACGTGCTGGCGCTCGATGTCGTGACCGGAACAGGTGAACTCGTCTCGTGCGCGCCCGATAAAAATGCCGATCTGTTCGATTTGGTACGCGCTGGCTTAGGACAATTCGGCATCATCGCGCGCGCGCAGATCAAGCTGGTCGCCGCACCGCAAGCTGTGCGCTTTCACCGCTTATTTTTCGGCGACCGCGACAGTTTCCTGAGCATGTTGAACGTGCTGATCGATGTCGATGCGTTCGGCGGCATTGAAGGGTTCGCCATTCCTAACGACGAAACCTACATCACCCGCCTGATCGAACAGTTCCCCGACGAAATTACGGGTACCCGCACCGGCGATATGCTGCGTGCCGCGCCGCAATCGACATGGCTCTATATGATAGAAATTGCAGATTACACCCCCGCGCCCGTTTATCAACGCGGCGCATTCGATTTTGTCGATCTCGGGCTGCTACCGCACGGGCAGTTTGCATGGAATCTGTCGTATCCCGATTATATCGGGCGGCTGACCGCATCGATGAATATGCTGCGCGATCTTGGCATGTGGGCGCTGCCGCACCCTTGGATCAACGTGATGGTTTCGTCGGATGACGCCCCAGCCTTTATCGGTGAGACGCTCGACGAGACCAACCCGGCGGATGCGGGCGCAGTCTTGATTTATGCGTACCGCCGCGCCGCGCTGCAAACGCCGTTGTTTCGGCTGCCGACACCAGCATCGGCAGCGGCACATGTCATCAAACTCGCGTATCTTCGCACCGCGCAAAACGCGCAGCACGCACACACCCAAATCGAGCATAACCGCCGCATCTGGGAACGGGTGATGGCGTGTGGCGGCACGCGCTACCCGGTGGACAGCGTGCCGATGCGTGCGGGTGATTGGGCATATCAGTTTGGCGACCGCTGGTCGGATGTGATCGCCGCCAAGAACAAGTACGATCCCGATTTAATCCTCGCCCCTAATCAACGCATTTTCCGCTAGGCGAACGGATGCCCGCGTGGCAGGGCGACCTTTTCAGGTCGCCCTGCGCTTTATGTTTTAGTACGCGCTCTATCCTCTAATCGTTGTCGGTGATGTTCGCCGTGATGAAGTTCGGCGCGACAAAATTCCATGCGCTGGCGGGATTACTGCTTGTAACCGAGAACATGACCAGCCCTTGATGAACGTTCGCTTCATCAAGGGTGTCGTCCACCGCTTGCGCTGAAAACGTCTTGCCCGTGTTCCAGTTGACACTGTTGAACTGGCGCATACCTGTCAACAGTGTCGTTTGACCATCCACAACCATCGCCTGTACTGTGATCGTCTCGCCGACGGGTGGCTGACTCGCCAAACGCGCGACCCAGTCGAACGTGCCACCTTCGATGACCGTTCGCGGGAACGACGGGACGTGGATAGCGATTGTGCCCGGTGTCGGCGTCCGCGTGTTGGTGCGCGTCGGGCTTGGCGTTGCCGTCGGCGTCGAAGTCACCGTTGCTGTTGGCGTCAGCGTCGAGCTTGCGGTTGCGGTCGGTGTATCCGTCGCTGTCGGCGTGCTGGTCGGCGTCGATGTACTGCTTGCGGTTGCCGTCGGTGTCTCGGTTGCCGTTGCCGTTTGAGTCGGCGTATCGGTTGCCACAGGCGACGCTGTATTGGTCGGACTCGGCGTCGCGGTAGTCGTCACCGTCGGCGTTGAAGTCCGCGTCGCTGTGCGGGTCGCGGTCGCTGTAGCAGCCAGACCATCGTTGTCGGTAATTTCGACATTGATGTCCGCGCATTCCCGTGCGCCATTCCACACCGATCCGCCTGTATTACTGGTGGTGCTGTGTTCGATCACAGTCGTGTGAATATTAGCCTCGACGATCACATCATTGATCACCGCGACCGTAAAGTTTTTGCCGACTGCGTAATTGCTGTTGTTCAAAATACGGCTGAGCGGGCTCAGCGTAATCTGCGCGCCGTTATACGTAATCGGCGTGATTGTGACCTGTTCGCCGATCGCTGGTGCTGCGCTCAAACGCACGTTATAGATCACCGTAAACCCAGGCGTCGCTTCGTTCAACTGGATCAAGGTGCGGCTCACGAGTACACAGATGTGGACTGGTATCGTAGCCGTGAACGTGGGTGTACGCGTCGGCGTTCTGGTTGCCGTCGTCGTAGATGTACCCGTCGGCGTGTTGGTCGCGGTACTCGTCACCGTCGGCGTATTGGTCGTGGTACTCGTCACGCTCGGCGTGTTGGTCGTGGTACTCGTCACGCTCGGCGTGTTGGTCGCGGTACTCGTCACGCTCGGCGTATTGGTCGGACTCGGCGTCGCCGTAGACGTATCCGTCGGCGTGTTGGTCGCGGTACTCGTCGCGGTCGGCGTATCCGTCGGCGTGTTGGTCGCCGTAGATGTACTCGTCGCTGTTGCCGTCGGCGTCGGCTCGTTTTGCTGCGCGACGAAATACCAGAAGCCGCCTTGCAGCGTGTAACCGCCACCTGTATGTCCGGCGTTGGCATCAGGCTGCCCGATGCTGCCGCTCAAGACATAACTGCCGCCGCTGGTCACGTTCGATGCACCACCGCCATCAAAGGTATTCCACGAAAGATCGTAGCCACCGCCCATTTGCGCCAATGCACTCACCGCCGCCAGTGAAACAAGCGCGGCAATGACGATCCGTATCAAACGTCGTTTCATCGATGACCCTTCCGTCTCTGATACGCGAACATCCCAACCATCATGACCATGCCGAACCCACCCATGAACAACGACGCGAAGCCGTTGTTGTCTGCCGCCGCCGCTTCAAGCTGATTGATGCGCGTCTGAAGCGCATTGATGGTCGCTTCTTGTTCCTGAAAGATTGCATACAAGCCCTGAATACTCGCCAGCGCGACGCCGTCCGCGTCTACGGTGGTGATGTGGGTGTCATTTTCGCCGACGCCGAACGCCGCGTAAAAATCTTGCGCGACCGGTCCGATATGGCGGATGCTGGCGTCTTGTCCATTGTAGTTCCATGTGCTGATGTCGATATTAGCGAGAGTTTCTAAAATCGCACGCGGATCGACCGCGCTGAAGCTATTTTTGGCATTGCGGTCGCTCAAGCTCGCCCATGCGCCGCCGTTGGTCGCGAGTTGAACACCTGAGGTAGTATTAGAGACGTTTGTATAAAATCGCACGCCGCCCGGCGCACGCGCCGTAAATGTCCCCGCGCCCCACGAGTCCGTACCACTGGTTGACCCTGACCACACAAATGAGTTATCATGAGCAGTATCGACCACGTCAGCGTTATACCCCGCCGTAAAACTGTATTGGGCGCCCGCGTTGATAGTGTTCAACACTCCACCGGGGATGGTTGAATAATCCGCTGCTGCGCTATTGCTTCGCCCACCGCCCACCGTCGAACCAACCCCTGACGCAGTATTGATTTGCCCGCCGCCCACCGTCGAAACAATCCCTGATGCCGTATTGCTTAAACCACCGCCGACCGTGGCATTTTGCGCCGATGCCGTGTTGACGCTCCCGCCGCTAATCGCCGCGTTTTGCGCAGTTGCCTGGTTACCGTTGCCGCCTGCCACGCTCGCATTTTGCGCCGATGCTGTATTCCCATTACCACCGCCCACGCTGGAGGTGTACCCGCTTGCAGTGTTACCAAATCCACCGCCGACCGTCGCAAAAGCGCGGTCTAGTTGAAAGCCTGCTGCGTCACCTGCTTGATTATTTCCACCGCCGCCGATTGTGCCGTAACTATCGGTGACACGATTGGTTTGCGATGCCAAACCGCCGCCGCTAATCGTCCCGCCGACCACGCCGCTCGTCATCGTGTTGAGCAAGAAGCCGCCGATCACGTTCGGACTGGTCGCGTTCGGTTCGGTGCGCATCCCGTACAACGCAATCGCATACGGCGCGGGCGTCAGCGCTTGGCGCGGAGTCAACGTCGTATACGTGCCGTCC
>JBBRAA010000101.1:0-8767 GCA_038207205.1 Aggregatilineales bacterium
AACCGTTGTGTAAAATGCCCGAAATGCACGCGCTTCATAAATATTAATCAGGTGCGCCTTTTGAGCCTATCCGGTGGCGCGGCAGCCACGTCGTCGCGTAATCGATCAGCGTGCGCTGCTTGATCATCCACCCCATCGCGGTCTATCGCTAGACCGCGATCACAACGCGGCGATTAACATTCTCAATCGTGCTTTAATGCAAAACGGATGGGACGCATCCGTGAACGATAACGTAGCGCCTCTGCCAATGCCGTAAGGCGACGGTAAGCGCAAGCGTCGTTCAGAAGCCCCTGCCTTTAGGCATGGGAGCGTCACCGCTGTTTGTACTACCGAATGCGCCGATCCCCGCCGTTATTACCCAGGCGGGGTTCACGTTTCGCCGCGCCATTATCGCCGTCGGTGCTGCCGTTCTTGCCCGCGCGGATCGGACGTCCGCTGATTTCGCCTTCGATGGCGGCGTAAAAGGCTTCGTCGTAGGTGCGCGTTTTGATCACGACGGGCATCGGCACGGCATGACCCATGATGATCGCCTGCTGTTTGGTATCCAACCGCGCCAAGACTTCGCGCAAGCCCGCCGCGCCGCTGATGCCCGTCAGCACGGCGGCGATATCGCGTTCATTATCAAGCAGCGCCGTGATGCGGGTACCAAGCTGGCTCATAACTTCCTCGTCGATGCCGCTTGGACGTTGATCGACAATCAAGAGCGTGACTTTATACTTGCGCAGCTCGCGGGCGATGATCCCAAAGATTGTTTGTGAGGCGATGCGCGGCTCGAGGAATTTGTGCGCTTCTTCGATGACGATCAGCAGTTGTTTGGGTTCAACCCCTTTATCGCCCAACGCCTTTTCGACCTGCTCGACATAATATTCGTGGATGCGGCGCGTCAGGTAATTGGCGACCAAAATATACGCTTCGAGCGAATTGCCGTAGCGTCCGAACTCCAGCACCACGCTTTTGTTATCTTCCAGCAGCTTGATGATCTGTTTGACCGTATCGCCAGTGGACTGTGGGACGAGAAATTCCCAGCGCTTGAAACGCTGAATGCGGCGCTGTAAGCCTTGCAGCGTGCCAGCGCGGACGGGGGTCGTCGCTTCGATCTCGTCGAAATCGTCGCTGGTCGCGTCGATCAAGCGCCCAATCCAGTTCTCTTTCCATTTGTTGCGCAGCGTGCGCGCGCCATCCAACATCGCGTCGGTGAAGCCCATTGTCTCGCGCAGCATTTCCAGGTCTTCGGGGTCGATTTCAGCGTAACCCAACTGCACATGCACGTCGTAACGCGCGCCGCGCTGCGAAGTCGATTTGGGGTCGAGCGTACAAATGCTGATTTTGTCGCTCAAGAGCTGCTTCAAACCTTTGGATTGATAGCCGCGCTCGTCTGGTACTGACCAGCCGTAATCCCCATGCATGTCGAAAATCAGCGCGTTTGCCTGTCCGCGCGCAATAATGCCTGCGAGCATTAAACGAGTGAAAAAACTTTTGCCTGTGCCGCTCTTGCCGAAAATACCAATCGAGCGCTCGACCAGTCGTTTCAAGTTGAGGTTGATGTGGGTTTGATCGAGTTCGAGCGGGGTGCCGACATTGAAATGAATCTGGTCTTCTTCACCAAACACCGCGTTGACATCCTCGACGGTCGCATTCATGACGTTGGTAAAGTGCGCTGGAATTGTCTTGACGGGTTTGGGTTCGATCACGCCTTTCTCGTCGGTTTCGATGACCAACATTGGCTGCGCGTGAATTTTGCCATATGCCGCCGTACCGCGATACACCGCCGCCAAAAATGGGTCGCTGATGTCTGGCGGCGTGTTTTGAATTTCGGGGTTGGTGTTGTCCAGCACAATATCTGTGACCATGCAGAAAAAGCGTTTGCCTTCGCCATGCACGACAATATAACGCCCAACCGCTAAATCCTCGACGCTTTGCATAGGTTCAAGTTTGATGACCAGTCCTTTGCTCAACGAGCCGCCGACCACCACACCGAGTTTGCGCGCTGTTTGATCCCCAAAAAATTCGCGCGGATCATTGAACGTCTGTTCTGATGGAGGGGTGATTTTAGGGAAGGTCATGGTTCAATTGCTCCAAATTTTGATCATTGCTGGGGTGAGATCATTATAACATGATTCACGCCTAAACGACTCCACTTTTGCGACTTTTGAACGCCGTGAATTGGGGTCGATTTATCCGTCACCTTCTGCCGTCCAACCGATATGTCCATGGTTGACTATAATGCATGCGCCCCTGTTAAACGTTTCCATGACGCCCACCCGTCGCCTCGTCACCGCGTCATGCGCGTGCTATGCTCATCGGTGAAAGCACAGGCAAGGAAAAGTGACCGATGTTGTGGAAATTTAGCGCGCTCATGCTCGTTCTGATTGGCAGTTTTACCTCGATGTTCACGCTGCACGCGCAAACCGACGCGACCGCGTGCGCCGCGCCCGCCGACGCTGTGATCGGTGAAAGTACAGAATACGAGATCGATTTCGACGGTGATACACGCCGTTACTTGCTGTATATCCCCGAAAGCTACGATGCCAGCGCCACGCCCGCACTGGTCATGAGCTTGCACGGATTCGGATCGAACCCGCAAGATCAACAGTTGATCACGCGCTGGAACGATGTCGCGGACGAAAACGGTTTTGTCGTCGTATACCCCGAAGGCAGCAGCATACCGTTGCGCTGGAATTACGATGAAACAGGTTTGTTGGCGATCTTCAATCAAGCGGATGATGTCGGCTTCATCGAAACTTTGATCGATCAACTAATCGAGTCGTACTGCGTCGATTCGGCGCGTGTGTACGCGACAGGCATGTCGAATGGCGCGGGCATGACGCATCGTTTGGCGTGCGAACTCGAAGATCGGATCGCGGCGGTCGGCATGGTCGCGGGGTCGTACCCGGCGCTCGATGCTGACTGCGAACTGAGCCGCCCGATTCCCATCATCGCGTTTCACGGCACAGCCGACCCGATTGTCCCGTTTGAAGGTGGCATCGTGCCGCCGGGAACAAATCTGCCAAATGTGAGTGATGCGATGCAGGCGTGGGCGGATCGGCTTGGTTGCACACAGACCAGCAGCGCCGATTTGGGCGCTGTCGATTATGACATCGCCACTTACACGACCTGTGATGACGACAGCAGCCTGGTCTTTTACACGATTTACGAGGGTGGTCATACCTGGCCCGGTGCGCCGAGCTTATCACCAGAGGACGATCAAGCATTTGGCATCACCAGCCCTCTGTTCGCCAGCGAGATCATGTGGGAGTTCTTTTTGATACATCATCTCATTCAACCAGTATCTTAAATGCGTACTAAATCTGTGTTAACGACTCTGGTTACGCCCTTAAACACGGGTGCGGCATCATCAATGCTTGCACTACCCACGCTCTTACACGACGTGTTTTAGGGAGATTTATGAAAATCAATCGTTTCATGGTACTGGCGTTGGTCGCGGTTCTCGCGCTCACGCTGACGGTTCCGCTCGGCGCTCAGGATAGCGAATACCCCGTCCTGATTCTGCCCATCGATCAAGCGCAGTTTCTTCCCGGTTCGTTGTTCGATTTCCGTGTGGAAGTTCACACGCGCGAACTGCCAGAAAATTTCGCGGTCACAGTCAATGGTCAAGACGCAGCGGCGTATTTCAGCGCTGAACCGGAAACCGAACAGTGGAGCTTCGGCGGCAATGTCACCGCGTTCGATAACAGCGGCACGCCAGGTGCAGATTTCACGGTCGATGCGCTGACGGGTGATTATTACAACGCGACGTTCGGCACGGTCAGTGTGACGGTCGAAGGTGACACGATTACGTATGCCGATGGTTCGCTCGAACCCACCGATAACCCGCTGGTGTTCACGGCGGTCGGCGGCGCAGGCGATGGTTTGCCAGTCGCGTTCGGTTTGGATGAAGAAGGCGCAGTTACGGGCTTTGAAATTGCGGGTCAGACGTTTGGTCTGTTGGCGGGCGACGAACCGACGCCTTCGACCTCGTTGATCTGGCGTGGTCTGTCCGCTCCGGCGGCGGGCGAATACACCGTCGAAGTCACGGCGGGCGCGAGCAGCGTCTCGGTGGCGTGGACAGTACGTGAACTCGCCGCAAGCGCGGGCGCGCAAAACGTGATTTTGTTCGTCGCCGACGGCATGACCGTCCCGATGATCACGGCGGCACGTATCGCCTCCAACGGCATCTCGCAAGGGACGCTGCAAGGCGAATTTTATATGGACAGCGCCGAATACATCGGTCTGGCGCACACCAGCAGCATCGACTCGATGATGGCGGACAGCGCCAACACCGCCAGCGCACTCAACACGGGTCACATCGGCAGCGTCAACGCAACGGGCAGCTACAGCGATACGTCGCCGAGCCGTCTCGATGACCCACGCGTCGAAACCTTTGGTGAAATGATCTCCCGCGTACGCGGTATGTCGGTCGGCAGCATCACAACGTCGGACTGGACGGATGCGACCCCCGCGGCAGTGTGGGCACACGGTCGTGATCGTGGCGACGCCAACCGCGCCGAATACGCGGTGCAGCCGCTCGATGGCGGCTTGCTGCCAGCAGTGATCATGGGCGGCGGTTCGCGTCGTTTGCTCCCCTCGACCGTTGAAGGCTCGCGCCGTCGTGATGATCGCGACGTGTTTGCGGAATACGAAGCGGCAGGTTATACGATTGTCACCACCGCCACCGAAATGGCGGCGACGACGGGTGCAGAACGTATGCTTGGTGTGTTCACGCCCAGCGACCTGAGCGTGTGGCTGGATCGCAACGTCTACACCGAAAACCTTGGTGATTTCACCGACCAACCCGGTCTGGTCGAAATGACCCTGGCGGCGCTGGATGTGCTTGGTCAGAACGAAAATGGTTTCTATCTCGCAATCGAAGCCGCAAGCGTTGACAAGCAAATGCACCCGCTCGACCAGGAACGCGCGCTCAGCGACTTGATCGAATTCGATATGGCGCTCGGTGCGGCGATTGAATGGGTGGCGGAAAATGCGCCGAACACGTTGATCGTCGTCACGGCAGATCATGGTCACGGCTATGATGTGTATGGCACGGTCGATATTACCGAATTCAATGCTGCCGAAGATGATGCGGGTCGTCGTGATGCGATTGGTCTGTACGGTGCGGCGGGCTACCCAACGTACACCGACGAAGACGGCGACGGTTTCCCGAATTGGGAAGCGGATGTCACGTTCGCGGGTATGGTCAATAACCACCCCGATTACACCGAAGATTTCCAGGTCAGCCCTGTCCCGCGTGCGCCCGCCATCGTCAACGATGAAGGCGTCGCGGTCGATAACCCCGATGACGACGTGACCGGTATTCCAATGAGCGGCAACCTGCCGATGAGCAGCACGAGCGGTGTTCACACCCTGCAAGACGTGCCCGTGTTCGCATATGGTCCCGGCGCGGAATGCTTGAACGGCGTGTATCACCAGAGTGAAATCTTCTTCTGCATGGCGGCGAGCATTGGTCTCGATCCGTCGGCGGAAGGCATGATGGAAATGGACGCGACCCCTGAAGCGACGCAAAGCGCGTCGATCATCGCCACCGCCGGTGTCGTACAAATCGACCCCGCGAGCGCGATTGCTGGCATCGTCATTGCGGCGTCAGTCTTGGGCGGTTTCGCCTTTGGTCGTATCAGCCGTAAAAAGAACTCGTAAAAATTGACAGCCCGCCCGAAATTGGGCGGGCAAACGGGGACAGGGCGCATTCCCTGTCCCTATAATGGCGTCGCTTTCTAACTTAAACTTGTTTATGTCTGTCGATTAAAGAGATTTGATATGCCATGCGTTATCTTCTCGTATTGATGTGTGCGCTGTCCTTCGTGACCGCCGCGTGCGGTTCCGCAGCTGGTAGTATTACCCCGATTACCGCGCTGCCTTCCGATATCGCCAACACCAGCCTCAACGACGAACCAACATCGACTCCCCCCACACTGGATGTACAGCCGACCGCTACGCTTTCGATGATGGAGCAGTTGCAGATATTCGCGCGCCAGACACAAGCGGTAGGCGGGTCTATGCCCACGCCCACGCCGTGGAACAACAATTTAGGTGAAGGTCAGGCGCGCGATCTCGCTTTCGCCGCCGATGTCGCTTTTCAGCCGACGCCGCGTGCGCGTATTGATTTCGATGAGAACCCGGTCGCGATCACGTTCGACGAGTTTTACGATGGGTCTAATCTGCGTGCGGGCTTGATTTTGTCAGATAAGCTGGTGTCGCTCGATGGTCAGCGCGTCGTCATGGAAGGTTACATGGCACCGCCGCTCAAGCCGGAACTCGATTTCTTCGTGCTGACGCGCATTCGCTTGTCTTTCTGTCCATTCTGCACCACCGGCGCGGATTGGCCCGATGATATCGCCTTGATTTATCTGGATGAGGCGTCAACGACGACTCCCACGCTCAGCCCGGTGCGTATCACCGGACAAATTGAAGTGGGTACATCGGTCGATCAAGAGACGGGCATGGTCAGCCTGGTACGTATCTATGTCGATAACATGGAGATTCTAGGGTGATTCTGCGCTTAGATGGAGTCAGCCATACCTATCGCACACCATCGGGTGACGCGCGCACCGTCTTACAGATTGACGAGTGGACACTGGCAAGCGGCGATCATGTACTGCTGCGCGGGGTGAGCGGGAGCGGCAAGACCACCTTGTTCAATATTATCGCAGGCTTGCTGCGCCCGACTCAAGGTGTCGTCGCGTGCGATCAAACAGTGCTGTACAACCTGCCCGAAGCCCAGCGCGACCGTTTCCGCGCGCGTATGATTGGCTATGTCTTTCAAAATCACTATCTGCTGCCTCAGTTAACCGCGCTCGAAAATGTCGTCATGCCGATGGCGTTTGCGCGCAAAGACGCACCGAAAACCTGGAGCGATACTGCTTTGTCGTTGTTGGATCGTCTCGGTCTGCGTGAGTTTGCCGCGTATCGTCCATCACAGTTAAGTACCGGGCAGCGGTTGCGCGTCGCCGTTGCGCGGGCGCTGGCGGTGCGTCCGCCCGTGCTGCTCGCGGATGAACCGACCGCCGCGCTCGACCCAGAAAGCGCGGTCGTGGTCATGGATTTGTTGCAAAGGCTGTGCCGCGAAAATGACGCGATCTTGATCGTCGCCAGCCATGATCCGGCGTTATCGGATCGGTTCGGGCATGTGGTCAATCTGCGCGCCGGGAAATTGTCGAATGAACACGCGCAGGCGGGGCAAGCCCTGCCCGTACAAGCGGTATTTAGCGTTGAGAGCCAAATTCAATGATGTACGATCTCGGTATTTCGCTTCGGACTCTGCGCGCACATCCGCTCCAGTCGTTAATCCCTGCGCTCATCGTCGGGCTGGCGGTTGCGTTATCGGTCGCTGTTTTTGCGCTGGGTGACGGCGTACGTCAAGGCATCATCCGCGCCAGTGATCCGTTCGGCGTGCTCGTGGTGGGACCGAAAGGCGACGCGCAGCAGTTGGTGTTGAATAGTCTGCTGTTGCAAGGCTTGCCTGTCGGCACCATTCCCGTCGAAATTTTCGACGTGCTGCGCGCTGACCCGCGCGTGCGTCTTGTGGTGCCAATAGCGACGGGCGACAATCTCAGCGGTGCGCCGATCATTGGCACGGACGCCAGTTTCTTCGAGTTACGTACCAACATCAACGCGCCGCCTGCTTTTCAAATCGCGCAAGGCGCATTATTTACCGAAGATTTTCAAGCGGTGCTGGGCAGTCTTGCATCGAATCAACTCGGTTTGCAGGTGGGTGATACTTTTCGCGGCGCGCACGGGTTAGGTGCGTCGCTCGCCAGTGATTTACACGAAAATGTGTATACGATTGTGGGCGTACTGGCGCCGAGTAATACCCCGTTTGACCGCGCGGTGTTCACAACCATCGCCAGTATCTGGGAAGTCCACGCCGAAGGAATGGCGGAGACCGCCGCGTTTGCCGCCGGAGCAGAGGGGTCGGTCGAGAATCTGACCTCGATTTTGGTATCGCCCGTCGGGTTTGTCGAACAAAATCAGTTGTGGCAAGAATTTTATATGGCGACGGATGCACAAGCCGCGTTTCCTGGTCAGGAATTGGCGGGTTTATTCGATCTGCTTAGTCAGGGCGAACGCATTTTAAGTATCGTCGGCTATCTGGTGCTGAGCATCGCCGCGCTGACGGTCTTTCTGTCGATGTACAACGTTACCATCAGCCGCCAACAAGAAATCGCCATCATGCGGAGTTTGGGCGGCAGCCGCGCCAGCGTCTTTCGGATGATCATCACCGAAACGTTGATCATTACGCTGCTTGGTGCAGTGATCGGTCGTGTGATCGGTTACGCCGCCGCCGTGATCATCGCGTCGGTCTTTTCGGGCAGCAGCGCGATCCCCGTGCCGATCCGCTTTCTGCCCAGTCTTGAGCCGTTATTATGGCTGCTGCCGGTCGTCGTCGGCGTCGTCGCGGGCTTGATCCCAGCGATCAATGCGTATCAAGTCGATGTCGTCGAGCGCTTGTTTCCGACATGAAAATTGTGATTTTGTTAATGATAAGCGGGTGGATGGCGGCATGTTCGGGTTCAACAACGCCCCCTGCCGCGACCGAAGCGCCGTTTTACGCACCCGATTTCACGCTCGATTCGCTCAATGGGCTGACGTATACGCTGAGCGACTTACGCGGACGTTGGGTGATCGTCAATTTTTGGGCGACATGGTGCGAACCGTGCAAGCGCGAAATGCCCGACCTCGATGCGCTGGCGGCGACCTATGCCGATGATCTCGTGGTATTGGGCATCAACGTGCGCGAAAACAGCGATTTGAT
>JBBRAA010000102.1:0-8723 GCA_038207205.1 Aggregatilineales bacterium
TACGCACACGGGCGACGTTGATGCCGCCCCGACAAGGTTCTATCTGGAAAGGACGGGGCATGACCCGTAATGATTGGCTGCAACTTACATTGCTCGGTGCGATTTGGGGCGCATCGTTCGTTTTTATCAGCGTCGCCGCGCCTAGCTTCGGCGCGTTCCCTTTGGTGGCGGCGCGCGTGCTGCTGGCGGCGTTCCTGTTGATCATCTACGGCGCGGTCACGCGCCAATCGTTCTGGGGCGAGATGATCAAGCGCTGGAAATTGTTTCTGGTGCTGGGGATTATCAATTCTGCTATTCCGTTCACGCTGATTACGACCGCTGAACTCGAACTTCCGGCGGCGATGGCGGCAATCCTGAACGCGATCACGCCATTTTGTGCGGCAATTGTCGCCGCGGTCTGGCTCGGCGTCCCATTCACGGCACGCAAAATCGCGGGGACGCTGTTAGGCTTGGTCGGCGTCGCCTTTGTCGTCGGCTTGAGTCCGGTACCGCTTACGACACCCGTCATTTTAGCGATCCTGATGATGGTCGGTGCATCGATGGCATATGGCACGGGCGCGAATGTAGCAAAGGTCAAATTTGAAGGGGTATCCCCGATCACGCTGGCGATTGGTCAACAACTTGCCGCCGGGATCGTGCTGCTGCCGTTGGCGATTTTGTTCCCGCCCAAAGGCGAACTGCCGCTCAATGCAATTCTGGCGGTGATCGCGCTGGCAGTCTTGTCTACCGCCATTGCCTATCTGATCTCGTTCAAGCTGCTGGTACGCATCGGCGCGACCAACATGACGACCGTAACGCTGCTCGTCCCGTTCTTCAGCGTCTTGTGGCAAGCGATCTTCCTGAACGATCCGCTGGGTATCGGTCCGGTCATCGGCTTGCTCATCATCGTCGTCAGCCTGGTTCTGATTACGGGCACCAAACTGCCGTTCATCGAAAATCTGATCATGCGGCGCGCGGCGGCGGCGAAAAACCCCGCGTAACCTCCACCCCGACCCCTTCTCCTTCGTGGAGAAGGGGAGAAAAACGCGCTTTTGAAGTCCCTCACCCTGAGGGAGAGGGATTTAGGGTGAAGGCAAAAACAAGGTTTCGTGATTCACTGAAACTGTCCTGTGCAGATTTCGGAGGGGGGCGGCACCCGCTGCTGAGCGAGCGCTAGGTCATTTTTGACATCTTGATTAGCGCTCACCCCTTACCCTTTAACGGTCGTTGTTCGGGCGGTTATCGCTGCCACGCCCACGACCCCACGCGCGCTGTGCCACCTCGCGGCGGTGCTGATCCCACAACACAGGCAGTTCGTTATCGATTTGATGCAAGCGTTGAAGCTGCACCGGCGTCAGGTGCTGGCTGGCAGCCAACCGATACAGGTTGAAGCGTTCGTTCGCCAAGGTGCTGAGCTGTGCGAAGGCGTCGTTGTGATTGTTACTCATCGGGGAGTCTCCGTTTTAGGGCGCGTCATTTATCGTTTCATTTTACCACGTCCGATCAAATTTACGGCTTGGGCAGTGACCCTGTCCCAGTCCCCGATTTGCTGCCAGCGTCCGGCGTGATCGGGTCGTGCATTTTGTTGGTATTCGTATTTTTGATGATGCGCGGCGGCGTGCGTCGTGTTGGCGTGCTGGTCGTGGGATTATCGGTTTTGGTGGTCGTATTCGGCGGATTGGTGTTCTGATTATCGGTCATGTCGTGCCGTCCTTTGCATCTTTAATTCAACGAACACACGCTCAAATTATACGCCGAAAAGTCGCTATTCTTTACGCCCGTTTTACCCGTTGCGTCTTTGCGTTAGGCTTTTCGCACTTTATTGCGAATTTTGCCCAATCTCCGCGCACACCTCACGCATCAACCCCGCCATGAACCCTGCCGCCGGACACGCCAACGCCGAGTCCTGTACGACGACTGTCGCTTCTTCGAGCGCTACGATGAGTCCAACACGTCCATATGCATCCGCGATCACCTGTACGCCCCACGTGTCAGCGCCATGCACGTATTCAATCACAGGCGATGCAGTGTGCGTCGTCGTATCCAACCATGCCTGATAGACCGAGACAAAATCCGGCGGCAGGTCATCGCTGACCGATGCGCGCACCAGCGCAAACATGAATGCGCCGATCATATCGCTGAACCCCGCCGCTGCGAACTCGATCTCTACGTCTTTTAGCCCAACCTGATCATTGATCGCGGTCAGTGCGCGCGCAAACACGCTGTAAAGGTCAGGGATGACACTCAATTTTGGCACGCGTAATTTTTCGTGCGCCCACGTCAGCACCGTATCGCGTAACGTCGTCAGCGCCGCGCCCGCGCCATCGATGCTGCCCAAGCCCGCGTAACTTTTTGGCTGAAAATACGCGACGCCAAAATCCGGCGGCAAGTCGTGCGCTGCGCGAAAGACGCGGATCGGGATCACGTCATGTCTTTCGCCATCAAGCTGAATCGGCATGGGCAGTTATATCTCGGCTTTATTTGATTTGATCGCCCGTGCGAACCATGATCGCACAGGCAATTTCACGCCATCAGCGGTGCGATAGGGTGCAAGCTGCGCGCTGATATCATCGATGATGGCTTGCTGTTTCTCGGTGGACGCCGCCGCAAACAAAGCGGCTGATGGGGTTGCGGTCAGTTGTTGAGCAGCAAACGTTTCCATCGGCGGCAGATCGAGCATCAATTCTTTGGCGCTGATTTCCACCGAGTCGAAGCCCGCAGCCTTGAATGCCGCACTGATCAACGTCGCATCGCTTAACTGAAAGCCAGCCCGCAGCGGCGCGCCGCCTTCTGTCCCAAGATGATCGGTCACACTTCGCACCTGCGCGCCAAAATACGGATTTTCGTCTAAAGCGCACCACGCGCTGATCAAGACGCGCCCACCTGGTTTTATCACGCGCCGCATCTGAGCAAGCGCCGCGATACGGTCTGGCACAAACTGTAAAACCTGAGCACACACCACCGCATCGAAGTATTCGGCGTCGAACGGCAAATCCGTCGCGCCATGAATACTATACTCGATAGTGGCGCCATCGACGGGTGGTTGTGCCTGGGCAACCGCTATCATACCCGGATTGATGTCAACGCCCACGACAGCGCCTGTCGTGCCAACGCGCTGCGCCGCCGCCCGCGCTGCCGCGCCAGTCCCACAGCCGACATCGAGGACAGCTTCCCCCAACGTCAACGCGGCATGATCGACAAGTGCCGACGCGAAAATACCTAACAGATAAGGGACGACAATTTCCTGATAACGCTGTGCCGCGTGCTGTGCGAGCTGCCATTGCGTAGACATAGAAATTCCTTATACGTGTTCAGTCAGTATATACGCACATGTTCGCAAAGGTTTTTCGCAGCGCCTGTTTTACCCTTTGCGTCTTTGTGTACTGGTTTTCGCCCTTGTACCACACTCCATTCATTGATGAAACGTCAGCGCCGCCACCATCGTCTGTATCTGTGGCGGCGACGGCGGATGACCAATCGCCGCCTCATGAAAGACCACCTCGATCTCGACCAGCGCATCGTCGGGCAAATCGTCTTCGATGATCGCCTGCATCACCGGATACGTGATCAAAATACCGAGCCGCCCGCTCACGAATACCCGATGATGGTCATAATGCAGCAAAACGCGTGCGAGCGCGACCGTGATGTGCGCGTGCAGCCTGTCCATGTTCGCTCACGCGCCGCTGTCGATCGCGTCGATGATCACCCGTGTGAACTTGAGCGCCCGCTCGATAAGTTCCGGCGATAAGCGCGCGCTCGTATCACCTGTGCCGTGCCAGCGCGGTAAACTACCCCGATCCAGCCCTGCCAGCGTGATCGCTTCATAGCCGCGCCCACGCAGCGCTGCCGTCTCATCGAGGATTAGTATATCCTTGCCATACACGCCATATTCAGGGTGTTTTTCCGCCAGTGCGCGCGTCAGCGCTGTGATGCTCGGTGCGGCACGGTACGGGGTCAAATGCGTCAAGCCGCCTTTGGCGATATAACTCAACGAACTGCCCGTCGCGCCGACCATTTCGAGATTGATCCAGGTCGAAAAGTCTTTCGGCGGCGCGTATTGATCAAGATAACTGGTGATACCGATGCCGCCCGCCGTCGCAGCGCCCGTGAACAACAGCACCACCTCGGTATTTTCAAGCGGACGCTGGCGCAGCGTTTCGGCTAGCCCCAGCAGTGCCGCCACCCCCGATGCGTTATCGTTCGCGCCGTCGCTGATCGGCTGCGTCTCATCGAAAGCCAGACTCGCCAGCAGCCCCCACAGGTTGTTTCCAGGCGATTGTCGGCGTGCGCCTGCCGCTTCGTGACGGGCTGGGCGTCGTCCGCGCCCGAATACCCCGCTCAAGATCAACCCGATACCGCTCAAGAACGCTGATGCCAGCATTCCGGTCAAAAAAGATTTCGTGAAGAACGGCAGCCAGCGTAAAGGCACGGTCAAACGCTGCTTAGGACTATCCAGGTGCGCGACCAGAAAGACGAAGCGTTTGGTTTCGCCCGTTGGCGCGACGCGCGCGATGATGTTGCGGCTTTCGCCACCCACCGCGAGCGGCACGAATGACGGCGGCTCCATCAACAGCGCGCGCCGTGTCTCCAGTACCGCCCAGATCAAGCCGATGCCGCCGATGATGCGACCGAGCCGCCCCGCGCGCCCGATCAACCCGAATGCCGCGCCCAACGCGACCAACGGCAGAAACGTCGTTCCGGCGCTTCTTGGCGTATTAAATAGCTGCTCGCGTGTATTTTCGATTCCGAGCGCGCTCAACTGCTCACGGACATATGCCGCCGCGCGGCGTTCGTTTTCGCTGGCGGGTGGGCGCGCGCCGATGTCGTCAGCGAGCGCGCGTACATGATTGAACAGGGTATCGGTAGTGGTCATGAATTGTTTCCCATTCGAGAGTGCCCTATCGGGTCACCCCTCCAAAAAACATCGCGTCTGTCGTAAGGACGACTCGGTGGGTCGCCCGCATTCTGACCAGTCGTTGCTTAAACACACAGTCTAGCGCAATTCGTGGATGACCGTAGAAAATTTAATGCTTTCCGGTACAATCATTAATGAATTGACCAAACATTTTGTCTTATAGATGCGCGTAAATACAGCCATCTTTCAGGAGCGAGTAACGACGATGCGTGTCTCGATATTACAGGATCAACTGGCGAAAGGCTTAGGAATCGTCAGCCGGGTGGTGGATACACGCAATACGCTCCCAGTGCTGGCGAATATTTTGCTGGCGACCGAAAACTCGCGCGTGAAAATCGCTGCGACCAATCTCGAATTGAGCATCGTCACTTATATTGGCGCGAATGTCACGCAGCCAGGCAGCATCACCTTGCCCGCCAAGACGTTTCAGGAATGGGTCAACAATCTCGCGCCTGATAAAGTCGAACTTTCGGTCGATGCCAATACACAAAGCGCCGATTTGCGCTGCGGCATGACCAAAGCCGTGATCAAAGGCATTTCGGGCAGTGAGTTCCCGCCTGTGCCAGAAGAAGGCGTACCCGATGTTGTGATTCAGGGCAAAGTCTTCAAAGAAATGATCAACCAGACCGTATTCGCCGCCGCTAAAGAAGAAAGCCGTCCGGTGCTGACCGGCATTTATACCCAGTTCGATGGCGATGTGATGACGATGGCCGCCGCCGACGGTTATCGTTTGGCAGTACGCACCGCGCGCATCAATGAAAACTTCAGCAAGCCGCGCGATTTGATCATTCCGGCGCGCGCGCTTTCCGAAGTCGCGCGCATCATCGTCGATGAAGAAAAAGAAGTCGGCATCTGCTTGCCAGGCAAGCGCGATCTGGTCATGTTCTTCATCGAAAACACGGTCGTCTCGTCGCAGCTCTTGCAGGGCAAATTCCCTGACTTCGGCGCGATCATCCCCAAGAATTACACCACCACCATGACGCTGTACACCAGTGATTTGCTGCGCGCGTGCAAGCGCGCCGAAATTTTCGCGCGCGATAACGCTTACAGCGCACGCATCATGGTGCGTCCACCGCGCGCGGCGGGCGAAATTGGCGAGGTCATGATTTTGGGCAGAAGCGCGGAACGCGGCGAAAACGAAGGCTCGGTCGATGCGTCGATTGAAGGCAACGAACTCGAAGTCGCGTTCAACATCCGTTACCTGATCGACGTGCTGAATGTGATCGGTGAAGAACAAGTCGTCATCGAAAGCAACGGCGCGGCGCATCCGGGCGTGATTCGTCCCGCCAACCGCGAAGACTTTGTCAGCGTCATCATGCCGATGAGCGTACAAAAATAACGTGATCGGTGTCGTACACGACTAATCCTGATCACTCTGTGGGGGCGTGGTGTGCTGCGCCCGTGATATGCACCCACCAAGACGCCCAAACGGGCGTCTTTTAGTTGTGGCACAGTCTCACTCGATGCTGCCCTCACTGTTAGGGCATCCGTCGGCGGCGCGATCAACGTATGATGGCGGTCGTATAAAAACGCGAACGCTTGTTCGAGCGTTTCGACGCGCTGAAGTTGACAATTAGAAGCTTATCAATAATCCATAAAACACATTCCTATATTACGCCGTTATCCCAACCCCTTAATGCACTTTTAACCCACGTTAATCCAAACGTACGCATTAATATCTTATGTTCTGTGTTTGTTCTGTTCATAACTTGTTCAAAACTTTCCCAACCTGTTCAAAACCTGTTCAAAACTTTCACATATGTGCAAAACCTGTTCAAAACTTTTTCACATATGTGCAAAGTTTGTTCAAAACTCTGTAACATTTTTTGTAAGTATAAGTCGTTACCCACATGATTAAGTGGTTATCCAACTTAGTGAAGCGCTTACCTGTTCATATTGTTCAAAACCTGTTCAAAACTTTTTCACATATGTGCAAAATTTGTTCAAAACTTTTTTCAGGATTTTGGGCTTTATCGCAAATATTTGCGAAATAGTGTTAAGAACTTTGGATATAATGCCCCTCATTTGCGATATCACCTTGAATCTGCACAAATGTGAAAAAGTTTTGAACAGTTTGAACACCCCTACTACTACTAAAAAGAAATAACCCACAGATCAAAAAGAAAATTTTAAAAGATCGTCGTTGCGGTGCGATGCTTTTAATCAGACGATTAGCGTCCAGTTATTGCGCCTTCAAATATGCCGGATACACTCAAGGATGATCTCAGGATGGTGATAGACAATGTCTCATGATGAACTGACGCAGCACATTCAACTCCTTCAGCGTAAAGTGAAGATTCTAGATACGTTGGCACGCATCAACACTGTCCTCAATTCGTCGCTGAAGCTCAAAGCATTATTGGCAGCATTGATGGATACCGCCGCCGAGATCGTCGATGCCGAAGCGGCGTCGGTCTTGTTATGGGATCAAAAAAGTGGTGATTTGCGCTTCGCTGCCACCACTGCGGGACCACAAAACCTGATCGGCACGCCTGTACCGCTTGAAGGCAGCCTTGCCGGGACGATCATGCGCGAACGTCGTGTCATCGTGGTCGAACACGCCAATACCGACCCACGCCATTACAAGGGCGTCGATAACACGATCGCTTTTCAAACGCGGTCATTGATGGGCGTGCCGTTGATCTCCAAAGATCGTGTCATCGGCGTGCTGGAAGCGATCAACAAACGCAACTCACCCTGGACAGCGGACGACACCAATTATCTGGAAATCCTCGCTGCGCAAGCCGCCGTCGCCATCGAAACCGCGCAGCTTGTCGCGGCGCTGCAAAAAGCCAACCAAGAACTCAATCATCTCGACGAGATGAAAAACGAGTTCATCGCTATTGCCAGTCATGAACTGCGTACGCCGCTCAGCATCATTCTGGGCTATGCCAGCTTTCTTGAAGAAACTCCCGACGCGATTGTCAGCCAGAATGCCGCCAAAGTCGTCGAAAGCGCGCTGCAACTGCGCCGCATCATCGAAGACCTGACCAATCTGCGCTACCTGGAAAGCCGCGCGATGGATTTGCATCTCGATACCGTGAATCTAGAAGAATTCATGCACGATACACTGCGCGAACCCGCCACCCTTGGCGAGGCAAAAGGTCATCAATTTCACCTGGTCCTGCCGACCACGCCGTGTTATGTCATGATCGACCGCGCCCGTATGAATATGGCGCTGACGAATGTGATCAATAACGCGGTACGCTTTACCGAATCGCAAGGCGAGATCGTCGTCAAGGCAGAAGCACACCCCAATAACCGCGAAGTCTGGGTGACTGTGACCGATAATGGTGTCGGCATCCCGCGTGACCAACTCGAACGTATCTTCGAGAAATTTTATCAGGTCGAAGATCACATGACGCGCACCGTCGGCGGATTAGGGATCGGCTTGAGCATCGCACGCGCGCTTGTGGAAGCACATGGCGGACGCTTGTGGGCGACCAGCGCGGGCATCGGGCAAGGGGCGGTGTTTACGCTGACGATGCGTTTGACCGATAAACGAGCGACGAAACAGTAAGCGTAGGTGAAAGTTCAAATCTCAAAGCAAGAAATTTCCAATACAAGGTACGCCTTTCACCTTTCACGATTATCTGAAAAGCGCCGTAAAACCCCTGCCTTCAGGCATGGGGATAAAGGCGTCGGTCTTGTGTTTCTTCTGCTGAAACAGGGTATACTAGGGGAGGTTGAGGATGAGGAAACACCCCCAACCAACTCCCGACGTAGGAGCGCCGAAAGCATGAGTGACTCTATCACCCTTCACAAGATGTACAAATACCGACTTTTCCGCGCCGACAAGAAAGATCGGAAGCTGCGGCATAAGCTGTTT
>JBBRAA010000103.1:0-8383 GCA_038207205.1 Aggregatilineales bacterium
GATGGGCGCGGTCAGCTTGAACGGCTTGCGAGCCAATGGCAATGACCCAGGCATAAGCGATGACCAGCACAACCAGCAAGCGTTCGACATGGGCTGGTAAGCGCAAACGGCTTTCGCCCCACTGCCAACCGCCACTTTTGAGGTCGCGGAAGCTCTGTTCGTGCCAATTACGGCGGGCATACTCATGTCCTGAGAGGCGTTCATCACTGGTGACCAGCGCCCAGGGTTCTGGATAGTCCGTCCCCCACAAAGCACGCGTATGAGCGGGGATGCGTCCGCGTTGCTTAAAGACCAAGCCACTGGCTGCCCATACATCGCCTGGTTGCACTTGCTGGGCAATGGTGTAATCGCCGTGCTCGGTGACGATTTTAGTCTGACAAGTGACTCGAAAGAGATAATGCCAGCCTAATCCCGTGACGGCATGGCACAAGTCAGGGGAGCAACCGATCCCACGATCGGCTAACACCAGTACTGATTTGTCCGGCTCCACCCCGGCCTTAACCTGTAGCAGCAACCGCTCAATCATCTTCACTTGTCCTTCCGCCGGATAACTTGCTGCGTCATTGGCACGATATGCGCGCCATGCCAACGGAATACAGCGTCCCTGCCAGGCTACGCCCACCACCATTACCCCGATTCGGTCGTGCAGTTTGGTCTCATCCACCAGCAGCGTTATCTCGGTGCCCACCATCGCCGACAGTACCCAGCGCGTCTATTCTGCGAAAAATACCTCTAACGGAAACGCTTTATTGCTTAAAAATCGGCGCCACCGCCGCATCGTGCTTTCCACCCGCTCGTGTTCGTTCACCTGCCGCGCAATTTGCCCTTGCTGGCAACTCTCCGCACGAATCACCCCATAGCTGAACAGCCCCACATTCTCAATCTGCCAACTGTTCAACTTCGACAACGCTTTACCCAAACGCGCCTGCCATTGGTATAATAGGGGTAGGTTCATCGCTCATCCTCCGGTTCTCTTTGTTGTTAACCTTAGTTTGACTGATGAACCCCTTCTTTTCAACCTCTCCTCACAACATGTCCTCCCCTCAGGCCCTCAGGGCGAGGGGTGAAAAACAGTCGCGGTAGGGGAAGTCCTTCTCCCTGAGGGAGAAGGATTTAGGATGAGGGCAATCTGCGTGAGAACATAACACCAAGGCTCAAAGGGTTATGTAGTGGCAGCCCGTACCGCGTTGAGCGCGAGCAGGTTTGTCAACAGCGCGCCGTCATCCGTCAGCACATCGGACGACCAGCCGTAAGCGGCGCAAACCGCCGCATCGAGCGCGTTGTGCAGTTCGAGCAAACGCGGCGCAAAATCGACAGCCGACGCGCGCAGCGTGCCGCGCACATCGGTCATGCCGCGCTGCGCTTGCAAGGCGTTGTACAGGTTGGTCAGCGTGCGATCTTGTAGGCGCTCGGTCTCTGGCGGCGGGTTGAGCCACGCATGACGTTCCTCGTGCAGTTGTTTGGCGGCAGCGCTGATCGCCTGCACGCGCGCATCGTTAAAATCCTCGCGTCCCGGCACGAACGGGAACGGGAAGGTTCTAAAGGTCTTGGTTGACGTGTAACGTGGCCGATCTTCCAGCGTTGAACCAACACGCAGCGACCATAATTCATGAATGCGCGAGTGTAGAATGCCAAAAAAGTAATCATCTTCGCGCGCGATGATGTGCAGTGTATGATCAGGAACTGTCTCTTTTTCGACCCATACAAAAAGTCGATACTTCGCAACTTCGGGGGTTGCAATATATCGCGTGAGTGGGCTAATTTTTGCTCGCATTAGAGGGCTCGGTCTGCCATGCAGCCACCATCGTTCTTGTAAATATTTGTTTGGACTGGCTAGACGGGCGGGCTTGACAAATAAAGTGACATGACCAAACGGCAGTTCGTATAAAGCCGCTTTTTCTATGGACGTATCGATCCCAAAGTCGATAATATATCGATTGCTTCGCCGCCCTGTAATATCTTCGCCATTCAATCGATGTTTAACGACATCAACGTTAGATAACCCAGTCGAATTTGTGTTTTGTATCATATCTTGGGCAGTTAAACTATCTATATCAAAAGGACCCGCCTTCATAACCCCTAAAAAGCATAAGTCTTGATTTTCTTTAAGTGAAGCAGCACTTGTTAGGTCGATAGTGGTTGTTAAATCAGGATGGATAATGTCAACAATACTTCCATCTAGGATAATTTGCTTTTCATCCCCATTATCAAAGCCAATCATGGAAACGTTCAGTGCTGCACCTTCAAGCAACCATTCACGATCTGACCATGCCATGAAAATATTGCTGTTTTTGACAATACGTTCCAATACGCGCCGATTTTCGCCGTCCCGAATCGAGTTCGTCGCCAACAATCCGACACGCTTCACTTTGCCTTGTTCAAGCTGCACGCGCGCTCGTTCAAACCAGTGTGTGACTAAATCCGCGCTGGCACTCACGCGCCCTTGATACACACGATGTAAATCATCGACATATTGATCAGCCATTTCAAAACGCATTCGTCGCCCGCCCAAAAATGGCGGATTGCCGACGATCACATCGACGCTTTCCCATTCCGGCTCGGTCGGTTTGCCGTCGGCATCGTATGCCAGAATCGCGTCTCGATGCACGATATTGGCGGACATATCGGTCAGTACTGGGCGCGCCACATCGAAATAGCCGTTTTCCCAGCGCCATTGCAGGTAGCCGATCCATACCACGATGTTCGCCAGCGCGTGCGCAATCTCGTTGATTTCGATGCCGTACAACTGGCGCGGATGCACCTGATTCTTTTCGGTCGGCAGCCCCGCCCATAATGGGCTGATCAGGATGACTTTTTCCAGTTCCAGCAGCAGCCGCAAGCTCATGTAGAGAAAGTTGCCGCTCCCACACGCCGGGTCCAGCACTTTGATCGTGCGGACGCGCTCCAAAATGCGCGCGCGGATGACGATCAACTGCGCTTCAGCGGTTTGGCGGTCGCGCTCGGTATCGGCTTTGATATACAAGACACGAATCGCCTGTGCTTCGGCTTGCGCGGCATCCCATTCGCGGCGGAGCGGCTGCATCAAAACCGGTTCGACAATCAGCAGAATATCGTCGGGGCTGGTGTAATGCGCGCCCAACTGCGCGCGTTTTTTCTGGTCGAGCATGCGCTCGAAGATCGTGCCGAAAATCGTCGGCTCAACCTGTGTCCATCCGCGTGCGGCGGCGCGGTCGAGCGCGCTGATTGCAGCATACGAGAGCAGAATCGAATCGTCGCGGTTGAACAGCGATCCGTTGAAGTACGGCATCGGTTTCATCCATAAGCGAGCGCCTGTATTCATCGCGCTAAAAAGCTGGCTCACACCTTGCATGAACGGTTCGCCGCTGTCTTCGTGTGACCACTCTTTGAGCGATGTTTTGATCAGATAGGTAAGCGCGCCTTGATCATCGAATTTCGCCATCAAGCCGATATCTTCGACGAACATCCCGAAAATGAGCTGCGTCAAATAGCGCGCCAGTCGTTCTGGGTCGGCAGCGTTGGCATTATCGACGACATCACTAAATTTCGCCGCGACAGCTTCGGTGATTTGCAGTTTGTTCTGTTCGGGGTGAAAACTCGATGGATCGTAGAAGACGCGGTATAAAAGCTGTTGATAATACGGCTTGGCTAAATCTTCATGTTTGAAGGCATACACCGTCGTCGGCGTGTTGGTGAAGTTGGTGTGAATTTCCCACTGTTGAATATCGGTCACGATCAGCAGGGGCGGGTTGTATAAATTTTCACGGTATTGCAAAAGCTGCGTGTAGGCTTCGTGCATCAACCGATATTTACGCGCCTTTTTGTACTCGATGGCGAAATGCCCTTTGAAAAAGACATCGGCGTACCCCTGCCGTCCATCGGTCTTTTTCATGCCATATTCATACGCGAATTCTGTCCCAGTCTTATCGTAGGCGACTGGTTCGGGATGACCGACCAAGCGGCACACATCGGCAAAATGCGGTTGATATGACTGCCGTTCAGTCAGCCCGATATTCTTCCAGCGTGCGAGAAAGGTTTCGTAATCGAGGGTGGGGGCGGGACGATTCATAGGCGCTTCAAGATGGGTATTTGATCGGCAAATTCACCCATAATTATAACAGATGTTCGTCGTTTTACGAGCGGGATGGGCGACCGACTCTGCCCATCCCCAATCTAGTTTTACCCTGCTGTATATTCTCCATGCGTCGGCGGATTGACAATAATGCCGTCGCGCTCTTTGCGCTGAATCGCCAACTTGACCTCGCCAATCGCGCGCGTCACACTGATCCCGCGCGGACAAGCGGGTGTGCAGTTATAAATTGTGCGGCAGCGCCACACGCCATCTGGCTCGCTCAACACTTCCAGGCGGTCTTCCCAGCCTTCGTCGCGCGTATCGAAGATGAAGCGGTGTGCCTGCACAATCGCCGCGGGTCCTACATAATCGCCATTCGTCCAGAACGACGGACACGCCGTAGTACACGCCGCGCACAAAATGCACTTGGTCGAATCATCGAACTTTTCGCGGTCTGCCTGGCTTTGCAGCCGCTCGCGTCCGTCTGCTGGCACGGGTGAGTCGTTGATGAAATAGGGCATGACCGACCGATAATGCGCGAAGAACGGCTCCATATCGACGATCAGGTCTTTCAATACGGGCAAGCCGAGAATCGGCTCGATCTGAATTTTTGTGCCGACATCTTTGACCAAAATCTTGCACGCCAGCGCGTTCGCGCCGTTGATGCGCATCGCATCGCTGCCACACACCCCATGCGCGCACGCACGCCGCAGTGTCAGCGTACCGTCCTGCTCCCACTTGATGCGGTGCAGCAGTTCTAACACACGGTCGGTTTCATCGACATTCGTCAGTTCAAACGTCTGCCAATACGGTTTGTTTTTGCCTGGCGCTTCTGGGTTGAAGCGCCGAATCTTGAAGGTTACGTCCATTTGAGCAGTTAGCCTTTAACAATTAGCAGTTGGCAGTTGGTGTTTCTGTAGGGGCGGCATAAATGCCGCCCGCCTATGTTTTTTAGGTTTTGTACGGGTGAGTCTTAACCCCGCCCGTCCATCAATATGCGCGTACCTTCGGCATAAACCGTTCATCGATTGCCGCCAACGACATATCGACTTTCTTTTCGACATTGAGCGTCGGATCAGGAATTTCAACCGCGCCAATCGGCGCGTCAGCGCGATACACCAGCGAATGCGTCAGCCAGTTCACGTCGTCGCGCTCCTGGAAATCTTCACGGGCATGCGCGCCGCGACTTTCGGTGCGGTTCATCGCGCTGATTGCCGTCGCTTCGGCAATATCGAGCAGTGCGCCGAGTTCCCATGCTTCCATCAAGTCGGTGTTGAATTTATGACCGCGATCATCGATCGACAAATCGGTATAAAAGCGTTCGCGCAGCTCACGCACACAATCGAGCGACTTCTGCATCCCTTTTTCTTCGCGGAACACACCGACGCCTTCCATCATCGTCGTTTGCAGCGTTTGGCGCAGTACGCCGGGGCGGGTTTTGCCCGCGCTGTGACGAATCCGTTCCAGTTCCGCGATGACTTCGCCCGCTGGATTTTCGGGGAGCGGCACATAATCGGCGTGCTTGACATAATCTGCCATTGCTATGCCGCCGCGACGACCGAATACCACCAGGTCTACCAGCGAGTTTGTGCCCAGACGGTTGGCGCCGTGACAGCTTACACACGCGACTTCGCCCGCCGCGTACATACCGGGTAATACGGTGAAATGTTCATCGATCACGACTTCCGCATCGACATTGGTGGGAATGCCACCCATCGCATAATGCGCCGTCGGTTGGATTGGCATCGGTTCTTTGACCGGATCGACCCCTAGATAAGTGCGGCAAAAATCGAGAATATCCGGTAGTTTCTTTTCCACGTCTTCCGCGGTGATGCGCCGCGTTTCGCCCGCTTCCGCCAGATAGCGGTTGACAGTATTCGGCGTCACATCGAGATACACATAATCTTTGCCCTTGATGCCGTTGCCTTCGCGCAGTTCGAGGTAAATCGCGCGGCTGACCACGTCACGGCTGGCAAGGTCTTTGATGCGCGGCGCGTATTTTTCCATAAAGCGTTCGCCGCGTCCGTTGATTAGGACACCGCCTTCGCCGCGAACACCTTCGGTAATCAGAATGCCCATCTTGTAAATGCCAGTCGGGTGAAACTGGTAGAACTCCAAATCCTGCATCGGCACGCCGCGACGATACGCGACCGCCGCACCATCCCCTGTCAGGCTGTGCGCGTTGCTGGTCACGCTCCACACGCGCCCCCAGCCGCCCGTCGCAAACAGGGTCGCTTTGCTGTGGAACAGATGCATTTCACCCGTGCCGAGTTCGACCGCGATCACGCCGACGCACGCGCCATTGTTCATGATCGTATCGACGACGTGATATTCGTCGAAGAAATGGACGTTGTTCTTAATACACTGTTGGTACAGCGTCTGCAAAATCATATGACCAGTACGGTCAGCGGCATGGCACGCACGGCGCACAGGTTTTTCACCAAAATTGCTGGTATGCCCGCCGAAACGACGCTGGCTGATGCGTCCGTTGTCGGTACGGTCGAACGGCAAGCCCATGTGTTCAAGTTCGATCACGGCGTCGATGGCATTTTCTGCCAGCACTTTCGCCGCATTTTGATCTGCCAGATAATCGCCACCCTTGACGGTATCAAACGCGTGCCACAGGGGACTATCTTCTTCCAGATTGCCCAATGCCGCGCCGATGCCGCCCTGCGCTGTGCCCGTATGGCTGCGCGTCGGGTACAGCTTGCTCACCACCGCGACCTTCACGCCGCCCTTGCTGGCGTACAGTGCCGCCATCAAGCCTGCGCCGCCCGCGCCTACCACAATTGCTTCAAACTGATGCGTTTTCATGAACTCATTAAACCTTCAACTCAAGTTACGAACGTTGTTCTAATGTGTCGATCAGTGCTTCTAATCGCTTCAACTGCTTTGCAAAATCGGTCTCATCGGTTGGCGATGATTGCGCTTCATCCGAGTCGCTGTTGAAATCGTCGGGAAGATAGGGGAGAATTCGACTGCTTCGCTTTTGAAGTATTCTAATTCCGAGATTACATCTGCGTAATCGCCATCAACACGCTTTAGTAAATTAATGGTATCGTGCAACCTTTTGACGACAGATTGTGCTTCCGGTATGGTTGAAAGATCGGTTATACCAGTCAATAGATTGAGAACGGCAAAATTTAGAAGATGATGATTCATGATTTGTTCCCTATGGGTTCGTTTAAGGTAGCCTGAGTTTCCAAATCAAGTTCCCAACTCGAAATTCGTCCCACTTCACCAATGATAAACTGACCGACATGCTCCGCTTCGCTTTCAGTCATCTCAGGCTGAACAGCTTGCCGAATCAACTTGTAGACGTAAGCAGTGAGTTCGCCTTTGGTTTCAAAATATTCCGGTTCTGCCTTTATCAGCGGAATCATGTCTTCAACCGTGCGCGATTTGCGCGGCGCGGACGTGACAATCGGCGTACTCGCTGGCGTTGGGCGTACCAGTAACGCGGTCACCGCACCGACCAGCGCTGCTAACACAATCGTGAAAAATCGACTCATCAGATTAGCCTCTCACACAGAGCGACTTTTGAGGTCGCCCCTACGGTTTTACCAGAAAAGCGCCGTAAAGCCCCTGTCTTTAGACATGGGGATATAAGGGCGTAGCATTGTGCCTGTCGCTCAATTGTGCTACAATACGAGGAATGCCAGTCGCGGAGTTGAAGCTCCCACTGGCTCTCCAACCTAGCGGGGTCAGAGCATGAGCGAGTCTAACACACACTTCAAAGCATTCAAATGCCGTCTGTATCCGACGCCCGCGCAGGAACGATAGCTGTTCCTCGTGCTGAAGGTTTGTCGCCACTGGTATAACATGTGCGTTTCCGAACGTACATGGGCGTACAAGTTGGAAGGGCGCAGCGTCACCAAACACGAACAACAAAAGACGGGTATTCACTACCGCAAGACGTTCGCATGGGCAGCCAAATCTGTGTTCAGTCAAACCATGCAATCCGTCGCCGCTGATGCGGTAAAGCCTGCCTACACATCCAAATGCTGCTCGAATTGCGGTGTCATGTTTCAAGACTTCGACCTTTCGACCCGTTGGGTTGATTGTGATTGCGGTCTAGCGCTAGACCGCGATCACAACGCGGCTATCAACATTCTCAATCGTGCTTTAATGCAAAACGGACGGGACGCATCCGTGAACGATAACGTAGCGCCTCTGCCAACGCCGTAAGGCGACGGTAAGCGCAAGCGTCGTTCAGAAGCCCCTGCCTTTAGGCATGGGGAGCGTCACCAGATTTAGCACTATTGCCCATCGACGACGACTGCTGCTGCATCGCCTTCGGCAGGTGCTTCGCCATCGAACAGCGCGTCCATC
>JBBRAA010000104.1:0-8283 GCA_038207205.1 Aggregatilineales bacterium
ACGTTTTCGTCTCCCACGCTTGCAGACTGATCCAATTGCACGCGGCATTGGCGCGTGCAATTGTTTCGAGCAAGGTTTGCCGTTGTTCGTCGGTCGGCAGCAGTTTCACAATCGCAGTCAGTTTCATAGCACAAGTGTAGCACAATTCATCTTAAAATTCAATACCTTGAAAGGACAAGGCGCTATCCCTCCCCATGCCTAAAGGCAGGGGTATCTCGCGCCGATTTGATGAGTTTTCGACAAAATGCCGAAAAAATGGCGCTGGTTTCGTACAAATCGTGGCGCGGTTTAGTGATGACGCTGATGATTTTGTGTGCGAGTTGTGCGCCAGAACGCGTGGTCGTTATTCCAACATTGGCGGTGCTGCCGAGCGAAACACCGACGCCAGTGCCGACACAAACACCGCTCATGACCGCGACGCCGTCACCCAGCCCGACCAGCACCTTAACGCCGACAGAAACCGCGACGCCAACATTTACCGCAACCGAAACACCAACGGCAACCCCTACGCTCACCCCAACCGCGACGATCACGCCGACAGCAACGCCATTTTACGCGAGTTTAGGCGTCGTGAAAGGTGACTTGAGCGACGATTCGGTGCAAGAAGTTTTGTTCTCTTCAGATTTTGAACGGCACGTGTTTAGGTTCAACGGGCGCGCAGACGAACTGATCACGATCCGCATGGATGGGGTGGCTGAACCGCCGCTCGTAGATACGACTTCAGGCGTTTTCTTTGATCCGCTGCTTGCATTATACGATCCCGCAGGGCGTCTTATTGCGCTCGACGATGACAACGGCTATAGCGACGGCATTGGCGTCAATAATGCTTTGCTGCGCGCAATTCGGCTGCCCCTTGATGGTGAGTACATCGTTCAGGCGTCGAGCGGCGGCACGACGGGCAGCTATTTGATCATGCTGGAGCAAAACGCTCAGCCCTTGTATGCGACGCCACAGCCGACGGTAACACCCATCATCCGCGTCGAGACATCCGTACCAATCGTTTCAAGCGACGGTGGACGCTTGTTCGACCACAACATCACGACAGGTCAAATTGAGCGGGCAGGCGAACTAGATCGCTTTTTCATCGCGGCGAACGTGGGCGAAGCACTCACGATCAGCGTGCGCGTCAACAGCTCGTTGCGTCCACGAGTCGAAGTCTATGACCTCGACGGACAGGTGATCGCGCTCGCCAACCTGGGCGGATCCGCTTACACCAACGCGATTATACTTTCGCCTGTGTTCATCGATGAAGCGGGCAGCTACGGCGTATATATCACGGGTGAAAATGACAGTGTAGGTGCATATACCATCAGTTATGGTGTTGGCACGACCAGCGAGGATCGGGCACGCGGCGATTTCGTCATTGGCACGCCTGTAGCCATAGCATTCGATCTGCCTGCCATCCGCGATGTATGGATGTTTGACGCCAGCGTGGGCGACGCTATCGACATTATCGTTGAGCCGAGCGATACACTCGTGTTGATCGAACTATTTGCACCCGATGGCTCGCGCCTTGCTACCTCGCAAAATACCGCAGAACCTGCCGTGCGCGATCTCTTTTTGTCACAAAGCGGACGTTATCGTATCCGCGTCAGCGCCATCGACGGTGCAGCGTCTGGCGCCTATACAATCCGCACCGCTTACACATCTCAACAACCCACGCCGACACTCGTTCCCAGTACCATCCCGATCATGACGATAGATCAACCGCTCCTCGCGGGACAATCGATGCTGTACCCGTTCGTCGGTCAAGCGGGCTGGCGCATCATAATAACGGCGGATGCCGAAGCACCGATTGACCCCGTACTCGCCTTGATCGCACCGGATGAGCGCGTTATCGCCGAAAGCGATGATGACGGTGGCGGTACAAATGCACGCATTACGACGGTGCTGCCATCCGATGGGGTATACCAAGTATCGGTCAATGCCTATGGGTCGGCAGGCGGACGTATCTTGGTCACAGTCGTGGTCGAAACTGAAGATTGACCGCATCAAACGGACAAAGCAGCGATATACTTAGTAGAAGACCTATTCGCGTGATCCATACAAAACGACAGCGTTCTCAATTCGTCGTCTTTCTTGAAGAAAGAAACACATGCTGAACCCGGATGTCACATAGTACATCGAAAATATCGGACCACAATGGCAAGCAGAGATTTGTACACAAATCCGCGCGATTGTTCATCAGGCAGTGCCAGAGGTGGAAGAAAAATTACAGTATCGCAAGCCGCATTTTTTCAAAGGCAGTAACTATTTGTGCGTGATCGGCACTGCCAAAGGCTGGGTGAGCTGGACGATTTTCAACGCGACCGCGCTGGTACCACCAGACGGCATGTTTGAAAGTTCGGACACAGGCGACCGCAAGACGGTTAAGTTACCGGAAGGTCAAACCGTCGATGCAGCGCTCTTTTCCAGCCTGATAGCGCAAGCTGCCAAGACATTGACTGCATAAAAGTCCCATCGAAAGCAAAGTTTTCTGAGGTCGCATGACTCCTCGTCGTATATTAGCAATCGTCGCATTGTGCATCATCATCGGTATCGTGCCCGCAGTGGCACAGCAAGCAGACGCACTCCTCAACCGTAAAATCGATTGCGCTGATCGTCCACAAGGACGGGATTATGACGACGCCGAAGCCGGCGTGATCTGCGGTGTACTGCAAGTCCCCGAAAACTGGGATGAACCCGATGGACGCCAGATCGAGATCGGGTTCGCGGTGCTAGAAACCACATCCGATAATCCAAGCCTCGAACCCCTGATTTATCTGCAAGGCGGTCCCGGCGGCGAACTTGCATCATCACCGCTCTTTTTTGACTCAATTTTCGCGCAGCACCGTCGGGATCGTGACCTGATCATTTTCGACCAACGTGGCGCGGGTTTATCCAGCCCGTTGGCGTGCGAAGATTATGTCGATGGCTACGCCGATACCAATCAAAACGGCTTCGGGTCGTATCGCACGGTGCGCGAATGCGCCGATGGTCTACGTGCTGATGGGGTTGACCTTACGCAGTACAACAGCGTCAATAATGCGCACGATGTCATGGCGCTCATGCAAAGTCTCGCCGCCAGACGAGGTTACGCGCGTTATCATGTTTACGGCTTGTCTTATGGCACGCGGCTCGCGTTGGTTATGCTTCGTCAATACCCTGACGATCCGTTGATCGCAAGTGTCACGCTCGATTCGCCTTTCCCGACACAAATCCGTCAGTTCGAGCAAATTCCGGCGATCTTTCAAGAGGTGCTCACCAACGTATTCACGACGTGCGCGACCGACGCAGAGTGCGATACCGCATATCCGAATTTGAAAGCGCGTTATCTGGCGCTGCTGGATGGCGCCAATGACCCGTTGCGTCGCTCGTTTAATTCAGCGAATGCGCTCGATGAATTGGTGTTGGTTAACGGGTTGCGCGCTGGCATCGACGTATCGCCACTGTTCGCCGCTTACATCCCGCGCTTGATTCAGGCGTTTGAAGACGGGGACAGCGATCTTTTTTACACCGTGTTGTATACCGTGCTGGATGAGGCGGCGCTAGAAGCACAAGATTTGATCGTGGTTGACACGATTAGTTCGGAGATGTACTGGTCGCTGCAATGCCGCGAAGAGATCGCGTTCGAAAGTGAGGATGGCGTGCGTGCGGCGATTGATGCGCTCGAACATCCGTTATTGGGCGCATACAGCTTATACAACTACGAAAGCCTTTACGATGTGTGTCGCGGCTGGGATAACGGCAGCGCGGAAGACGATTTCAAACTGCCCGTGAGCAGTAACCTACCCATTTTGATCCTACAGGGTGATTTCGATATGCGAACACCGCCCTCGTGGGGACGTGCCGCCGCCGAAACGCTGCCCAATGCGACCTATTTGCGTGTCCCTGCCACCGGGCATGGCACGATCAACGAAAACGCCTGCATCAGCGACATCACGAGCGCGTACATGAATGACCCGTCTCTGGCGATCGACAGCTCGTGTTTGGGTGGTTTAGCGCTCAAGTTCATCATGCCTGATGATGTGATCGAGAACGATTACAGCATGGGTGATTTTTGATTGCGACTCAGGGACTTGCACGTTACCATTGTCATGAATGATTTTTTTAAGAGGAGTGTTACCTATGAAACGGTTTGTTTTTGTTTTGCTGCTGCTGATGGCACTCGTGCCGTCGTTCGCGTTTGCACAAGAAGCCACCCCAGAAGCCGAAGGCATGATGATGGTCGAACCCGTCATGATGGGCATGGGGTCGCTGTGTCCGGCACCTGCTGCTTTAAGCGGTGAAATCACGATTGGCGCAGTGTTCACCTTGAGCGGTGGCGCATCGGTGTATGGCGTGCCGCAGCAGTCTGCCGTGCAATTGGCGGTCGATCAAATTAACGAAGCGGCGTATTTGGGTGAAGGCGCGACTCTGAGCGTAATTTTTGAAGACAGCGCCAGCGACAACGAACAGGCAATCAACGCCATGACCAAGCTGGTCGAAGAAGATCAGGTCTTGGCGGTATTAGGACCGACGTTGAGCCGTGAAGCGTTCGCGGCTGACCCAGTTGCGCAAGAAAACGGCACCATCGTGATGGGCGTGAGCAATACCGCCATTGGCATTACCGATATGGGCGAATTCGTGTTCCGTAACAGCTTGCCCGAAAGCGCAGTTATTCCCGGCGTCATCACTCAGGCGACCGAGCTGCTCGGTTTCGAGCGCGTCGGTTTGCTGTATGCTAACGACGACGATTTCACCGTGAGCGGCTATGAAGTCATGCGTGACACGTTTGAAGCGAGCGGCGTCGAGATCATCGGTGAAGAAACGTATGCGACCGGCGACCTCGATTTCAACGCGCAGTTGACCAACCTGCTGGTGGGCGACCCCAGTGTACTGGCAGTCAGCGCCTTAGCAGCCGAAGCCGTGCAAATCACGCTGCAAGCGCGTGCGCTCGGTTATGACGGCTATATTTTGGGCGGTAACGGTTTCAACAGCCCCGCCGTTCTTGACCAAACAGGCGTGGATGGAGAGGGCTTGATCGTCGGTGGCGCGTGGAACATTGGCAACCCGACTCCATCGGGCGAAAGTGTATCGTTCGCAGAAGTTTTCACTGAAACGGTTGGTTATGCGCCCGATCAATTCGCGGCGCAAGCGTACACAGGCGCATGGCTGTTGGCAGAAGCAATTCGCTGTGCCGATGCAACCGACTCAGCGGCAGTACGCGACGCGCTGGCAGCGATCACCGACTATGCGACGCCGTTGGGCGTCTTCAGCTTTGATGCCGACCGCAACCCGATTCATGACCCTATCGCGCAGATCGTGCGTGGTGGTGCGTTCGTGGTCTTGACGGAAGAAACAGGCATATTGAGCGAATAATTTAGAACGACTTGTGAGCGGGCATGGTGCTGCCATGCCCGTATCGCAATAATTTTTTCGTAGGGGGGCGTGGCGCTGCCATGCCTTTTGTTTATGAAATGAAATAACATCATTGGATTTTTTGGATGAACCTTACGCAGCAAATTGTCAACGCTATCTGGTTAGGGTCAGTCTACAGCCTGTTCGCGCTCGGTTATGCGCTTGTGTTCAGTGTATTGGGCGTGTTAAACCTGGCGCACAGCGCGGTCTTTATGTGGGGCGCGTATATCGGGCTTTCGGCAGTGCTGTATTTGAGTTTACCGATTGCACTGTCGATTCCGGTGGCGATGCTGGGTGGTGCAGTGATCGCGGTCGTGCTGGAACGGGTGGCATTCGCGCCGCTGCGCGCGCGCAATGCCCCGCGCATCTCACAATTGATCAGCAGCATTGGCGCGTCGATTTTGTTGGTCAGCATCGCCCAGCTTGTTTTTGGCACACAGCCGACTCGCTTCCCGCGCGGTACAATCCCCGATCAAACCATTGAAGGACTGCCCTTCAACGTGACACCGATTCAAGTTTTGATTCTGGTTATCTCATTGGTGTTGATGGTAGTACTCCAACTTTTAATCGAACGCACGCGCATCGGTCAGCGAATGCGTGCGGTCGCTTTCAATCAACGCACCGCGAGCTTGCTTGGCATCAATGTCGGTGCGATATTCATTCTCACCTTCGCGTTAGCGGGGGCGCTGGCGGGCGCGGCGGGTGTCCTGTTTGGATTGGCATACAGCGCCATGACACCCTTCATCGGCGACCAAATCGCGCTCAAAGGTTTGACGGTGATTGTGCTGGGCGGTTTGGGCAATATTCAAGGTGCTTTAGTCGGTGGGTTCGTGGTCGCTGCGCTCGAAGTCTTCAGCATCGCCATCGGTGGCAGCGATTATAAAGATGCGGTTGTGTTTTCTCTGTTGTTCGTTATTTTGCTTGTGCGTCCGCAAGGTTTGATCGGCAAAAAAGAACAGACGAGGGCGTAGCTCCATTGAAATATGCTAGAATTGCTTAGAATATGTATTCAGCCATCAATGGACTCTATGGAAATTCAGCAGCTTGACTTTATCACGCCCAAAAGCGAAATATTTCAGCACGATATCCAAAGATTTCCGCATCTCAATTCGATCTATCATGGACAAGCTGAAAATGTTTTGCCCCGCTTTGAGCCTGAAAGCATTCAGTTAGTCGTCACTTCTCCGCCTTATGCTGACCAGCGCACGACAACCTATGGCGGCATTGACCCGGATCATTATGTCGAGTGGTTTTTGCCGATCAGCGCACAATTGTATCGTGTGGTGAAAACCGATGGCTCGCTCATTCTGAATATTAAAGAACGCGTGGTAAATGGCGAACGCCATACGTATGTAATAGAACTCATCCTTGCCATGCGTAAGCAGGGTTGGTTGTGGACGGAAGAATATTGCTGGCATAAAAAGAATGCGTATCCAGGCAAGTGGCCCAATCGCTTCCGTGATGCATGGGAACGTTGTTTACACTTTACTAAACAGCGTAAATTTGCAATGTATCAAGACACGGTTATGGTGCCCACCGGCGATTGGGCGAAATCGCGGTTGCGCAATTTAAGCGAGACAGATAAGCGTCGTGATGAGTCAAAGGTAGGGAGCGGATTCGGCAAAAACATTTCAAATTGGGTCGGGCGCGATATGGCGTACCCAACAAATGTGCTGCATATGGCAACTGAATCATCCAATCGCGGACACAGCGCCGCATTTCCTATTGCGCTTCCGGCTTGGTTCATCCAGCTTTTTTCACAGCCGCAAGATGTCGTTTTAGATCCGTTTGCTGGTTCGGGCACAACCAACGTCGCGGCGAAGCAGTTAGGGCGTTATCACGTTGGTATTGAAAAAGAGCGTCAATATTTTGTGACAGCCGCGCTGCGGACGATGCGGACGCGGTTTGGAGAAGCATTGGATGAATACGCTAAATAAAAGCGAGTTATATGGATTCGTCAATCAAAACATCGATACTTTTCACAATCAACGCCTGAATGCATTAGCAAAAATTAAGCTCAGAACCATTCTTAAGAAGAAAAATCCATACTTGTTTCGCGCCAAAGATATTCAAAGCCCGGATATATTGATCAATTCAATGCTTGAAGCGCTGTTGTCGTCTTCAGAAGAGAAAATATTCGGCGATTTTCTAGAAAGCCTTGCCATTTTTATTGCAGAAAAAACATGTGCTGGACGAAAATCATCGGCGACCGGAATTGACCTCGAATTCGACGATCAAGAGTCACGCTATTTAGTATCGATAAAATCCGGTCCGAACTGGGGAAATTCGAGTCAACACCGACGGTTAATGGGCGATTTTCAAACTGCGCTCACAGTTCAACGGCAAGGAAAACAGCGTTTTTACCTCCAGGCAATTTTGGGCATTTGCTACGGTAATTCTATTGACTCGGATAACGGCGTGTATGTGACCAAGATGGGACAAAGTTTCTGGGCGTTGATTTCTGGCGATGCCGATTTATACGCTGAATTGATTGAACCTATTGGTTACAATGCGAAACAGCACAATGATCAGTTTCGGACAGGCAAGATTGCGCTACAAAACCGGTTGGTTCAAGAGTTCAATGTCGATTTTTGTCTAACCGATGGTGCTATCGATTGGCAAAAACTGGTCAGGTTCAACAGCCAAAATCGACAGTAGGGACATTTATGGAATTTTAGTGAATCGCGAATGTTCACCAGCCCTTATCCCCCGACCTCTTCTCCATGAAGGGAAGGGAAGAAAAGCACACTTTTGAAGTCCCTCGCCCTGAGGGAGAGGGATTTAGGGTGAGGGCAAAAATAAGGTTTCGTGATTCACCGAGAATTGCTTAGAATATGAATTCAGCCATCAATGGACTCTATGAAAATTCAGCAGCTTGACTTTATCACGCCCAGAAGCGAAATA
>JBBRAA010000105.1:0-7950 GCA_038207205.1 Aggregatilineales bacterium
TCGATGTTGGTCAGGTAGAAATTGACGAACGCTGCAACCTGCGGTTTTTCTGCCAGGATGCTCGCGTCGGTGTAGATGAACAACGGACGGCTGAGCGGGTAGCTGTTGTCTTCGGCAGTTTCCGCGCTCGGCGCAATGCCACCGACCGACAACACGTTCAGACGATCCGCTTCTTCAACGTAGTAAGCATAACCGAAGTAGCCAATCGCGTACGGGCTGCCTTCGACGCCTTGCACCAACACATTGTCATCTTCCGAGAACTGGATGCCGGGCGCGTTGAGGATTGCTGCTTCGGCGTCGTCACCCAAATTGCCGCCGTCTTCTGACTCCAAAACGGCTTCGATGAAGTAATCGAACGTGCCGCTGTCGCTGCCTGGGCTGAACAACTGAATAGCTTCCGCCGGGAAGCTGGCGTCAACCTGATCCCACGTCGTGGCTGCGCCGCTGAAAATCTGCGCCAACTGCGCCAACGTCAAATCGGTGACGAAGTCGTTTTCCGCGCTGACCACGACCGCGAGTGCGTCGGTGCCGACACGAATTTCAATCGGGGTACGCGCGGGCGTCAACGCCGCGCACGCTTCGATTTCGCTATCACGAATCGGACGGCTGGCATTGGCGACATCGGTTTCGCCCGCTTCGCAGAAGCGTTCAAAGCCAGCGCCCGACCCGATGCTGTCAACGGTGATATTGCCGCTAAAACCTTCGTCGATGAACAATTCTGCCATCGCTTCGGTGACGGGGAACACGGTGGACGAACCTGCCGTGATGATGTCACCTGAGACTGCCAATGGGTCAACCGCTGGCAGTTCAATCGCTTCTTGCGCCGAAACTGCGGCGAAAGGAACGACGACCAACGCCAAAAGTGCCAAAACTAAAATCAAACGTTTCATTCTGTTCCTTGCTCCTGTTGTATTGAACGATCAACGTACAGGTGAGACTGATACAGATATGACTGATGCTCTGTACATTAACTGATGCTAAAGGTGCGCGGTTAATTGATAGCAGATGAAATGTTAAGAGAGCGGGTTCACATCATTAAATAAATGTTAATCGGAACGGGTGTTGCAATCGAAAGTAATGATGCACAATAAAAAATAGGATGTTATCGAAGGGTGCAGCGCGCGTTTATTTAACAAGCGCGCCGTACGATTTTCGACCATTTGTGCTATGCTTATATAGGTGGAAGTTGATGCAGGGCGCGGGTATAGTTAGCGTGATTGCGTGTCGCTTTGCTTACAGCATATCGCCGCTGGTGGTTTCTACCCGCCGCGCTGCTGCGTAGCATAAGATGAACGATCACAGCGTAAAATTATCGATTGACGGCGGCAAATGGACTTAAAACGGATCGGCGTGCTGGCACACCCCAATCGCCCGGCGACCACCCCTGTCGCGCGGCGCGTTGCAGATTCATTCGAAGCGCACGGCTTCGAGACATGGACACGCGCTGAATGGGTCGAGCGCGATATTCTGAGCGCTATCAGCGAGTCGTCGTTAATTGTCGCTATTGGCGGCGATGGGGCGATGCTGCGTGCGGCACGGGCAGCAGCGCTGTATAACGTGCCTGTGTTGGGCATCAACATGGGTTATCTGGGCTTTTTGACAGAAGTTGTCAACCCTGACGAATGGGATAAAGCGCTGGAACAACTGCTCAACGACCCGGATGTGTGGATCGAGCAGCGCATGATGATCCACGTTGAAGCGCGGCGCGAAGATGGCGAGCTGTGTGCGACGAGCGATGCGCTCAACGATGTGGTGCTCAGTCGCGGTGACGTGACGCGCATCATTCGGCTGCCGACGTATATCGATGGACATTGGACGACAACTTACAACGCCGACGCGCTGATCATCGCCACCGCGACCGGATCAACTGCGTATGCGCTGGCATCGGGCGGACCCATTTTGCCGCCCGGCTTACGCAATATCTTAGTCGTGCCCGTCGCGCCACATCTGAGTCTCGACCGCCCGATCATTTTGCCAGAAGGCGCGACAGTGCGCGTGGTCATTGAAGCGGATACGAATGTACAGCCGATTTTGGCGGTGGATGGCGAGAAAATGTGCGATTTATATGCAGGCGATCATATTTCGGTACATGCCAGCGCGCATACGGCACAGTTCGTGCGTTTGCGCGACCGCAATTACTTTTACCGTTCGTTATTAAATCGACTCGAACCGCGCGTCGATGCGCCAAAGTGAGTATAGAGAAGTAAAAAAGTGCTGAGTGCTGAGTTGCGCACAAGTGACGATGTGGGTTATTACGCGGCACTCAGCACGCATTACGAGGAGTTCATATGAGCGCGATGATCGAAGAAGCGACTTACTGCGCAATCCATCTGGATCGAGAGACCGGGCTGCGCTGTATCACCTGTAACCGCCTGATGTGTCCCGAATGCGCTGTGCGCACGGCTGTTGGTTATCGTTGTAAAGAATGCGTGCGCGGTGTACAGGATAAATTCTATAAAGCCAAACCCAGCGATAACGCAGTCGTGTTTGGCATCTGCCTGGTGATGACCGCAATCGCCGCCGCCGTGATCGCGTTTTTACCCTTTGGTCTGTGGATCGCGCTGATTTTAGGGCTGCCTGTCGGCGGCGCAATCAGCGAAGTCGCGCTGCGCGCCACCGGACGGCGGCGCTCACGGCAGTCGCATATCATGGCGGCGGCGGGCGCGGTGATCGGCGGCTTGGGCGCGGCATTCGTCATGGGCAATCTTAACAATATCGGTGTGCTGATTTTGATCGGCGTGGTCACATTCGCGGTGTATGGGCGTTATAAAATGACACTGTAATATTTCTTTGGAGCGAGGTTGTGAATGGCGACCGACAAAGCGACGTTTTGCGCGCAGCATCCCGATAAACGAGCGGGATTGCGCTGTAACACCTGTGACAGCTTGATGTGCTTGAACTGCGCTATGCATACGCCGACAGGCTATCGCTGTCGATTGTGCGTGCGCGAGCATCAAAACCGCTTCTTCAAAGGGACGGCGGCGGATGACGCGCTGGCGACGATCATTGTGACTGGTTTAGCCAGCGTCGCGACAGCGATTTTGACGGCGCTGCCATTTGGGATTGTGATCGGCATTTTGATCGCGCTGCCCATCGGTATCTTTATCGGTGAAGTTGGTCTGTATGCGACTCATCGACTGCGTACCCGTCAAACGGGGTGGCTGTACATAGGCGGAGTCGTGTTTGGCGGCTTGGTAGCAGCCCTTGTGCTGCGTCAGTTTGGCGAGTTCAATACATGGCTGATCATCGGGTTGATGGCAGGTGGCGCGTATGGGCGCTGTACGATGAAGCCGTAAAGCAGTAAAGAAAGTAACGAGTGCTGAGTAAGCCGTTAGAGCTAGTCAAAAAAAACGTTTCTCTCGGCGGCACGGCTTTAGCCTGCGGTGGAGAGCGAACGATAAGCGATGGCAAGACTATTCTCAGTACTCAGCACTGAGTACTCAGTACTAAAGGTGTCGTGATGCTAGAAGAACTACGGATCAAGAATTTCGCCATTATCGATCAGCTCGACCTGACGTTCGCGGCAGGTCTTAACGTCATCACTGGAGAAACAGGCGCGGGCAAGTCCATCGTGATCGACGCGGTGGAAATGCTGCTCGGCGGCAAGGCTGACCCGTCGTTCGTGCGCGCTGGCGAAGAACGCGCCATCATCGAAGGCACGTTCGCGCTCGACGTGCAAGCGCAAACGCTGATGCGTCCGATTTTGGAACGCGAGGAGCTGCTCGATGCCACTGGCGCGCACATCGTGAACATCGCGCGCGAAATTCGCTCCAACGGGCGGTCGAGCGCGCGCGTCAATGGCGTCGCTGTCAACCAGGAAGTGCTGCAGGAGATCGGTGATTTGCTGGTCGATGTGCATGGTCAGAGCGCGCATTTATCCCTGCTCAAGCCATCCTCGCATATCGATTTACTCGATCGTTATGCCGATATCATGGATGAACGGGCGAAGCTGGCAAAAGTGGTCGATACGTTATACGGCGTGCGCCGTACTATCGAGGAACTGCTTAAAGACGAGGCAGCGGTCAAACGGCGTGCGGATCGTTTGCGCGATGAAATCGAGGATATCGACGATGCTGAATTGGTGGTCGGTGAAGACGACGAGCTGAAAAACGAGCGCAATCGTCTCGCCAACAGCGAACAACTCGTCAAGCTGAGCGGTGACGCGCTGACGATGTTGTACGGCGACGAACGCGGCAGTGGGCAAATGGGCGCGCTCGATCAACTGTTGGATGCCGCCGCTGCCTTAAATAAACTGGCGAATATCGATTCTGCGCTGAAAGCCGACCACGACACTGCCGAGGAAATCGCCGTCCAAGCCGAAGAACTGGCAAAATCGCTGCGTCGTTACGGTGACAGCGTTGAATACAGCCCGGCGCGCCTGGATGAAGTCGAAGAACGGCTGGAGACGATCAACAACCTGAAGCGGCGCTATGGCGGTGATGTACAGGCTGTTTTGGCATACGCCGATAAGGCACGCGTCGAACTCGAAGGTATCGAAAACAGCGAAGAAAATGTCAAGGCTTTACAGGCACAAGAAGACAGTTTACTGCACGCCATCGGCACGCTGGCTCACCAGGTCAGCGGCGCACGCACCGCCGCCGCCGCCCGCTTGAGCGCGATGATCGTGACCGAACTCGGCGATTTGCGCATGGGCAAAGCGCGCTTTGAAGTCGGCATCGAGCAAACCGATGCGGCTGAAGGCGTGTATGTCGAAGCGCGTCGCCTGGCGTTCGATGCGACCGGTATCGACCGAGTCGAATTTTTGATGAGCGCTAATCTGGGTGAGCCGTTACGTCCGCTGGCAAAAGTCGCGAGCGGCGGCGAAGCAGCGCGGATTATGCTGGCGCTCAAGCGTGTGCTGTCGGCGGCAGATCATACGCCGACGCTGATTTTTGACGAAATCGATCAGGGAATCGGCGGGCGTGTTGGCACGGTGGTCGGCGAAAAATTGTGGGCGCTGACGCGCGATCATCAGGTGATGGTGGTCACACATCTGGCACAATTGGCAGGGTATGCCGACCGTCATTATCGCGTGATGAAGCTCATCGACGACGGACGCACGCGCACGCAAATCATCCCGCTCACGCAGGATTTTCAGCGGATCGAAGAACTGGCGGCGATGCTTGGCACGATGAACGAAAGCGGGTATCAAAGCGCGAAAGAACTGATCGACTCGGCGCTGGCGTATAAACGCGTCCACCCATAAAAGCTGAACGCCGCAAAAACGAAAAGCCCAACACGAAGTCGCAAAGTCGCGCAGAAAGATCAATAATTAATTTTCCGTGTGGCTTTGTGTTCAGTTTTTTGGGGTTTGTGATGACTTACGACTTCGATACCGTGATCGACCGCAAAAGCACGAGCAGCGCCAAATGGAACTGGTATCCGCCAGACGTACTGCCGCTGTGGGTCGCGGACATGGATTTTCCATCGCCGGACGCGGTTGCGGATGCGATCCGCACGCGCGCCGACCACAATGTATACGGTTACCAAATGGACTTGCCATCGCTGCGGTCACTGCTGGTTGAACGACTGGCACAACGGCACGCGCTGACGATTGCGCCCGAACACATTCTGTTCATTCCGGGTCTGGTCGTGGCACTCAACCTGATATGTCGCACCCTCGTCGAAGCGGGCGCGGGCGTAATCGTGCAGCCGCCGGTCTATCCCCCATTTTTGACCGCCCCAACCAACAGCGGGCGCGTGACGATTCCCGTACCGCTGACGCCGATCCACGAGGGAACAAGGCTGCGGTACGCGATCGATTTTGAAGCCCTGCACGCTGCCGTAACGCCGAATACGCAAGCGTTTATTTTTTGCAACCCGCACAACCCGATCGGACATGTGTATACGCGTGCCGAACTCGAACAAGTCGCCGCGTTCGTCATCGAACACGATTTACTCTTGATCAGCGATGAAATTCACTGCGATCTGGTATTCGCGCCGCATCAGCATATTTCGATTGCTTCGCTCAGCCCGGCGATTGCCGCGCGCACCATTACGCTGCTCGCGCCCAGCAAGACGTTCAATACGCCCGGTCTGGCGTGTGCGTCGATCATTGTGTCCGACGACGACAGGCGCACGAGGTTGTCCAATGGGATGTTCGCCAATGGGATGATCGTCAACAATATCGGCTTTGTCGCCGCCGATGCCGCGTATCGGCACGGTCAGGCGTGGCTCGATCAAGTGATGGCATATTTGAGCGAAAATCTTGACTTACTGACGACGTATGTGCAAGGAAATTTTCCACAGGCGACGATAACGGCAGTCGCTGGCACCTACCTGGCGTGGATCGATTTCAGCGCGTATCAGCTTGAGGGCGGGGCGTACAAATTCTTCCTTGAACAGGCAAAGGTCGCGCTCAACGATGGAGCGACGTTCGGCGGTACGGATTATGCCGACTGTGTGCGCCTGAATTTTGCGTGTACGCGCAAGACGCTGTGGGAAGCGCTGCGGCGCATGAGCGCGGCGGTGAATCAACCAAAGGATTAATCGTCTGGAATTTTTCTACGAGGAAACATTGGTGAAACGTAACTGCTCAGCCATCACCTTAAATCCCTCTCCCACAAGTAGCTGAGGGACTTTTTACCGCGTTTCTCCCCTTCTTCCGTTTTGTGGGAGAAGGGATACCTGAGCAGTTAGCAGGTTGACCACATAATCATCGTGAACAATACCAACACCGACAAGCACGAAGTGAAGTACCCAAACACGCTGGAGGCTCAGCGATTCGCCGTGTATACGGCGCCACATAACGAAAAATTCGGCTCGGCTGTTGAAACCCTCAGCTAAAGCATCTTGGGTGCTGATATTTTGTACTAATTGACTATTAATCGCTATAAGCTCAATACGCGCAATTTGCGGTTTACCTCTTCCTTTTTGTACTGCATACGTCGTTCCGATACGCCATTTATCACGCCCATTTATTTGAACACGGTCAATTCGATTGTTGCGATTACGCACAGCCACTTCGTTTTCACGAACAAGTCGGCGTGTTTGTGTTTTTTTCTCGTCAAGAATGAGTTGATATGTATGTTGAAATATCATTTTGATGATCGATCAGATCAAACATTACGACGAATTGTAGCAGAAAAAAGTGCATAAGCGCGCCATTATCAAAATGCCTTTACAAGTGACCACTCCGTCGCCTAAAGGCGCTGGCTTCTCAGACTACGCAGGAGCTAATGCTCTACGTTAACGCCTGACGGCACAGTCCATGCCGACTTGAACGCTAAATGATAAATGTTTCGAGCGGCGTTCTCGTCTCTGTCTAGCGCTAAACCACAACGAGGACAGTTATGTACACGAACATGCAAGGCTTTTGGAATCATACAACCGCACCCACTACAGGCTTGCGACGTGTTTTGGGGGTTCACTTTCACCACCACAGAGCCAGCACTTTCAGCCTTGCTCTCCAGAAGTTGTGTGAACAGTCCCAAGCCAGCATCGTGCGCCGATTGCGAGAGGTTCTTGTTGTTCAACATAAAGCCAAGTTTCAAATCTTCGATACCAATCGCGCCATAGGTGTTCACAAGGTGGGTAGTCGTCTTGTGCCAGAAGTCACGGCGCGTATTGGCAACGTGTTCGTGCAACCGCGCCACTTGCTCACGCGCTTTACGACGGCGGTTACTACCCTTCTTGCGGCGCGAAAGAGTACGTTGTGCCAGGCGCAACTTAGCGAGGGAAGTCTTGAGCCAGCGCGGATTGTCAACACAAGCGCTATCGCTCAATGTGAGCAACCGCGACAAGCCCATATCAATGCCTACATAGGGTTGATTGTTGGGCAAAAAGTGAGTGTCTGGCAGGTCAACGGCAAAACAAACGTACCAACCCGAAGCCTTGCGCTTGAGGTTAACCGTCTTGATAACGCCGTTTTCAGGCAGGGGACGGTGCAACTTTACTTTCAGGTTGCCCACGTTTTGAATGTACAGGCGATTGTCTGTCAGCTTACAGCCA
>JBBRAA010000106.1:0-7919 GCA_038207205.1 Aggregatilineales bacterium
CGCTCCACTGGGCGCTGTTCACCGTCAAACCCATTGACGTTTGCCTTCACGCCGTCCGACCGCTCGAAATCTGCCTGCGTCACTTCGGTCTGATCGATCCAGAAAGGTACGTCGAAACACTGCCTTCCCCCATTGAGTTCACTGTCGGACGCTTGTCCCGCCTCAACTTCCGCCTGGGTGCTCCCCATATCAAAACACCCTGCGGGAACCAGCACCATCGGCACGCCATCGAATTCTTGGCTGACCGGTGTCCACTGCGCATTCGCCGTCACCGGGTTGCCGGGGTATCCCAACGGGATCGGCGTGTCGGTGGGGGTAAATGTCACCGTCGGCGTTGCTGTAGACGTAGACGTAGGCGTATCCGTCCAGTTGTCGGCGATGATCGTTTGCATGACAGCGGTGTTCACCGCGTCCAAGGTCGCCGTGAAGTTCGGCGTGGGCGTATCGGTATAAGCATCGACGGTTGCGGTGCGGTTTGCCGCTTCGGTGGCGGTCGCGTTGGCGAATGCCTGCCCGAAGACACCCGTCATGTCGAGCGTTGGCGGCGTGGTGGCGGTCAATAACGGCGCATCCGTGTTCGTCGGCGTATAGGTCAGCGTTGGGGTATCCCCGCCTGCCTGAACCACTTGCCCGGTCGTCGCGGTGGCGGCGGGGGTTGCAGATGGGTTGATCAGCGGCGGCAAGATCACGCCGATCACGACCGCCAAAATTCCCAATAGTCCGGTCAGCGCCGCGCCGATAATCGTTGCCCGTGCGCCGGTGCGACCGCCTATGGGTGCTGGAACTTTCACCTCCAACGTGGGTGTTTCCACGTCACGCCGTGACGAATCACCTGCCTCTTCATGGGTGGGGACGACTGGCATCGGGGTGAGTGGTGTCCACAGGGCACGACGCTTTTTTGGCAGTGCTGCCTGTTCGTTGATGGCGCGGATCAAGCGGGCGAGCGTATCGGCGTTCATGCCGCGCTTCATATCAACATACTGTATTTCGCTGAGATCGTCTGACATCCGCGTCTCATCACGGATTTGCGCAGTCACAATTGGTTTTTGCAGGCGTTTGGCTTCGGTAAATTCGGCTTTGCAATACGCTGAGGTCACCGATTCGTTGCTCAACAGGTAAATGAAAACATCGCATTCGGCAATCTGGGTCGTAATCGCCTGCCACCAGCGCACCCCGCCGTGCAATTCATCGTCATACCATACATTCGGCAGCCCATACACCCGACGCAGGTGTTCAACCAAGCGTTCAGTAAATTCAAGATCAACACGGCTGTAACTCACAAATAACTGGGGCATGTTTACCTGCGGCGATGGTCTAAATCTTATTTAGAGATTATACGCATTCCCCTTTACTAATACCATCAATCGTCTCATTTTCCCGCAATCCCTCCCAATTTGTAATGTGATATTGGCATACTACTCTCAAAACCATAATCCAATCGCCTACCAACCTGCATTTTGGAAAAACCTCAAAATTAGGAAGTATTAGGAAGCATTTATACTGCCGTTCCTACCTACGCGCACAAACCTTCGCGCCCCCGTTTTTGCAAACCCTATACGCAAGTGACAGAATAAAGGCTTACTCACTTGTGTAGGGCGCACACCTGAGTAACGCATACGGGCGATAAACCCTATGCGCTAAATAATCAGACGTCCCACTAAATTTCACTTAAGGATATTAGAACAATGCGACCACTCAGCCCTACCGAAGACATCTTAATTTACATCGTGCTGGCGATTGCCTTCGCCGGACTCATCTACGCGGGGTTACTGGCGCGTCAAATCCTTGCGGAAAGCAAGGGCAGTGCCAAAATGCAAGAAATGTGGGGGTACATCCGCACGGGTGCGAATGCTTATTTAAGCTCGCAGTTTCGCATCATCGCCGCGTTGATCGTCATCCTCGTTTTTGTCCTGTTCTTCAGTGTGTATGTCGTCAACCCGACTCCCTATGCTATCGAGCGTTTTTGCCCCGAACTGGTTGAAGCTGCGACCGCGACCGTCAATGCGGATGCGATCACCCAGAACATCCGCGCGCGCAATACCGACGTGACGACGGGCATCTTGCTCATCACCGAAAACGAATTGACGCTGCTCACGTCCAACGCGGTTGTCTACGCCGAAGAAAGCGCGATCGTCAATGCGGGCATCGGTCAGATTGAGGGCATCCCCGCCTGTGATACCGCCCGCATCACGACCGCGATCGGGCGTGCAGGCGCGTTCTTGATGGGCGCGGTCTTTAGTGGACTGGTCGGCTTCATCGGCATGAATATGGCGGTGCAGGGCAGCATTCGCACGGCGGCGGCGGCGGTCGATCTCACACGCGGCTATTCGGCGGCGCTGCGAATCGCGTACCGTTCCGGCACGATCACGGGCATGTTGACCGATGGTCTGGGCTTGTTTGGCGGCACGATCATCTTCATCCTGTTCGGCATCGCCAGCCCGGATGCGCTGCTCGGCTTTGGCTTCGGCGGTACGCTGCTGGCGTTTTTTATGCGTGTCGGCGGCGGCATCTTCACCAAAGCGGCGGACGTAGGCGCAGACCTGGTGGGTAAGGTCGAAAGCGGTCTGCCCGAAGACGATCCCCGCAACGCTGCCGTCATCGCTGACCTGGTCGGTGATAACGTGGGTGACTGCGCGGGTATGGCGGCGGATATCTTCGAAAGCTACGAAGTCACGATTGTCTCCGCCTTGATTTTAGGTTTAGCGTTGGCGACCGTCACCCGCAGCCCCATCTGGATCATCTTCCCGCTCGTGGTGCGCGGTATCGGCGTTTTGAGTTCGATTATCAGCACGTATCTCGTGCGGACTACGCCGAGCGAGACCGGCGGCAAAGCTGCGCTCGCGGCGATCACACGCGGCTTTTACAGCGCGGCGTTGATCAGCGGCGTCATGTTCACCATTTTCACCGTGTTCTACATGCGTGACGACAATATCAACAGTGGCGGGGTTGTCTGGCAGCCGCTCGTTGCTGTAATCATCGGCGTGCTGTTGGCGATTGTCATCGACCGTGTGACCGCATACTTCACCGATACCGAACATCCACCCGTCAGAGAGATCGCGCGGAATACGCAAACCGGACCCGCGACGACTGTCTTGAGCGGGTTATCGAGCGGTATGGAGAGCAGCACATGGGCGGTCTTGGTGATCGCAGGCAGTATCCTCTCCAGCGTCATCATCTTCACGTTGTTCCCGATCACCAACGGCGCGGGCGTGCAAATCGTCGATTCGTTCACGGCGATTTTGTACGGCGTGGCGATGACGGGTATTGGCATGTTGACACTCACAGGTAATAACGTCTCGATGGATGCTTTTGGTCCAATCAGCGATAACGCACAAGGCATCGCCGAACTCGCCGGCGAGAGCGGCGGCGAAGGCGGCAGAACGCTCGAAGCGCTCGACGGCGTGGGCAACACGACCAAAGCCATCACCAAAGGCGTCGCTATCGGTTCAGCCGTCATCGCGGCGGTATCGCTGTTCGGGTCATTCCTGACCGATACGCGCGTCGTTCAGTTAGGCTTAGGCGTTCCGCTCGAACGTACCGTTTATGGGACAGGTATCAATATCGCAGACCCGATTGTGTTTATCGGCTTCCTGATTGGTGGCGGCTTGATCTTCCTGTTCAGCGCGCTCCTGATCCGCTCGGTCAACCGCGCCGCGTTCAAGATGATCAACGTGGTACGCCGTCAGTTGAAAATTCCGGGCATCATGGAAGGCACGCGCACCCCCGATTATGCCGAAGCAGTCAGCGTCAGCACGCAAGCGGCGCAGCGCGAACTACTGCCACTTGGCATCATCGCCGTGTTGACACCGATCGTGGTTGGGTTCTTGCTCGGCGCGACCGCGCTTGGTGGGTTCCTGGCGGGGATCATCCTGGCGGGTCAGCTCATGGCAGTCTTTATGAGCAACGCGGGCGGCGCATGGGATAACGCCAAGAAATACATCGAAGAAGGTCATTACGGTGGCAAACGCAGCGAGGCGCACAAAGCCGCCGTTGTCGGTGACACCATCGGTGATCCGTTCAAAGATACCGCGGGTCCTGCGCTCAACCCGATGATCAAAGTCGTCAATTTGGTCAGTCTGTTGGTCGCGCCGCTCGTCGTCACGGTCGCCGCGCAGCCCGATACCAATTGGGCGGTCATCATCGGCAATATGGTGCTGCTGGTCATCATCGTGCTGGCGATCTTGCGCTCCAAGCGCGAGGACGAAGAAAGTAAAGCGGCGGTCGAAGCGGTTGTACAAGCGACAGGCGCGGGTGATTAGTCGCGTTCCCGCAGCATGAATTTGTAAGGGCGACTCGTTGGGTCGCCCGCGATACGCAGTCGGAAGGCGATCCGCAAGGGTCGCCTTTTTATTGGGTGATCGGTGAACTCAAGCATGTTATTCCGAACGCGCATCCGTACTAATCCGCATAAATTCTCCGTAAGAAATCGTCATGTGCTGTTGACACGACTCCCCCAGCATCATACCCTATAAGATAGAACGCAAATTCAATCCTCAAGGGGGGCAGCAATACATAAATGCCCAAAAATTACTACGAGACGCTCGGCGTGCCGAAAACTGCCGACGAAAAAGACATTAAAAAGGCGTATCGACGCCTTGCCAAGAAATATCACCCCGACGCCAACCCAGATGATCCCGGCGCTAAAGCAAAGTTCCAGGAAGTCAGCGAAGCCTACGAAGTCTTAAGCGACGCGGACAAGAAATCAGTGTACGACCGTTTCGGGACGACCACGCCGCCGCAGGGTTTTCCTGGTGGCGCGCCGGGTGGACAATACCCGTACACCCAGGACGGCGACGGTTTCGATTTTGGTGAATTATTCCAGACGATGTTTGGCGGGCGCGACGCGCAAAATCCGCAGCAAGGCGGGCGGCGACCCGGTATCGGCTTTAAGCCGTTCGGCGCGCAAAACACCGCCGGGCAGGATATCGAGCAGCCCGTAACGATTTCGCTGCGCGAAGCGTATCAGGGCGCGACGCGCCTGGTCACCAAAGGCGATCGCACCCTGCGAGTCAACATCCCGGCAGGCGCATCGACGGGCACAAAAGTCCGTATGGCTGGTGAAGGTGACCCAGGCGGCGGCAAACCAGGCGATCTGTATCTGGTCGTCAATGTCGATACCGACCCGCAGTTCGAGCGTGACGGCGACCACCTGACGACCGATATCAAAGTCGATGTGTTCACGGCGATGCTCGGCGGCGAAGTCGAAGTCCCGACGCTTGCACGCGCGATCAAGATGAAGATTCCAGCGGGAATGCAGAGCGGACGACGCCTGCGTATTCCCGGCAAAGGAATGCCGATGATGCGTCAGGCAGATAAGTTCGGTGATTTGTACGCGCGCGTCTTGATCACCGTACCAGAAAATCTCAACGACGAACAGCGCGCGCTGGTCGAACAACTCCGCAGCACCTTCTAAGTCAATCTCAGGCAAAACTCCAGTAAACTTGTAAGGGCGTAATCAATTACGTCCTTGTGTTTTTTCAATCGGATTGTGAATGAGGATTATCGTGATTTTTCGACGCACAGGCTTTTTAGCGGTGGTGGTACTCATGATCACCGCCTGTCAAGGCAATAATCCCCCGCAAAATGCGGTCGCAAGCACACCCGCCCGCGATCTGCCGATGGCGGTCGCGCTGCAAAATCAAGCACTGCCGACGGCAGTTCCGCAAGAGATCATCACTGCGGCGGACGCTGAATACCTGCTGCTGACGAACTTGTACGAACGCCTGACGCCATCGGTCGTCAATATCGACGTGACTATCCGCGAGGTGAGCGCCGAAAGCTTGCAGTTAGATGCCGCCAGTGGGTCGGGCTGGGTATTCGATGACGAGGGGCATATCGTGACCAACGCGCATGTCGTCAACGACGCCGACGAGATTTTTGTCACCTTCAACGATGGTAAAGTCGAGGAAGCCCGCTTGATCGGCTTCGACCTGTACAGCGATCTGGCAGTGATCCGCGTGGACATGGACGCCGACGCCTTGTACCCGTTGACGTTGGGTGACTCGGACGCGGTGCGGGTTGGGCAGCGCGCGATTGCGATTGGCAACCCGTTCGGGCTGGCAAGCTCGATGACGGTCGGTGTGGTGAGCGCACTCGGTCGCCAACTGCCATCGGCAGAGATGATCGACATCAACATGGCGGGCTTTCAAAACCCGTCGATCATCCAGGTCGATACCAATATCAATCCCGGTAACTCCGGCGGACCACTGCTCAATTCAAATGGCGAGGTCATCGGCGTCAACACGGCGATCCGCACCGAGTCGGGGACGTTTCAGGGCGTTGGCTTCGCTGTGCCAAGCGCGACCGTGCGGCGTGTGATCCCCGAACTGATCAGCCGTCAGGAAGTCGCGTACTCGTGGTTGGGGATCAGTAGTTTGCCTGTAGAAGGCGGCTACGGGGTGGCGGGCTTAGCGGAACAACTCGAACTGCCCGTAGACAGCGGCGTGCTGCTGGATACCGTGACGCCGGACAGCCCGGCAGCGAAGGCGGGGCTGCGCGGGGGGAATACACTGACGCCAGTACGTGGGCGCGATGTGTGCGCGGGCGGTGACATCATCGTCGCAGTCAATGGGGAGTACCTGTCGTCGATGGACGAGCTGGTGTACTACCTGGTGGTCAATACGCGACCAGGCGACGAGGTGACGATGCTGGTGGTGCGTGGCGAAGAGACGTTTGAAGTCCCGGTGCTGCTGGAGAACCGCCCCGACGATGCGCGGTCAGCGCCACCATGTGGACAGTAGGGCTAGGGCAAGTGATAAGGGATAAGTAAGGGCTGCCCTCACCCCGTAACCGAAAGGGCGTAAAAGCCTTACAGTCGGCAAATAGTGCTCCTTTTGCCGACTACGAGAATCTATTAATAGGAGGCAACTATGACTTACATTCCGCAGAATGCGAAATGGTACTTAGCAGATATCGTACTGGAAATTACCGTTCAAGATGATCGTGAGAATATCGTCCATGTTAATCTCACTTTAATCCGCGCTAACGCGCCTTAGGAAGCATATGACCGAGCAATTGAGGTTGGAAAACGAAGTGAAACCATCTATAAGAACACAGAAGGGGAAACCGTCAAAGTAACTTTTCGCGGTTTGAGAGATTTAAACGTTATTCACGACGAGTTGGAACATGGCAGCGAACTCATATATGAAGAACTGGCAGGTTTAAGTGAGGAACAACTCACTAACCTAGTTCATTCAAAGCAAGCGCTAACTGTGTTTCGCCTGTCTCGCTGACCCATTATTTGCTTGGGTTGTCGAAGTTCGCCGTGTCCGTTTGCCGCTTTAGCACCACACGAAAAATCACTTATGGATTGGGCACGGTAAAAGAGTAAGCTAAGTACAAGCAAGAAGAAAGGTCAGGATGTAAAATGAGGTAGGCGGATGACATGAAAGCGATACAGTTACCGCCTCAAACCCCTGAGCAACGTCAAGCCTTAGCGGAGATGTACCGCACGACGAAAGATGTGCGTTTACGCAGTCGGGCGCACATGATCCTGCTGGCGGCTGAAAAGGGATGGACAGCCAGCCTCATCCGTGAAGTGGTGCGCTGCGATGAAAATACGGTGCGTTTATGGTTCAAACGATCCATCGCTGAGGGGATCGAAGGCTTGAAGGATGAACCCCGTCCAGGGATTACGCCGAAAGTCACACCTGCCTATGTGGTTTCCATGACCCCGCGGCTGTAGCAGGCACCACCGCCCAGGCAACAGGCAGCGCGCACCCGCTGACCAGCACACTGATACTCAAAACCGTGAAGGTCTGCCGTAAGGTCGTCGCATCGACCGCCAAAAACAAGACCCGGTCGTCGCTCTGCCACAGACTCAGCACCCAGCGCAACAGTGGCGCAAAGCACGCTTCAACAGCCACGTCCCGACGCTGTAAACCACGTTTGTCGCGTGCCGCATACAGCGACTCGCGCAA
>JBBRAA010000107.1:0-7199 GCA_038207205.1 Aggregatilineales bacterium
AGCGCCTTTTTCCTTTCTGTTATACAATCAGAACAGTCGAAAAGGCACTCTGCTCAGGCAGAGAAACGGTTTACTCTGGCTCAACGCCAGACCGACAATGGAACGGGAGTTCCAGAACGCGGCTCGTGTAATTGCGAGCCGGGCGGCAGTCAATCCGCCATACGCGGTGTGTGTCTTGGGCTTCGCGTCCGCCATAACTGCAAGCCCCTAGCTTTAGCTATGGGGTCGTTGACGTGTACGTCTCTTGATGGTTATGGTAGGGGCGACCGACCGGGTCGTCCATCGCGGATACGCCGTGACTGGTTCAACACGGCAATGACAAAGCGGGGCAGGCGCAGCATACGCTTGAACCGCCATGGCTGCAAATAAAGACGATACAACCATTCTAATCCAACTTGTCGCATCGCGTCGGGCGCACGCGGGATAACGCCCGCGACAAAATCGAGCGATCCGCCAACGCCCATCGCCATTTTGATATTGAGGCGCGGCGTATTGCGCGCGATCCATTTGTCCTGTTCGGGCGCACCATAGGCGACGAACAAAATATCCGCGTGGGTGGCGTTGATGCGTGCGACGATCTCGTCCTCTTGTTCGGGGGAAGGACTGCCCGCGTACGCCCCTGCGATTTTCAAGCCGGGATAACGGTCAATCAGGATCGCGGCGGCGCGCTCCGCGATGCCGGGTGCAGCGCCGAGTAAGAAAATTCGCCAGCCATGTCGCGCTGCTGCCTGTGCGATGCGCGGCACGCCGTCCGAGCCAGTGACACGCTCTGGCAGTGTGTGACCACACTGTCGCGCTGCCCATAATAAGCCGACTCCATCCGGGACGGTGAGCGCAGCACGGTGCAGAATGAATTTGAAGATCGGGTCACGGCGGGCGATCATGATCATTTCGGGGTTGATCGTACAGACATGGTGTAAACGCGCGCTGGGAGCGTCGATCCACGCTTCGATCTGTTCGATCCAGCGATCATAAGTGATGACCGAAACGGGGAGATCGAGGATTGAAACGGTTTGAACCTCACCCCCCGGCTTCTCCTCTACAGGGATCAGCGGCGGCGGCTTAGTCGTGTCAAGCAGAGCGCGGGCGGATTGTAGGACATGATCGACCGTGATCATGTGCATACACGTGCGCGCGGGGCAGCCGCGACGCTCACCGAGTTCATGCCCGACATAGCTGCACGGCGAACAGGCGGGCGCGCTGCGCACCACGACCGAACGACCATCGGGCGTGTACGGACTCCACGCGCTGGGATTGCTCGGTCCGAAGATCGCCAGTACGGGCACTCCCGCCGCCGCCGCGACGTGCATGACGCCGCTATCCGCGCCGATAAAAAGATCGCACGATTCAAGTACGCCCGCGAGTTCGGGGAGCGTGGTTTTGCCCGTCAGATCGGTATATGGAGCGCGCAGCGCCGCGATCACACCGGGCGTATCATCGGATGCACCACCCACCAGCACGATGTCGGCATTCAACGCCTCGTACAAACGATCCGCGAGTTGGGCGAAGCGTTCTGGTGACCAGCGCCGCGCATAGCTGTCGCCGCCGCTTCCGGCATGGATGGCAATTCGCACAGGTGCGCGTTCTCCCTTGCTGTTAACCGGGATGGGGGCAGCGGATGGAGGCAGCATTTTAACCGCGATTTTGGCGCGGCGGGGTGCGCCCGATGCGCCGACATGCGCGACGACTTGTAACCATGCATCAGCCTGATGCGGCTGCCCGAAACCGTGATCGGGGAGTTTGTCGGTCAGAAAAAAGCCGTTGCCATGCTCCAGCCCAATCCGAGTCGGGCTGCCCGCCGCCGCCGCGATCAACGCAAATTTGAGCGCGCCACCGCGCGTCGTAAAACGATGAAAGTACAGAATCGTGTCATAGCGCCCGCGCCGCAATTGGCGTGCGAACGCGACCGAGCGCCGTAGATCGCGCGGGTTGATAAGACTTTTAAGTCCGCTCAAGGCGCGGCGGTTGAACACGATCACGTCATCGACCAGCCCGGTATTTTCCACGAGCGGCGCTGCGTGCGGCGTGGTCAAAATACCGATATGCGCGCTGGGATGTGCCTCACGCAGCGCATCGAGCGCGGGCGTGGACAACACGAGATCGCCAATATCACCGAGTTGGACGACGAGAAAACGAGACACGATTGAACCACAGAGAACATAGAGAACACAGAGACATGATTTTATCATCTTCGTGCGGGCATTGCGTGGGTTGCGCTTGTTAAGCGTTCTCGAAGATGTTAAGGGTGAGTGTGGCGGCGGCATCCCATGTGAAGCGGGCGGCTTGCGCGCGTCCTTTGGCGATAAGCGCTGTGCGTAACTCGTCATCGGTGTCGATGCGCTGCATGGCGTCCGCGATCTGTTCGACGCTGAGCGGATCGACCAGCAGGGCGGCGGCGCCCGCCAGTTCGGGCAAGCTCGACGTATTCGCGCAAATAACCGGGCAGCCGCACGCCATCGCTTCTAAGACCGGGAAACCAAAACCTTCATACAATGATGGAAAGACGAGCGCGCGCGCACCCGCATACAGCGCGCCTTTGTCGGCGTCGTCGATGTAGCCGGTCATGATCACGCCGTCGATGCCATCCGTCCATGCGGGGTCGAACAACCAGCCGCGTCCGCCTGCTAAAACCAACGCCGTCTCGTGGTCAGCTTGAGCGGCGCGCCACGCGGCGAACGCCTGTACGATACGAGCGATATTCTTGCGTGGTTGCAGCGTGCCTATAAACATGAAGTAGCGGTTGGGCAGCTTATACTTGCGCCGCACTGCCTCCACATCACCCATGGGCGGGGCATCGACTCCGGGATACACGACATGGATTTTATCGGGCGATGTACCGTAAAAGCGCGTCAGGTCATCGGCGGTCGCCTGACTGTCGGCGAGGATCATATGCGCGCGCGCGGCGCTCGTCTGCGTGGTCAAATCGAGATAGCGCCGCTGACGCGGCGGATGCGCTTGTGGGAAATACTTGTATCCCAGATCATGCACGGTGACCGCCGCCCGCCCGCGAAAGACGAACGGCAATGCATGTGCCGGAACCCAGACGAGATCGGGGCGGTCAACGCTGAGCGCGGCGGCAAAACGAAGATGTGTCCACGCGCGCCGAAACGGTATCACATGCTGTATGACCAAATCAGGGCGGGCGATATGCGCGACTGGGAACAAATCGGGTGCGGGCGGATCGCGGAAATACAGTGTGATGGCATGGCGCGTATTCGTACTGAGCAGCGCGCGGATCATGTGGATGGCATACTTTTCGGTGCCTGTCACATGCGCGGCAGTTGCCCGGCTGGCGTCAATGGCAAGGCGCATAGAGTATGATGCCGATGGATTTTGAGTGTCGGTCATTTTATTGCAATTTATTTCCACACTGACAGCATATTATCATAACGACATAGATTAAGAACGAATACGCAGACGGAAGACGAGCGGCAGCAGCCACAACAAAACGAGCGCGACGACAGGTACAAACCATAATGGCGCGACGCTATCGAGTACGGCTTGTGGGATAACGCCGAACGTGACCAGAAAGCCGACGATGCCTGCTGCCAGCAAAACGATACCTGGCGCAAATGTAGCGCGGCTGGCGGGACGGCCCAGAACGCCGCCGATCAGCATGGCGATGCCGAACGCCGCGATGATGAGCGGATATGCCTGCACCAAATTGAAGCCAAGATTGACATTAAGCGCAGGCGGTGCGGCGGTAACGAACAACAACCCGCCGATCAGCGCGAGCGCGGCGGATGTAAAGAGCGCGCCGCGCGTCCAGCGACCCGAACTGATCCAGTATGCGAAGAGTGATAAGACCGCGCCGCCGATGGCAATCGCTGCCAGGACGGTGGAATCGATGACCGCGCCGGAGGTGGTGGTGATGGTTAGCCATGCGCCGACGCCGATCAGGATCAACGCGGGGACGATCGAGCCAAGACTGCCACGTCGGAGCTTGTTGATAGGCGGGAGCGCCAGCGCGGGCTGATAGGCTGGGATAGGCGCGGCAGGCGACGGGGCGGAATCGATTTCGTCAAGGCGATCCATCAGTTCGTCATCGTCAGCGGCGTCGAATGCTTCATCCATCTCGTCGAGCGCGGCGGTGACCGTCTTCTCATCGAAATTTGTCATGCTGCTCATCGATGCGACCGCCGCCAATGCTGCATCGACATCGGCGTCGGCAGAGATGGGCGGTGCATATTCAACCCATGCGGGTTCAAGCGGGACATCGGTGCTGCTTTCGACGGTTTCGTCGTCGGCTTCAACTCTCAGGGGTTCGATCAAGGTGTCTTCGTCGCTCGTCGCCACGACCGGCTCAGGAATCGGCGCGGTCGGCGGCGCTATGGGAAGAATCGAGGTATCGGCATCGTCGCTCGTTGGTGTGACGTTCGAATCGTGATCAGTGCGTTCGTTTTCGTCCGGGATCAGGTCATGGTCGGTCAAAATCGAATCTCCGGTATGGTAGCCAGGTTGAAAATTTGCAGCTTGCGTGTTGAGAGTCGCATCTTGTCATCGTAGTGTTAAAGGGTTATCATACGTTTTAATGGCGACGTAGCCAAGTGGTAAGGCATGGGTCTGCAAAACCCTGATCACCGGTTCGAATCCGGTCGTCGCCTCAAATCGTAACAAGTGAAATTAGGCGACCCAGCGCCATGTGACAAAACGGACGAGCATCAAGAGCGCGAGCGCGACGAATGCGCCGTATGTCAGCGCCCAACGCCACCGTCTGGTTTCGATGCCGCGCGCGATGACCAGATAGAACGGCAGGATGACCGCTCCAAAACGGGGCATTCCGACCAATGTCCCCGACGCAATCGGGATCGCCAGTGCAAATACCGCGAATACCCCCCATGCGAAACTGATGCGAAATGTGAGCGCCGCCAAGACGAGATAGATCAGCGTCATCGCCAGATCAAACCAACTGAGTTCCCAACCGATCAGTGCGACATCCGCGCCGCTAAAATACACCGTGAATGCCTCGACTACGCTGCCTGCCTGCCGCCCCCATGTATTTTCATAAGTCGAAAAATACGCGCCGAGATCATCGACGACGACGCCCATATACAGGATATACCCCACGAATGCCATCAGCGGCAGCTGCGCGCCGAGTACATATAAAAGTCCGCGCACGCGTGGTTGTATGATCAAGGCAGGCGACGCGCGAAAGGTTTGCCACGCAATGATAAGCAGCATCGGGTAAAGTGCAACGCCGACTGAGCGCGTTAGCGCTGCCAGCACTGCCGGGATCAACGCGAGCGCGAATTGATCACGTTCGAGCAGCCAGAACACGAGTGCGATCCACAATAAGAACAGCGATTCGGTATACACGCCAGAAAGAAAGATGCTGATCGGGCTGACAAGCAGCAGCAGTGCGGCACGCCACGCGGTAAGACGGTCGAAGCGGCGGCGGGTAAGATCAAACGTGACTACCACAGCGATGAACAACGCGATATTCGAGATGAGCAAGCCGCCAATCGTGGCGCATGTGCTCAGATACGGGGAGCGCGTACAGCCGGACGCGAGGTCGAGTCCGCTCACCGCACGTACCAGCACCGGATACACGGGTAAAAAAGCCATGTCATCCGACGGGCGCGCGTCGTTTTGCCAGTCGTAGCCATAGGTGGCGATGCTGGTATAAAATCCGGCGTCCCAGCGATACCACATATCGAGCGGTGCGCCACCATCAAGCAGATGCGCGTATTCATCGCCAGTTTGTGATGGTAAAACCGCGAGCGCACCGACGCCCGCCGCTGTCCACAATACGCGGCTGACAGCGAACAAGATAAACAGGATCAGCGCGTCACGTCGGGTCATAGCGCCTCATCGATTGCCCAAACAAGCTATCATTGTAGCGCAACGACGGATTTATCGTGGAGGTTTTTTCATGCGCGTATTGATCACCGGTGCCAATCGCGGCATTGGGTTGGAATTCGTCCGTTATTTTGCCGTGCAGGGTGATATGGTATTCGCGGCGTGCCGCACGCCACACGCTGCGTCGGAACTTCAGGCATTGGCGGTCGATTACCATGTTATCCCAGTCGCGCTGGAACTGACCGATGAAAGCAGCATCCGCGCTTGTGTAGCAAGTATCGCTGCCCAGACCGACGCGCTCGATTTGTTGATCAACAATGCGGGTGTAGTCAATCGCGGTGAACGGATAACCGATTTGACTTACTCTGAATTGACCGCCACGTTTGGTATCAATGCGTTTGCGCCGATACTGCTGGCAAAATACGCGCTCGACCTGCTCAAGCGTGGGGTAACTCCGCTGATGATTTCGATCAGTTCGGAATACGGGTCGCTGAGCGATAAACGCGATGGCGATTTGTACGCGTATTGCGCGAGTAAAGCGGCGTTGAACATGCTGACGCGCACCTTTCATTTTGATAATGCGCGTCATGGCATTACCGCGTTCATCCTCGATCCGGGGTGGGTGCGGACGCGGATGGGCGGCGCGAACGCCGATTTATCGACCAGCGACTCGGTGAGCGGGATGCTGAATGTCATCGACGCCGCCAAAACCGATCCTGCCGCGTATGGCGGACGTTATCTGCGTTGGAACGGCGACGACATGCCTTGGTGAAGTAGGCTTTACGCCGCCGTCAGCCGTTTTTTGGCTTCCTGGCGCACGAGTGTGATGATCCCCATCAAGCCCGCGCCTTTGCCCATCGAGACTTCTTTGCCGAACAATTTGAAGACGATGTCATCCTGCACAGTGGCGACTTGTTCGAGCGGCGCACCGGACAATGTTTCGTCGAGGATGACCGCCATCGCCTTCGCGGATAGCCCTTGTGGATTCAACACATCGAAATAGTATTTGAGCGTGCCGTCCGGTTGATCGACACCCCAGACAAAGGCTTCGCTCTCGCACGCACGCGCGCGCCGGTCTTCGGGGTACGGTTGACTGGCGACTTGCGGCGGGACTTTCGAGTCGTCGAACCGATCCGCGATTTCGATCAGGATTTCGGCGCGTTCCGTACGATCGGTGATCGAGCCGATCTCGTCGAGCAAATCACTTAGTTTTTGGGGAATTGCAGTCATGGCGTTGTGTCCATAAGAAAAGCCGCATACCCCTGTCGCCTTTAGGCGGCAGGGGAATGCGGCTTGCTCCTTTCATTTGATAGTTGACATTTAACCACTAATCCGCTAAAATTAGCGGTATGGTAGACACTCGATATAAGCGCAATTCTGGTTCTGTTTTCACTCTCAAA
>JBBRAA010000108.1:0-7040 GCA_038207205.1 Aggregatilineales bacterium
ACAAAACAGATGAGGTTGAGTAGACTGTCTCTTGACCCGCTGGTGATTGCTGATAAACTGATAAAGAGTGGCTCCGTAGCTCAGCGGCAGAGCACCCGCCTTTTAAGCGGAGTGTCGTAGGTTCGAATCCCACCGGAGTCATATTCTAGGATTTTACTCGAACAGGTGGCGGCAGCGTCACCTGTTTCGATTCTTGCGGGGTTCTCCGAAGTTCCCTTCAAATGTGGTGGCAACGCTGGCAACTGCCCTCACTTGCGGCGCGGCTGCCAGAAATTGGGCTTTCCAGTCGTTCACCATCTGCGCCCTTTTGAACTCCCCCTGTAAACTTCCGTCTTGCGTGCATCTTTCATCCCCTGCTTAAACATAGGATACTTCCTTTAGCCCTATGTCCATTCTTTGGGGGTCACTATTGTTGGCAATCCGCCTATCGTTGAGATTAAATGTTGTCGGACACTGATTTAGGCACAACGGCTCACGAGGATAACGGATGGTTGCAACGCTGCGTGCTGTGATCAAGATGGGGCGGCTGCATTTTTTGGTCGGCGGGGTGCTGCTGCACGCGCTCGGCGTGGCGATAGCGCTGTACGCGGGCGCGCCGCTCAACCTGACCGCGCTGCTATGGGGACAACTCGCGATCACCGCCACACAGTTGATGACCCATTACGCCAACGATTATTTCGATCTCGCGGCGGATAACGCCAATCAGACACCGACGAATTGGTCGGGCGGCAGCCGTGTGCTGACGAGTGGTCTGTTATCACCGTTGACCGCGCGCAACCTCGCGCTGGCGTGCGCCGTGCTGGCGTTGATCGCCAATGCGGTTTTGAGCCTGATCGTCAAACCGGGCGCGTCCACGTTTGCACTATTGATCACCGCACAAGCCTTTGCATGGTTTTACAGCGCGCCGCCGCTGCGTTTACATTCGCGCGGGGTTGGCGAACTGACGACCGCGATCACTGTGACCGCGCTCACACCGATTACGGGCTATTTTTTACAAACGGGGCGGGTCGATGTGTCGGTGCTGCTGGCAGTGATCCCGCTGTGCGGATTACAAATCGCCATGCTGCTTGCGATTGAGTTCCCCGATGAAGCGGGCGATCGGCAGGTCGGCAAGCGCACATTGGTCGTACGCATGGGCGCGGCGCGTGCGATTTGGTTGTACGCTGCGGTCTTGATCGCGGTATTCGCCGTGCTGCCCGTGCTGGTCGCCGCTGGGCTGCCGCGTGAAGTCGCGCTGGCAGTCGCGCTGCTCGCACCCGTCGCTATCATGCTGTTATGGCGTGTCCAGCGCGGCGATTGGCATGATCCCGCGCGCTGGAACGGGCTTGGCTTTTACACGATTGTCCTGTTGATCGCGGCGACAGCGGCGGCGCTGGCAGCGTATATCTTCTTAATCGGCGCGCGCTGAAGCACGCACTCACTCGTTATTTACGTATTCCTCATTCAATGCTTCACCGCCAGTTATGCGTCCCTTGCACAATGAGACTCATGATCGCGAGGAGAAGTCTTTGATCACACGATTTCTTGTCCCGGCGCGGCGCGATCAAGCTGAACTGCTCGATCAAGGCGCGGGGACGCTCGATGATGTGCGCGAAAATTTGCGCGAGATGTGGCGTGCCAATCACACGTTTGGCGGTATTCGCGCGCTCACCCGTCACCTGTATCCGCGCCTGAAACAGACGCCATCGCCTGTGCGCATTGTCGATTTGGGAACGGGATCGGGCAAGCTCGCGCTCGAATTAGCGGCGTGGGGGAAACATGAGCACATCGACATCAACCTGTTTCCGGTCGATGTGGCGGCGCGACACTTGATCGTCGCGCGCGAAAACATCGGCGTGCAATCTGGTATTGCGCTCATCCAGGCGGATGCGCTCGCGCTCCCGTTCGCGCCCAATCACATTGATTATTTTGTCTCGTCGTTGTTCTTACACCACTTTGACCCCGATACGCTGATCATCATGCTGCGTGATTTATTTCGACGGGCGCGACGCGGGATCGTGATGAGCGACCTGACGCGCGGCGTGCTCCCGCTCATTGGCTTTGCGCTGATTCAGCCTGTATTCGCGCGCCATTACCTGACGCGCTGCGACGGACGTTTATCGATTCAGCGCGCCTATACCCCCGACGAACTTTTAGCGATCGCGCATGATGCCGGACTTGAACAGGCGCGCGTGTACCGTGATTTTCCATGGCGGATGACGCTGGTCGTGGAGAAAGCACATGATTGAATCGGTTGTGATCGGCGGCGGATTGGCGGGGTGCGCGGCGGCGATTACGCTGGCGCGGCACGGGCATCAGGTCGCCTTGATCGAAGCCGGCACTTATCCGCGCGCGAAAGTATGCGGTGAATTTTTATCGCCCGAATGTGTGACGTTGTTCAAAAATATGGGCTTTCTCGAACGACTGCACAGCTTGAATCCGACGACGATCCGCACCGTGCGGATTACATCACCGACCAGTGAATGGCGCGGCAGGTTTCCCGCGCCTGCTGTCGGCATCAGCCGTTACGCACTTGATGCGGCATTGGCTGACTATGCGGAAGCGTGCGGCGTCATGGTGATGAACGGAACGCGCGTGACCGACATTAGCGGCGGTTTCGCGGCGGGATTCACGTTAACGACACAAACAGCGCACGAAACCCGCGCGCTGGAAGCATCAAGCGTGATCGCCGCGCACGGCAAACGCAGTAATCTCGATCGCGTATTAAAGCGCGCGTTTTTTGGACAACCGCAGCCATACATTGGGCTGAAACAGCATTTTCGCGGTGCGGCGCTGCCTGAACATATCGATCTGCATGTGTTTCGCGGCGGATACTGCGGCGTATCGCAAGTCGAGGACGGACGCACCAATGTATGTTTAATGGTCGAACAAAAAGTCTTTCAGGAAGTGACAGTGGGCGCGCCGGATGCAATTGCGCGTTTTATCGCATGGATGAGCGCAGAAAATCGCCAGTTGGGTGCGTGGCTGGCGGATGCTGAACCGCTGTATCCCGATTGGCTGAGCATCGCACAAGTGACGCTCGCGCCGAAAACGCCGCTCGAAGGCGATATTTTATGCGCGGGTGACGCGGCGGGCATGGTCGCGCCGCTGGCGGGGGATGGCATGGCGATGGCGCTGCACAGCGGTGTGCTCGCCGCCGAGTCAATGCGCGAATATCTCACCCATCAGACCGATGCAGCAGTGATGAAAGCGGGTTACGCTGACAAATGGCAGCGCACATTTGCGACGCGGCTGCGGTTGGGTCGGGCGCTGCAATCGCTGATGCTTAAGCCTGCGATCCTGACGCCCGGTTTGCGCGTGATGCGGGCGTTTCCGGTGGTTGGCAATTGGTTGGTGGCGAATACACGCGATATGCGCTTAGCGAGACGAACGATATGAATAATCCAAGACTACTGGCGCTGCATACGGACGTGCCAGAACGATGTTTTAGCCAGGACAATGTCTCGGCGTTTTATACACAGCTTTTACAGGTGAGCGGACGGCGTCAGCGTGCGATCACGACCGCGATGCGCTATTCGGGCGTCGAGTTCCGGCATTCGGTCGTGGATACTGACTTTTTCAACGAGATCAAGACCACGCAGCAGCGCAATGATCGCTACATGGTGGAGGCGCTGCCGTTAGGCGAACGGGTGATCCGCGCCGGGCTGGACGCGGCGGGGGTAGCAGCACACGACATCGATCATTTTGTCATCGTTTCATGTACCGGCTTCAATGTGCCGGGCATCGATTTGCTGCTGGCACAGCGTCTTGGCATGTCCACACGCCTGAGCCGTACCCAAATCTTCGGCATGGGGTGTTACGGTGCGTTTCCCGGCATCAAACGCGCCATCGACAGCGTGCGCGTGCGTCCTGGTCAATTGGCACTCGTGTTATCGCTCGAATTATGTACGCTGCATTTACAATTCGATGATTCGGTCGAATCGGTGGTGTCCACATCGCTGTTCGCGGATGGCGCGGGCATGATGTTGATCGGAGAGCATGACTCGTTACCTGGTCTGACCTGGATCGACAGCGAAACCTACTGCGATTTCAATACGCTCGATGATATGTCGTTTAATGTGACCGATCACGGCTTTCGTATGTATTTATCGAGTTATGTCGCGGATGTGCTAGCGGCGAACGTGGGCGATCTGGTGGCGCGCCTGCTGGATCGACATGGCTTGACGCGCGAGGACATTCAATTCTGGGCGATTCATCCTGGCAGCAAGCGCATTGTCGAGTATATTCAAAAGCAGTTGGCGCTCACCGACGAACAGGCACGTTTCTCGTTGGAAACGCTGCGCGATTATGGCAATATGTCGTCGGCAACGGTGATGTTCGTGCTCGATCGCATCAACCAGTCCGGCGCGCCACAGCCGGGCGATTACGGCGTGATGATGGCGTTCGGTCCCGGCTTGACGATGGAGTCGCTGTTGGTGCGGTGGTGAACAAAAATCACGGCGTTGGCTGATGGGCTATCGTGAGATCGAAAATATCGACGAGTTAATGCGCGTGGTTGAAGTCGATTAATTGACTCACCTTACGCAGATTGCCCTCATCCTAAATCCTTCTCCCTCAGGGAGAAGGATTTCCCCTGCCGCGACGGTTTTTCACCCCTCGCCCTGAGGGACTGAGGGCAGGGGCAGGGGGAAAGGCTGAAAACGAGGGACATGCGTAAGCTGAGTTACTGATTAATATCGAGCAGGATTACGATGTTATGATTGAGGAACTGCAAACGGTCGAGTTTTTTACGCTTGATGGCGATAAGATTGCCATTATCATATTGACAAAGAAACGAAGTCGCCCAATCCATACTGGCGACATTACACACGCTCGATTAGTCACCACGTAGGCAAAAATGACGATGCAGATAGAAGATACCGCCAAGTTCAAAAAAGATCGTGGGTTGCAATCCGCGCCAGAGGTGCTACGCGCACTGCGCGAAAATCTCACCGATTTGATCGAGACGCTCAAGGTACAGCAGGGGGCGCTGCGTCAGCGCGGCATGAATTTGCCCGGCGGCGCACTCGAACGGCTCAAGTATGGGCTGACACGGCTGGATATCGTCAACGGGGCGCTGACGAGTCAGCAGATTGAACTGCGTCAACTGCGCGCGCTGGCAGAGACGACCGCGTTGATCAACTCGTCCGTCAGCACCGACGACGTGTTGAATCAGGTGATCGATACCGTCATTCAACTGACGGGCGCGGAACGCGGCTATATCATGCTCCGCAATAAGTTTACCAACGCGATGGAATTTCGGGTCGCGCGTGGCATCGACCGTGAGCAGCTTGGGCGCGACGAGTTCATGATCAGCAATACGATCGTCAACGAAGTCGCGGATACCATGCTGCCTGTGCTGACCGATAATGCGCGTAATGATCCGCGTTATCAAAGCCAGGAAAGCATCGTCGGTTATCAACTGCGCAGTATTTTATGCGTGCCGCTCACCGTGCGCGGCGAAGTCATCGGCGTCGTGTACTGCGATAACCGCGTCTTAGCGGGCTTATTCAAAGACCACGAACTCAATTTATTGGTTGCATTCGCCAATCAGGCGGCAGTCGCCATCCAGAACGCGCGCCTATTTGAAAGCGCGCGCGCACGACTCTCCGAAGTCACCGAAATCCGCGATTTGATGGACAACATTTTCACGTCCATCGGCAGCGGTCTGGTCGTGATCGACGCCGACGAAGTCATCACCGCATATAATCCCGCCGCCGAAGCGATGGTCGGCGTCAGTATGACCGTCGCGCTTGGCTGCGCGGTCTGTGATATTTTGTATCCGCTCGACCCGCAGATCGAACTCAGCATCGCGCGCGTCAAGGAACTTGGCACGACCGAAGAATGGGAATCGCACCCGCTTTTTAACGATGACAGCAAACATACCTGGAACATCAGCATCGCGCCGCTGCGCGATCTGGAGGGCAATGCTAGCGCAACCGCATCGGTCGTCATTCTGCTCGACGACTTGACCGAACTCAAAGCCCGCGAAGCCCAGATGAACCAGGTGCGCCGTTATTTACCCGTTGCGCTCGTCGATAACCTGCGCAGCGATGACCTGAGTACGTTGGGCGGGCAAGAGCGCGATATCAGCATGATCTTCGCCGATGTGCGCGGCTTCACCGCGTTCAGCGAGCGCTTGCAGCCTGAAGTGCTCATGGAGATCATCAATAAATATTTGTCCGTCGCCAGCGATTCGATCAATCTGTTCGAAGGCTTGGTCGATAAATATATCGGTGACGCCGTGACCGGATTCTTCAATACGCAGTTGAATCAACAGCCGGATCATGCGCTGCGTGCGGTGCGTGCGGCGTTGAGCATGGTCTACGATGTCAAGGCACTACACGAAACGCTGCCGGAAGATCAACGCCTGTTTTATGGCGTGGCAGTCCATTCAGGAAGCGCGGTGTTGGGCAATGTGGGGTCGCCGGATCGTCGTGAGTTCGCTGCGATGGGCGATGCGGTCGAAATGTGTAAGCTGCTGCAAGAGAACAGCGGTCACGGCGAAGTCTTGATCAGCGCGGCGACGTATGCCCATGTCAGCGCATATTTTGAATGCGAACCGCTGGCGCCGCGCGTAACCAAAGGGCGCGACGATTTCAGCATCATGTATAAAGTCTTGCGCCGCAAGAAGAAGCACACCGGGCGGTTGAATGGATAAAGACGCAGTGTACGATAAGCAGAATCGCAATTAAAAAACCGATTGTGAAGTTCTTCAAAGTCATAATCTACCCTCGACTTTCATTGATGGGCTATAAAAACCGATTGAGCAGGTAATCAAAATTGGAGTCGCTGAATGCCTCTGACATTATCAGAAAAGCGCCGTAAAACCCCTGCCTTCAGGCATGGGGATATAAGGCGCTTTTCTGGTAAAGTGAGAAAAAAATGATCCAAGCAACAATACCTGTGCCAAAAAGGGGGCATAAAGAAGTAGGGTTTTCAGGTAAAGTGGAATCTCTTACAACACCACACGACCAGAAAACCCATGAGCGAAATTATAGCACTCACGCACTGCCTTGTATCCTCCCTCTCGCCGACGACGTTACGCCAACTACGGCACA
>JBBRAA010000109.1:0-6490 GCA_038207205.1 Aggregatilineales bacterium
GGCGTTGAAGCGCGGGAAGTCGGTTGTGAAGATCGGTCGTTTCGTGCCAACGACTAAAACCTGTTCCGGTTGTGGGCAGCGCCATGATCTCACCTTGCGCGATCGAGTGTTGGCGTGTGATTGCGGTCTTGTCATTGACCGCGACCACAATGCAGCGATTAATATCAAACACAGCGGGGCATCGCTGTGCTACCGGAGCGACGATAAGACGAAGGTTCGCCTTCGCAGTCGCATTGAGGGTAGAAGCCCCCGCCTTTAGGCATGGGGAGTATGTCACAAAAAACTAAAAGCGGTTTGATGCGCAAAGGACGCAAAAATGTTAAAAGGAAAATTGATTCATCCACATATTTTACAGGTGTTAGGCGAGAGTGGACACGGAAGCGGCATTTTGATCGCGGATGGGAATTATCCGTTTGTGACGCGCGGTAATCCAGCGGCGGCGCGTGTATATCTCAATTTTATGCCTGGCGTATTGACGGCGACACAAGTCTTAGACGGCATTATGAGCATAATTCCAATCGAAGCGGCGCATGTCATGGTGCGTGACGATCACACTGCGCCGCCGATCCATGACGAGTTCAAGGCGATGCTGCCCACCGTCGAATTTCATCAACACACGCGCTTTCCATTTTACGATTTGGCACGCGGCTCAGATATATCATTGGTGATCGCCACGGGCGAACAGCGCGTGTATGCGAATATTTTGTTGACGATTGGCGTTGTGCCACCTGCCAATTGATGTGAGTAAGGACTCAATTAACGTATGATTACTCCAGTCATCATGCCCAAGCAAGGGAATACGGTCGAAAGCGTGATCTTGATCGCGTGGAAAAAACAAATTGGCGACACCGTGCGCGCAGGTGAAGGCATCGCGGATGCCGAGACCGATAAAGCCGTGATTGAAATCGCCAGCCCCGCCGACGGGGTAATCCTCGCGCATCTGTTCACGATAGGGGCGGAAGTTCCGGTGATGACGGCAATCGCGATGGTCGGGCAAGTTGGCGAAGAGATAGAAAAGACAGAACCGTTATTCGATATTGCTATCTCGCCGCGGGCACGCAAACTGGCGGCGCAACAATCGCTCGATGTGCTTGGAATCACAGGAACAGGTGCGGATGGACGCATTGTCGAGCGCGATATTCGTGCGGCGCTCGCTGAACGTCCTGCGACGACACGTGCTGCGCGCGAAGTGATGAACGGCATCATCCCGTCAAACGGAACTGGCATCGGTGGGCGCGTGACAGCAGCCGATTTGCGCACACAAACCGATGAAGCACGAGTCGCCGAGTCATCTGTACAACGCCCCAACCGTGAAGAAGCGCAAGTCGTATCTTCAGACGGGGGTTTGATAGAAGAAGTGGTGATCAAGGGTGTCCGAAAAGTCATCGCCGAACGGATGCGCGCGTCGCTGCAAAACAGCGCGCAAGTCACGCTCAACACGTCGGCGGATGCGCGTGCTTTGCAAGCGTACCGTAAGCGCCTGAAAGCCTCACCCGAACTACTGGGCGTGACTATGGTCTCGATTAGTGACTTGATTTTGTTCGCTACTGCACGCACTTTGATGGATTTCCGCGATTTGAATGCTACGCTGCATGATGGCGTCTTGCGCCGCTACGCCGATGTCCATCTCGGCTTCGCGGTGGATGTGCCGCGCGGTTTGCTGGTTCCGGTCATTCGCAATGCGAATCGACTCACACTTAAAGCACTGGCGACGGAGGCAAAAAGACTTGTAGATGCCTGTCTTAACGGAACGATCACGCCGGACGAGATGAGCGGTGGAACGTTCACCGTCAGCAACCTGGGATCGCTCGGCATTGAAAGTTTCACACCCGTGATCAGTCCGCCGCAAGTCGCGATTCTAGGTGTCGGCAAAATAGACTTGAAGGCGGTCATGGTCGATGACGAGATACAGCATCTTCCGCATCTGCATTTGTCGCTCACCATTGATCATCAAGTCATCGATGGTGCTCCCGGTGCGCGCTTTTTGAACGCGCTCGCGAACGCACTGATGCACATTGATGTGATGACAGCAGGTTGATATGAGCGAAACGCATTACGATGTCATCATTATTGGCGCTGGTCCTGGTGGTTATACGGCGGCGGAACGGTTGGGCGCGGCGGGAAAAGAAGTTTTGCTGATCGAACGGGCGCATTTAGGCGGTTTGTGCCTGAATCACGGCTGTATTCCGACCAAGGCACTGTTGGCTTCGGCTAAATTGTACGCAAGTATGGAGACGGCGGCGCGCTTTGGCGTCGTGGTCGAAAACGTGCGCTTCGATTGGCGAACGGCGCTAACACGTAAGCGCGGCATTGTGACCATGCTGCGCGATGGCGTCGCTTATCAAATGAGCAAGCGCGGCGTCACTGTCATCAACGGAGCCGCGCAGTTTCTGAATCGATACACCATACAAGTTGATCAAGCGCGCTACACGGCGGATCACATTATTATCGCCACTGGGTCAACGCCAAGTAAGCCAGCGCTTATCGGGGTTGATTTACCACATGTACTAACGACCTCCGAATTACTTGAACTCGAAACGCTGCCCGCACAGGTGACGATTTTAGGTGCAGATGCGACTGCGCTCGTCATCGCGTCGATTTTGGCGTTGGTTGGCGCGCAGATTGACATCATCAGTGAACAAAGTGTACTGCTGCCCGATATAGACGCCGATCTGGTCAACACGCTAAAACTTGAACTCAAAGGTGTCAACTTTCACTTAAATACACGTGTGCTGCGCATCGAGCGTGACCAGGTTGTTTGCGCAGACAAAACGGTGCCGTCCACGTTGATAATCGCTGTTTCGGAGCGCACGCTCAATGTGGAGGGTGTCGGTTTTGAACGTCTCGATCTTGATTATGATCGTCACGGTGTGAACATCGATGATCAGATGCGGACAAATGTGCCGACGATCTATGCTATCGGTGATGTGACGGGACGTGCGTTGTGGGCACATCACGCGATTCGCGGGGGAGAAGTCGCGGCGAACACGATTCTAGGCGTGCCCGATCGAATGCGCGATGATCTCGTGCCAACGGTGATTTATAGTGTGCCCGAAATCGCGGCAGTCGGTTTGACTGAAAACGCGGCGAAAGCGCGCGGTTACCTTGTGAAAACGGCACGGCTGCCCATGACTTCCAGCGGACGTTTTTTGACCGATACCGAAGGCAAACGAGGCTTATGTAAGGTTGTCATCGACGCGCAAACGGAGCGTATTTTAGGCGTTCACCTGATCAGCCCAAACGCGGGCGAAGCGATCAGCGCGGCGGCGGCAATGCTGGCGGACGAGTTTCGAATCAACGACGTTGCGCAACTCGCGTTTCCACACCCGACAATGAGCGAAATTCTCAAAGACACACTTTTATCCATGTAGCCGTAAAATCATCACCTCATGTATAGGCGCGCAGGCGCAAAAACAAGAAGAAAGCATAACCATGCCAAAATCGATCCTGATCGACCCCATGGAACAGCGTCAGCGCGGGGTATTAACTGCACCAGAAATTCCGATCAATGCCTATCAGCCAGACTCCGTGCGCGAAGCTGCTGAGTACGGTCGGGATAATCTCGTACGTATCTACCGCGATATGGTCATCATTCGTGAGTTTGAGACCATGCTCGATTTAATCAAGCGTGAGGGTAGTTATCGCGGCATCGAGTATCAACATCGTGGACCAGCACACTTGAGTATCGGTCAAGAATCAGCGGCGGTCGGTCAGGCATATCATCTTGATGCGGATGACTTCATTTTTGGCTCACATCGCAGTCACGGCGAAATTTTGGCAAAAAGTTTGTCTGCGATTGCGAAGCTGGACGACTCCGCTTTGATGACGATTATGGAAAGCTATTTCGATGGTGCGCCGTTACGTGCCGTGCAGACATTCTCGCGGGCAGACACCGCTGCATCGCTGGCACTGGAATTTGTCTTATACGGTGCGTTGGCAGAAATTTTTGGGCGCGCTCATGGGTTCAATCAAGGCATGGGAGGTTCAATGCACGCCTTTTTCGCCCCGTTTGGCGTGATGCCAAATAACGCGATTGTGGGGGGTAGTGCACCCATTGCCACCGGCTCGGCGTTGTTCAAGCGTGTGAACCGCAAACGCGGCATTGTGATCGCCAATATCGGCGATTCATCGATAGCGTGCGGACCAGTCTGGGAGGCGATGACGTTTTCCGCGATGGATCAATTTCGCACATTGTGGGATGCCGATTTGGGCGGTGGACTGCCGATGTTGTTCAACTTTATGAATAACTTTTATGGTATGGGTGGGCAACCTGTCGGCGAGACGATGGGCGTGGGTGTGTTAGCGCGCGTCGGTTTGGGAATTAATCCGCACGCGATGCACGCCGAGCGTGTGGATGGTTACAACCCGTTAGCGGTCGCGGATGCAACGCTGCGGAAAAAGCAGCTTTTGCTCAGCGGTGCGGGACCCGCGTTGTTGGATACAGTGACATACCGCTTTAGCGGACATTCGCCGTCTGATGCCAGTTCGTATCGCGACAAAGCCGAGATCGATTTGTGGCGTGAACAAGATGCACTGGTTTCGTATCGGCGCTATTTGATTGAAAATGGTCACGCACTCGAAAGCGAACTCGATTCATTCACCGACGACATCATTGAACGTCTCGATCGCATCTTGACAGCGGCGATCTCGCCTGATGTATCGCCGCGCGTCGATGTGACGGTCGATACGATTGGCAGGTTCATGTTCAGCGATTCCATACGTGATCGAATGGATGATACGCGTCAAGCAGAAGTCTTAATTCCAATCGCCGAGAGCCGATTGACGACTACGCAGGCGAAATTTCGGTTTGGGCTGGATGAAAATGGTAAACCGCTCCCTAAGCTCAAATGCGTGACATATGCTGAAGCGCTGTTCGAAGCGATGATTCATAGGATGTATCAAGACCCAACGATGATCGCCTATGGCGAAGAAAATCGCGATTGGGGCGGTGCATTTGGTGTCTATCGCGGCTTGACCGAATGTTTACCATATCATCGTCTGTTTAACAGCTCGATCAGCGAGGCGGCGATTGTCGGGACAGCGGTCGGCTATGCTTTGAGCAGTGGGCGTGTCGTCGCGGAATTGATGTACTGCGATTTTATGGGGCGTGCCGGCGACGAGATTTTCAACCAGATGGCGAAATGGCAGGCAATGAGCGCAGGCATTTTGACCATGCCGCTCGTGCTGCGCGTGAGCGTTGGGGCGAAATATGGTGCGCAGCACAGTCAGGATTGGTCAAGTATTGTGGCGCATATGCCCGGTTTGCAGGTGATGTTTCCGGCAACCGCCTATGATGCCAAAGGGATGCTTAACCGAGCACTGCGCGGCACTGATCCCGTGATTTTTCTGGAGAGCCAACGCTTATACAGCGAGCCAGAAACAGTGGTCATAGGCGGCGTGCCGACCGATTATTATGAAGTCGATCTTGGCGAACCTGCCGTGCGCCGCGTCGGAAATGACGTGACGATAATCACGATTGGTGCGACGTTGTACCGCGCGTTGGATGCAGCAAAAATTCTGGAAGCGAATTATGCGTTATCAACGGAAGTGATCGATGTGCGCTTCTTAAATCCATTGAATTACGCACCACTCGTCGAGTCCATCCGAAAAACGGGCAAGGTTATCATCGCATCAGATGCGCCCGAACGCGGGTCGTTTGCGCACACGCTGGCGAGCAACCTGACTCAACTCGCATTTGATGATCTCGATGCACCGATTATCGTGATTGGTGCGCGTAACTGGATCACGCCGCCCGCCGAATTAGAAGACGCATTTTTTCCCCAAGCCTCATGGTTCGTCGATGCGATTCACGAACGCATCATGCCGCTGCCCGGTCATCATGTAGAAAGTAATCAGACGAAAGGTGAATTGCTGCGCCGTCAGCGCGTCGGTCGGTAAACGGCTAATACGCCCTGACAAAATGCGGCAATTTGTCTGACTGGTTTAAGCGAGCAGTGTTTCTTACACGCGCGGGATCGGCTCTACATAAGGGGTGGCACATAGGTTACACTAGGTTGGATGTTCCGTTGTGACCTTCACCCAAGAGATTATCAATGAGCGATTCGTTTACGCCGCCACTTCGCCCTTATGTGGTATGCGCTACTCCACGCAGTGGCAGTAATCTGTTGACAGCAAGCCTGAGCAATTTCGGTTTTGCTGGAAAGCCAGACGAGTATTTTTTGCCTCAACTCGTTTTTGCATTTATGACGTGGGATCATATGCGCGTGGGATCATTTCCTGATTACGTGGATCAGTTGATGCAGACACGCTGTACGCCGAACGGATTGTTTGGCACAAAAATGATGTGGTCGCACCTAGTTGAATTTGTCAGCCCGACTCTGAGCAAACACAGTGACTTTGAGTCGTTGAACATGTTTCAACGGCTGGATAAAGTTTTTCATCAACCGCGCTATATCTGGGTGACGCGGCGAGACAAGGTTCGGCAGGCTGTCTCGTTGTATCGTGCAACTAATACGGGCGATTGGGTTCG
>JBBRAA010000110.1:0-6373 GCA_038207205.1 Aggregatilineales bacterium
CGCCTTATATCCCCATGCCTGAAGGCAGGGGTCTTACGGCGCTTTTCTGATAAAGAGCGTGCGTATTACATGCGCATGCGCCGCGCTATCGACCAGATCGACGACATGATCAACGACGGTGTCATGCTTGAACGGATGTTCAATGATGATGCACTGCCGCGCAACATGATTTTTCTCGATCAGATGACGCAGGGGATTGTCAATCTGACACGTGCATCGCCGGATGTCGCCGCCAGGCATCAGCATGTCGAAGCGTATATTCAGAATGGTCACGGCATGATCGAGGGCGAGGCGACCTTGCTCAACCGTGCCATGCAGACGCTGGTGAACAACGCTTTACAGAAAACGCCCGACGGTGGAACGATCATCATTGCCCATTATGTCGTGACCGGCTCGGGTCAGGGATGGGGCGGATTTTCGGTGCAGGATTCGGGCATCTGCATCGAGGAATCCGAGCGGGCGCACGTGTTCGAGCCGCGCGCGCAGCAATCACCGACACACAGACCCATCCTGACCAAACCGAGCGCAGCGCTCTATCTGGTCAAGCAGATTGTCGAATGGCAGGGGGGACGCACGCTGTTCAGTGCCGTGCCTGAAGAAGGCAATCTCTTTGGCTTCGAACTGCCATTGGTCGCCGTCGATGCGACGATGTGGGGATGATTTACCAAGTTTCGTACTTTTGATTTAGGAACGGACTAATCCATTCTTACTGTTCGTGACCGCGCCGTCTTCTGCACCCGCGACCAACCGCGCATACTTCGCCATGACACCACTTACATAATGCGGTTTCGGTGGCTGCCAGGCGGCGCGACGTTCGCTTAATTCGGCATCGCTCAGCGCGACACCGAGATAACGCGCTTCGACATCGACGGTGATGATGTCACCTTCGCGGAGCAAGCCAATCGTCCCGCCGATAGCGGCTTCGGGCGCGACGTGACCGATCATCAAGCCGCGCGTTGCGCCGCTAAAACGACCATCGGTGATCAACATGACATGTTCACCCAAACCCTGCCCGACAATTGCCGCTGTCACCTGCAACATCTCGCGCATTCCAGGTCCTCCAATCGGACCCTCATATCTGATGACGACGACATCGCCCGACTTGATCATGTGACTTTGCACGGCGTGATACGCATCCTCTTCGCGCTCAAAAATGCGCGCGGGACCGGTAAATATCTTAGGTTCTGTGCCCTTCAGCTTGACAACGCCGCCGTTCAGCGCCAGATTGCCTTTCAAGATATGCAGCCCGCCATTAGCGCTGATCGGGTTGTCCAGCCCGCGTATAACGGCCTGTCCAACACTTTCGTGCGCGCTGGCGGCTTCTTCCGCAAGTGTATGTCCGCTCACGGTCAGCGCATCGCCGTGCAGATACCCACCTTCGAGCAAGCGCTGCGTGACTAATCGAATGCCGCCAGCGTTGTGCAGGTCAATCGCCGTGTATTTACCCGTCGGTTTCATATCCACGATCAAGGGCGTACGTTTGCTGATCGCTTCGATATCGTCGAGGCTGAAATCGATGCCCGCCTCACGCGCGAACGCCAGCGTGTGCAATACGCCGTTGGTGCTGCCGCCACTGCCTGCGATCGCCGCGACCGCGTTTTCCAGTGCGGTGCGTGTGATCAGACGGCTCGGACGAATGTCATGCTCGATCAACTTCAGGATCAATTCACCGACGCCAATCGAAATATCGTCTTTCGCGTCGCTCATCGCCGGAATATCCGCCGTCCCCATCGGGCTGATGCCCATGATCTCGCCCACCATCGCCATCGTGTTGGCGGTGAACTGTCCGCCGCACGCGCCAGGACCCGGACACGCGCAATTTTCGACTTCTGTCAGTTCTTCAAGCGAAATACGCCCATCGGCATACGCGCCCATGGCTTCAAACACATCCTGAATCGTGACATCGCGCCCACGAAAATTACCTGGCGCAATCGAGCCGCCGTACAACATCAGCGATGGCATATCGAGCCGGATCAACGCCATGATCGTGCCGGGAATCGTCTTATCGCACGCCGACAGCGCGATTAAGCCATCGAAATAATTGCCGCGCGCGACCAGTTCTATCGAGTCCGCGATGACCTCACGGCTGATCAGCGATGCCTTCATGCCTTCCGTCCCCATCGTGATGCCGTCGCTGATGGTAATGGTATTGAACTCCAACGGTGTGCCGCCTGCGCGACGAATGCCATCTTTGATTTTTTCGCTTAAGCGGCGCAGGTGATAATTACACGGGCCAATCTCCGTCCACGTATTGGCGATGCCGATCAACGGTTTGGCGAGATCGTCATCGGTCAAGCCAATGGCTTTGAGCATTGAACGGGCGGCGGCGCGATCGACGCCCGCGACAAGTGTGCGGCTGCGTGTATTGAGCGCGGATAGCGCGTTGCGGATTTCCGGCGACTCGGACATGAGATGGGACTCCTGAAAACAGTGAAAAAAAGATCATCAAAAATGAAAGTGGAAGGTGATTATAACGCGAAATGCTTCTAGTAGGGCTTTTGCGCCAGCGTGCCGGGAATTGGTTTGAAATGTTCGAGATTTTGAGTGTAGAGGGGGAGTTGTAGACGATAAGCCGACGAGGCGATAAGACAGTCCAAAATGCCTATCTTGTGACTAAGCCAGTAGCGTTGAAATTGAGTAACTCACCTTACGCATGACTCTCGTTTTCAGCCCTCACCCCCTGCCCCTCTAACCCTCAGGGCGAGGGGTGAAAAACCGTCGCGGTAGGGGAAATCCTTCTCCCTGAGGGAGAAGGATTTAGGATGAGGGCAATCTGCGTAAGGTGAGTTAATAACAACAACGCATCGCGGATCATATTTTTAGTCCTGGTGTCCTTCGCTGACAATGTGTTCCTGGTCGGGCAGCGCGACTTTACGGTCGCTGCCCCAACGATAATCGACCGGATCGCTGCCATCCTGAATGACACGGTGGCAAGGGACAAGTAGAGAGGTCGGTTTTTCGGGATTATCCTGGATGCAGCGGGCAACTTGCCCCACCAATGCGGCGTGGTAATCGCTTTTCGGAAGGCTGGGCGTAGTGGCATTCACTGCGTTCATACGGGTCGTCTCGCTTTCCACAAGTACGCGTAAGCACCTATCCACGCTATCCGATTCTTGCGCTGCAAACTAGCGCCATTACAGACCGTCCGACGTGCTGATTCGCCTCGACAAAATGATGAACGTCTTGTATGGGGTTCATCCCTGCCTCACATGCCGCACGTACTATAGCAAGCAGTTATCGTTATGAAAGATCAGGACTACATCGAACATGAGCGCTATGAATGGGAAAACCGTCGTCGTCACAGGGGCGACGGACGGTATTGGTAAAGTCACCGCGCGCGAACTGGCGCGTATGGGCGCGACCGTGGTCTTGGTCGGGCGCAACCCGCAAAAACTCGCTGCCAGTGTGAGCGAGATCAAAGCGCACGCGGGACATGACCGCGTGACGGGCGAGATCGCCGATTTATCCGAGATTGCACAGGTTGCCGCGCTCGCCGAGCGGCTGAAAGCGGCGCATCCACGCATCGATGTGTTGATCAACAATGCGGGTGCCTTGATCACCACTCGTCAGGTGACGAGCGAAGGCTTGGAGATGACGTTTGCGCTCAACCACATGAATTATTTTGTACTGACAACCGCGCTGCTCGATACGCTGATCGCATCTGCGCCCGCCCGTATCATCAATGTCAGCAGCGAGGCGCACCGTTTTTCGGGGTTGAACTGGAACGATCTGCAAGCTGAACATGGCTATCAGGGCTTTCTGCATTACGGACGTACGAAGTTGATGAATCTGTTGTTCACGATGGAACTCGTCCGCAAGCTGGCGTTACGCGGTATTGGCTCGGATCAAGTGACGGTGAACGCGCTGCATCCTGGCGTGGTGAACAGCCAATTTTTCAAAGGCAAGACCAGCATCGCGTCACTATCAATGCAGATCATGTCGCCGATCATGCGCCTGACAGGACTCATGATTACGCCTGACAAGGGAGCTGAAACGCCGATCTATCTGGCGTCATCGCCGGATGTGAACGGGGCAAGCGGCGGGTATTACGACAATCGTCGCCTGGCGCGTCCATCCACGGCGGCATACGACGATGCGGACGCGAAACGTCTGTGGGCGCTGAGCGAACAAATCGCGGTTGTGCATACGCCCGTCGTCGCGTAGTGGATCGCTGCGTTTGACCTCACCCTCGTCATGCTTCAGGGTGAGGTTTGGTACGAATTTTCTAACAGGTTTGAAACCAACCCGCCGTTCTCGTTCAGGTTGTCAATTTGAACGTTTGAATCGACAACCACCACAGGCAACTCGGTGGTGTCGGCGTTCGTCATTTGGGCGTATGATGCAAAAGATCGTTAAAAGTGCAAGTTAAATACTTGGCTTTCATCTCGATTTATAATGCCACCCAATGAAGGGACTTGCTGATGAGACGTTGGACTCGTTATTTGCTCACGCTGTTGTTGATCGGCGTCGGTCTGTTCACACTGCTGCCCGTGCAGGCGGCGGTCATCACCGTGAACACGGTCAGCGATGCTGCCGATGCGAACATCAACGATGACTTATGCGATATTGACCTGAACGCGCCCGATTTACAGTGTTCGCTGCGCGCGGCGATCCAGAACGCCGAGCGGCTGCCCGATGTGGACGCGATCAGTTTTTCTGTGGTCGGCGTTATCCAGTTGGGTAGCACGCTGCCCGCCATCACGCAGGATGTGATCATCACTGCACCGGGGGCGCAAGTGCTCACGATCCGTCGCAGAGCCGGTGCTGACTTGTTCGGCTTGATCTCGCACACATCCGGTCAACTGCTGCTGCAAGGTGTCACGCTCTCGAACGGCGCGGCCACCAACGGCGGTGCGATTAACAGCGCCGGACGCCTGTTCGTCGCCAACATAGAATTTACGTCGAATACGGCGTCGGCATCGGGCGGCGCGATTTACAGCACTGGCGAACTCGATATCCGCAGCAGTGTTATCAACGGGAATAACGCGGCGAACGGCGGCGGTGTGTATGCCGACGGCACAACCGTGATCATCGCCAGCACGTTTTATGGCAACTGGGCATCCTCCGGCGGCTCGATCAACGCGACGGCGCTCACGCTGTATGACAGCACGGTGAGCGGCAGCAGTGCCGATACAGGCGGCGCGATCACAGTGCGCGGCGAAAGCACGCTTGCCAACAGCACGATCAGCAGCAACAGCGCTGACCAGATCGGCGGTGGTGTGTATGTCAACGGACAATTTACCAGCACGGTTACACTGCGAAACACGACCATCGCCCGTAATACCGCCGCATCAGGCGCGGGGGTGGGTGCGCCGGGTACGGGGCAGTCGTTGATCATCAGCCTGTTTAACGCGCTGCTGGTAGAAAACCTGCCGGGTGGCAACTGCGGCACGACGATCACCAGTGGCGGATCGAACCTGAGCAGTGACCTTTCGTGCACAGGCTTAACAGCAGCAGGGGATAGTCAAAATGTCGCCGCCAACATCGGTGGGCTGGCGAACAACGGCGGCGATGTGCTGACACACGCGCTTTTGCCGGGCAGCCCCGCCATCGATGGCGGCAGCGCGAGCTTGCTCGCGCTCGACGTGTTCGACCGCAACGGCGACGGCATCGTCAATCAATTGATCCCGTTCGACGCGCGCGGTGTCGATAATGGCATTCCGTATCAACGCTTAAGCGGCGTCGCACCGGACATTGGCGCGTATGAAGTGCAGCAAACACCGATCTCGGCGACCAATACCGCCGTGATCATCGTCGTCACCGCAGTACCGAGCAGCACGCCGACCATCACCGGGACGCCACCGACGGCAACGTCAACCGCGACTGCGACGATCACAGGGACACCGCCGACAGCGACCGCAACATCGACGCCGCCCACGCCCACCAGCACTGGAACGCTGCCGACGCCGACCAACACGCTCGATCCGAATATCACGCCGACGGTGACCAATACGACTGACCCGAATGCGACGCCGACCAACACGACCGTTGGTGTGGCGACCGCGACTCCTACGACGATCCCGCTGACGGCGACCGAGACCACTATCCCTTTTGAATCAGCGACGCCGAGTCCGACGGTGACAGGATCGGCGTCGCCCACCCTTGAGACACCAACGGCGACCGCGACACTCGCGAGCGATTTAACACCCACCGAAACGGCGACGACCGACCCGAACATCACGCCAAGCGCAACGGCAACGACTGACCCGAACATCACGCCAAGCGCAACGGCAACGACCGCGCCACCTGCCGTGTGTGTGCAGGTCAGCCGGACAAATCTCGGTTTTGGCGTTACCGAAAGCGGCGCAAGCGAGGGATACAATGTGCGCCTGAGCGCGCCGCCTGCTGCTGGCGAAACTGTAACTGTGTTCCC
>JBBRAA010000111.1:0-6103 GCA_038207205.1 Aggregatilineales bacterium
CATCTGCTGCACCGCCCGCTGGATCGTCGCTTCACTGGGGGCTTGTCCCAGCAGGTCTTGAAACCATTCTTGGATACGTCCCAACGGCAGCAGGTGATAACTGTGCAGGTAGACCGCCTGCGCCAGCAAGCGAGGTCCATACTGGGTCGGTGCCGTGACCCCCGCCGGGAATGTGGCGCGCTGCCGCTGTCCACACCCTGGACACGCCTTCACCTCAGCCCGATGTTCCGTCACCTGCAACCGGACTGGCGGCAGGTCAAACACCTGTCGTTTCACCTGTCCCACCGTTGCCACCTCGCTCAGATCCTGTTGGCAGTGGTGGCAGGTGGTCAAACTGTGGCATACCACCGCGTCGGGCAGCGCCACCATTTCCAATGTCTCGCCCTCATGCCCCACCTGCCCGCCGGTTTTTCGCTGCCCCTTCTCTCGACGGCTCTTCGGCGCGGGTTTCTTCAGTCCATCGCTGCTGGGCGGCTTGCTGCTGTTGGTGCTATTCTTTGCTATCTGTCTTTCCAGCTTCTCCGCCTGCGCCTGCAGCAGTTTGACTTGCGCCTGCAGCGCCTCAATCTGCTGAGCTTGCTGACCAATGAGCGCGATGAGCGCTTCACGGCTGATCTGGTCGAGGGAAACGGGATGCTTGTTCATCCTACTACTATACCCTTTTTTTCTTTTTGCTTCACCTACCTGAGTAGTTACAATACCATCAAATATCACAATGAGTTCATAAAGGTGCAGGATATGTCTGTAGAGACGAAGCACGTGTCACGCGACTTTGGACTTGAAGTCTCGGTGGGTTATACGCATCGAGCTGATCGGTTATCAATTTGCGGTCATCGGATAATCTCTATCGTTTGGCATTCTCAAGCGGTGCTGATGCAGGGTTATACTTTCTTATCGTCTTTCCTAATGTTGAAGCATAATGCTTCACTGTGCCACCCATCCACCCATCACACAAACACAATCCTAACGTCACCAGCGAGCGCCACTACCCGCACGCGCTCTCTGCACAACCTCCCACAAACCCTTTGCCAACAAACTCCGCGCACCCCTTTTTTCGGAAGTAAGTGGAAGTGTTTTGACCGAAGCCTTACCGCACATGTGCGCTATCCGGCATCATCACTCCGCCTCAAGGTTTGTCGCGGCGACCCACCGGGTTGCCCACATCCCACCCGTACCGACCACCTCTCACCAATGGTTCGTCTGCCATATGGTCTGTCCGCCTGGAATGTGGTACAAACGAAAGGATACGTTTACCCCTTCTCCGTTCGTTCGATACAGGTTATCCATGACCCAGCAAAAACGAAAATTCGGCTTTGAAACGCGGATGCTGCACGCCGGACACATCCCCGACCCGGTGACGGGTGCGCGCGCCGTGCCGATCTATCAAACCACGTCGTATGTGTTTGAAGACACCGACAAAGCCGCACAGCTTTTTGAACTCAAGCAGTACGGCAATATCTATACGCGCATCAACAACCCAACCAACGCCGTCTTTGAAGAACGGATCGCATCGCTCGAAAACGCGACCGGCGCGGTGGCGACCGCGAGCGGTATGGCGGCGCAGTTCGCGGTGATGATGACTCTGTTACAGGCGGGCGACGAACTCGTGTCGTCATCGCATTTGTACGGCGGGACAAAAACACAGTTCACGCACACGCTCAAAAAATTGGGTGTCAACGTGCATTTTGTCGACCCAAACAATTTTGAGGCATGGCAAGCGGCGATCACGCCGAAAACGCGCGCGCTGTACGGCGAGACCATCGGCAATCCGCAGGGCAGTGTCCTGGACATCGAACCGTTGGCGGCGCTCGCCCATTCGCACAACATCCCGTTGATTATGGATAGCACGTTCGCCACGCCGTATCTGTGCCGCCCGATGGATTGGGGCGCGGACATCGTGACGCACTCCGCGACCAAGTTCATCGGTGGACACGGCAGCAGTATCGGCGGTGTCGTCCTCGATTCGGGCAAGTTCGATTTCAGCACGTTCCCAACGATTGCCGACCCCGACCCGGCGTATCACGATTTGCGCTTTTACGAAACCTTCGGGCATTACGGCTTCTTGATGAAAACGCGCGCCGTCACCCTGCGCGATACAGGCGCGGCGCTGTCGCCGTTCAATGCATTTTTACTGATACAAGGGCTTGAAACGCTGTCGATCCGTATGGATCGACATGTGGAGAATGCACTCGCCGTCGCGCAGTATTTACAAGCGCATCCTAAAGTCGGATGGGTCGCTTACGCAGGATTGCCCGATAGTCCGTATCATGCGCTGGCGCAAAAATACACGCCAAAAGGATCGGGCGCCGTATTTACCTTCGGACTGAAAGCGAGTAACGAGCGACTAGCGGGTAAGACGTTTATCGAGTCGCTGCATCTGTTTTCACATCTCGCCAATGTCGGGGATGCGCGCAGTCTGGTCATTCACCCGGCAAGCACGACACACCAGCAGTTGAGCGACGCCGAACTGCAAGAAGCGGGCATTAGCGCGGGCATGATTCGCTTATCGATTGGTTTAGAGACGACGGAGGATTTGTTATGGGATTTGGATCAAGCCTTGCAGGCGACATCGGCATGAACACCGCGCTGACCGACGAGCAGCGCGCGCTCTATATGGATCCCGGCGTGATCCGCACGGTATTGGCGACGAGCAAAACGATTGCGATCGTCGGGCTCTCGCCCAAGCCAGAACGACCGAGTTATTTTGTCGGCTCGTATTTGAAAAGCGAAGGCTACACGGTCGTGCCAGTCAACCCGCGCGCCGACGAGATTTTGGGCGAGAAAAGTTATCCTGATCTGCTCAGCATCCCGTTTCCGGTCGATATGGTCGATGTCTTTCGTCAGCCCGACGAATGCGTCGAAGTCGCCAGACAAGCGGTACATATCAAGGCGAAAACGTTGTGGCTGCAACTGCGCGTGATCAACTTTGAGGCGGCACAAATCGCCGCCGATGGCGGGCTGCATGTGGTCATGGATCGGTGCGTCAAGATTGAACACGGGCGTTACAGCGGCTCATTGCATTGGGTCGGTATGAACACCGAAATCATCAGCGCGCGGCGTGGTGGTCGGTATTTTTGACCTCACCCCCCTAACCCCTGTTCCACGTGGACAGGGGGGTTAAGCGGGTGTGTACACCAATGCCAAGCCGAACAGATAGATTGCGAAACCCAAAATACGGCGATGGTTCACGTTATTGTCTTCGCGTCAGTTATAGCGGTTTGGGCGGAATGATGCACAAAAACGCGAATGGCTCGTCGGTGAGGTTTTCGAACTGATGGCGCTCCATGCTCGGTATGTAGACGATGTCGCCCGTCGAAACCTCGTCGAATGTGTCGCCCATCATGACGCGCGCCTTGCCGTACATGACCATGACGCCGTGATCGTGCGGGTGTTCATCGAGGCTGCTCAGTCCGCGCGGGGGAATCGTGAAATAGCGGACTTCAAAATTGTGCGCCCCGTCGGCATGACCAATCAAGACCTGTTTGGTCGCGGCGTTGCTGTTGTACTCATACACATCGACGCCATTCCATTGTGGGGACGCGCCGTCGCCTTGTTTTTTGTGGATGATGCCCATAAGAATTTTCTCTCCTTCAATTCATGCCTATCATAGCAAAAGACGCGCTCATGATTACAGGCATTATATCCAACTCGCTATTCCTGTTCGTCGTATTCTTGCTCATAGCAGGGTAGACACGGCAGGGTGTACAAACCAAGCGCACGGGCATTGCACCCACATAGCGCACCTGTGCGGTAAGGCTTCGGTCAAGATACTTCCACTTACTTCCAAAAAAAGGGACGCGCGCGATTTGTTGGAAATTGGTTTGGACAGGGTTAGGACAGTTTTACTTGACCTGACCTTACGCAGATTGCCCGCATCCTAAATCGTTGTCGCTGAGGGAGTAGGACTTGCGCTAGCGCGACGGTTTTTCACCCCCTCGTCCTGAGTACAAGGCGGGACACTTTTACTAAACTTCACCCCGCACGCGAGGGCGTGCCGCCCGTCTCTTTGGGGAGCGGGCAATCGTCGAGCAGTTCTCCCGTCTCCGCACGGTATAGGGGTGACGGGGTTTAGACAGGGGCGGCCCAGACTTTGAGGGTGTTATCCGACGACGCGCTGATGATCATGTGCAGGGTAATCGCTTCAAAATTTCTGGGAGTTCATCAAGGGTCAAAAATGCTCGTAGGGGCGGGGCAATGTCCCCTCCCGCCATAAAAAGGCATGGACGATCCCATGGGGTCGCCCCTACACGCCCGCTCTGACCTCGATATAAAGTTACGCTGATTTTGATGCGATTGCCCTGTAGTCATGTATGTATCGGCGGAGAAAGTGGTATACGAAGTGCTATAATTTATGCGCTTCAGCCAACGATTGTCCTTATATCAATGAGCAGCCAGGCGCATGAATCGACAACTCCACGTTTCTGACCGAATCCGCATTTTTGCCGCAGCATTCAGCGTACGCACGCTGATTCTGCTGATGGTGATGGCATCGGGCGTTTCGATCTTGAGTTGGGACGCGGATAGCTGGGAATTTCTGGGTATGACCGCCGCGATCAATCAAGGCGATTGGGGCTTTTACATGTTCGGACTGCGCACGCCGGGTTTTCCGCTGTTGTTGAGCGGATTTTCGCGCGCGTTCGATCTGGCAATGCCACAAATGGTCGCCTGGCTGCCGTTCCAAATTGCGTTGAGCGCGTTGAGTTCGGTACTGGCGGCGGATATTGTTGTACGCCTGACCGGACGACGTGGGCTGGCGTTCGTCGCCGGACTCATGCTTGCATTCGACCCGATCATGCTCAGCGCCGATGTGCCGCTGCTTTCGGAGGCATTGTTCATTCCGGTGCTGGTTTTCGCACAATGGTGTTTGCTGCGGTGGCTGGATAAACGTCGTCTGCGCGATTTCGTCGGCTGTGCGTTGGGATTGCAAATCGCGGTACTGACGCGTCCAAGCGCACAATTTTTGATCGTCATCCTGATCGCGGTCGTGCTGTTGTATGATCGCCGTTTGTGGCGCTGGGCATTGATCCTAATAGCAGCGTTCGCGCTACCGATCGTGGCGTGGACGGCGCGCAACCAGTATTACTACGGCATCGCAACCTATTCGACGGCAGGCATTTACAACCTGCTCTTCTATAAAGATGTTTCGACCGATTCGCTTGTCACCGGGCGCACACCCGACGAAGCCGCATGGGCATTCGCGCTGGAAGTGGAGACGCGCGCGGGTGACCCAAATCGGCTTGACCGCCGTTATTTTCCAGTTGGCAACTATGATTATCTTTATGTATCGGATGCAGTACGCTGGCAAGCGATGAGCGATCTGGCGGTCGAAAAGTTCGTCGAATTTCATGCCTGGAACGTCGTAAAAATGCCGTATCACCTGCTCCAGTTGTTCACCGAAAGCAAAACGATGACGCTGTTCATCCCGCTCAACGTGCAGCGCGTGATCGCGGTCGTCATGCTGACGTTGTTCGGCGTCGGTGTGCTCAACTGGTGTGTTGGTCGCAGACCGTTGTGGCAAAAGGTACTGGTCGTGGGCGTACCGTTTTATTTCATCGCCAGTTCGGTCGTGCTGTTGGCGCTGCCGGATACGCGCTATATGGCACAGTTCGCACCCTATTGGGCGTTGTTGGTGGTTTTAGGCGGGGATGTGCTGCGGCGGCGCTTGCTCAAGCCACAACCATAAAGTTACCGCTCAACCAGCCAGATCACCAGCACTTCTTGCTAGATTTCGTTGGCGCGGGTATCGGCGTCCGCTGCTGCTGCTGCGACATCTATGCCCGTACCAGGGTGACGGGGTTTAGACAGGGGCGACCCAGCGCAGCCAATAGATGGCGCCGACGTTACTCCCGGCGACGAGATGGACGCCGTCGGGCGACCAGGCACAGGTTAGGAGCGGCGTATCGGCATAAAAGGTGGTCATGCACACGCCCGTCTCCGCATCCCACACTTTAAGCGTCTCGTCAAACGACGCACTGAGGATCTGTCGCCCGTCCGGGCTGAACGCTGCACCCCTCACCCAACTCGTATGCCCGGTCAGGGTTAGCCGTTCTACCCCGGTGTCGGCATCCCACAGCTTGAGGGTTTCATCCATCGATGCGCTGAC
>JBBRAA010000112.1:0-5953 GCA_038207205.1 Aggregatilineales bacterium
AGCGCGCCCATCACCTGCTCTTGTAAATCAGTCATGTGGACTCCGAAGCCTGTGCGTTCAAACGTGTAATTATTATAACGCACATGAGCAAAATTGCGGCGTTGATCACGCCAAATGCGCCGCTTGATCGTTCATCCTCACGGATTACCAGAACAAACGGCGCTCTTTGATATTAGCCCGTTCCGCAACCTGCGACGTTGGGCAGGGTTATCTGGCTCTCTCACGCCGCTCGTTTATCCGTGAATAGACGACTCACAGCACGGCATTAGATCGGGCGCAGCGAAACCCGAGGATGCTGACCGAATTATCGGGATAGGTCCTGTAGCGGACCGGCGCACGCAAACCGTAATCGAAGTTGAGCCACGAGCCACCGCGCAGCACGCGAACACCCGTTCTGTTATCCGAATTCACTTCGCGTCCATCATTCGCATCATATTCATATGAACGATAAATCGCACTCACCCATTCCCACACATTACCGCTCATATCGAGCGCCCCCACCCATGACGCCCCATTCGGACGACTGCCTACGTCTACCGTTTCATCGGCATTCGCCCCGTAAACTACATTTTCAGCCACAAATGTATTCCCCCACGGATAAATCAGATTATCCGCTCCGCGCGCCGCATATTCCCATTCGCGTTCGGTTGGCAGACGCACATTTCCCCCGCGCGCCGCACAAAAATCGCGCGCCTCAAACCATGTCACGCGCTCGCGCGGACGACTCGCGCCCGAAAAAGCACCAAATGAACCATACGCTGCGTTGGTCACTTCGGTCACATCGATCCAGAACGGTTCGTTAAAACACTGCTCGTGTACCGGTTGTTCGTCGGAGTAGACGTCGTTGTTGCTGCCCATCATGAAGCAGCCTGTTGGCACCAGCGCCATCGAAATACCGTTGAACTGTTCGATAGATGGCGTCCATGAGTCATTACTGGTTATGCCCGCTTGTGCCAGCGCATACGCGCCGGATAATATCGGTACTGCCGCTTGCGTTTGCGTGGCGCTCACCGATGTTTGCCCAGCGCGCTGTGTGTAAATGGCGGCTGTCGTCGCGGTGTAATTATCGGTTGGCACAGGCGTATTCGTAAACGTCGGCGTGTAGGCGGCGATTTCGGCATTTCGCGTCGCGGTATCGTTGACCAAAATCGTCGCCATGATGTCGGGTGTATTTGTCTGTGTCGGCGCGTCAGTCGGCACAACCACGATTTGTGTTTGTGTGGTCGGCGTCACCATAATGTCGGGTGTATTTACCTGTGTCGGCGCGTCAGTCGGCGCAACCACGATTTGTGGTTGTGTGGTCGGCGTCGCCGTATTCGCTCCATTTGTCGCGGCGACGAGCTGCAAGACCCCTACGACTAAAGCGGCGAATGCGAGCAAAACGCCAACAATTTCAATCAGGCGCACACTTGCGCGCCCACGAGTCGGATTCTTATCGCGTTCCGGCACCGTCGGCTGCGGTGTCGGCTCAAGTCGGTGCGGCGGCGGCGTCCTATCCGGCTCGTTGACTTGTAAGCGCGCGATGGACGCCGGAATTTCGGTCATCACATCGACGCTGATACCGTTGGCGGCATCGATCCATTGATATTTGCGAATATTCGCGGGTGGATTCGTCTTTGTGCGGATCAACACAGGCAAGATCGTCTTGTTCAGCCGTTCGGCTTCTGCCAGTTCCGCTTTGCAGTAGTCGCTTTCCAACGACTCGCGGCTGAGCAGATAGATGAATACATCGCACCACGCCACGCGCTCAAGGATCAGCGTCCACCAATCGTCGCCACCGTGAATTTCGTCATCGAACCATACATTGTCCGCGCCATAAATGCGGCGCAAACGCCTGACTAATTCGACACAGCGATCATGATCGGCACGGCTGTAACTGACGAAAATCTTCGGCATCGGTGTTCCTACGGCGGGACTAATAGGTGCAGAAAATTATATCCTGCATAAATGCCGTTCGCCACTCTTTTTCGGCGTGTCTGTGTATTATGTTTTCCGCGTTTAATCGTGACGCTCCCCATGCCTAAAGGCAGGGGCTTTACGGCGCTTTTCTGGTAAATCACAAATTGAGGCAAAAACGAGCATTCCGCGCGCCACCGCCCGTGACTGTATCGACCGCTACGGGACGCTTGAAGCATTAGAACGTCACTTAGTTGAGGGTTCCTCGCAATATGCTGGTTGAGCGGTTGCACAAGCAGACTGACGACAATCTATTGCTCAACTACTCCTACATTCTCGGTATGTATTTGGGCGACGGTGAAGTTAGCAAAGTTCGTAACGTATATCGCCTACGTGTTTTTCTTGATTACCGCTATCCAAACATCATTCAACGCTGCGCTGATGCATTGCAAGTTTTGCTGGTAGAAAATAAAATCAGTGTTCAAGATATTGAGCGTAACGGTCATATGAGTTATTCGATTGTTGGCGCTTATTACGCTGATTTTCCTCAGGTATTTCCGCAGCATGGTGTCGGAATGAAATATACTCGTGACATTGTTCTAGCCGATTGGCAGCAGCGTATTGTCGATAAATTCCCGTTAGAATTTTGGCGTGGACTTTTTCATTCGGATGGTTCACGGTTCATCAACCGCGTCAATGGCTACGAATATTCACGTTATCAATTTAGCAACGTATCCACCGACATCATCAAAATGTTTTGCGATACCTGTGATAGGTTAAGCATTCATTGGACGACAAAATCACGGCCGAGCAAAAACGCACCTTTACACGACGTGTACATCTCCAAGCGCAAAGCTGTATATCCCACTCCGACGAGCCGCGAGCGTGCAGCACTTTTCAGTACCGCTTCCGTCAGCGCGTAATGCGTGCGCGGGCTGTTGGTCGCCAGAGTCGGATCATCCGGGTTGCGCAGGACAATCCCCGCCTGCTCGAACTGGTGGAGTACCTGCCGGCGCACCGTTTCGCGAGTATTCTCCGCATAAGCACGCCCATAGCGTGTTTTGATCTCGGTCAGGATGTCATGAACGCGCAGACTACGACGCGCTGCGCTCGACCATCCATCGCTCTCGGATAAGCCCGCCAGAACAAGCAGCGTGAATGCTGCCATTTCGGATTGCTGTGCAGTTGGCAATCCTAACGCGGCGAGGATGGCGCGAGCTTCGGTGAGTTTGTCCACGTTTAGAGTTTCTCTGCGGTCAACAGGTCAGAGGGGATAAGGTCGGCTTCAAACAGCCTTTCGCTGACGAGTTGATCGACATCGACGCGCGGATTTGAAATCAGCAGCGCGCCAATTGACTGGATCACATTCAGAGGCGGCAGCGGTAGCGCACGTAGTTCCGTCGCGTTGACCTGTGTATTGCCGTTAGTGATACGGAAGTAGCGGTCGAACAAAGTGCTGTTGTAGAGGGCAACCAGCCCGCATGTCTCGGCTTTGGTCAACTCACCATGCTGACGATAGATATAGTTGAGATGATTTTCAAAGCCAACGCACGAAAAAGCGAATATGTCGCGCAAAAAAGCGCCCGCAATGAGGCGGCGCGGTTCTTCCTTGGCGCTGAAGCGTCTCAGTAGCGTCTCAGTAGTACATAATTGGCGACAGACACTAGCAGCGATGCTGCATCAGGTATGGGTTCAATCCACTGAGACTTTCGCAGATCGTGTAAAGGATGCTCGATACCGCCCGCCTTCGCATGCTGCATCCACAGCAGCGGAACAGTGGTTTCACTCGGAAATACCCTGAGATGATCTTCAGCACGAAATGCGACGACCCGCTCGGTCGATACCTCCATGCCGTACTGATGCAGTGAACCTTCCCAACTATCGAATGCGCGCAGGATCAATTCATCGTTGGGATCTGTCGGCAGTCGATAGAACATCACGCGATCACGACGATAAAGCACAAGCGGGGATGGGACGGTGCGAGTTTCTGCATAGGCAATATCTGCACTGTTTTGAGAAGCTGAAATTGAAATGCCGCTGGGTACGGTTGTTAAAACACTATTGGCGCGCCGCTCGAAGGTGATGATGACATTCTCTTGCAGCACCTCGTCGAAGTTCTCGCCGCGCGAGTCGAACAGATGGAGTCTCTCAATCGCCACCTGGTCGGACAGTTCCTCACGGAAGCGCGCGAAGTAGGCGCCGGAGCAAAAGCTGCGCGGGACGATGAATACACTTCTTCCTTGTGATGCCAGGCTTTTAACGGCAAGCGCCATGAACAGCGTGTAAATATTGGTATGTGTCCCGACAAGCGAGCGATTTATTTTGGCACGTGGATCATCGCTGTTCAGCTTGAAATACGGCGGATTGGCAATGATATAGCTGTATCGCTGAGGCGGTTCGTCCATTAACGTAAAGAGTGACGGCTGGCGGTGCGCTGCTTCCTCCAGAATGTAATCCCCGCAGTGAAGGCGCACATCGAGATTCACACCACGTTTCGCCGCTCCAATTCGCGCACGTTCCAGTATAGAAAAGGCTGTCTCGTACAGCACGGGGTCAATTTCATACCCCTCAACCTGCACGTCGGCGCGGGTGTTCTCGTTGATCAGCCGCTCGATGACCGCGCACAGCAGCGTTCCTGAACCGAGCGCTGGATCAAGAATCGTAAATTTGTCAGGCAGCGCGCCGAGTTGATCCGCCATGTAGCGTGCGACCGTCGGCGGCGTGAGGAACTGCCCGTGTAGTTTGCGTGCCGCCGAACTGCGTCTTTCTAAGACGCGCTGTCCTGCCGCAAAGCTTTCCGTGACTAAATCCACGATTCGAGTACCTGCATCTTCACATGTGTCGCTTCAGTTTACATCGCTTTTCAGCACACGGCTGTTCAGTGCTGAAATATTGCTCCAGCGCTTGTCGAAACTGCTCGCCGAAAACTGAAATCCTCGTCAGGTCGCGCAACACGATTTTGATACGCTGATTGACATCGGTCAGACATGGAGTGCCATGTGATGTTCAACCAGCATTTTTACTATCCGACTGCCCCGGATTTGTCGTAAAAACAAACAAGATGAAATTTTGCAATGGGTGTGCGAAAAATTGACATGCCTTCACCGTAAAATTTCACAAGTCGAAGACCCACGCCCTGATACGCTCGTGTCATCGCTTGTACGACAAATTATAGGTGGGACGCGATGAAGGAATGTTCGTTTGCTTGTGTAAATGCTCACAGTCCAATTAGGGGGAAAGGGAAACCCGGAATCCTCCATTCGGCAACCGGAGGATTCCCAACCCAAAACCGGAATCGTCCAGTCTTTCGGCATATCGGCTTTTGTACCCTGAATGTATGTGTCGTACATCGAGGTACTAAAGCGATGACCCTGCAAAAGCGCGTAACCCGTTGGGACTGTTTTGCGCTCAACCAATGGCGGGAGGCAGCCGTTGAAGCATGATCCAGCGGTGCCAACTGAAAACGAGTCGGGTGAAGGAGTAAGGTTGGTATCGTTGTACAAAGCGGTACTGCGAATTATTAATCAGCTCGATAACGATGTGGCACCGTCTCAAAAACGCGAGTACATTGATGAGAGATTACGCTAGACCGACGAGTTGCAACTCGTCGGTCTGGCTGACCCAGCGAGTGAGGAAGACACCCGCAGGGCTGAGACGCATTTTACCCGAATTCAATCATGAATTCTTGCGCCTCGTTCCTGCTGTGATTCTCACTGGCAGGAGCGGGGCGTTTTGTTTTGTATGTGAGAGGGAGAATCGCGGTGCCCAAATACAAACGACCCGAACAAAAATCGGTCGATCCATACCGCTCGGAAGCCCTGCCTATCGACCGCCCGGCGGCGATTTACTATCGTCAGTCCAGTGACGCCCAAATCGGCAATATCAACACGACATTGCAAACCGTCGATATGTTTGAGCATATGGTGCGCCAAGGCTGGGCGCGTGAAAGTATCGAGATGATCGACATGGATGCCGGTGTGAGCGGTACCACCAAGCTTGCCGACCGTAAAGGCATGTCGCGCCTGATGACCCTGATCGAGAGCGGACAGATCAGCCT
>JBBRAA010000113.1:0-4697 GCA_038207205.1 Aggregatilineales bacterium
CTGAATGCGAATGGTCTTGATCGTGCCTTCGATGCGACGATGCCAGCGCACCCGCACCCGTCCGATGCCGAACAGCTTCAGCCGCTTGCCGTCGATCCGTGCGCCGCTCCCGTATTGCTTGAACAAAAAGCTGTGAAAGCGGTTGCGTCCTTTGAAGCGCGGATAGCCGGGTGTCTCGCCCGCTTTCACGCGCCGGAAAAACGCCTGAAATGCTCCATCTACTTGCGCGACTACACTTTGCGCGGTCTGACTGAACATCTGTTGGGCATAGGGCATCTTGGCGCGGTAGTGTTTCGCCAGCGTTTCAAGCGCCGCGTTCGAGACCGAGCGCCGCTCGATTTCGTACCCGAATTTGCGTTCCGCAAGTGCCGTGTTGTAGCGATTACGGGCGCAATTCAGCACACGAAACAGGTTCTTTTCCTGAGAACGCGCGGGGTACAGACGATATTTGAAAACACGAATGGCGGTGTTAGACATGTTTCTGATTCTCAAGGTACTGCTTGATGATCGCAAGTGGAGCGCCACCTACCGTTGCCACAAAATATGAATTCGTCCATAAGGTCGGCAGTCGGCTTTTCAGTTTTGGAAATTCATCACGAAGCACCCGCGAACTGCGCCCTTTCAGCTGTTTAACGAACCGATGAACTCCAAATTGAGGGTCAACTTCACAAAGGATGTGTACCTGATCGGGCATGATTTCAAGTTGAAATATTTCACACCCAAACTCGGTCGCCACCTCATGAATGATCTCGTTCAGCCGAGTATACACAAAGTCGACCAACAGCTTGCGTCGATACTTCGGGCAAAATACGATGTGGTCTTAGCACGAGTAGACAAGGTTGTGATTGCTCTTGAACTGCCGGTTGTTTTCCATAGCAATCATTATACAGCATCATGCTATCTAACGCAAGCCCTACGCCTTATATCCCCCTGTCTAAAGACAGGGGCTTTACGGCGCTTTTCGGGTAAATCTAATCTTGTCGCCTATGAGTGTGTACTCTACACTTGTCGTTCTTGAACACCAAGATTTGCCCTGTGACATACTCCCCCGGCTAAAGCCGGCGCATTTAGGAAACTGCATGACTTCAAACATGATTGTGGTACTGCCCACCTACAACGAAGCTGAAAACCTGCCTGTGATTGTCGAGCAACTACTCGCGCTGCCACTGCCTGATCTCAAAATGTTGATCGTCGATGACAATTCACCTGATGGCACTGGGCAAATCGCAGCAACATGGGCGGCACAGTACCCAACGCGCATATTCGTACTCCATCGCACCGAGAAAAACGGGCTTGGTCCTGCATATATCGCCGGGTTTAAGCGCGCCATCGAAATGGGCGCGGATGTGATCATCCAGATGGACGCCGATGGGTCTCATCAGCCGCGTTACATCCCCGATATGCTCGCCACGCTCGAAGGCGACGCCGATGTCGTGATCGGGTCGCGCTTTACGCGCGGCGGCGGCGTCGATAAAACGTGGAGCGTGTATCGCAAGCTGCTCAGTTGGTTCGCCAATCGCATTTATGTACGCACGCTGCTCGGCATCCCGGTCGCGGATGCGACAGCGGGGTATCGTGCGTGGAAACGGGCGACGTTGATCGGCTTGGATTTAGACCGCATTCGTTCCAATGGCTATGTTTTTCAGGTAGAAATGGCGTATGTTGCGGTGCGTCTTGGCTATCGCGTCCGCGAAATCCCGATCTATTTTCCAGATCGTTTACGCGGCGAAAGCAAAATGGATAGTAAAATCCAATTTGAAGCCGCCATTCGCGTCTGGCAGCTTTTGGCGCGTCATCGCGCACTCACACCTGCGATGCGCCGCACCAACTCGTATCCGACGACCACATCGACCGCTGCCCATGACCCACAGCCGCTTTGAGCAAACGCGTATTCAACAACTCGTCAGCCCGTATGCGCCGGATGCCCCGCCACGTCTGCCCCTCGATTTTGGCGATTATCTCTCATTGTTATGGCGCATCGACCACCATGCTGACAGCGCAAAACGGGCGCGCTATTATCGTCAGTGCGCGACAGCGCTTGGCATGGCATTGGAGTTACCGTCTGTGCTCATGCGCGTGGTCGAGTCCACCCCATCCGGCGGCGTGACGACTCAGATCACGAACTTGCCGTATCGCGGCGAACGCCTGGTCGATGCGCCTGACCGCAAAGCCGCCATTGTGCAACTGATGCAAATTCGAGATGACACCCTCCGCATCGGCACCTACCAGGAGTCGTGGAATAACAGCTATCCGGGCAGCGGTATCGAAGATGTCGAACTGCGCGAACGCACGTTTGCGATTTTGTTCACCGCGCTGCAAGGACAATACAGCAATTTCGGACGGCTGTTATTGGTCGTCGATATTGTGCTGAGCGACCTGCTGATCGGCATGGGCGCGTCGGCGGCGGAGTTTGCACTGCACGAATTGATCAGCGATTATAACTACCCCGACCCTAACGACGCGCGCGTCAAAAAAGACTATGCGTTATGACGGCATTTCGTGTGTGACAATCCGATCGACGCCCCGCACACCGCCGACATTTTGAATCAGCGCGTCCAGCGCAGCACCGTCGGGCAGTTCACCCGTCAAAATCATCAAGCCGTAGCGCGGCGCGGCGATTACCCCATCCGGCAGCAGCGCGCCGACTTCTAAGCGAATCGTTTCTTCATCATAGAGCGCGCTTGCGTCCACGCTGGAAACATCCGCGACCTGGGCGGTACGCTCCACCAGCAGCAGCCGGTTGATTGGCGTGCGGACGTGTCCTGTCAGGACTGCGCGCCCATGTTCTACCGCGACGTGAAGGTGTGGGCGATCTGCCGCCAACGGCGGGTAATGCACGATAATCTCGATGATGTCGTTGACAATATCGCCATCCGGTCGCGCGGATGTAGATTGTGTTGATGCCATGCGGGATGCTCCACCCTGTTGCCAAATGAACTGATCAATAGACCCTTCATTTTGCCCGATCCGCGCGCCGCTTGCCACTGCTGGATTTTTTTGGCGGTGCTGAATAGCGTGGACATCTTTCGCAGCGACAAAGACGCCTTGTCCAAAAAACCCCTCCCCGAATTCGGCGCGCTGCGTCGTTTCTCAAATACCGCGAATACCTCTATAATCAAATGGTTATTGTCGACTGTCGAGGCGCGTCCATGATCGTTTTCAAACGCAGTTTGCTCGTCGTTACGTTCATTCTCTTATTTTCCAGTCTGACCGCGCGCGCGCAGTGGTTGGTCGAACGCCAGGTCTACACTGGGACGATCACCGCCGACGCGCCGCGCGTGACCTATCCACTGCTGCTGCGAGCGGGGCAAGCGCTGCTCGCCAGCGTCGATGCAACCAGCGGTGATCTCGATACCATGTTGATGTTATACGCGCCCAATCAAACGCTGGTCGTCGCCAACGACGACCGCACGTATGGCGATTTGAACTCACTGCTCGGCTACCGCGCGCCCTTGACTGGTACATATACGCTCGAAGTCACGCGCTACGATCTGGGCGACAGCACGGGTGATTTTCAACTTGAGATCGTGTACGGCGGCGAGGATATTTTGACGCTGCTCGATTCGGTGCGCGGCGTCCAGTTGAGCGGTGTCAAGCGTGTGGTCGAATCGCCCAATTTTATTGTTCATTACACGCTCACCGGCGATGACCGCGTCATCGCACCGTATGCCGACCGCGTGCTGCAAACGGCAGAAGCCGCTTATGATATCGAGATCAATCAGATGGGCTGGTCGCCGCCGCCGAGTGATGGCGCGTTTGGCGGCGATGGCAGGTTGGATATTTATATCGAAAGTATCGACGCGCTCGGTTATGCGTCGGGTGATTTTATCGTCGGGGATAACCCGAATTCGCCGGAAATCGAGACGAACGCCTCGGCGGGTTTTATTCAGGTCTCGCGTGATATGCCGTTCGACATCATGCGCGCGACGATTGCCCACGAACTGCATCACGCCATTCAGTCAGGTATGGACGCGCGCGAGCCGCACGGTTGGTATTACGAGACGACCTCCAGCTATATCGAGACGATTGTTTTCCCCGAAGACGAGGACGCCAGCCGTTATGTCGCCTATAATTTTGAGTATCCAGAATTATGTTTCGGCACGCAGAGCGATGGTGGCGAATTACAGTATGGCGAATGGACGTTTTTCACCCATTTAACCGACCAATACGGCGCATCGTTTGTACACGACCTGTGGCGCAATCTGATCACATTTGATGGATTCGCAGCGCTCAAAGAGACATTGGACGTTTATGAAGGGCGCTCACTGCCGGACGAGATCGCACTGTATCGCGCGCGCAATCTCGCGCTCGATTACGACCTCGCGCCCGACTTCGATGCGACCGTGTACATCGAAGATGTGATCAGTGAACCCGGCTTATGGACGCCGTTTGGTGAAGGCGTGCAAGAATTGGGCGCGAATTATTATCAGGTCGATTTACCACCCGACCAGTACATCATCAATCTGGGCGGCGATGGCGGCGTGCTGGATATATACGGCTTGGGCGTCTACGACGATCAAGTGACGGTATTACGCCTGCCGCGCGGCACGACCATCAACACCGATAACTACGATTTCTTTTATCTGATGGTGTTCAACCCGCTCCACGACGAGGACGTTGACGACTGCACGTATGTCACCTATACCCTCGATATTATCGCGGCGCAGGGCGCGTCCGCTTTTCCGATTTGGAATTGG
>JBBRAA010000114.1:0-4352 GCA_038207205.1 Aggregatilineales bacterium
CGGTTACTACCCTTCTTGCGGCGCGAAAGAGTACGTTGTGCCAGGCGCAACTTAGCGAGGGAAGTCTTGAGCCAGCGCGGATTGTCAACACAAGCGCTATCGCTCAATGTGAGCAACCGCGACAAGCCCATATCAATGCCCAACTCAACACTTTTTTGTTGGAGCAGTTCTTCGAGTCGCGTTTTTACATCCCCCAAAAGCACTTTGCGCCGATACTTCGGACACCACACAAAGTTGTATTTGAGAGTGAAAACAGAACCAGAATTACGCTTATATCGAGTGTCTACCATACCGCTAATTTTAGCGGATTAGTGGTTAAATGTCAACTATCAAATGAAAGGAGCAAGCCGCATTCCCCTGCCGCCTTTAGGCGACAGTTCCCTGCGGATTTTCTTATGGAAACCGGACGTCTAAAAAATGGGCTAAATTGCCTAGTGACAACAACAAATGAAAATTGTAAACTAAGGTCATTCATTTTAGCCAACATCTCTGTTTATGCTGTATTCGACTTATCAATCAGCATCGCCGTTTTCATTCGACTAAATATCTGGTTTCGAAAGGCGATGGACAATGGCAACTGGTTTTCACTCGTTCGTGTTCAAGAAGGATGTAGCCGCAATTCGTCGTCATAGCAGTGACGCCGCCAATCGTTTGGAGCAAATCTACGAAGTTCATGGTGCTCATGCAGGTTACTGTGCCGCCAATGCTATCAAACGTGTGATCGAAACGGTCAACAGCACGGGGGGTGCTTCGACGAGTAACTGGCAGTATGAACTGCGCGAATGCCCACAGGCGATTTCGGACGCACGCCGCGCAGTAGAGGTGTTCGTCCACGATTACGGTGCGATGGATGCGCGCGCTTTCCGTAATTGAATCGGTTACAACACGGTCGGGAAAAAAGGAGCTTCTTTTTTAAGGAGCTCCTTTTTTTTATGCCCAAAATGCGCCCAAGCCCGTCGATAAGCCGCCTTTTGTCGTTGGGTGATCATCTCTCTTGCGGCGCAATTACTCACGCCGTCCAGCAGCATACCCGGCGCTTTTTACGGGACGAGTCGCCCCAATGCGCCTGCTTTGCCTTGCTCCCGATGGGGGTTGCCAGCCGCGCTCATCGCTGAACGCGCTGGTGGTCTCTTACACCACCGTTTCACCCTCGCCAAACACGGGTTTCCCCGCGTCGGCAATCCGCTTCTCTGTTGCCCTGTTCCGTCGGCTCACACCGCCCGGTCGTTAACCGGCATCGTTACCCTGTGGAGGGCGGACTTTCCTCGAACGGACATGCCGCCCGCGATCACCTGACAAACTTGGACGCATGATCATTATACGAGCGGTCATACGCCGATCCTATGCCCCGATTGATGGGAGATGGTATCGGCGGGCGAACGTGGGTTGAGCCGAACGCCTTCCGCCAGTAGAATAGACAAGTTGATCAAAAAGTTCTCGCGGTGCTTATGGCAACCGTTTCTCGACGCGGACGTACTCCGTCCGCACAACGCTTGTTACAGCGTTTGGGTGATTTTTGGCGTGCTTTTTTCGCGCCAGGCGATGTGGTGACGCTGATCATCAGCATGTTACTGCTGTTGATGCCTGCGCTTTCGTTATCGTTTTCCGGCTGGCCCCTCGATTCAAATACACTGTATCCGATTGTCGTTTTGAGCGTGTTGTTCGGGTTTTTGCTCTCGCGCAGCCAGTACAATGAACTGATTGGGCTGTTCATCAGCGGCGTTTATGGTGCGTGCTTTATCCTGCTGATCGCCGCCATCAACGATCCTGGTGACCTTGGCGAGGGCATTTACAACGTATTTTCGCGCTTGTTCCAATGGAGCGTGGATGCGGTGAATGGTGGAATCAACCAGGATGATCTCGCCTTTACGGTGTTGGTGAGCGGGCTGTTCTGGTTCTTGGGCTACAACCTGGCGTGGCATATTTTTCGCATCGACCGTGTGTGGCGCGCGGTGCTGCCACCGGCGTTAATTTTGCTCACTAATGCGATTTATTACACCGGTTCACAGTCGCTCGATGCGTATTTGATCATATTCACGTTTTTGACGCTGCTCTTGATCGTGCGCTCGAACATGGAAGCGCGCGAATGGGATTGGTATGTGAGCGGGATGCGCGTGCCGCGCAATTTACGCAATCAGGTCTTTCGTGTTGGGACGGTGCTGGCAATCGTCATTCTGGCGTTTGCCTGGTTGATCCCACAAAACGATATTCAGGATCGGCTGCGTAATTTTCAGCAGTTTTTGCAGAGCGATCCGCTCGTGCAGTTCAGTGAGTTCTGGAATCGGTTGTTTAACAGCGCCGAGACGACGGGACCGACGACGGCGGATTATTATGGTGGTGATTCTCTGCAACTGGGCGGCGCTATCCGCCTGGGCGAGGACATCGTATTTCTGGTGACCGCACCGCCGACGCGCCGTTATTATTGGCGTTCGCGTGTTTTTGATTCGTATGACAGCGGGCGCTGGACATCGGCGGCGGATACCCGTTTGACCGACCCGGAAGCGCCGCTTGAAATTACACAAGAAACCTACGTCGCCGGGTCGCGTGTGCCTGTGCAGCAGGAATTTGTTATGGGGTTGAGCGCGTCGCGCCTGATTTATGCCGCGCCTCAGCCGTACCAGATCGATCTATCGACGCGATCCGACCTGAAATATACGGGCGACGCGGTTAACAGCATGGCAATATCGGTCATTCGTCCGCTGCGTGTTTTGTATGAGGGTGAAAGCTATACTGTCACCAGTTTGATGAGCAACGCGACGGCGGAACAACTGCTCGCCGCCGGAACCGATTATCCTGCCTGGGTAACGACGACTTACAACGGTTACATCCCGTCGATGACGGATCGCACCGTGCAGTTGGCGCGCGAATTAGTCACGACGGCGAACGCGGTCACACCGTATGATCAGGCACGTGTGATCGAATCGTGGCTGCGCGCCAACATCACGTACAACGAGCTGATTCCCGCACCGCCGCCGGGACAAGATGCCGTCGATTGGGTTTTGTTCGAATCGCGCGAAGGCTACTGCAATTACTATGCCTCCGCGATGGTGCTGATGCTGCGCTCGCTCGGTGTGCCTGCGCGTTTGGCGGCGGGGTTCTCACAGGGCAATTGGGATGCAAGCCTCAATGCGTATGTTGTGCGCGAAAAAGATGCGCATACTTGGGTCGAGGTTTATTTTCCCGCCTATGGATGGATCGAGTTCGAGCCGACCGCCGCGCAGCAGGCGATCAATCGCGGAGATGAAGAAGCGCTGCCGTCGCTGCCCACCAATACGCCGTCGCTCCCGACGAATACATCGACGCCGATCCCAACCGACACACCGCTGCCCACGAATACGCAGCCGCCACCCGAAGCATCTGAAGCGGTAGGACTGCCGCAGGATCAACAGCCGACATTTACCCCGACTCCGACTCCTAGCCCAACGCCGACGCCCATCATCGTGCCGCCGCAGCCGCCGCCAGAACGTCCACAGTCACGGTCGGCACTCTCATTCTTAGTGCCAGCGTTGACGGTAACGTTGATCATGCTGGTGATCGTCGCAGTGGTGCTTGGCGTGGCGTTCCTGATTTATTGGTGGTGGGAATGGCGTGGTATGCGGGGCATGAACCCGATTGTGCGTGCTTATGCACGTTTGGAGCGCTATGTGCGCTTGCTCGGTATTCGCACGGCAGTTGAACAAACGCCAGACGAACGCCGCAGTATGATCGTGCGCGAACTGCCCGTCATCGACCCGCCTGTGACGGCGATCACACGTTTATATACAGCCGAACGGTATGGTGCGCCGCGCACAACGACCGAAAAGCGTCAGGATACAGCCGATCGCGCCTGGCAAGCGACTCGCGGTCGCATCGTGCGCCGTTGGGCAAAGCGTACCTTCGTGCCGTTCGCGCGCGATGACCGTAAACCACCGCGCCGCAAAAAATAACGACTGTGTAGTTGACTCATTTGTGTCGTGCTGTAATCCATTCTATTGATTTTGTGACATACTCCCCCCGCCTAAAGGCGGGGGCTTCTACCCTTAATGCGACTGCGAAGGCGAACCTTCGTCTTATCGTCGCTTCGGTAGCACAGCGATGCCCCGCTGTGTTTGACGTTAACTACGGTATTGCGATATTACGATCGAGGTCGGATTTTTATGTCTTGTACCGCGCATATCAACCTCCCCCTATTATACTCTATTTCAGCAGAAAAAACACAAGACCGACGCCTTATGGGTGCATTTCAAGTTGGTGCATAGCTATGATTTCATAACAAAATACTGAATTTAAGCCTCTGACTTAGTTCAAAATACACATATTTTGTCGTGAAACTGCTCGATATTGAGACAATAAGGCATGGAAAAACGGCTGTT
>JBBRAA010000115.1:0-3937 GCA_038207205.1 Aggregatilineales bacterium
GCGCGGGGGTAGTGTTGGGTCGTCTGCCACCATCATCATGTTTGTGCTCCGCACCAGCTTGAGTCTCTATGGGTAAGCGATAGTATAATCAGGATGTGCAGGTTCAACCGTAAGACTTTAGACCTATAGTTGATTATGGCGCTATGCAGAATCGATGCGTCACCATGCATATCATTCGGATTATACTCAATTTTTGCGATGGGATTCGTGAAGAAATAACGAATTTGTAACTATTGAAGCGTGCGCGCCCTTGAAAGGATCATGAGATTTGACTCTTCGACGCCTGATTTATTCGATTTTCAGCGTGATAGCGCTGTTGATGCTGATGTTGACGCCGACAATCGCACAAGCGCCGCAAGACGCCGAGCCGATCTTTTTGTGGGTGCGCGGCGATTTGTGGCAGTTTGATCCGCTCACGCTGGCTATGCCGCCTGTGCAGATTACGACGCTCGGCACGATCTCAGCGCCGTCGCTCTCGCCCGATAGCACGCACATCGCCTATAAAGCGGCGGCACAAGTTGGCTTGGATGCGCTCGACCGTGTGCAGACCGACGGCTTGATCGCGGATTTCGACCTGCCCGCCGATATTTATCTGTACGAGATTGCAACGGGCGAGACAACCCAGCTTGCGGCGCAGCCGGATAATGCGTCGCTGCTGGTCGAAGGCGCGGCGGATACCGCACTGATCCGGTCTGCGCCTGCCTGGTCGCCTAATTTTACCGCATTAGCATGGGTCGAGTTCGCTTTTGGCGCGACGCAAGCGCAGTTAGTGATTTATGAGCTGGGTGTCGGCGTGAGCGGCGCGATTCCGCTCGATTCGTCTCTGCCGATCACGGGCTACCCGCCGCGTGTCGCGTGGGGCAGCGGCGGGATCATGGTATGGATCACAGGGGCGGATGGCGCGACGCTGTTCAACTTTTATGACGGCAGCGATGGCGTATTGATCGCGCGTCAGTTCGTGCCGCCGAGCGAGTCGGTCATCGAAGAAGCGGTGTGGGTCGAGCAAGGCGGCGAGTCGTTTCCGGCGTTGTTGTATTCGTCGGGCGAATGGGCGCTGTTCGACGAACTGGACGCCGCGCCGATCACCACTGCGCTGCTGCCACAGCGCACCGCGCAGCGTTTGCCCGATATCAGTTTTGCACTGGCATTCGGGCGGCTGGACGACACTGGATTTTTCTGGGAGGCGTTCGATCCGATGCAGCCCGACGCGGCATCGGTCGCGTTTCCGGGCGCGCCATCACGGGTGACGCTCTCACCGAGTGGACGCGCGATTGCATTTCTGGGGTTCCCGGCATTCGGGGCGGCGGCGCTGTATCGAGATAGCGAACTGATCGCTATCCCCGGCACAGGGTCGGCGGTGGATGAACTGAACGTCGGCGCGATTTTGTGGGGCGCGACGTACTGGCGCGTTGGATGAGGGCGCAAAGAAAAATATAAAGATGCAAAGGGTTTTGTAGCGGCGCGACTCAGACCCGCCCGTTGATCTCCATAACTCGCCTTACGCAGATTGCCATCATCCTAAGTCCTTCTCTCCCAGGGAGAAGGACTTCCCCTACCGCGAAGATTTTTCACCCCCGACCCCTTCTCTGAGGAGAGGACAGGTTTCAAGTCAAGCGCTTGGTTCGCTAACCACCGTCGCCAGCTTCGCGCCGCGCTCTGCACCCGCTCCCCGCAATTCACCACCCGGGCGATGGCTCCTCGTTTGTAGGAAAAGAGGTCGGGGGATGAGGGATACCTGAGGCAGTTAACTGGCTTGCTAAATTTCCTCATACGTCAGCCCCCACAACAGCAGTGCTTCGCCAACCACAGGCTGCGCCGCCGCGATCAGGATTGTGCCTGCTGCACCGCTCAAGGTGCGCGCGCGTTCGATGGCGTGCATCAAATCGTCGGCATATTCGACATGTGCATGATATTTTTGTGCTGTCGCCAGCGCCGCCGCCCGTTCTGGAAAACGGACTTTCGGGTTGATGGTGTTATCGGTTAAAATCACATGATCACTAACGCGGCTCATCGTCCGATACACGCCGTCATAATCGCGGTCTTCGGGTGTGGCGATAATGCTCACCAACGGCTGCGTGAGCGCACCTTCCAGACTTTCGATGAACGACTGGGCGGCAATCATGGTCGTCGCGCCGTCGATATAGATCGCGGGGTCAGCCGCCAATTTTTGCAGCCGTCCCGCCCATATGACATCACCTAAACCAGCGCGGATCGAGTCAACATATTCTGGCGATCCGTGCGCGATGCCAGCAAGACGCCCATGCAAATTGCCCGCGCCCTGCACTGCCAAGGTCGCGTTTTCGACCTGATACTTGCCTGTCAGCGAGAGTTCCACATCGCCATACCGACCAAGCCGCATCATCAACCCGCGCTCGGTTCGCCCTAAATATTCGCCCATGTCGGTCGGGGCGATCCACGCGAATTCGGCGTCGAGCGCATCAGACTCACTCTGAATCACACTCAAGACTTCGGTCGCTTGCGGCACGCTGTAGACATAACTATACGACTTGATGATACCCGCTTTGTGCCATGCGATCCGTTCCAGAGTCGCGCCCAACTGATAGGGATGCTCGATCATAATCGGCGTGAACAGCGACAGCTTGTTCGGTACGACGGCGATGTCGTCAAAACGTCCGCCGCGCCCGACTTCCAGCACAGCGACATCGACCCCCATCTCATCGAACCAGCGCAGCCCGACCGCCAAAAATATCCCCTGCGGCGAAAAATACCGTTTCGCTGGCAGGGCCGCTTCGATGCGGTCGATGAACGGCGCAAGGTCGCTTAAAATCCGCAGTAATTCGCTTTCGGGGATCGCGCGCCCGTTGACGCGGATGCGCTCGCGATAGCTGACCATATGCGGGCTGCTGATCATGCCGACCGTATGCCCCAGATGCCGGAGCAGTTTGGCAGTGATGGCGGTCGTCGAGCCTTTGCCCTTGCTGCCCGTGATCACGGCGTATTCGCGCGGGTGCGCCAATAAATCGGCTTCGCGCAGCAGTTCGCGCGTAGGCGTCACATCGCGCGTGATCTCGTCCGGCTGCCGTTCAATCGTCGGGTCGGCGGCGCGCGCCGCTGCCAACGAGCGAAAAACGTAGGTAATCGCGGCGGCTTCGTCTTCAAAACGCATGGGCGTCTCTTTCTCGTCGGTCAAACGTCGTGTGATCGTGCGGTTATAAACGCGCGACCCCAGCTACAATCATGATCATTCATCACAGGATGCACTTCATCATGACATTCATTCGCTTGATCTTGCTCTTTTTTATCGTCGCTGCCAATGCCCATGTGAACCATGCCGCACCCTTGAGCGACATGTGTCCGCTCGCGCCGACTGCCCGCTTGCGCGTCGGCATGGTCGCGGTCGTGTACGCCGACGGCTTGAACCTGCGCGCACTCCCGGCGGTCGATACGGGCGTCAACGCCCAGTTGTACAACGGCAACGCGCTGACCATCGTTGGAGGTCCGAGCTGTAACGGGCATTATAACTGGTGGCGCGTCGAACTCCCGAACGGGCGGCGCGGCTGGATCGCAGAAGCGACGTGGGAAACGTTCTATGTGATCCCGCAAGCGCGCCAAAACGTGCGCGTGCCGACGCCGCTTGAATGGTCGTGTTTACCACAGTTTAGGACGCGCTTATGCTACACCGCAAATTGACAAATTTTGAGGGCGTGGTGAATATGCTGGTGTTTTTTGGACAAGGCGTGCCTTGTCGCCAGGAAAGATGTCCACTCGATTCAGCACGCCCCATATTCGACAAATCCCTTAAACATTAGCCCGGCGGCGTAAAGTAGCGCGCGTCCCAATTCCAAATCGGAAAAGCGGACGCGCCCTGCGCCGCGATAATATCGAGGGTATAGGTGACATACGTGCAGTCGTCAACGTCCTCGTCGTGGAGCGGGTTGAACACCATCAGATAAAAGAAATCGTAGTTATCGGTGTT
>JBBRAA010000116.1:0-3931 GCA_038207205.1 Aggregatilineales bacterium
CCATTCTTCCGGCGTGACCGCTGTCACGGTGTTCCAGATGTGCTTCCAATCGACGGTGCCGGGATTTTCGCCGCGCACAAATTGTTCCAAGATGTCCAAATAGAAACGGGCATGCTCGACCTGTGCCGCCAACGTCGCACAGGTCGCCGAAACGGGGCGGGACGCTTCTTCTGCTGTGATCGTCGCCAAGGTCTCGAACAGTGAGGTGCCCCGATCTAAATAAATGCCCTCGACCTTCTCAAAAGTCTCGGTCAACACCGCCACCAAGCCCTTACGGAAATTATCTGTCGCAATCGTCCCTGTCATGGGTACACCTCTTGGAATAGAACGAATGAGCGCAAGCATAGCACGCTTTGGGGTGCGCCGCGTTGACCAAACGACCTACTATCGATTTTGGTGTATCATAGCGCACGACAGCTAGTCAAATCGAAGGATTAGGAGAAAGTATCAACGTATTTGGGTCTACGCAAGAGAACATGAGGGCTTTTCGCTCGCACTTAATGGTAGTGGCGCGACTCGCGGCGTTGCTCAGTTTTTTTTGTATTCCTTTGTGGACACGGCTGACCTTTGTACCCTTGGGGTTCGCGCCGTACCATGTCGTACGCTTCGTTATTGTGCTGCCGATGCTGACAACTATTTTTTGCTGGTTAGTCGCAGGCGCGCCAGGGTTGTTTGCACAGCGGCGTACCACCACGCGCAGCCTATGGGCGCTGTCACTACTGACCGTCGCCTTATGGACGTTCGCATCGCTCTCGTGGGCATTTATCCGCGAACGTGCGCCGGACATCGGCGAAACAGCCGCATTGAAGTTCGGGATTGTCGCACTGTTCGCAACGGCGGTCGCGCATCTTGAAATCGCGCCGCGCCGCGCAATTTATGTGTTAGCGATTAGCCTCGCGTTTAACGCCGTCATCGCTGTCACCCAATCGCTGCATCAAGGCTGGATAGGACTGGAATTCTTGCGCGAGTTCGTGGTCGAGCGCGGCATGAGTGGAATCAGTGTGATTCGCGCAGGTGATCTCCAATTTGTTCGCCCGTATGGGTTGATGCCGCACCCGAATATGCTGGCGGGAACGCTGGTCGTCGGCACACTCGCCGCGAGTATGCTGATTGTGCATGAACGGCGTTGGATACGGTATACCGCGGCTGGTTTGATCAGTTTCAGCGTGCTGGCGATTTTGCTCACGTTTTCGCGGGCGGCATGGGGAGGGTTCGCAGTCGGCGTGATCATTGTGTTTCCGTTCGTCGCGCGCCGAGCGCTCAATGAGCGCACAATGCGTGTACCCATTATTGCGGCGGTGGTCTTTATCGTACTGATCGGCGTCGGCTTTTTGATTCAGTACCGCCCATTTTTAGCGGCGCGCACAGGTCAGGTGCAAGAAAGCCTCGAAATGCGCTCGGTTGCGGATCGGCTGGTGTATATCGATTTTGCGCTGCGGTCAATCCAGGAACGTCCGATTTTGGGCGTCGGCGCGGGCAATTTCCCGTGGCGTATGAGCTATTATTTAGTCGATACCTTTTACGATTTGCGCGGCGATAACGTCCACAATATTTATCTGGCAGCGTTGGCAGAACTTGGCATTATCGGGTTTGGGTTATATGCGGTGGCGTTAACAGCGGGTTTGGTCAGCATCATCGGCGCAATACGTCGTGCAAACATACCTGAGCGCGCCCCGCTTATGGGATTGTTCGCAGCATTGATCGCGCTGTTGGTGATTGGATTGCTCGATCATTATCCGTATACGATTATTCAATTTCAAACAGCGCTGTGGGGCTTGATGGGGGTAGGCGTAGGGGCAACCCGACAGATCGCCCCCAAAACATAATTTACGGGTAGATGCCGCGTGTGATCACCGCATCGGAGACGCGCTTAATCGCGAGAATTTGTGCCGCCGTGCGCATATCGACGCCGTATTCTTCAGCAGCGTGTTCAGTCGCGTAATAGCTGCGAACCATCGCACGCTTAAGTTGGCGATAGACTTCTTCTTCGTCCCAAAAGAACGCCTGCAAGTCTTGCACCCATTCGAAATAGCTGACGATGACACCGCCTGCGTTCGCCAAAATATCGGGGACAATTGTAACGCCGCGTCCGTTGAGAATATCGTCAGCTTCAGGCGTGGTGGGTCCGTTTGCACCTTCAACGATCAATGTTGCCTGAACGCGATTTGCATTTTGTTCGGTAATCTGACCTTCCATCGCGGCGGGGATCAAGACATCGCATTCAATGGTGAGCAGTTCATCATTGGTGATGCGTTCACCCATGCGGCAGTCATCAAGACCGCCGTGTTCCGCGCCATAGGCACGTAGCGCTGCGACATCGAGCCCATTGGAGTCGTATAAACCGCCGTTGACATCGGTGACGGCGACGATCTTGAAACCGAGCGATTGGGCATATTCCGCCGCATTTGCGCCGACATTTCCAAACCCCTGCACGGCGACGCGCACATTGGCGGGGTCAAAATTACCTTTTTGCGTAAGCGCTTCGACCATACACATAACGACACCACGTCCGGTCGCTTCGTTGCGACCTTGACTGCCACCGATATTGATGGGTTTGCCCGTGACAATCGCCGGGACGGAGTAACCAACGGTCATGCTGTACGTATCCATAATCCACGCCATGACTTGTGGGTTTGTCCCCATATCGGGGGCGGGAATATCGGAATGGGGGCTGATTAAAGGAATAAGTTCAGCAGCATAACGGCGGGTCAAATTTTCGAGTTCACGCATACTGAGTGTTTTTGGGTCGACGACAACGCCCCCTTTTGCGCCACCGTAGGGGATGTTGACCAGCGCGCATTTCCATGTCATCCACATGGCGAGTGCGCGGACTTCATCGGGGTTGACGGCGAGGCTGTAACGAATGCCACCCTTCGAGGGACCCAATACTGTGTTGTGATGAATGCGATAGCCGGTAAACATTTCGATATTGCCGTTATCGCGCCTTACGGGGAAGTTGACGGTAAATTCGCGACGGGGATATTTGATAAATTCCGCGATACCATCGGGGATTTGCAGATAACGCACGGCACGATCGTATTGTGCAAGTGCCGTTTCGTACGGGTTGGAATGCTGCTCTTTTTGGAGCGTTTGATAGGCAACGACCATGAATAAAACTCCTGAAAACGGTTTTTTGTTAAAAGCATCCAGTTCAAGATGCCAATATATTGGTGATTATATCCATAAAGTGAATTGGGGAAAGTGAACGTTTTAATAGACTGTGCAACTTACCGATATTTAATGGTAAAAATTTAGGTAAGTTGCACTAGTGCCTTGACGCAGCGGTATTTAGCTTTTCTCCCCTCTCCCCGTTTGCATGGGCTTTGCATTACCCACGGGGAGCTATGTATTACCCACAAATGGGAGGGGGCGAAAAAAAGGCGTAGAATGAGGAAAAAAGGTCGATAAGGGGAGCAAGATAAGCAACGGACTGGCAGTTGACAAAAGCATCCCACAAGCGCGCGGGAGCGTGCATGAAAGCAAAGCCGCTTGCCATTTTTTGGGTTAACTCACAACGAAGCTGCATATAGACCGAAGTTTACTGTCATTACCGCACGAAAAGCGCAGATGAACTCTTGTCAAGTCCGCTTCAACTTTCGTGATTTACTGGGTTTATCTCATTCCGCTGCGTAAGGTGAGTTATAAGCTCACCTTACGCAAGCCTCTCGTTTTCAGCCCTCACCCCCTGCCCCTCGCCCTCAGGGTACAGGACAGGACAGTTTTAACACAAGAGAGGTGCATCGGGGCGAAAGAAGAAATCCGAGTGCATCCGCGGCGCGGGCGCGGGCAGCCGCGATGGGGTGGATGATCAAGCAGCGCACGCTGATCGATTACGCGACGACGTGGCTGCCGCGCCACCGGATAGGCTCAAAAGGCGCACCTGATTAATATTTATGAAGCGCGTGCATTTCGGGCATTTTACACAACGGTT
>JBBRAA010000117.1:0-3909 GCA_038207205.1 Aggregatilineales bacterium
GCAGAGGCGCTACGTTATCGTTCACGGATGCGTCCCATCCGTTTTGCATTAAAGCACGATTGAGAATGTTAATCGCCGCGTTGTGATCGCGGTCTAGCGATAGACCGCAACCACAATCAACCCAACGGGTCGAAAGGTCGATGTTTTGAAACATGATACCGCAATTCGAGCAGCATTTGGACGTGTAGGCAGGCTTTACCGCAATCACTTCACGTCCGGCGCTTACAGCCTTGTACGTGAGGAATTGGCGGAATATACCCCATCCACTATCCAGAATGCTTTTACTCAGATGGCGGTTTCGCGTCATGTTGCGAATGCGCAAGTCTTCCAACGCGATCAAATCAAAGTCTTTAACCAACCCGTGACTGAGTTTGTGTGCATAGTCACGACGCTGATTGGCGACATGTTCCTGTTGGCGCTGCACGCGCAAGAGCGCCTCGCGTCGATTTTCACGCCCGTTCCGTATTGCGGAAAGTTGAAGCTGTGGAAGCGGTTACATCCTTTGTAGCGCGGATAACCCGCCTTTTCACCCGCTTTGACGCGACTGCTTCACTTGTTCGTATTTAGTGACGTTGCGCCCTTCCAACTTGTACGCCCATGTACGTTCGGAAACGCACATGTTATACCAATTGCGACAAACCTTCAGCACGAGGAACAATTGTCGTTCCTGCGCGGGCGTCGGATACAGACGGTATTTGAATGCTTTGAGATGCGTGTTAGAATCGCCCATGCTTTAACCCTTGTCGGTTGGAGAGCCAGTGGGAGCTTCTACTCCGCGACTGGCATTCCTCGTATTATAGCACAATTGAGCGATAGGTACAATGCTACGCCCTTATATCCCCTGCCTGAAGGCAGAGGTTTTACAGCGCTTTTCTGATAAGTCGCTGATCGTGCGCATTTCATCGAACGACACATACACGATCTCGGTCGAAGGACGGACGCCGCCGATGAACTGTACAAGGGCGGTCAATGCACACATGATGACGATTAAAATCGCTGCTGCGCGTAGCAAAACGCGCCGGAAAAACGCATCATGCCTCATACGGCGGCGATTGCCTCGATCTCTAGCATCCAGTTCGATTGCAGCGTCGCCGCGATGATGACGGTGAGCGCGGGCGTGTGGTCGCCTAAAATTTCACGCCGAATCTGTCCGTTGATCTCGACCTGATCGGCATGAGTCAAAAACGTGGTGACTTTGACCAGATCGTGCGTCGTCATGCCCGCTGACTCCAACAGCGCGATGATATGTTCCCACACCGCGCGGCATTGATATTCAAACGTTGGTGGCGCAGCGCCATTTTCTGCGCCGGGAATTTGTCCGCTGATGAACAGCAAGCGTGCGCCGCTTTGCACTTCGACGGCATGCGCGTAACCACCGTGCGGGTCGGGGACGGTTGGCGGGTTATGAAAAATCAGGGTCATGAGTGATGCCTCACAGACATATATATAGCGTAGACATTTTAAGCGGCGGACGTTCAAATGATCACGGTTTCCATGCCGGTTCGCCATGCTGCATATCCGCGAATGTCAGCCGCCGCACGTTCGATCCGTCGGCGTTCATGACATAAAGTTGTGTCGTGCTGTCACGCTGCATGAAATGTCGGTCGCTTATGAACGCGATTTGTCGTCCGTCGGGCGAATACGTCGGTGATAAATCCAAGCGGTCGTTCTCGGTCAACTGGATCGCGTTGGCGCCGCTCAGCGCGTCTACTGTGTAAATCTCCAGGTCGGCTTCGCCCAACCATGTCGCACCGAACGCGACGGTCAATCCATCCGGCGAAAACGCCGGGCGTCCACTAAACTGCGCGCCGATCACGAGTTCTTGCGGCTGGCTCGCGGGTTGAAGCGTGAAGCGGCTGAGATGCTGACTGTATTCGGTGCTGTAGATGAGTCCGAAGCGAAAATCGCGCGTGGTCGCCAACACGCCGACGCTAACATAGGGCGCGGGTTGGAGTATTGTCCCGGTTTCGGCGTTGACGATGAACACATCATGCGGTGTCAGCACGTCCGCGAAGAAAAACGTACTGGTGGGATGCCACCGCAGCGGTTTGACCGACGCTGCTTCATTCGTGGTGCAAGTCGGCTCATGTGTGATGCCCGGCGTGATCACACATGCCTGAATACTACTACGATTGGTACGCTCGAATAACAGATGTGCGCCATCGGGCGACCAGATCGGCATACGGTCGCTCGCGCTGACCGAACGGGTCACATTGATTGCACTACCACCCACCGCATCGATCAGGTAAATATCTGCGACGCCTTCGCCTTGTGCGCTGTACGCGATAATTTCGTTGCGGGTCATTGTCCCGGCTGCCACTGCGCCCAGCACGAGCGCACAAAAGAATAGGCAGATCATGCCGCCCGCGCGCAGACTTCTTGCCATCATTCGCATCAACGAGACCTAAAACGACCCGATCAGCGACCGCCATACGCCCGTGTCGAGCGTGCCCACATCGGGGATGAGTAAGACCGTCTCGTTGCGCGGCGGCAGATAGATCGCGCGCCCGCGCTCGAACAAGAGCAGGGTTGCGGTCGCACCGTTCTCGCCTGTCGTCGCCCAACCGAGTGCCGCGCCTGCATCGCTGTAGGTGCGCCATACTTTACCGAACCCACGAATCGGCTCAATTAAACCGGGTGGCGGCGTCAAGCCCGCACTGTCTGGATCAACGCCGCTCACCCATGTATCGGGGTAGCGGCGGAAACGTCCATCATTGGTGAGCGTATATATATCACCGGGCGTTCCGGCGAGATACATCATCGATCCGTTCTGGAATGTCTGACTTGCGGCGCTGATCGGCACATTGCCGCCGATGGGACAGCCGAGTTGATTGAGTAGTGCGGATTCGGCACTGAGCAGATTGCTGATGATGATCGGCGGTGGCACTGCACAGATGATCGGCGCCGTGGTCGGAGTGGTATTGGCGACAGGTGGGGCATTGGAAGTCGCGGTCAGCCCAGCCGCGGGTGATCCTGTAAGCGGCGCGTTGGTCACGGCGAGCGCGAGCGCGGTTTGTGTCGCCGGATTGTAACGGATTTCTGGCGGCAGCACGGTAAACCCCGCTGATAAGAGTGCGAGTAGTTCCAACCCTTGTGGTTCTTGCGTGCCAGTAGAGGTTGCGGTGCGTGTTGGCGCGGGTGTATAGGTGACATCGAGCGTAGCACTCGGCGTGAACGTGACATACGTCGCACTACCCGGCGCGCGCGTTTCGGTCTGGGTACTGGTGATCGTCTCGGTCGGCTGCGGTGTTCCCGATGCAAGCGCGGCATCTGCGACGCTGGTTGCATTGGATGCCGCGGTCGCTAATTCCGCTGACTCCAACGTCAGTTCGATGATGAGCGCGGCTAACGTTTGGTCGTCGGTCGGCGTCGCGTCCGATGTTTCGGTGGCGGCGCTCATGGTAGGCAGCAGCGCCGTCGCAGGGCGGTTATCCTGTGTTGGCGAAGGCGGAATCAACGTTGGCGTTTGCGGCGTCAGCGTTGGCAGTTCCGCCGCCGTCGGCACGATAATCGGTGCTTGCGGCGCACACGCCGCCGCGCCAAAGATGATGACGCAAAAAAGGCATCTCAGAAATGGTTTCATGGCATCGATTATAACGGGTTTCGTTTTCCAGATCATCTTTCTTTGCGGGTGAGCCAGGGCAAACGCCTCAAAATCAGCGGATAGTTGTATCGAGGTCAGGGCGGGCGTGTAGGGGCGACCCCACGGGGTCTTGGGCGTCAAGTTAAGCCTTAATGAAAGAGGAAGACAGGACTATCCTTAGAGTCACCGAACAAAAAGGAGTAAATCATGTCTTCCTCAATTCATTATAAAGCGAAAGGCGAGCGTTTAAAGGTGTTGTTGGAGAGCGCGGTTGAAAAAGCCAACGAATGGGTCAGATTTAGTCAACGCAAGCGGACTTTGGATGC
>JBBRAA010000118.1:0-3835 GCA_038207205.1 Aggregatilineales bacterium
GGCTGCGGCGAAGATCGACCCGATGAATAAATACGACAACCCGCTCGTATTCGGAAATACCCAAACATCGGTCGCAAACGATGGACGAATCACAAAGCCGATGGCAAAAATGGCTTGTACGACGCCAACGAGGGTCAAAAAAAGGATATACGGGCGTTTCATGAGAAGCGTTCCTTATTGTAAAATTCAATCCTTTTTCTGGTATATACCGATTTCACATTTTTAGCAACTCACGACCGAGATTATCGAGGCATACACATAACGTCATGGCAAAAACACAAACCCGCAGCGACAAATATTTCCTGCTCAGTCTGGGTTGTTCGAAGAACACTGTCGATAGCGAAAGCATCGCGCAAGTTCTGGAGCAAAACGGAATGCGCGGTGTCGGGGATGCGCGCAAAGCCGAAATCCTGATTGTAAATACATGCGGCTTTATCAACGCCGCCAAACAGGAATCGATCGACGCGCTCAAAGAACTGGTTGACGACCGTCAGCCTGGTCAAATGGTGATCGCGGCGGGTTGTTTAAGTCAGCGCTACGGCGCGAACTTGATCCAGGAAGTGCCGGGTTTGGATGGCGTGATTGGGACGCGGCGCTGGATGGATATCTTCGACCTCGTTGGGCGACTGCGCGACCGCAAACACCCCGAACCGTTGTATCACCTTCCCGACGAAGCACATGTCGTTGGGTTGGACGAACGTGGCGTCACACGCGCGAGCGTGCAGGGCGCGAGCGCGTATCTCAAGATTGCGGATGGCTGCCGCCGCCCGTGTGCGTTCTGTGCGATCCCTGCGATCAAAGGGACAGCGGTCAGCCGCCCTATGAAAAGCATCGTCAATGAAGCGGTTGCATTGCAAAAACGCGGTATTCAGGAATTGATCCTGATCGCGCAGGACACGACCGATTATGGCTATGATCTCGGTCTGAAAGAAGGCATGGCGGACTTGCTTGACGCGATTGTCGCCGCCGCGCCCGGTATTCCCTGGATTCGGCTGATGTATGCGTATCCCGGCTATGTGACCCCGCGCTTGATCGAGACAATGGCGAAGCACCCGCAAATTCTGCATTATCTTGATATTCCGCTCCAGCATGGACACCGCGATACCCTGCTGCGAATGCGCCGCCCCGCCAAAATCGAATGGGTGTACGAGACGCTGGCATCGATGCGCACTGCCATGCCTGATTTATGCGTGCGGACGACATTTATTGTGGGTTATCCCGGCGAAACTGACGCCGAGTTTGATGGGCTGAAAAAGTTCGTCACCGATCTGAAGTTTGACCGCGTTGGTGCCTTCAAATACTCGTACGAACTTGGTACGCCAAGCGCGATGCTGGCGGATCATGTCGCAGACGAGGTCAAAGACGCGCGTTATAACGAACTTATGGAGCTTCAGCAGGCGATCAGCCTCAAGAAAAACCAGACCTTGATCGGGCGCACCATTCCGGTTTTGATCGAAGGACACGGCGCGTCAGAAAACGAAGATGGCGACGATATGGGCGAAGCGCTCAGTCTGGCGCGGAGTTATCGCGACGCGCCGGAGATCGATGGGTATGTCGTCATCGAAGGTGAACTGCCTGTTGGCGAGATCGTTCCGGTTCGAGTGACGGGCGCAACCACCTATGACCTGTTCGCCACGCCCGATACGTTCGCGCCGATCATCATTCAGCCTGGAAAAATCTACGGCGAAGGCGATCTTTTGTGACATACTCCCCATGCCTTTAGGCGTGGGGAGTATGTCACCGGGCTTGAAAACTGTCCTTGAAACGGGTGATCGTTTAGTCGTGGGAGTGTCATAACGGATGGATGTCGAAGCGCTGGTCACATTTTTGCTTGAACTTAGAATGAACAATCATAAAGACTGGTTTGATGTCAACCGCCCGCGTTATGAAAGTTTACGCGCCGCGTTCTATGCGGATATGCAGGTCATCATCGACCGTTTCGCCACGTATGATGCGCCACTGACCACGCTGAAGCCGAAAGACTGTGCCTTTCGCATCAACAAACGGTTTCCTGACAAACAAGGCTCCTACAAAACCCATTTCAGCGCGCAGTTCACGCATACCGGACGCGGTCCGAGTATGCCGGGTTATTACTTTGAACTTTCCGCGCAAGGCTTGATCAATGTCGGCGGCGGCTGGTATCAACCGACGCCCGAACATCTGGCATGGATTCATCAGGACATCAGCGCGCATCCTGAAAAAATCACGCGCATTATCGACGATACGAAACTGATACAGGTTTACGGCGGATTCCAGGATCAAAAAATCAAGAAAATCCCTAAAGATTTTCCGGCAGCTCATCCACAAGCCGAACTGCTTAAGCAAAAAGGGTATACCGTGTGGTTAGAAGCTGACGCGGGCGCGATCAAGGGTGATTTGCCCAGCTATGTGACCGAGCGTTTCATCACCGCCGCGCCGCTGATCCAGTACTTACGGACACTCGAAAAAGAAACACCAGAGAAACAGCCCTAATCTCGTCGAAACACAGGTCGTAGGGACAAGCCATATGTCTTATCCCTACAGATCGTTTTATCTTCTTTTAGCTTGCAGGCTCCAACCAATAACGATTGATCGCGTACACGCTGTACACTTGGCTTTCCAACGCCCATCCGGTTTGTCCGGCGAGCGGACCGTCGATGTACGTAATTTGCACCCAATAGGCTTGGTTGACACACGTCGAAGGCGTGACGACGGTGAAAGTAGCAGGTGCATCAACGCGGGTGCCAGGAGCGTTCGGGGCGCTGCGAAGCGTACTGAATACATCCGCGATGCGTCCAGTTTGTCCGGCGGTCGTCAATTGTGCTGGCAGCGAACCCGCGCATGTGGCAGCCGGAGGTGGGGGCGGCGTAAATTCTTCGAGCCAATACAGGTTATTGCCAAATTTGCTGGCGATCTCACTTTCGTTCGCCCAGCCCGTTTGACCATTACCATAATCGACCTGCACGTAGAACAAGCCATCGACGCACGTCGGTCCACCGATGACGGTAAAGCTGGCGGGCGCGAATACTGTGGCAATTGCTGCGCCGCCTGCTGCGTTACGCAGCGTGCTGAATGTGAACGCAATGCGACCGGTTTCGCCTACGCTTAAACGATTGGGCAGCGACGCGGTGCAGCTTGCATCCGCTTGCGCCGACACGGTGCTGATGCTTAACACGAATGGAATGATCACCAGAGTGGTGACCAGTGAGACTTTCAACCACAAACGCAACAATTTTTGCATACGCCCCCCAGAGTAAAAGCCAAAAAGCCCATTACAAATGTTATTTCCGTACGCTGATTTATCTGAAAAGCGCCGTAAAACCCCTGCCTTCAGGCATGGGGAATATAAGGCATCGGTCTTATGTTTTCTTCTGCTGAAATAGCGTATAATAGGGGAGGTTGAGGATGAGAAAATATCCCCAACCTCCCCCCCGACGTAAGAGCATCGAAAGTATGAACGATCCTATCACCATTCACAAGATGTACAAATACCGACTTTTCCGCGCCGACAAGAAAGATCGGAAGCTGCGACATAAGCTGTTTGTTGCGTCTACGGTGTGGAATCACTTCATCGCACTCCAACGACGTTATTACCGTCTGACGGGCAAATACATTTCGCTCAATGCGATGAATAAGCATGTCCTCAAACTGCGCAAAACACAACGCTTCGCTTTGTGGCGTGACCTGTACTCACAAGTCTGCCAGAATCAGTGAATCACGAAACCATGTTTTTGCCTTCACCCTAAATCCCTCTCCCTCAGGGCGAGGGACTTCAAAAGCGCGCTTTTCTCCCCTTCTCCCTGAGGGAGAAGGGGTCGGGGGATGAGGGCTGGTGAACATTCGTGATTCACTGAGA
>JBBRAA010000119.1:0-3634 GCA_038207205.1 Aggregatilineales bacterium
GTACGCGTGGTCGGCGTCTCGGTATGCAGTCTGGCTATCGAGACCAGCATGTGCAGCGTCAAAGGGCGCGCGATGATCTCGCTGAACATGATCAGCGCTTCGTGGTATTTCGCGCCTGCCTCCGCATTATCGCCGCGTGCGCGCGCCACATCGCCCAACCCGCCAATCGCATTGGCGATCAAGAAACGTTCGCCCAACTCGAACGCTGTGTTCAGGCTGTCCTGATAATACGTTTCGGCATCTGGATACACGCCGAGTTCAACCGATAACGCGCCCATGATCGATAATGCCCAACTGACAATACGCTTGTGATCTAAGAGGCGCAAATGTAACCAAAACGTTTCACAAGCGGACGCATGATACAATAGCTGTACTTTAGTTCGTATCCAGCGGGAGTCGATCCCATGCCTCAACACCTGATCAGCCCACGCGCACAGCGGTTGCGCCAGGGGGGTTATAAACTTACCCACGCGCGCCTGACCGTGCTGCGTGTTTTGGAACAAAGCGGCGGACACATCACCAGCAGCGAACTTGTCGAACGCGTCAATGACACCGATTCGGGTATTGGGCGTGCCAGCGTTTTTCGCGCGCTCGATCTGTTCACACGCTTGAGCCTGACACGCCCGACCTATATCGGGACGAGCAGCACACCGACCTATGTATTGCTGCCCGATGGACATCATCATCACATCATCTGCACGCGCTGTAGCAGCGTGATCGAGTTTGAAGATTGCACGCTCGCGTCGCTCAAGCAAGAACTCGAAAATCGCCTGAATGTACAGTTGAGCGGGCATCTGCTTGAATTTTATGGCTTGTGCGACGTGTGTGTGAAGCTGCCAACAGAAGACACGGACGATAGTTAAAAACTCACCTTATGCAGATTGCCCTCATCCTAAATCCTTCTCCCTCAGGGAGAAGGACTTCCCCTACCGCGACGGTTTTTCACCCCTCGCCCTGAGAGCGAGGGGCAGGCGGTGAGGGCTGAAAACGAGAGGCTTGCGTAAGGTGAGTTAAAAATTGAAAGTGAACGGCAGCTTTCTCTTTTCGGCTTTTAACGCTTAATGGGAGTTTTCATGCATATCGCCTTCAACGGCTGGTTCTGGGATAAACCGTATACTGGAAGCGGTCAATATGTCCGTCGATTAGTCGCCGCGCTGCGTAAAGTCGCGCCAGAACTGGCGATGACAGTGATTTTGCCACCACACACCCATGCCGCCGATTTGCCGCCCAATGTGAACGCCGTCACGACACGCGGTTCATCGTCCAATCTGGGCAAGGTGTGGTTTGAACAACGCACGTATCCGGCGGCGGTGGGCAGGCTCAAAGCCGATATCGCGCATGTGCCGTATTGGGGCGCGCCGCTTACATCACCCGCCCGCTTGATCACCAGCGTGCTCGATATGATCCCATTGGCGATGCCCGAATACGCGCCGACGCTGCAAGCCAAGCTGTATACATCGCTCGTCAGTACATCGACGCGCGGCAGCGGCAGCATCATTACGATCAGCAACGCTGCGAAAGCCGATATCGTGCAGTATTTGCACATCCCGCCAGATGAAATCACAGTGACACCGCTCGCGGTCGATGATACGTTTCATCCGCGCATGGGCGCAGAACGCGATCCAGAGGTCAGGCGTAAGTACGACCTTCCCAACGATTATGTGCTGTACCTGGGTGGTTTCGATGTACGCAAGCAGGTACAAATGGCGCTGGCAGCCTATCGCTATGTCACCAATTCGGAAGGCGACAATTATCCGTTCGTGATGGCGGGCAAGTACCCCGACTGGAATGACCCGTTATTTCCCAACCTGCCCGCGTACGCCAAAGACATCGGCGTCGATGATTTTGTGCGCTGGATCGGTGCGGTCGATGATGCAGATAAGCCGTCCGTGTATCGTATGGCGCGTGTGTTCATCTTCCCCACGATCTACGAAGGCTTTTGCTTGCCGATTTTAGAGGCACTAGCGTGCGGTACACCCGTGATCGCCCAGGACATCCCCGTCATCAACGAACTCGTCGGAGATGCGGCGTATCTTGTCCGCAAAGACGATGTGCGTTCGATGGGCGGCGCGCTGCTGGCGCTGTTGGGTCAGGAATCGTTACGCGATACGCAAATTTCGCGCGGGTTGGGGCGCGCAACACAGTTTAGCTGGCGCAAAACCGCGCGCGAAACACTGACCGTGTATGAAAAAGTCATGGCAAAATAGAGAACGGCAAAACGAGAGGGTTACAGTATGACGACGAGGGAAAAACGACGGCTGACCGTCAAAGAGTATCGCGAGCAAATCCCAGAAGATCACATGGGAATTGTGGAACTCATTGATGGGGAGATTGTCACGACGATGCCTAAGGACTCGCATCAACAAATGATTGGTGCGGCATATCGCGTATTATTTCCTGTTTTGAAAAATGGTACGCTCCGATTCGCCCCCGTTAACATGTACTTTGAGACAGAACAGTATTATGAACCGGATATATTTTGGGTCAGCGACAAAAACGATCACTGTAACCGTGGTGAAGATGGTTTCTGGTATGGCGCGCCAGATAACGGGCGGGATGATTGCCGTCCGTACCCGTTTTTTGCTACGAAACGGTGAATGAGCCACCCGGATCAATCACAATCGGCTGCGAATCCGTTTCGCTGCTGATGCGGTTCGCCCATGCGCCGGCGTTTTGCTGAATGGGTGGAAACGTATTGTAGTGCATCGGCGTGACATAACGCGGGCGGATCAATTTGACCGCTTCGATGCTGTCATCGATGCCCATCGTAAAATAATCGCCAATCGGCAAAAATGCCACATCGATCCCCGCGTTACCAATCAGCGCCATATCGCCGAAAAGTGCTGTATCGCCCGCAAAATAGAAGCGCGAACCGCTTTGCGTACCGGCGATGACGAATCCGTTCGGGCTGCCACCGTTCGATCCATCGGGAAACGCGGACGTATGGAACGCAATGGTCAGCTTACAGGTGACAAAGCCGTAATCGGCGCTGCCACCCGTATTTTGCCCGCTGACATGGTCGTAGCCCTGACCGCGATAATACGCTGCCATTTCGTTGTTGCACACGATACGTGCGCCGGTACGCTGTGCAATCGTCAGCGCGTCACCGACATGATCGCCATGCGCATGGCTCAAAAAAATAATTTCAGGATTCAAGTCTTCAGGTTGCGCCGCTGCCAGCGGATTTCCAGTCAGAAATGGATCAAATAAAATAGTATGACCATCGATATCGATGGAGAATGTCGAATGCCCTAACCACGTAAAAGACATGCTCATGAGTCAAGCTCCTTTGATACAGGTAAAAGTGTGACATACTCCCCACGCCTAAAGGCGGGGGCTTCTACCCTCAATGCGACTGCGAAGGCGAACCTTCGTCTTATCGTCGCTCCGGTAGCACAGCGATGCCCCGCTGTGTTTGATGTTAATCGCGGCATTGTGGTCGCGGTCAATCGTCAGTCCGCAATCACAATGTAGCACTCGATCGCGCAAAGTCAGATCATGGCGCTGCCCACAACCGGAACAGGTTTTAGTCGTTGGTGTAAAGCGACCGATCTTCACAACCGACTTCCCGCGCTTCAACGCCACCCATTCGAGGATGCTCACGAAACTGGCAAAGCCAAGATCGCTCACCTTG
>JBBRAA010000120.1:0-3522 GCA_038207205.1 Aggregatilineales bacterium
CGCTCGGCGTTACCTGCTCGAAACCATTAAATCGCTGCCCGTTTCCGCCGATGATGATTTGTTTTCACGCCTTTGGCACCGTTTCATCCGTTTAGGCGGCATTCGCACTCGTCACCCTGACCAACTGACCGCATAATTGGCTAGAGTCAGTAGAGCGACGTATTGGGGTAGGCGAACTTGATCCACAGCCATATTGGGGATTTTCAGACCTCGAACACAATCTTGGAGTTAAACTGCAAAATTGCTTTTATGTTCAGGCTGATGCAAAGCGAGAAAAGGGGATACAGCAATATTAGTATAGAAAAGTTCAGCTGTTACAAAGGTTTAATTTTTCTGGTTTCTTAAACGCGCTCGAGCTTGGACTTATCTTTATTGATTTCGACGCGCGTAGTACCCATAATCACGGGACAAAATTTAGAACTCGACAGAAAAATTTACCCTTGTTATATACAACTGTTGAAACCATTATAGACTTGTAAATGATTATAAAAAACAGGGTATCTACTACCCTGCTTTTTGTGACTCCGAGAGGGGTCGAACCTCTAACCAATTGATTAAGAGTCAACTGCTCTGCCATTGAGCTACGGAGCCAACTTGTAAAAGTATAGCACACGGGGGCTGAGCGTCAAGATAAAACGCGGTCGAGGTTTGTTTGCGCCTTCCTTTCTGGGCGCGTTTGCGCTAAGTTTTTATCTTTATGCGGCGCCACTATCATCGAGAATGCCCTTGAATATACCTCCAATCACCGGATTATCCGCCGCCGACGTGCGCGAGCGCACTGCGCGCGGACAAAGCAACGATTACAAACCGCACGTCGGGCGCAGCTATACGCAAATCGTGCGCGAAAACGTCTTCAACGTCTTCAACGTGATTTTGCTCACGCTGTTGGGGATCGTGCTGCTGCTGGGCGATTACGGCACGGTCGCGTTCGCCGGGTTCAGCGTGGTCAGTAATACGCTGCTCAGCTTGATCCAGGAGCTGCTCGCCAAGCGCAAGCTCGATCAATTGACGGCGCTGCACGCGGGCGAGATCGCCGTGATCCGCGATGGCGCGACTCAACAGGTGCGCGCCGAAACGCTGGTGATCGACGATGTAATCCCAGTCGCGCCGGGCGACCGATTGGTGGTGGACGGCGTATTCATCCGCGCTGATGCACTGGAGATGGACGAATCGCATTTAACGGGCGAATCCGATGCGGTGTTGAAAGAAAGCGACGACCGTGCGGTTTCCGGCTCGTATTGTCTCGCCGGATCAGGCGTGATGCGTGTGACCGGAGTCGGGCACGACAGCACGATCAACCGTTTGACGGCAACCGCCAAAGCGTATAAAACCGTCCTGACGCCGACTCAGGCACGTTTGGCGCGCATCGTGCAGGTGACGATTGTGCTGATCGCAGTCTGTGCGCCACTATATTTCGTGGCGGGCTTGCTCACGCGCGGCGTACCCTTCAGCCTGGAGAATTTTCGCGCGGCGGTGATTTTTATCGCCAGCATCGTGCCGCAAGGCTTGGTATTGACCGCGACGATTGCGCTCAGCGTCGGCGCGGTGCGGCTGAGTCGTCAGCGCACGCTGGTGCAGCGCATCAACGCCGTCGAGGGCATGGCGAACGTGACGGTATTATGCTTCGACAAGACCGGGACGCTGACGCGCAATCTGTTGACGGTCGAACAGATTATCGACCTCACGCCGCAAGCGCCTGCTACAAACCTCACCCCCTTACAGACCTACTTGTCTGGTTTATCCACGCTCAACACGACGGCGGCGGCGATCCGTGATTATCTCGCCGCAACTTTTCCTGTCCACATGGAGACGGGGGCGGGGGGTAAGGTCAAAGAACTACCGTTCACTTCATCGCGGCAGTATGGGGCGGTCATTTTCGCAGATCATGCGCTGATGCTTGGCGCGCCAGAACGCGTGCTGCCGCGTGATCATACGGCGCGGCAAACCGCGCTTGAATACGCACGTCAAGGCGTGCGCGTGCTGGCGTTCGCGCGCGCGCCACTTGATGTTAACGGGGAACTGAGCGCGGATCGTGAGCCGATAGCATTGATCTTGCTGCACGACCAACTGCGCGACGATACACACGCGACGCTGCAAGCATTCACCGATCAAGGCGTCGCGCTCAAGGTGATCAGCGGCGATCATCTCGAAACGGTGTCGCGCATCGCGGTGGACGCGGGTATGACGATCCGCACCGCTTATACAGGCGATCAACTGAGCGCGATGAGCGAGAGCAGATTCGATCAAGCGGCGTGGGATGGCGACCTGTTCGCACGCATCGACCCGGAGACCAAACGGCGGCTGATCGCGGCGATCAAACGGCACGGCGCGTTCGTGGCGATGGTCGGGGATGGCGTCAACGATGTGCCCGCACTCAAAGAGGCGCATTTGGCGGTCGTCATGAACGACGGTGCCGCGATCAGCAAAGATGTGGGCGATCTGGTACTGCTCGATAACGCGCTGGCGTCGCTGCCGCGTGCGTTGACCGAAGGACGGCTGATCACACAGTCGATTTATGCGACGAGCAAGCTGTATTTGGTCAAGAATGTGTATGCGGTCATTTTCTTCATCCTGGCGGGCTTTATGGCGCTGCCGTTTCCGATGAGCGCGATTCAGATTAGCGTGATGACGCTGCTGTTGATCAACATCCCCGCCGCGCTGATTGCGTTTCGGGTGCTTAAGCCGATGCCGATGGCACATTACCGCCGCGATGTGCTGGATTTCGTCGTCACAGCGGGGATCATCGGTGGTTTGGGCATGACGCTCAACGCCATCGTGATTTATCTATCGGCGGGGTTGGATACGGACGTGATGCGCGCCTCATCGTATATTTTTCTCACCTTATGGGCGATGCTGGCAATGTGGAATGTACAGGGCATTGATGCGTTTACGCTGGCGACAATCCGCTCATCCTGGCAGCGTTTCGCACTGGCGCCTGGCTTGGGCGTACTGGCATTGACCGCGCCGATCATCGCGCCGAGGATTTTGTCATTCAGCGCACCGACCGCATTGCAACTCACGCTGACCATCGCCATTTTTGCCTTGTGCGTCTCTTTGACTCGATTGATGATGCGGACGCGCGGCATCGCCAATACCTTATGGAGCATTGGCGCCACATGAATTGAAACACATATAAATGATAGGTGAGAATTTGTCTAATAATTGGGACTTTGTCACCAATTGGTGAGGAGTTGGCGCCAATATCGAGTATAAATCCAGTAAGGTAACTAATTTCAAGCTGGATTTTTCCTTTCAGTTCTCATCCGTGGTCTCTGCCGCTATTAAGACGGTTTCGAGTCCGCTCCGCATCAGATAGGTGATTCCTCAGACGGGGGGAATCGCTTATTTTTTTGGGTGGTGACCAGTTCTGAACTGCACCCTACAAAACAGATGAGGTTGAGTAGACTGTCTCTTGACCCGCTGGTGATTGCTGATAAACTGATAAAGAGTGGCTCCGTAGCTCAGCGGCAGAGCACCCGCCTTTTAAGCGGAGTGTCGTAGGTTCGAATCCCACCGGAGTCA
>JBBRAA010000121.1:0-3420 GCA_038207205.1 Aggregatilineales bacterium
CGACATAGATTTTGAACATCGTTTGCTCACTATAGACTTTCGGCGTTCCTATCTCGCTCTCGACCCAGACCAGATCAATCAATGCCAGCAATTGGATTAAGGGATGCTCATGGGTTATCATCTCGTCGAGCCTTTTCGATATGGTTGCGGTGTGGTAACCAACAACTTTACCCGAATTGGCTCGTTTGTTTACATTGGCAGCTTATGCCCCACCCTCATATAACTCAGGCTGCCAGAAATGACGTAACGATTGTCTCCACTCCATATGATGGACCTCACTCCTTCTGGAATTTCACTCAGTGCACCATCAGGTGCGAACAATCCGTCCAATTCGCCTATAAGAAATTGATCGTATAATTGCCAAGTGCTAGTATTTCAAATATAAACCTGATTGCCAATCCCTGTCGCCAATCTATTTCCATCTGAACTCCAAGTAACAGCCGCATCTACTATCGAGGCACCTCCTGAAAACTGAAAAAGCAGTGTGTTTTGGTTTGGCGCTATAACGGTAAAATCGCCATTTTCTGCGATGCTCGCTAGTGTTGTCCCTTCGATATTATCCCGCCAACTCATGTTTCGATACCCTAACCATGAACCTGGCACTCCTGTTCGGAACGATGTAGGAATGTTTGTGACAATTCGATATACCCAATTGAGAAACATATCTGCCGCAGTTTCCTCTAAAACCAAATCAGATGAGTCACTTCTGAAAACCTCACCAGGATGCTGCTGAAAGTCCGTGAAAATGTTGTCGGGACTCGTTCCCCAACCTCTTTCACCTCTAGCAAATGTGCCGTTCGGTCTACCCATCACAGCGCGAAGTTGTGAGTCAACAAGATCGACACAAGTAGTCTGAAAGACTAATGGTGCCACATTGGGTGGTGGGGTCGAAATGGCATCTATGCGAAGTGAGTCTCTCAAATACGTTGGGCAAACACCGCTTGATACTCCTTGTAAGGCAAGATTGAGCAGGCGACAAGGTAAAGTTGCAGAAGTCGGACTGCAATTCGCTGAGGTTGTGCGATTATCGAAGATATGCCCCAGTTCATGAACCAAAAGATACTGCGTGAACGACAAGTTCGTTTGCCCAGTTGCGCCTGCCAAGATCATGTCTGCGCCAGCGGGCGACGACTGCGAGTCGGTTCCAGTCCGCTGGCTAAATCGATTTTGCATTGCGCTGCATCGCGGTTGTAATTAAGCGTCGCCACCGAATTGCCCGACAAGGGGCGGGTCTGAGTCCCGCCCCCTACAAATCCATAACGATGCGGTTACTCCAACAGACGCCCGACGACCTCGTATTCGGGGTTGTTGATGTACTCCTGCAGTTCGCCGCTCAGCGGCGGTACGCCGGTCGCGCTGATCGCCTGCTGTCCGGTCTTATCGAGTTCGATGACGAAATTGACCATCAACGCCGGGTCGAGTTCGGGGTAATCGGTGCGCTGGTGCGCGCCGCGACTTTCACGCCGCTCAATCGCGCTCCGCACGGTGGCTTCTGCCGACGCCAACGCCGCACGCAGGTCGAACGCCAACGCCACATCCTGAAAACCTTCCGACGATGGGCGCACATCCAGATCGACCGTCGCCGCGCGCAGGTCATTCAACTTGGCGAGCGCCTCTTGCAAGCGCGGCTCCGAGCGGACAACCCCGCAGCCTTCCCACATCGTATTCCGTACTGCGCGCTGCAACGGACGCGCCATCTCGCTGCCAGGCTTAATCTGTGCGCTCAGATCATCGTTCGCCGCGCGGATCACTGCCTGTGAGCGGTGCTGTGCGTTGATCATCCGCGCATAACTTGCCGCCGCTTCACCTGCGCGCCGCCCGAACACGACGGTCTCTGCCAGTGAATTGCCGCCGAGTCGATTTGCGCCATGCAAGCCGCTCGTCACTTCGCCTGCCGCGAACAACCCGATCACGCGCGTCTCTTGCGTCTCAGGATGCACAATCACGCCACCCATGCTGTAATGCGCGGTCGGTGCAACTTCCATCGGCTGCTTGCTGATGTCGAGCATCTGATATTCCAGGAACTGACGATACATACGCGGCAGCTTGGTCAGGATCATATCTTTTTCGCGGTGGCTGATATCCAGGAACACGCCGCCGTTTGGTCCGCCGCGCCCTTCGACGATCTCGGTATAATTCGCCAATGCCACACGGTCGCGCGTCGAAAGCTCCATGCGTTCGGGGTCGTACTTCGCCATAAAGCGTTCGCCGAGCGCATTGAATAAACGTCCGCCTTCACCGCGTACCGCTTCGGTGACCAGCGTGCCAGCGACATCTTCTGGTGCAACCATGCCTGTGGGGTGAAACTGTACCAGTTCCATGTCCGCGAGCGCAGCACCCGCTTTCAGTGACAAATACATGCCGTCACCGACGTTCTCATCGCGGCGCGACGAGCTGCGTCGCCACAAACGCGTATGCCCGCCCGTCGCCAAAATTACGGCGTCTGCGAGATATACCGTGCGCTTGCCCGTCTTAAGATCAAACGCCAGCGCGCCAAAACACAGGTTGTCATCGACCAATAACTGCGTCACATATTGATGTTCATGCACCGGGATCGCCAGTTCTTCGACGCGATCGGCGAGACCGTACAAAATCGCGCGCCCGGTGTAATCCCCGGCAAAGCACGTTCGACGCCATTTGTGCGCGCCGAAAAAGCGCTGATCGAGGTCGCCATTCTTCTGACGCGCGAACGGTACGCCATAATTGACTAATTCTTCGATGGCGGCAGGTGCTTCTTTGACCAATAGTTCGACGGTGTGTGGGTTCGACAAAAAATAGCCGTCGCGGAAGGTATCCGCGAAGTGCTGCTGCCAGCTATCTTCGGGGTCAACCGTGCCGAGTGCCGCGTTGATGCCGCCCGCCGCAAGCACGGTATGCGCGTCACGCTTGAGGCTTTTGCCAACGATGACGACATCGCTGCCCGCTTCGTGCGCCGCGATCCCCGCGCGTAAGCCCGCCGCGCCAGAGCCAATGACCAGTACATTCGATACGTGCGTCCGGTAGTCCATGTTTACGCTAACCCTCACTTGATTAACCGAATTCAGCCGCCGATGACAAATCGTGCTGTTCGTCCGCTTTTTCAATGACATTCATCGCTTTACAGCGTACAGCATTCGTTCAAACGTAGTAGACAGATCAGCACGATAAGCGTTATCATGAAAAGTGATAACGGGATCGAACGATGCTCACTTTACATAAGCTCAAAATTTTCATGATCGTCTATGACAAGCACAGCTTTAACGCTGCCGCAACCGCGCTGTACATGGCGCAGTCCGCCGTCAGCCAGCACATCGCCAGCCTGGAAACAGCGCTGGGCGTCGCATTGTTCGAGCGCAGTTCGCGCGGAGTCAAACCGACGCCAGCGGGCGATGTTTTGTATGAGTACGCGGGGCGCATCATGGCGCTCGTCACAGACGCCGA
>JBBRAA010000122.1:0-3256 GCA_038207205.1 Aggregatilineales bacterium
GTCGGCGAGAGGGAGGATACAAGGCAGTGCGTGAGTGCTATAATTTCGCTCATGGGTTTTCTGGTCGTGTGGTGTTGTAAGAGATTCCACTTTACCTGAAAACCCTACTTCTTTATGCCCCCTTTTTGGCACAGGTATTGAAGCAACACGACGCTTTATTTGAACGTGGACAAACTCCCCGCCAGCATCGCCGTCGAAGTCAGCCGCCTTTTTCTCAAAGAATATTTGCTCGAAGTCGAAGCGGTCGCCATCGTGTAACTTGTACGGATACACAAAGAAGACCGTTAAGCGCAGCTCGATTCGCCTGTAAAACCGGGCGGCGACCATAAAGCGGGTGTGTTGCCGTCATACGCCACGTCGAACTGTGTCCATGACGATACGCTCAAATCGATCAACACCAGCGCATACGCCGACCGCGCCGCGAGCCAGCGTCCGTCGGGGCTGTAGCGTGGATAATCCATATTCACCAGGTCGGGATCACCCGCGATCTGCACAGCGTCGTTGTCGGCAACGCCTGTGAGTGGAATACGCCACAACCGATTTTCACGCACGCCTTTGAAATCACGCAGCGCTGCTGTCATCGCGGCACTATCAGGCAGCCATGTCAAATCGAGCGCGAGCGCATCGGTAAAACTGAGCGTTGTTGGCGTCGCACCCGCGTCTGTGCCGATCAACCAGACTTGATCGTTGTTAGGCGTCGGGGAAAAAATAAAGCCGATCAAATCTCCATCGGGCGACCAGCGCGGCATACTGACATTGCCAACCGGAAACGTGGTACGGCGTGTCTTGTTCAAGCCGTCCGCGCCGACAACCCACAAATCAGCTTCGCGGATCATCGATGTAACGGGCGCTTCAGGGAGCGCGGTGGCTAACGGGTCAGCGCCCGCCGCGCGTTCTTCATAGGCGACATACGCCAACCAGCGTCCATCGGGCGACCAGCGCGGGGTATGTTCATCGCCAGAGATGCTGTAAAAGTCAGGGTCGCCGCCGTCGGGCGTCACCCACGCGATCCGATGATTTTGTACACGTTGACCGTCATTGTTGATTTGTGTCTCGATCAGCGTGAACGCGATCCGTTGATCAACCGGGTCGGGCGACCACTGTGCTTCCCACACGCCCCATTCCCCAACAAGCGGCGTGGAAAAACGCACGAGTTCGCGGCGGTCGCTGCCATCGATGCGCGCCGTGTATAAACGGGCGTGATCGAGTCCATCGCTCAAGGTGAACGCGATGCGGCAGCCATCCGGCGAAAACCCCCATACACGATGCCAGCCCGATCCAAAATTGAGGTCGCGTGCTGATCCGGTGTTCAGGTCGTACAAGACGATCCGATCCTGGGCGGTGGTATCGAAGGCGAGTAAGGGTGCGCCAAGCGGGGCATCGACTTGGGCATGGGTTGGGAATGATAAGACCAGAACCAGAGAAAAAATAAGAATGCGAATTGAGATCAATTTACCTCTCCCCCGCGACCTACGGTCGCATCCCCTCCCCGAATTCGGGGAGGGGCGAGTGCAAACGCGAACCGACGGATAGTTTCTGGTGCGATTTTATTGAGGGATGAATGCAATGACTCATGAGTACTGTTTGCACCCCTCTCCGAAATCGGAGAGGGGATGGGGGAGAGGTGAAATAAATCAATACATCGACCTTTAGTACGTGACGGGGATGACGACGCCCGCCGTGTTACGGAACAAGCCGTTCGCCGCCGGAATCCAGCCTTCGACGACTGCGCCAGTATCGCACGCGCCGCGAATTTCGAACCAGTCATCATCGGATGTGCGCCCGATGACTTCGTATTCCAGCCCTGCGGGGAATAAGCAAATATAGTTGCGTTCGTAGAGCGGCGCGCTGCGGATGAAGTTTTCGCCGCCTACATACAAACGTGCGAGCGTGCGTTCACCCTCGGCTTCGACTTCTGGCAGACCGCGCGCATCACCGCGCAGCACGACGAACTCGCCGCTCACCCATCCGCGTTCGCCGCCGACCTGAACATACCACCACAACGGTTCGGTGGCGTTGATGCCGAGCGGGATCAACGCGGTGCCGCCATCGAGAATGGCGACGGGCGCGTAGGTCGGGTCATCGCCTTGACGCATGTACAGGTTATCCGTGTTGACGACCAGATACGCGCCTTCGGTCAGGTCGGCGGGGATGGCTTCGGGCGGAGTCAACACAGGGCGCGGCGGAACACCATTAATCGGATAAGCGGGTGAAGTCCGTCCATCGGTGGGTTCGCTGATGACGAACTCGGCGGCGGCGGGCAAGGCGATGAGCATGGTGAACGTGGCAATCGCCACCAAGCGCAGAGAACGTTTCATAGAAGTCGCTCCTGTCGTAAAAAAAGAGATGCGCTCTATTGTGGCGGAAAATCGTGCGCGGCGCTATGAAGCGCTGTCTTTTTGGGCGATATCGATGACAGCAGGCTGGGCGAAGTCGACCATAACGGCGGCGGGTGCTTCAATGGGTGCTTCAATGTCGGGCACTTTGAGCACAGCAGGCGTCATCGCGGCGCGGTCAAGCACGGGGAGATCGGTCAGGGTTAAATCCATCTTGCGCAAGAATTCGATAGCATCAACCAAGGAATTCACCTGTCGATAGTGAATGTTGTTCTTTTGGGCGACTAAATCGAGCATGAATTTGAGCAGTGAGACATTTCTCATCGGGACGCCGACATCGATGACCCAACCGGAACGGATAACTTTGCCCATTGCACGGCGAGCTTCGGTATTGGTGACCAGGTCGAGCAGTTTCGCCAGGGGAGGCGTGCCCGTCAATTTCGTGTTATCGGAAATGCAATGAATATAACGCGGCTCTTCTTGTTGGACAGCTTGTAAAATCCGCGCGACATTTTTGTCGCTTTCCTGAATTTCACTCTCGCTCAATTCACCTTCAAGTTCAACATAAAGAACGCGGTTGGTGTGATACCAATACGGCGTAATCGGCATTTTTGAGCGCTCCCTGATAGGGTTAACAAAATAAGTTGTTAAGACAGCATTTTATGAATTGCATCGATTATTTCGTCAGATCAAATGAATGTCAACGCAGCAAAGATTTTAATCCGGTAAGAAATCATATTGAACTCCGTAATAGTGATACATCTGTGCTAAAATAGAGACATGTTTGTCAATGTCGCCATCGACGCGCCCGTCGATACCACGTACGATTATCACATCCCGCCAGAACTCGACGGACAAATTGCCGTCGGGCATCTGGTATCGGTGCCGTTTGCGACGGCGCAGCAGCACGCGATTGTGCT
>JBBRAA010000123.1:0-3162 GCA_038207205.1 Aggregatilineales bacterium
AACGACCGCGCCACCTGCCGTGTGTGTGCAGGTCAGCCGGACAAATCTCGGTTTTGGCGTTACCGAAAGCGGCGCAAGCGAGGGATACAATGTGCGCCTGAGCGCGCCGCCTGCTGCTGGCGAAACTGTAACTGTGTTCCCGTTTGGCTTCGATGCAGCGCAGATCACGGTCAGCCCTGTGAGCCGCCAGTTCAACAACTCAAATTGGAATACGGGCAGAAGCTTCACCGTTACGGCGGTCAACGACGCGCTTGATGAGATCGATCCGCTGTTTACGACGATTTTTCACAGCACGGATAGCAGTAACAATGCCAGTGTTTGGCAAGGCGCGGGCGCATGTTCGGGGATCAGCGTCGGCGTGCATGACAATGATTAATGATGGGGTTGGGGGCGGTATTTAGCTTTTCTCCCCTCTCCCCGTTTGCGTGGGAGAGGGGTTGGGGTGAGGGGAATCTGCGTAAGGTGAGTTATTAACCTTCTCGGACCCGCCCCTACAACGGACGTGCGATTTACGACGCGCTGCACGCCTGGAACGGGACATTCGGCGCATCGATAAACAGTGTTTCCGCGACGCCATCGGCAACAAAACGAGTGAATGTCATATTCAAACTGATCGCGCTGTCGCTCAGCGCGGTGACGACAACGGTACCGCCTTGTAAGGCGAATCCATCTGGTGCGATGCTGCTGAACTGCATCGGCAGTGCGTCCACATCCTGATAACTGGCGGTGGGATCATACGATAACGGCGTGTTGAGCGGCGGATTATCGCGCAGCCGCACGTTGACTTCGGTCACATTCAGATCGGTCTCACCCGCGCGAATCCGAATATCGCCCGCCCGCGTCGCCCCAACGTTCCCCGCAAAACTGGTGATCACACCTGCCGCATCGGTCGATACGAACGTGACCGATATCCCTACGTCCAGGTTGACAGCGCACCCGTTACCCGATAATGGAACTGCGGCGCACGCGCTGATTGCCAGCATCAACGCCAGCGCGAAAGTCATACCGAATAATCGTCGCATTCCATCCCTCACTCATGGTTGAATGCGATCATTGAACGACGATGTGAGCGGCAACGGCAGGGGCAATCAGCCTATTTCAGGGCGCGGATGGGCTGTTGCGGCTGATTCCCGGCACTTGCAGCGCGACCTGAAAATAACGCTCGCCCTGCTGAAAGACGAACCGTGACGGCTGATCGTTTTGCGCGCGCCAGATTTGCACGGCGGCGGCGCCTGTCACCCACAACGGTGTGTCCAGCGCCGCGCTTTCCCCCAGATCGAGACCCGTCACCGCTACATCCCATGTCAGCGCGGGGCTTTCCTGTACATATGGTACTTCGATGGCGCTCATCCAGCCGTTGGTCGGTTCAAACAGTATCGGCGTGCCGCTGAGCGAGCGACACGCCGCCAGGACGCGGCGGAACCAGTCGTCGTCGCCATCCCAGCCGCTAAAACCATCGGTGCGCTGATCAATGCCGTTGACGTTGATGCGGATCGTTTCGACCACGGCATCGTACACCGGCACGGCGGCGGTCGGCGTTGCAAATGTATAAATACGCTCGTTGATGGTCAAATACGCGATGTAATCCGCGATCACGGCGGGCGCGAGACGGTCGTACAAAACTTCACGACGAAACGGATCCAGTTCATTGACCCACACCACGCGCGCGTCGCCGTAAATCGTACAGTTCGGCACATCGCGCTTGCCCCGAATCGAATCCGCCGCGTATCCACCTTCGACATCGGCGCGAAAGATGATATTTTCTGGGCTGCGTACCCATTCGATGATCGCCAGATTCGACGCGGCGGCGCGGCTGATGCCATCGTTTTCGGGTGTGGGCAGTGGTGGCGGCGCGGCGGCTTGGCACGCGGCGATCATCGCTGCACTCATCACGATCAATAAACGTCTCATGCTTCTCATGAACATCTTTACCTCTGGTCGCTGCCGCCCATTATATTTCTTTGTGTCTGCGTGCCTTTGTGTTACGTGTTTCACCTTGCGCAGATTGCCCTCATCCTAAATCCTTCTCCTTGAGGGAGAAGGATTTTCCCTACCGCGACGGTTTTTCACCCCTCGCCCTGAGGGAAAGGGGCAGGGGGTGAGGGCTGAAAACGAGGGGCATTGGGTAAGGTGTGTTCTGTGTTTCGCGTTTGTTGTAACCCAACCCCACGTTCGATAAGATGACCCAATATCCTGTTCAGCATACACGGACTCGGTGATTTTTGCCTTGAAACTGGTTTATTTGATCGGTCAATTGACGCGCGGCGGCGCAGAACAGCAGTTGTATTATCTGCTCTCACAGCGCGCCGACCCCGCAACGGTCGTGGTGTTTTCGCCGGGTGGATATTGGGTGCAGCCGATTCGCGCGCTTGGTCATACCGTGATCGAACTCGAACGCCGTTCGCATACTGATCTACGCCGTCTGCTCCGCTTGATCGCTGTTTTGCGCGCCGAAAAACCGGATGTTGTGCATCTTTTTCTCGATGGCGTGAGCGGTTTGTACGGACGTATCGCGGTGATGATCATCGGTCATCGTCGTTTCGTCGTCGGGGAGCGCAACATCCCCACGATCTACCCGCGTTGGTTTCAGCGCGCGCTGCCCTTCTTGAATCAAGGCGTCGCCGCGTGGATCGCCAACTCATACGCTGCCGCGCATGATGCAACCGCGCGCCATTTAATCGACCCGCGCAAAATTCATGTCATCGCAAACGGACTCGATATCGAGCGTATCACGTCCGCGCCGATCATCGCGTATCCGTTCCCGGCGTCGTGGCGCGGCAAAACCGTCATCGCGCAGATCGGCGGGCTGGCAGCGCGCAAAAATCCACTCCGCTTTGTGCGGATCACAGCGCTTTTACGTGATACCGACGCGCGCTTCGTCATGATCGGCGACGGACATTTACGCGCCGCCGTTGAAGGGGCGATCCGCGACCAGGATTTACAGGATCGTGTGCTGCTTATGGGTGAACGGAACGACGTGCCGAGTTTGCTCCGCCACATCGATATTTTGGCGCTGACCAGCGATCACGAAGGCACACCCAACGTAATTTTAGAAGGCATGGCGGCGGGCATTCCGGCGGTTGTCACCGATGTGGGCGACGCAGGCGTGTTGGTCGAAAGCGGTCTGCACGGGTTCGCGGTGCCGCCCGACGACGAAAACGC
>JBBRAA010000124.1:0-3157 GCA_038207205.1 Aggregatilineales bacterium
ACGATTATGATCGAGGTCGGATTTTTACGTCTCGTACCTTAACCTCCTTTCATCATACCCTATTTCAGCAGAAAAAACATAAGACCGACGCCTTATATCCCATGCCTGAAGGCAGGGGTTTTACGGCGCTTTCCAGATAAAGAGGCGACACCAAATTGGCGGCGGCTGCCGATTCCACTTGTGCCCGATATGGTCGTCGAGATTGTATCCAAAGGCGATTCATACGCTGAAGTCGATCAAAAAGCGCGTCAATATCTTGCTGATGGCGTGGGACAAGTCTGGGTCGTCATGGAAGAAACACGCGGCGTAAATTTATACAGCGCGGTAAATAACGACATCAAACATCTATCCGAAAACGACGCGCTCGACGGCATGACGCTGATGCCCGGTTTTTCGCTGGCGCTGCGTGATTTATTCGCTTAATAAACAGTCGGCTGCTATGTTGAATCGCGGATGATCAACTGTGTCGGCAGCAGCACTTGACGGGGCGCAGTCATATCGCCGTTGATCATATCGATCAAGAGTGTAGTAGCAGTATACGCCTTATGCTGGATAGGGGCTCGAATCGTGGTCAGCGTCGGTGTAATTTGTTGTGCGATCGGCATATCATCGAAACCGATCAGCGCCACATCATCTGGCACACGCATTCCAATCTCGTTCAGATATTGCAGCGCACCATGTGCAGTCGAATCGTTACCAGCGAACACCGCGTCCGGGCGCTGATCGATGAGCTGCTGCATCCCCTGATAACCAGAGAGCGTGCTGAAATGTCCTTCTGCGACCAGCTTTGGGTCAAACGCAATCCCCGCCGCTTCTAACGCGAGTTTATAACCTGTCAAACGGTCAATACCATCGACATTATTCAGCGCGCCTGTGATCGTGGCGATGCGCCGCCGCCCGATTCCGATCAGATACGCGATTACGCTGCGCGCCGCGTCTATATTATCAATGCTGACATAGCTGATCATATCTTGCATAATCGGTGGGCGTTCGACCAGAATGAATGGTATGTTCAACCGTACCAGGTGTTTTAACAGCGGGTCGTCGGTCCGCGCCGATGCCACGATCAAACCGTCCATCATTCTGTGATAACGCAGCACGCGGCGATGCAGCCGTTCTTCTTCAGCCTGATTATGACACCACCACAGCAGCGTGGCATAATCACGCTCGCTTGTGCCTTCGGCAATACCTTGCAAAAGCGACGGAAAATAATACGGGTTTTCAAAGACCTGAGAAACCACATGCGGATGAATGACGCCAATCACCTGCGTGCGCTGCGTCACCAATTGGCGGGCAGCGAGATTGGGCGTGTAGCCTTCGCGGTCGATCACCGCCATGACACGCTGGCGGGTTCTTTCGCTGACATACGGTTCGTCGTTGATCACGCGCGACACGGTTGACCGCGAAACGCCCGCTTTAGCCGCAATGTCTTCCAGATTGAGTGCGCGGCGCGTGATGTTCAGTGCTTCTTTTTCGATCACCGATTATTCCAGAAGGCGTTTACAGATTGAAAGATAGCGGTTTTGCAGAATTTTTGTGAACGTGTTCATTCTAGAGGCGTTTTAGATTGTGTCAAGCAAACGTACGTGCTGCCATGCATCGCCAATCGCTTCAAAAGCCCGTTGCGAACTTTTTCGCAGGCGTTGAGTCGATTCATCGCTAAGTTATGACAATGTGAGTTGTAGGAACTTTGAGAGTGATGTATCATGCCATTATGATCAATTGCGACGATACATCGTAATAGGGCGGGACTTAGACGCGCCCAAAAACGAAAAGCCTAATACGAAGGCACGAAGGCACAGAGGAAAATCTAAAACTATGCCCGACCTCATCATCCGCACCGCACCACAAGACCTCATCCTGTACGAGCGCATTATCCCCGACCAGCACCCGGCGCTCGTGTATCTGGCGCAAAAGCCGAGTGAGAACTCACGGCGCGGTTTGAGAAACGCGCTCAATATCGTCGCCGATATTTTGCTGCCGACTCATTTCGTCCAGCCCGCCAAAGATGCGCCTGAAACGCTGCGGGTCGAATACAGCACGCGCTTTTTGTCCATCGACTGGGCACGGCTGCGGTATCAACATGTCGCTGCCATTCGGTCTGCCTTGATGGACAAGTACGCGCCCGCGACCGTCAACCATGCCCTGAGCGCAGTACGCGGCGTCCTCAAAGAGGCGTGGCGGCTTGGATACATCACCGCAGAGGAATATCACAAATCGGCGGACGTACAAAATGTCAAAGCGCAGTTGCTGCCAGCGGGACGCGACCTATCCGGCGGCGAAGTGACGGCGCTGGCGCGTGCGTGCATCGAGGACGATTCGGCGTATGGGGTGCGCGACGCGGCGATTTTAGGATTGTTGGCGGTATGCGGTTTACGGCGCGCCGAACTGACCGCGCTCGCCCGTTTCGATTTCGACGACCGCGACAAGATGACCGTGCGCGGCGGCAAAGGACGCAAAGACCGCACTGTCTATGTTGCAGGCGGCGCGCTCGTCGCGTTGACCGAATGGATCGAGATACGCGGCGACGCGGCGGGCGCGCTGTTCAACCCGGTCACACGCACTGGACGGATTATACTCGCGCGCGGCTTGACAGAACAGGCGGTCTATAAGATGCTGCACAAGCGCGCGGACGAGGCAGGCGTGCGCGATTTTTCACCGCACGATTTGCGCCGAACCGTCGCGGGTGATTTACTTGATGCGGGCGTCGATATTGTCACAGTCGCCAATATTCTGGGTCATGCCGATGTCAACACCACGCGCCGTTACGACCGCCGCCCAGAAGATGTCAAGCGCGTCGCGGCGGGCAAACTCAATTTTGGGTATGAGCGGCGCAAGAAGAAGGATGAGGGGTAGCACGCCGTGGGCTCAAGCCGTGCGGCGGCGAACTATCAGATTATGACGAGTACCCTACCCCTACGATCACATCAATACTGTTTTCCCCTCACCCCCAACCCCTCTCCCACCCAAACGGGGAGAGGGATTTTATGATCTCGACAACGAAACGGTGCTGGATTGTGCAGAGGATGAAGCAACCACACAGGTCGAAGTGGATACTGCACTTGCCTACGAAGTGGGCGTACGGGGTACTCCAACGCTGCGCGTCCGTTACGGTACATTTAAGCAAGCGGGTAACTTAGAGGTGATCGTCGTCGAT